>NZ_LGQZ01000037.1 GCF_003116015.1 Azospirillum sp. TSO22-1
GGCCCCGGGCCCCCCCCCCGCCCCGCATGACCCATACTCAATTCCCCATCCCGCATCCCGAACCGCGTTTCCGCCGCCCGGCGGCCTGCGCCCTCGCCGGCTTTCTGTCCGGTTTCCTCGCCGTGCTGGTGTTCCACCAGGGCATGGTGGGGCTGCTCCACCTTGCCGGCATCGTGGCGCGCGCCCCCTTCCAGCTCCAGCCGGTGCCGCCGCTGGGCGTGCCGGCGGTGCTGTCCTCGGCCTTCTGGGGCGGGGTGTGGGGCGTGGCGCTGGCCGGCGTCGCCGGGCGCTTCCCGCGCGGCGCCGGGTACTGGCTGGCCGCCGCCGCGTTCGGCGCTCTGGGGCCGACGCTGGTGGCGTGGTTCGTCGTGCAGCCGCTGAAGGGACTGCCGTCCGCCGGCGGCTGGAGCTTCCCCGGCGTGCTGGTCGGCCCGCTGGTCAACGGCGCCTGGGGCGTCGGCGCGGCGCTGGCGCTGCGCATGATCCGGCGAAAGTAGCGCGGCGGCGCACACAACGCGCGACACGCGCGAGCAAACCGCCTATTGTCACGGGTGGAGTGTGCCGTTCCACGGCGCGCCCCCGCGGCGCGGCGGGGCTGTTCCGTCCCCGATGCGCCGACCATGTGATGGTCGAGACGACACGCAAGACAACGCCAAGGCACAGGGACCCACCATGCGCGATCAGCCGCTCTCACTCACCGAAGCTGCCAAGTGGCTGGGATGCACCGTCGAGGAGGTCAGCGGCTACGTGGCCGACGGCCGGCTGAAGCCCTTCGCGGGCGGCGCCGACGGGCAGGTCTCGCTGAACTCGGTGGTGGTCCTGGCGGAGAGCCTGCCGGCGGAGCGCGGGGTGTTCCGCGTGCGCGACATGCCCTCCTACGACTCGGCGCCGCCGCGTCCGGCCGGAGGCGGCTACGGCGGCGGCCCCGGCGGCGGCTTCAACAAGCCGCGCCCGGCCCCGATCGTCGAGCGCCGCCCGCTGCGCCCGCCGCCCCGCGGCGAGTAAGTTCCTCGGGTCAGATCAGGCCGCGTACCGGCCGCGGCTGGGGGCGCGTGTGATGTCGCGCCCGCCCTGCTGCGGCAACGACAGCGCGCCGATCAGGTCGGCGCGGGTCCAGGCGCGGCGGCGCACCGCCATCTGGCGGCGGCAGTCGGCCGAGCAGTAGAGCGGAGACGGCCCGCGCGTCGACGGGCGTTCGAACGGACGACCACAGCAGGCACAGAACAGACGCGGCACGTTTTCCCCTCGGGCGGAAGCCCCCTGTTTCGCTGGGGGCGCCTTTTACCGGAAGGGCGCCGCGGCGCCCAGCCGGACAGAGGGGTTAGCAGCCGTGTCAAACCGCCTACTCCCTTCCACCGAAGGTATGGGGAGGAGGCGGACGGCGGTCAGCGTGCCGGCTTCGGCACCTGCGGCGTCGGCAGGTCCTCTTCCAGAATCACCACGTGGAGCGCGTAGGAGACCTCGCCGTCCTCCACATCGCGGTGCAGGGTGCCGACGAACTCGCCGGCGATGGTCACCTCGGCGGACTGGCCGGCCTTCTGCGGTGCCTCCACGGCGATCTTGTCGTTGCCGAAGGTCCGGCGCAGGTACATCTGCACGCGGGCGATCTCGGTGTCGGAAAACTTGGCGGCCTGTGTCGGCTTGCTGGGCGGCATGGCGGTTCCGCGATGTTTGTGGGAATGGGCGCGACAATAGTGCCTCGCGGCGATATGGGAAGGCCGAACTGCACCGGACAGCCCCAGCCATGCATTTTCCGGGAAACTTTCGCGCACCCTCTCCTGTTTGTGGTGGCGACACAGCTTTGGAGAGGAGACCATGGACCGCGATCGCATCGAAGGCTCCGGCACCAAGATGAAGGGCGACCTGAAGGAGGCCGCCGGCCGCGTCACCGGCGACCAGAAGCTCCAGCAGGAAGGCGCCATGGACAAGGTCAAGGGCAAGATCCAGAACGCCATCGGCGGCATCAAGGACGCCCTGCGCGGCCACAAGTAAACACCGGACTGGAGGGGCGGCCGACGCGCCGTCCCTTCGCGCTTTTACGGCGCAGGCCACGCTTCTTCATCCGTGTCAAAGAAAAGCCGCACTACGAAAGCGGTTGATGCCGCGGCGCCGGCAACGCATTCATGATCCGAATCGCGTTCCGAGCCGTAAGAGTGGACATGCCGCACCTGCCCCGCCGAGCGACCATCGCCATCGCCGCCGTCCTCGCTCTGGTGAGCGGCTGGTTCATCTTCGCCGCCTGGAACGACTATTCGCGCAAGGCGGCGCAGGACAACGCCACCTACACCGAATTCGTCGACATGGCGGCGCGCGGCGACGTCGCCTCGGTGGTGTTCGGCAACAACGTGGCGCGCGCCACCGCCGCCGACGGCAAGCAGTACCGCATCGTCGTGCCCGTAACCGACGACCTGCTGAGCGAGCTGCGCGGGCGCAGGATCGCCATCTCCTTCGACGACGGCCCGGACGGGCTGATGCCGCAGACCATGACGGTGCTCGACAAGCTGGCGCCGGTGATCATCGTCGGCCTGATGATCGGCGCGCTGGCGCTGAGCGGCGGCAACTTCTTCGGCATGGGCCGCGCCACCCGCCTGCACCCCGACGACAGCCGCGTCCGCTTCGACGACGTCGCCGGCGTCGATGAGGCGAAGGAGGAACTGCGCGAGACGGTGGAGTTCCTCAAGGACCCGCACCGCTTCGCCATGGCCGGCGCCCGCGTGCCCAAGGGCTTGCTGCTGGTCGGCCCGCCGGGCACCGGCAAGACCATGCTGGCCAAGGCGGCGGCCGGCGAGGCCGGGGTGCCGTTCTTCGCCGCGTCCGGCTCCGACTTCGTCGAGATGTTCGTCGGCCTGGGCGCCGCGCGCGTGCGCAACCTGTTCAAGCAGGCGCGCGCCAAGGCGCCCTGCATCCTGTTCATCGACGAGATCGACGCGCTGGCCGGCAAGCGCGGCGAGGCCAACTCCCACTCCGAGAAGGAGCAGACGCTGAACCAGCTGCTGGTCGAGATGGACGGCGTCGTCGATGGCGGCGACGTGGTCATCATCGCCGCCACCAACCGGGTGGAGATGCTGGACGCGGCGGTGCTGCGCCCCGGTCGCTTCGACCGCCACATCCACGTCAGCCCGCCCGACGTGACCGGGCGCGAGGCGATCCTCGGCGTGCACACCGGCCGCTGCAAGCTGGCGACCGACGTCTGCCTGAAGACGGTGGCGCGCGGCGCCCCCGGCTTCTCCGGCGCCGAGCTGGCCAACCTGGTGAACGAGGCGGCGCTGTCGGCGGCGCGCCAGGGCCGCGTCATCATCCACATGAACGATTTCGAGGCCGCCAAGGACCGCGTGCTGATGGGCACCGAGCGCCGCACCCTGGCGCTCTCCGACCACGAGCGCCGGCTGACCGCGGTTCACGAGGCCGGGCACGCCCTGGTCTCGGTGAAGATCCCGGAGGCCGACCCGATCCACAAGGCGACCGTCATCCCGCGCGGCCGGGCGCTCGGCATGGTGGTGCGGCTGCCGGATGGCGACCGGGTGTCGCTGTCGCGCGCCAAGCTGCTGGCCGACATCGCCGTCGCCATGGCCGGCCGCGCGGCGGAAGAGCTGGTGTTCGGCCCCGACGCGGTGACCACCGGCGCCGAGGCCGACTTCCGCGCCGCCACCGACATCGCCCGGCGCATGGTGAAGGCCTGGGGCATGAGCGAGAGCGTCGGCTTCGTGGCCCACACGGCGGAGCCCGGCAGCGCCACGTCGGAACGCATGGCCTGGCTGATCGACGAGGAGGTTCGCCGCATCACCGACGAGGGCATGGAGCGCGCCAGGCGCCTGCTGACCGGCAACCGCGCCGCGCTCGACGCCATCTCCGAGGCGCTGCTGGAGCACGAGACGCTGAGCGGCGCGGAGATCACGGCGATGGCCGAGCCGAAGCTGGAGACCGAGGCGGCGTAAGGCCATCAAAAGCCCCCTCCCCCGCCTCCGGCGGGGGAGGGTTGGGTGGGGGGCAGCCGCGCGCACGAGAATCAACGCCTGCCACCCGCGCCGTAGCCCCCACCTTCCCGCGCCTGCGGCGCGGGTCCCCTCACGGTTGCCCGCAAGTCGGGCAACCGCGTTCCGCCTTTCGCGGCCTTGCCGCGAATGCCTTCGGCATCGGCTCCACGCCCCCGCCGGAGGCGGGGGAGGACTTCACCATACTTTTTGAAAAGAAGCCCCTACCGCACCGGGCTGATGTGCAGTTCCGCGATGTCGCCGCGCGGATCGACCGCCACGCAGTTGCGGCCGCGGCGCTTGGCGTCGTAGAGCGCCTCGTCGGCGCGCTTGACCACCGCCTCGGCGGTGTCGCCCAGCCGGCCGCCGATCGACACGCCGACCGACACCGTCACCGCGATCTCGCCCACCGGGGCCGAGACCGTGAAGGGCGTGTCGCCGATGCGCTGGCGCAGGCGCTCGGCCACCGTGGCCGCGCCCTCGCCGTCGGTGTCGGGGAGGATGACGATGAACTCCTCGCCGCCCAGGCGCGCCACCAGATCGAAGGTGCGCAGGTTGCGGCTGGCGCGCGTCGCCACCTCCTTCAGCACCTCGTCGCCGACGTCGTGGCCATAGGTGTCGTTGACCACCTTGAAGTGGTCGATGTCGAACATCAGCACCGACACCGGCTTGTGGTTGTCGATGGCGCGGTCGAGCAGGCGCGGCAGGTGCGCGCTGACGTAGCGGCGGTTGAACACCCCCGTCAGGCTGTCGGTGAGCGCCATCGACAGGCTCTGCTCGTAGTTCGCGCGCAGCCGGTCCTGGTAGCGCTTGCGGCGGATCTGCGTGCGCACGCGCGCCAGCAGCTCGTTGCGGTCGATGGGCTTGATGACGTAGTCGTTGGCGCCCAGCTCCAGCCCCTTGGCGACGCGGTTGAGGTCGCCCTCGTCCACCACCAGCAGGATCGGCACCTGCCGGGTGCGCTCGTGCGAGCGCAGCTGCGAGCACAGGCGCAGCCCGTCCTCGTTCAGCAGGGTCAGGCTGATGATCACCAGCTCGAAATCGTCGGACAGCGCGCGCTCCAGCGCCCGCGCGCCGGTCTCGGCAGCGACCACGTGGTTGCTGTCGCGGGCCAGCGTGTCGGTGATCTTGTCCAGGTCGAGCGCCGAGTCCTCCAGCACCAGGACCCGCGCCTTCTCGTGCGATTCGCTGAGCAGCGTGCCGGTGGTCGGCTCGATCACGCCGAACTGGCCGGAGGTGTTCTCGCGCAGCCGCCACTCGTCCATCATCATCTTGAGACGGACCAGCGAGCGCACCCGCGCGAACAGCGCGATGTCGTTGACCGGCTTGGTCAGGAAATCGTCGGCGCCGGACTCCAGGCCGCGCACGCGGTCGGCCACGTCGGAGAGCGCCGTCACCATCACCACCGGGATGTGCATGGTGGAGGGGTCGGAGCGGATCTTCTCGCACACCTCGAACCCGTCCATGCCCGGCATCATGACGTCGAGCAGCACGATGTCGGGCGCTTCCTTGCGCACCTGGTCCAGGGCTTCCGGGCCGTTGTAGGCGGTGATGACGTCGAAGTACTCGCGGGTCAGCTTCGCCGCCAGCAGCTTCACGTTCGGCAGGACGTCGTCAACGACGAGGACGCGGGCTGACATCGGCGTCTCAGCTCAGGAACCGCTGGACCGCTTCGAGGAACTTGGTCACGGAGATCGGCTTGGCGATGTAGTCCTCGCAGCCGCCCTCGCGGATCTTTTCCTCGTCCCCCTTCATCGCAAAGGCGGTCACGGCGATGATCGGGATCGATTTGAGCTCCTCGTCCTCCTTGATCCACTTGGTCACTTCCAGGCCCGACACCTCGGGCAGCTGGATGTCCATCAGGATGAGGTCGGGCCGATGCAGGCGCGCCATCTTCAGCGCCTCCAGGCCGTCGCGCGTCTGCAGCGTGGCGTAGCCGTGGGCTTCCAGCAGATCGTGGAAGAGCTTCATGTTCAGCTCGTTGTCCTCGACGATGAGGACCCGCTTGGCCGCTCTGCCCTGGTCCGCCGCCTCGGCGAAGCCATTCGGTGCCGACATTGACTTGCTCCCCCGGAGTCCCGTCCAGCCCGGCGGCTGTGCGGCCCTCGACCACGTTCGCGTTTGGCGATCCCCGCCGCCGACGGCGCCGGGGGTGCTTTTCCCGTCTTCCCAGATACAAGGTGAGGGTTAAATTGTCGTTACCTTTGCCCCTTTGTCATACAGGAACCCGCATGTTCTTCATACCCCTGTACGACGACAACCCGACGCGCCGCACCCCCGTCGTCACCATCGCGCTGATCGCGCTGTGCATCCTGGTGTACGGCTGGCAGGTGTCGCTGGGGCCGCGGGGCGGGGAGCTGGCGGTGTACGCCTACGGCGTGGTGCCGGCGGTGCTGTTCGGCTACGCCGAGCTGCCCGATGCGCTGCAGGTGGTGCCGTCCTGGGCCACGGTGGCGACCTCCATGTTCCTGCACGGCGGCGTGCTGCACCTGGGCGGCAACATGCTGTACCTCTGGATCTTCGGCAACAACGTCGAGGACAGCATGGGGCGCGGCCGCTTCCTGCTGTTCTACCTGCTGTGCGGCGCCGCGGCGGCGCTGACCCAGAGCCTCGCCAGCCCGCTGTCCGAGGTACCGATGCTGGGCGCCAGCGGCGCCATCGGCGGCGTGCTGGGGGCGTACCTCGTGCTGCACCCCCGGGCCAACGTGCGGGTGCTGATGTGGATCATCATCTTCGTGCGGCTGATCAACGTGCCGGCGCTGATCGTGCTGGGCGTCTGGTTCCTCGGCCAGATCCTCAGCGGCGTCGCCACGCCGACATCGGACGAGGGCGGCGTTGCCTTCTGGGCGCACGTCGGCGGCTTCGTCGCCGGGGCGCTGCTGGTGTTCCCGTTCAAGCGGCGCGGCGTGGAGGTGCTGGAGCCGGCGCACAGCACGCCCTTCGCGGTGATGCCGGCCTCGGCCGCGGTAAGGCGGCGGGGCAGCGTGCCGGACGCGGGGAACCGCTGGCGGCGGTAGAGGGGGTACAGGGGCACGGAGGCGCCGGGGAGATCATGGGGGCAAAGCCCCGGCGGATCTCCGCACCCCTGTAACTGGTCAGGCGGCGCGGCGGACAGCCTTGGCCGGCTTGGCGCGCTTGGGCTTGCGGTCGCGCCGGATCTTGCTGCCGCCCTTGCTGCCCTTGTGGCGGTACATCTTCGCGTCGGCACGGCGGATCACCTCGTCCTCGTGGTCGGCCGGGCCGTAGGGCTGCACGCCCACCGAGAAGCGGACCGGCAGTTCCTGCCCGTTCCACATGGCGTGCGCGCGATTGGCGAACTGCGCCAGTTCGGCGGCGCGCGCGGCGCCGGTCGCCGGGTCGGTGTCGGTCAGCAGCACAGCGAACTCGTCGCCGCCCAGCCGCGCCACCACGTCGTGCTGGCGCACGTGCGCCTGGAGCAGCCGGGCCACCTGCCGCAGGTAGGAATCGCCGGCCAGATGGCCGTGCGTGTCGTTGATCGCCTTGAAGCCGTCCAGGTCGATCATCACCAGCACGCCGCCGCCCTGCCCGGCCCGGCGCGCCGCCGCCAGCTCGCGCTTCAGCTGCAGGTTGAAGCCGCGGCGGTTCACCAGCCCGGTCAGTTCGTCCGTCATGGTCAGGCTTTCCAGGTAGGCGATCCGCTCCTGCTGCTGGGTGATCGTCTCCTCCGCCTCGGCCAGCTTGGACAGCAGGGCGGCGAGACGGACCGGGTCGCTGGCGACGTCGCGAAACCAGACACCGGCCGGGCCCGGCGCGTCGGAGCGCAGGAGAGCGGAGGGCGGGAAGGCGGTCACCGTGGCGTTCATGGGTCGGCTCCGTCGGTACGAGGCACGTTTCGCCTGGATCCAAGCAACCGTCGTGCCAATCGCTAACGCCTTGGAATCTCTTACTCCATGACCCGGCAAAAGCCGCCGCCGCCCCCTCATCCCCGGCAGGAACTGCCCGCGCCTCCCGGCACGCCCGGCAGAATCTGCCGTATTTTAGATAACTTTGTCCGGTATTTGTCTCTTGTTGAAGTGGGCGTCCAGGTTGTCCAGGGCGCGGAAGCCCATGGCGTTGCGCGTCTCCACCGTGGCGCTGCCCAGGTGCGGCAGCAGGAAGGTGTTGGGCAGGTCGCGGTAGGCGGGGTTGAGGTTCGGTTCGCCCTCGAACACGTCCAGGCCGGCGGCGGCGATCCGGCCGCTCCTCAGCGCGGCGATCAGCGCCGCGTCCTCCACCACCGCGCCGCGCGCCGTGTTGACGACGATGGCGCCGCGGGGCAGCCGCTCGATGCGCGCGGCGTTCAGCCAGTGCGTGGTCTCCCTGGTCGCCGGGCAGTGGAAGGACAGCACGTCGGCGTGCTCCAGCATCGCCTCCGCGTCCGCGTGGAAGGTGCCCCCCTGCTCCAGGTCCTGCGTCAGGCGGCTGCGGTTGTGGTAGTGGATGGCCATGCCGAAGGCGCGGGCGCGCTCGGCCACCGCCCGGCCGATTCGACCCATGCCGAGAATGGCGAGGCGCTTGCCGCCGAGGTGCGTGCCCATCAGCTGGGTCGGCGTCCAGCCGGTCCAGGCGCCGGCGCGGATCATCCGCTCGCCCTCCGACGCGCGCCGGGCGGCGCCCAGCATCAGCAGCAGCGCGATGTCGGCGGTGGCGTCGGTCAGCACGTCCGGCGTGTTGGTGACGATCAGCCCGCGCGCCCTGGCCGCGGCGAGGTCGATGTGGTCGGTACCGACCGAGAAGGTGGCGAGGATGCGCACGCTGTCCGGCAACGCGGCGATGGCGGCGGCGTCCAGCCGGTCGCCGGCGCAGCACAGGATTCCGTCCATGCCGGATGCCCGCGCTGCGATCTCCGCGCCGGAGAGCGGCGTGTCATCCGTATTAAGCACGGCGCGGTAATCGCGCGCCGCGCGCGCTTCCACCGCGTCCGGCAGCTTGCGTGTCAACAACAGCGACGGCCGCGCCACAGCGTGCGAAGATTGCATCACACCACCTCCCCGTTCGTTGAAAAGGGCTTGGCGGGCCTTCCGATCCGCGCCACAACACCCATACTCTTCCAGTGATAGGCCCCAATCACCGTGGACGCCACCTTGCGCAACCGCCGATCCGCCGCCCGCATCGCCGCCGCCGCTGTGCTCGGCGCCCTGTTCGCCGCCACGGTGCCGCCCGCCCGGGCGCTCGATGCCGGCGTGATCGCGGACATCCAGCCGCACCGCGCCATCTACAAGATGTCGCTGTCCTCGGCGCGCAACAGCTCGAAGGTCAGCGGCGTCACCGGCCGCATGATGTTCGAGTGGGCGGACGCCTGCGACGGCTGGACCACCGAACAGCGCTTCCAGCTCCGCTTCGTCTATTCCGAAGGCGAGGCGATGAACATGAACACCAACTACACGACCTGGGAGGCGAAGAACGGCCTGCGCTACCGCTTCAACGTCCTCAAGAAGGTCAACGGCGAGACCGACGAGGACATCCGCGGCGAGGCGACGCTGGACAAGGCCGGCGCCGCCGGCAAGGCCCGCTTCAGCAAGCCCGAGGAGCAGGAGATGGCGCTGCCCGTGGGCAGCATGTTCCCCACCTCGCACACGCTGGGCATCCTGCAGCACGCCAAGGCCGGTGACCGCTTCTTCAACGCCACGGTGTTCGACGGCGCCGACGCCGAGGGCAGCACCGAGGTCAACGCCTTCATCGGCGCGGCCGGCAGCGCCGACGGCGCGCAGGGCGGCGAGCTGACCAAGGGCAAGAAGGGCTGGCCGGTGCGCATGGCCTTCTTCCCGCTGCACAGCGACTCTGCACAGCCGGAGTACGAGATGAGCCTGCGCCTGCTGCAGAACGGCATCGCGGAGTCGATGCAGATCGACTACGGCGACTTCACCATCAAGGCGATCCTGGAAACCCTGCAGGCGCTGCCGAAATCCGGTTGCTGAACGCCGGTTGCAAAAGTTTACTCAATTTTGACACAAGTCGGGCAGAGTGGCAGTCATGGTGCGGCCGCTGCCGACGCCTCGGTTTCAGGAAAGGGTTTGCGCATGCGCAAGAAGCACCACGTGCAGGTCGGGCAGGTCTATCAGGCGGTCGGCGCGGCGAACGGCCGGTCCTGGCGCGTCAGGGACACCATCGACCTCTTCGGCATCCCGCACGCCCGCGTCGTCAGCACCGAGGACGAGGGCGACAGCAAGACGCTGAGCTGCCTGATTCTCTCCGACACCGGCTACTACCGCATGATCGAAGCGGCGCCCGCCGCGGCGGCGTGACCGGATCCTTGCGGGCAACAGGGTTTACACGGATTTCACGGATTGGGGCACGGATTACACGGATCTTTTTATGCTTGCGGCGCCTGCACCTTCCCGCAAGCTGTTGCTGAGCACGAAAAAAGAAAATCCGTGTAATCCGTGCCCCAATCCGCAAAATCCGTGTGAATTCTTGCCCCAGGCATGAAAAAGCCCCGCTCCAGCGAGCGGGGCTTTTCTTTGATCCAACCGCCATCACTCCTTCGGCGCGGCGACTTTCGGCTTCGGCAGGTCGAGCTTCAGGTGCAGCTCGCGCAGCCGCGTCTGGTCCACCTGGGCCGGCGCCTGCATCAGCAGGTCCTCGGCGCGCTGGTTCAGCGGGAAGGCGATGACCTCGCGGATGTTCGGCTCGTCGGCCAGCAGCATGACGATGCGGTCGATGCCCGGGGCCGAGCCGCCGTGCGGCGGGGCGCCCATCTTGAAGGCGCTCAGCATGCCGCCGAACCGCGCCTCCAGCTCCGACGCCGGGTAGCCGGCGATCTCGAAGGCCTTGTACATGACCTCCGGCAGATGGTTGCGGATGGCGCCCGAGGACAGCTCCACGCCGTTGCAGACGATGTCGTACTGGTAGGCCTTGATCTCCAGCGGGTCCATCTCCTGCAGCGCCTTCAGCCCGCCCTGCGGCATGGAGAAGGGGTTGTGCGAGAAGATGACCTGCTTGGCCTCCTCGTCGTACTCGAACATCGGGAAATCGACGATCCAGCAGAAGCGGAAGGCGTTCTTCTCGATGAGGTCCAGCTCCTGGCCCAGCTTGGTGCGGGCCTGGCCCGCCAGCTTGGCGGCGGGGCCGGGCTGGTCGCAGACGAAGAACACCGCGTCGCCGTCCTCCAGGCCGACCAGCGTGCGCAGTTCGGCCTGCGCCGCCTCCGGCACGAACTTGGCGATCGGGCCCTTGCCGCCCGCCGCCTCGAAGATGATGTAGCCGAGGCCCGGGGCGCCCAGTTCCTTCGCCCAGTCGTTCAGCTTGTCGAAGAAGCTGCGCGGCCGGTCGGAGACCTTCGGCGCACGGATGGCGCGCACCACGCCGCCCTTGTCGACGGTCTGGCGGAAGGCGCGGAACTCCACGTCGTCACGCTTGAACACGCTGGTGACGTCGGTGATGACCAGCGGGTTGCGCAGGTCCGGCTTGTCGGAGCCGTACTTCAGCATCGCCTCGTCGAAGGCGATGCGGCGGAACGGGTAGCCATCGACCGCCGGCTTCGCCTCGCGGCGGAAGGCGCCGAACTCGTCGAAGATGCCGTGCAGCACCGGCTCGATGGAGGCGAACACGTCGTCCTGGGTGACGTAGCTCATCTCGAAGTCGAGCTGATAGAACTCGCCCGGGCTGCGGTCGGCGCGCGCGTCCTCGTCGCGGAAGCACGGCGCGATCTGGAAGTAGCGGTCGAAGCCGGCGACCATCAGCAGCTGCTTGAACTGCTGCGGCGCCTGCGGCAGCGCGTAGAACTTGCCGGGGTGGTTGCGGCTCGGCACCAGATAGTCGCGGGCCCCCTCCGGCGACGAGGCGGTGAGGATCGGCGTCTGGAACTCGGTGAAGCCCTGGTCGATCATGCGGCGGCGCACCGAGGCGATGACGCGCGAGCGCAGCAGGATGTTCTCGTGGATGCGCTCGCGCCTGAGGTCGAGGAAGCGGTAGCGCAGGCGCACCTCTTCACCCGTATCGGCCTCCTGGTTGACCGGCATCGGCAGCGTCTCGGCCTCGGACTGGACCGTCAGCTCCTGGATCTGCACCTCGATGCGGCCGGTGGCCATCTTGTCGTTGATGGTCTCGGGCGTGCGCTTCACCACCTTGCCGGTGATGGTGACGACGGACTCGAGCCGCAGCCGGTCGGCGGTGGCGAAGTCCGGCTTGGAGTTGTCGATCACGCACTGCGTGATGCCGTAGTGGTCGCGCAGGTCGATGAACAGGAGCTGCCCGTGGTCGCGCTTGCGGTTGATCCAGCCCGACAGGCGGACGGTGGAGCCGGCATCCTCTTCACGAAGCTGGCCGCAGGTGTGGGTGCGATAGGGGTGCATGGGTCGAGCTGCCTTGGGAATCGATGGTTTCCGCGCGGAAAATGGCCGCCAGAGCACACCGGGAGCGCGGGAATGTCAAGGGTGGGAAGCGTGACGCCCCCCTTTCCCACCGCCCGCGGCTCGTGTATGTAACGCGGCCATGACTCTCATCACCACCACATCCGACCTCGCGGCGTTCTGCCGCGACCTCGCGGGCGCCGACTACATCACCGTCGACACCGAGTTCCTGCGCGAGAAGACCTTCTACCCGCAGCTCTGCCTGGTGCAGGTCGCCGGGCCGAAGTCGGCCGCCGCCATCGACCCGCTGGCCGAGGGGATGGACCTCGCGCCGCTGATCGAGCTGCTGAACGATCCCGCGATCCTCAAGGTCTTCCACGCCGCCCGCCAGGACGTGGAGATCTTCTACCACCTCACCGGCAAGATCCCGCACCCGCTGTTCGACACGCAGGTCGCCGCCATGGTCTGCGGCTTCGGCGACAGCGTCGGCTACGAGACGCTGGTCACCAAGCTGGCCGGCGCCCGCATCGACAAATCCAGCCGCTTCACCGACTGGTCGCAGCGCCCCCTGACCGACCGCCAGTTGCAGTACGCGCTGTCCGACGTCACCCACCTCCGCCCCGCCTACGAGAAGCTGCGCCGCCGCCTGCACAAGACCGGGCGCGAGCACTGGCTGGAGGAGGAGATGGCGGTGCTCACCGACCCCGCCACCTACGAGTCCGACCCCGAGACCGCCTGGATGCGCCTCAAGGTGCGCACCAACAAGCCGCGCTTCCTGGCCGTGCTGAAGGAGCTGGCGGCGTGGCGCGAGCGCGAGGCGCAGCGCCGCGACCTGCCGCGCTCGCGCGTGCTGCGCGACGAGGCGATGCTGGAGATCGCCGCGCACGCGCCGACCACCGTGGACGACCTCGCCCGCACCCGCGGCATGGGCCGCGGCTTCGCGGAGGGGCGCCAGGGGGCCGACGTGCTGGCCGCCGTGCAGCGCGCGCTCGACCTGCCGGAGTCGGAGCTGCCGCGCCTGGAGCCGCGCGAGGAGCCGCCGCAGGGCATCGCCCCGATCGTCGAGCTGCTGCGCGTGCTGCTCAAGATGAAGTGCGACGAGAACCATGTCGCCAGCAAGCTGGTGGCCTCGGCCTCCGACCTCGAGGCCATCGCCGCCGACGACGACGCCGACGTGCCGGCCCTGCACGGCTGGCGGCGCGAGATGTTCGGCAACGACGCGCTGGCTCTGAAGCACGGGCGAATCGCGCTGGCGATCCTCGATCGCCGGGTGCGCATCGTCCCCACCGAGGTGGTCGAAGAGTAGGATCGGGAGGCTCCGGCCTCCCCTTCCGTTAAGCAAAATGACCGGCTGGAGGTGGCGCGGTGCATGATTGCGCCCGCAAACTAGGAAAATTTGATTGGTAATTCCTATGTTAACCACGCTTTAATGCCTTGTTAAAGATACCTAAGCGTAACATACCCGAGCGGTATTGGGTTCGAGGGGCGGCCCGCCGCGGATGATCGTTGCGGTCCCCACCGGGGCAAGGTAAACGAGAAAGCGGTCTGGGGGACTTCTGGATGAGCAGTTTTCGCGGCAGGCCGCCGGTCGGCAGAGACCGGGTACGCCTCTCCACCTCGGAGAAGCAGCAGGCCGTCGCCGCTCAGCAGGAAAAGGGCCCGGTCTTCGACAATGACAAGCTGCTGAACCTGCTGCGCTCGGCCAAGAGCGAGCTGCAGGGCATGCGGCTCATCCACATGCACCTGTCGCTGCTGAAGGACAAGGACCCGACGGCGCAGATGGTGGTGCGCACCATCATCCAGGAGCTGGGGACCAAGGCGTCCTACCTGCAGTCCTTCAACATCTCGAACGGCGACGTCATCGTCCTCTACAAGGGTCTGAAGCTGACCGGCGTCACCGACGTCTGCCAGAAGGTCGAGCAGGTCTTCCTGTCGAAGACGACGCTGACCGGGCCGAACCCGTACAAGGAGTACTCGCTCTACTCGATCATGGAACTGGCGTTGAACTTCATCAACGTCATCCGGTTCGTGGAGGAGCTGGCGTCCGGCGAGTCCGGCACCGCGGTCGCCGAGACCAAGCCGCCGATCACGCTGGAGGAACTGGGCAAGCTCGAACGCTCGATGCAGATGTTCGACCTGTCGCCGTTCCTCTTCAACCAGGCGATCGCCAACCTCGACCCGACGGCCGAGGACGAGATGGCGTACTTCGAGCTGTACATCTCGATCAAGCTGCTGCAGGAGCGGCTGTGCCCGGAGTATGACCTGACGGCCAACAAGTGGCTGTTCAACTACTTCACCGCCAACCTCGACCAGTCGGTGCTGCGGGCGCTGAACCACGGCCTCAGCTTCATGCGCGGCCGGCGCATCGGCATCAACATCAACCTGTCCACGGTGATCTCCACCGGCTTCATCAAGTTCGACGAACGCCTGCCCATCGACTTCCGCGGGCAGGTGGTGCTGGAGATCTCCAAGGGCGACCTGATCGAGAACCTCCAGCTGTTCCAGGAGGTCGTCGACTTCGCGCAGGACCGCCGCTACCAGATCGCGGTGGACGGGCTGAACCCGTTCTGGGTCACCAACTTCGACTTGGAGTACCTGAACGCCGACTACGCCAAAATCTTCTGGTCCAACGACATGCTGGAGATGGACCCGGCGTTCGAGAAGTACTTCTTCGAGCGGATCGGCGAACAGGACCGCTGCAAGTTCATCCTGGCCCGCTGCGACACGGTGTCGAGCCTGGTGTACGCCTACAGGGCCGGCATCAAGCTGGTGCAGGGCCGTGCGGTGGACAACATCCTGCGCAAGGGCGTCAGCATCCGCGACGCCATCTCCGCCGCCAAGGGCATGACGGACTGAGACCGCCGCCCGGCCGTCAGCCTGTAGGGTCGGCGGCGACGCGGCCGAAGTTGCGGAAGTCGTGGAAGGCACCCTTGAACCACGCACGGCCTCGCGCAGTGCCCTCGTAGCGGAAGCCGACCTTCTCCAGCACGCGGTCGGAGGCGCCGTTGCCGGCGAGCGTCCAGGCCTCGATGCGGTTCAGCCCGAACACCCGGTGGCCGCATCCGACGACCGCCCGCAGAGCCTCGGTCATGAAACCGCGGCCCCATGCGCGCGGGTGCAGTTCGTAGCCGATTCCGCCGCATTTCCACGGTGGGATGACGTAGTTGAAGCGCACTGCACCGATGGCGTCACCGGTCGGGCGCTCCACAATGATCCAGGAGCATCCCGATCCAGCGGCGAACTTGCCCGCCATCTCGCGCACCATCGCCGCCGCCTGCTCCTCCGTCGGTGCGTCGGGCCAGTTTGAAAAACGCGTGACCTCCGGCACCGACAGGATCGCATGAAAGATCCCCGCATCGTCCGGCGTGACGGCGCGCAGGGTCAGGCGGTCGGTTGACAGCGACGGGAATTCCGCGGGAACATCCATACCGCTATTCAGCCGCCAGCGGGCGCGGCGGGGTGGTCACCACCTCGGCCCGCCGGTTCAGCGCCTTGGCCAGCGCGTCCAACCGCCGGCGCACCGTCTCGCCGTCCAGCGCCTCGGTGTCGTCGGGGAGAGTCAGCACCAGGGACTCGCCGCCGAGCTTCAGCGCCGTGCGCTGCAGGAAGGCGCTCGCCCCGCCGGTCAGGTTCAGTGCCAGCCGCAGCCCCAGGCCGAGCACCAGCGCCCGCTTCTGCTGCGCGTCAGACAGCAGGCCGCGCACCCCCATCGTCACCGGCGCGTCGATGGTGCCGGCGTAACGGGCGTAGCAGGCCAGCGCCAGGAACACCCGCTCGGCGTGATCGCAGCCGGGGAACGGGTAGCGCAGCACACGCAGGAAGGCGTGCTCGGCGCGGTAGTCCGGGTGCTCGGCCCAGCCGACGTCGCTCAGCAGGCAGGCGGCGTTGCGCAGCCGCTGGCCCAGCGCGTCCTCGCCGGCGAACAGGCCGGCCGTCCACGGCACCAGCAGCGACGGGTCGCCGAAGCGGCAGAACCTCTGCCCCCAGTCGGCGCAGGCCGCCAGCAGCGGGTCCTCCTGCCGCACGTCCGGCGCCAGCAGCGAGAACAGGTGCCCCTCGCGCAGGCCGTAGGCGGAGAACACCACGTCGCGCGGCCCCGCCGCCTTGATCAGCCGCTCCAGCACCAGCGCCGCGTAGGGCAGCGTGTCACCGCGCCGGCGCGAGCCGGCCAGCTTGGTCAGCGTCGCCGTGCTCTGCCGGGCGATCAGGTCGGCGAACTGCCGCAGGTCGCCGGCCGGCACCGTGTAATGGTGGATGATGTGCAGCGGATGGCGGGTCTGCTCCATGTGCAGCTTGGCCAGCGCCCGCCAGCTGCCGCCCACCGGATAAAAGGTGCGCCCCTTGGCCTCGCCCAGCCACGGCAGGGAGTCGAGATGCTGGTCGATGGCCTTGATCAGCGCGCCGCGGCTCTCCCCCGCCTCCATCAGCCGCAAGGGGCCGAGCGGCAGCGTCACCTGCTGGCCCAGCGCGTGGCCGGAGACGGTGACCAGCTCCAGGCTGCCGCCGCCGAGGTCGCCGACCAGCCCGTCGGCCTCCGGCGTGCCGGACAGCACGCCGTTGGCGGCGAGCTGCGCCTCCTCCTCGCCGCTGACGATGCGCACGCTCAACCCGGTCGCCTGCTCCACCGCCTTGACGAAGGCGGGGCCGTCCCTGGCGTCGCGCACCGCGGCGGTGGCCAGCACGTCCACCCGCGGCACCCGCATGCCCTCGGCAATCTGCCGGAAGCGCGGCAGGTGGGCCAGCGCGGCGCGCACGCCGTCGGGGTTCAGCCGCCCGCTCTTCTCGACGCCGCGGCCCAGGCCGCACAGCACCTTCTCATTGAAGATCGGCACCGGCGAGCGCTTGAGCCCATCGTAGACCACCAATCGGATCGAGTTCGACCCGATGTCGATGACCGCGATGGTCTCCGGGCGCGGCGCCCCCCGGCGTTCCTCGGCTGCCATCTTACGACACCGTTTTCAGTTTCAGGCGCGGCGGCGTGCGCTTGCTGTTCAGCGCCGACCCGCGGCCGGACAGGCTGGGGTTGGTCATGAAGTAGGTGTGCGCGCTGAACGCGTCCGGCCCCGATTCCTGGACGCGGTGGTACACGCCGTCCGGCCCCAGCAGCCAGGAGCTGGTCTCGTCCTTGTAGTTGGCGACCATGATCTGGTCGAGCACCTGCTCGTGCACCGTCGGGTTCTCGATGGGCACCAGCGTCTCGATGCGGCGGTCGAGGTTGCGCGGCATCCAGTCGGCCGAGGAGATGTAGATCTTGGCGTGCGGGCTGGGCAGCTTGTGGCCGTTGCCGAAGCACACCACGCGCCCGTGCTCCAGGAAGCGTCCGACGATGGAGCGCACGCGGATGTTCTCCGACAGGCCCTTGATGCCGGGCCTCAGGCAGCAGATGCCGCGGATCACCATGTCCACCATCACGCCGGCCTGGCTCGCCTGATAGAGCTTGTCGATGATCTCCGCATCGACCAGCGAGTTCAGCTTCACCCAGATCTGCGCCGGCTTGCCGGCCTTCGCGTTGGCGATCTCCGCGTCGATCAGCTCGACCAGGCGCTTGCGCAGCGTGATCGGCGCGATGGCGATCTTCTCCAGGACCTTCGGCGTGGCGTAGCCGGTCATGAAGTTGAACATCACCGCCGCGTCGTGGCACAGCGCCGGGTCGCAGGTGAAGAAGGACAGGTCGGTGTACACCTTGGCCGTGATCGGATGATAGTTGCCGGTGCCGAAATGCACGTAGCTGCGCAGCGCCTTGTTCTCGCGCCGCACGACCAGCGAGATCTTGGCGTGCGTCTTCAGGTCCACGAATCCATAAACCACCTGGGCGCCCGCGCGTTCCAGGTCGCGGGCCCAGCGGATGTTGGCCTCCTCGTCGAAGCGGGCCTTCAGCTCGACCAGCGCGGTGACCGACTTGCCGGCCTCCGCCGCCTCGATCAGCGCGGCGACGATGGGCGAATCCTTGGAGGTGCGGTACAGCGTCTGCTTGATCGCCACCACCTGCGGGTCGCGCGCCGCCTGCCGGACGAACTGCGCCACCACCTCGAAGCTCTCGTAGGGGTGGTGGACCACGATGTCCTTGTGGCGGATCGCGGCGAAGCAGTCGCCGCCGAAGTCGCGGATGCGCTCCGGGAAGCGGGCGTTGAACGGGCGGAAGACGAGGTCCGGGCGCTCGTCGACGATCAGCTGCTTGGTGTCGACCAGCCCGATCAGCCCGTCCAGGATGAACACGTCGTCGTTCGACACGCCCAGCTCGCCGCGCAGGAACTCGCGCAGGTCGGCGGCCATGCCGGCATCGACGGCCAGCCGGATGACGCTGCCGCGGCGGCGGCGCTTGAGCGCGGATTCGAAGGTGCGGACCAGATCCTCCGCCTCCTCCTCGATTTCGATCTCGCTGTCGCGCAGGATGCGGAAGACGCCGTGCGCCTTGACCTGGAACGGAGGGAACAGCTGGTCGATGAAGGTGAGCACCACCTTCTCCAGCTGGATGAAACGGATGTCCGACCCCGGCAGCCGGATGAACCGGTCGAGCTGTGCCGGCAGCGGCACCAGCGCGTCCAGGTGCGTGCCCTTGACCGTGTCGTGCAGCTGCAGGCCCAGCGAGAACCCCAGGTTCGGGATGAACGGGAACGGGTGCGCCGGGTCCACCGCGATGGGCGTCAGGATCGGGAAGATGTCGTCGAGGAACTTGGCCTCCAGCCAGTCGCGCTCGGCGTCCGACAGCTCGTCCGGTTCGACCACGGCGATGCCGTTGTCGCGCAGCTCCTTCTTGAGCGTGCGCCAGACGTTCTGCTGCGCGCTCATCAGCTCGATGATGCGCTGGTTGACGGCGGCCAGCTGCTGGGCGGGGGTGAGGTTCTCCGGGCTGGGCGCCTTGACGCCGGCAGCCACCTGCCCTTTCAGGCCGGCGACGCGCACCATATAGAACTCATCCAGGTTGCTGGCCGAGATCGACAGGAAGCGCAGCCGCTCCAGCATCGGGTGGTGCGGGTTCGAGGCCTCCTCCAGGACACGCTGGTTGAAGGCCAGCCACGACACCTCACGGTTGATGAACCGCTCGGGCGATTCCGGGTCGATGGTGAAGTCGTCGAGCTGCTGAACGTCGGACACGGGTGCCTCGCTGGAGAACCGGGGTGGGAACGGGTTTCAAATAGGCGTACAGCCTACAACAGCTGGATTACGATTTGGCGAAACGGCATGCTTGTCCAGTGAAAACCCCCTGCCGGGAGGCCCTGCGCCATGAAGACGCTCTGCCTGATGCGCCACGCCAAGTCCGGCTGGGACGACCCCACGCTGGCCGACCACGACCGGCCGCTGAACGAGCGCGGGGTGGAGGCCGCCGGTCTGGTCGGCCGCCACCTGAAGCACCGCGGCGTCCACCCGGATCTGGTGCTGTGCTCCACCGCCAGACGCGCCGCCGACACGCTGACGCTGGTGCTGGAGGCGCTGGGCCGCGAGGTGCCCGTCGAGCACGACCGCGGGCTCTATCTGGCCGGCGCGCCGGCCCTGCTGGAGGCGTTGCGCGGGGCGCCCGATTCGGTGGGAACGCTGATGCTGGTCGGCCACAACCCGGACATGCACCACCTCAGCCAGCATCTCGCCGGCTTCGGAGACCCGAAGGTTCTGCGCGCGGTGGCCGAGAAATTTCCCACCGGCGGCTGCGCCATCCTGACCTTCGAGACCGGCCGCTGGCGCGCGGTCTCCCCCGGCCAGGGCCATCTGGTGGAGTTCGTGCGGCCACGCCTGCTGGCATAACCCCCGGCCTTGGGGTATTTCAGGACACCCGTCCCGGAACCCGAGGCCGCATCGCGTTGGCAACCGCTCCGCTCCCCGCATCCCCGACCGGCGCCATGGCGCATGAAGTGGAATTGAAGCTCCACGTGCACCCGGACGACCTCGCCCGGCTGGCGGCGCTGCCCCTGCTGGCGGAACGGGCGGAGGGAGCACCGGTGAGCAGCCGGCTGCGCACCGTCTATTTCGACACGCCCGACCTGCGCCTGTACGGGCGCGGCATCGCGCTGCGCCTGCGCCACGACGGGACGCGGCGGATCCAGGGCCTGAAGACCGTCGCCGCCGACCCGCAGGCCGACGCCGCGGCGGTCGCCGTGCGGCGCGAGTGGGAATGGCCCCTCGATGGCAATACCGGAGGCGACGCCATCGACTTCACCCGCCTCGACGCCGAGGGCGCCGGCGCCCTGGTGCCGGAGGACGCGCGCGGCGAGCTGATGCCGATCTTCGCCACCGACTTCACCCGCACCGCGGCGCTGCTGCGCCTGGACGCGCAGACCAGCGTCGAGGTCGCCATCGACGACGGCAGCATCGCCGCCGGCCGCGGCGACGAGCGGATCAGCGAGGTGGAGCTGGAGCTGAAGTCCGGCCGCATCGGCCGCCTGTTCGCCCTGGCGCAGGAGCTGCACCGCGCCGTGCCCCTGCGCATCGGCATGGAGAGCAAGGCCGAGCTGGGCTACCGCATGGTCTCCGGGCGGGCGCCGGCACCGGTGCTGGGCGACCCGCCCATGCTGTCGCCGCTCAGCACGGTGGCCGAGGCGTTCCGCCACATCGTGCGGCACGGGCTGCGCCAGATCCTCGCCAACGAGCCCTGCGTGCTGGCTGGCGGCGACGCCGAGGGCCTGCACCGGATCCGCGTCGCCCTGCGCCACCTGCGCACCGCGCTGACGCTGTTCGCGCCGGTCATCGCCCCGGCCGAGGCGACGCGGCTGGAGCACGAGATCCGCTGGCTGGCTCACCGCCTGAAGCCGGCGCGGGCGTGGGACGTGCTGGCCTCGGCCCTGCCCGACCCGGCGCTCGCCCCCGCCCTGGCCGAAGCCCGCAGCCCGGCGGCGGAGCGCGCCGTGGCCGCCCTGCGCGAGCCGCGCTGCACGGCGCTGCTGCTGGCGCTGGGGGTCTGGCTGGAGGAGGGGCACTGGCACGCCGGCATCGCCCGCACCCGCCTCGACGCGCCGATGGCCGACCTCGCCGGCCCCTGGCTGGCGGCCCGGCACACCAGGGCGCGCAAGACCGAGACTCCGGAACGCCTGCGCCGCCGCCTGCGCACGCTGCGCTACGGCGTGGAGTTCTTCCGCGGTCTCTACCCGCCGGCATCCGTGCGCCCCTACGGCGCGGCGCTGGACACGCTGTACGGCACGCTGGACGCGCTGCACGACCTGCGGGTGGCGGAGAAGCGGCTGGCGACCCTGGCCGGCGGCAAGGCGGTCAAGCCGCTGGAACGGACGGCGGCGCAGCACCGCAAGGCGCTGGCGGAGCGCGTGAAGGCATTCCGGGCGGCGGCGGTGTTCTGGGGGTGACGGCGGCGGAAACCGCCCCATCTCCTCGCCATGACCGACGACCGCACCCAGAAGCAGCGCATGCTGGCCGGCGACCTCTATTGCGCCGCCGACCCGGAGATCCAGGCCGACCAGCAGCGCACCCAGGCGCTGCTGCACGCTTTCAACAGCGGCGATTCTTCCGCCCTCGGAGCGCTGCTCGGCGCCGTTGGCGAGGGTACGCTGGTCCGCGCGCCGTTCCACTGCGACTACGGCTTCAACATCCGCCTGGGCGCCGGGGTGTTCCTGAACTTCAACTGCGTGTTCCTCGACGTGGTCGGGATCGAGGTCGGCGACGGCACGCAGATCGGCCCGGCCGTGCAGGTCTACGCCGCCGACCACCCGCGCGACCCGGAGCCGCGCCGCCAGGGCCTGGAGTTCGGCCGGCCGGTGCGCATCGGCCGCAACGTCTGGATCGGCGGCGGCGCCATCCTGCTGCCCGGTGTCACGGTCGGCGACGATGCGGTGATCGGCGCCGGCAGCGTGGTGACCCGCGATGTGCCGCCCGGCGCCACCGTGGCCGGCAACCCGGCGCGGGTGCGGCCTACCCCTCCATCTCCGCCAGCACCCCGCGCACCAGCGGCACGGTGACCGGCCGCTGCTTGGCCAGCGAGGCGCGGTCGATGGCCGCCACCACCCGGCGCGCCGCGTCCAGCGAGCGCTCCATGCGCGCCAGCAGGTAGCCGATCACCTCCTGGCTCGGGATCAGCTGGCGGTCGGCGAACAGCTTGACCAGCACCGCGGCGAGCAGCGCCTCGTCCGGCGCCTCCACCCCCACCGCCGGGGCGCCTTTGAGGCGCGAGCGCAGGTCGGGCAGCTTCACCCGCCAGCGCGCCGGCGCCTTGCGCGCCAGCAGCAGCAGGTGCCCGCCGCAGTCGCGGGCGAGGTTGTAGAGGTGGAACAGCGCCCGCTCCCGCCCCGGCTTGCCCGCCACCGCATCGGCGTCGTCCACCACCACGGCGCGCGCCGCGTCGATGAGCGCCGGCAGGTCGGCGTCCTCCAGCGCGGCGCCGGTCACCTGCGGGGCGCGGCTGCGCGCCCGCCAGACCTGGCCGAGGTGCGTCTTGCCGCAGCCCGGCGGCCCCCACACGGTCAGCGCCGGCGCCGGCCACGCCGGCCAGCGGTCGAGCCACGCCACCGCGTCGCCGTTGCTGGGCGCCACCAGGAAGTCCTCGCCGCCCATCGCCGGGCGGAAGCCGAGGTCCAGGGGCAACTGGGCCGGAGCGGTCATGGGCTGTCGACCGCGCCGTTGTAGTAGTCGCTCTGCAGGTAGCGGCCCAGGGCGAAGCGGGTCAGCACGCCGATCACCGCGGCCACCGGCACCGCCAGCAGCACACCGACGAAGCCGAACAGGCTGCCGCCGGCCAGCAGCGCGAACATCACCCACACCGGGTGCAGCCCGACCTTGTCGCCGACCAGCTTGGGCGTCAGCACGTTGCCCTCGACCATCTGGCCGATGATGAAGATCGCCACGACGATCCCGACCCGCCACAGCGAGTCGAACTGCAGCAGCGCCAGCCCGGTCGAGGTGACGAAGCCGAACAGCGTGCCGACGAAGGGGATGAAGGACAGGAGGCCCGACAGCAGCCCCACCACCAGCCCGAAGTTCAGCCCCGCCGCCGACAGCCCCAGCGCGTAGAACAGGCCGAGCACCAGACACACCAGCGCTTGGCCCCGCACGAAGCCGGCCAGCGTGCGGTTCACCTCCTGCGCCTGGGCGCGGATGGTGGACAGGTGCTGGCGCGGCGCCCAGCCGTCCACCCGGGCGACCAGCACGTCCCAGTCGCGCAGCAGGTAGAAGGCGACCACCGGCGTGATGAACAGCACCGAGAACACGTCGAACAGCGCCAGCCCGCCCGACAGCAGGCCGCGCAGCACCCGGCCGACCCAGCCCACCGCCTCGCCCGCGTACTCGCCGGCGGCGGTGCGCAGGCGCTCCACGTCCTCCGGCGACAGGCGGTGCACGAGGTCCTCGATGGTCGGCTGCACGCGCTCGCGCAGCACCTGGGCGTAGTGCGGCAGCGTGTCGACCAGCAGCACCGCCTGCGCCTGCACCAGCGGCAGCAGCAGCAGCACGAAGCAGAACGCCACCAGCACGAAGGACAGCAGCACCACCACTGCCCCCGTCCAGCGCGGCAGCCCGGCGCGCTCCAGCCGATCCACCGAGGGGTCGAGGAAATAGGCGATCGCCAGCCCCGCCACGAAGGGCAGCAGCATGCCGGCCAGCACCCACACCACCATCGCGAACAGCGCGAAGCCGATCAGCCAGAAGCGCAGGTGCCGGGCCTGGTTCACTTGATGCCCCCGGTGCGGTCGAACAGAATCCGGCCACGCCCCAGATAGGCCAGCCCGGAGGCCACGGTGGTGACGGTGCACAGCCACACCAGCAGCCGCACCAGGTCGTAGCCGTAGAAGACCGGCTGCGTGAAGTCGAGCCCGTGCGGCGCCAGCACCGCCACCGGCAGCACCAGCTGCACCGCGGTGTTGAGCTTGCTGATGCCGAGCGGCTGCATCGCCAGCGATTCCTTGAGCGTGTAGGCCAGCAGCACGCCGCCGACGATCATCAGGTCGCGGAACACCACCAGGATGACCAGCCACAGCGGCAGCTGCCCGACGTTGCCCAGCGCCACGTAGACGCTGACCAGCAGCACCTTGTCGGCGATCGGGTCGAGGTAGGCGCCCAGCGCCGTGCGGGCGCGGAACATGCGCGCGATGGCGCCGTCCAGCGCGTCCGAGGCGCCGGCCGCCATGAACAGCCAGAACGTCCAGCCCAGCTCGCCGGCCAGGATCAGGTAGACGGCCAGCGGGGCGGACAGCAGCCGGCCCAGGGTGATGGTGTTGGGGATGCTCACGCGCTTCCCCTCTCCTTCTGCGGGGCATGGTCAAGCCCCTCCCCCCTCGCGGGGGAGGGGTTGGGGAGAGGGGGCGCGGGCGAAGCCCGCAGGTTACGTTTGCCACCCTCTCCCCAACCATCGGCGCTTGCGCGCGCCGATCCCGTCAAGGGAGAGGGGCGGAAGAAACGGCGGCCACTGTGCGGTAAGCCCGCCACCGCATCAATACCGCCGCGCCGGAATCGTGCCGAGGTCGCGCGGCGGCGCCCCCATCATGGTGCCCGGCTCGGCCGGGGCGGCCATCGGCACCGCCGCCGGGGCCGGGGCCGGCAGCGACGCCGCCGGCTGGCTCAGCCCGGCGCCCCTGGGCAGGGCGCGCAGTTCCAGCGCCGGGGCCGGCACCACGCCGGCATCGACGCGCGGCGCCGCCTGCGTCAGGCCGAGGTCGCGGCGCGCCATCGCCTGCCGCAGCCGCTCGACGTCGCCGCGGAAGGTCAGCGCCACCAGCGCCTCCACCCGGCTCAGCGCCAGCAGATCGGTGCGGGTCACCGCCTGCACGGTGGCGAGCCGCTTGCGCGTCTCGATCCAATCCTCCAGCCGGCCGACCGGCACCGCGACCGCGACCGTCTGCTCGCCACCGGTCACCGCCGCGTTATCGCGCTTCCACGCCTCGTCCAGCGCCGCCGCGACGAAGGTCACTCCGCGCGCCAGCGCGTCCGACGGGCGGTCGTCGCCATCGACGCGGACGCTGACCGGGAACTGCTCGCGCGAGCCGTCCAGGCCGTAGCGGACGACGTCCACCGCCAGCGGCTGCCCCCGAGTCGGCTCTCCCGACGCCGGCAGCGCGGCGCGCGCCACCACCACGCCGCCGGCGCTGTAGCGCCGGGCGATGGCGGCCAGCGGGTCGGCCGCGCCGTTCACCGCGTCCTGGGCGCCGATGGCCTGGAGATCCTCCATCTCGCCCTCCGGCACCACCAGCGGCACCAGCGAGCTGCCGCGCTCGCGCACCTCCCAGGCCGAGCGCCAGGGGGTGCGGTCCTCCCACAGGACCGGCCGGCCGTCCACCACGGTCACCGGCAGCACGACGAGCGGCTGGCCCGGCGGCTCGATGTAGGCGGCGCCGCTGCCGCCGAGCTGGTCGCGCACCGCCTGCGGCCGGAAGCGCACGGTCATCGAACCGACGTAGCGGTTGGCCGCCAGCTTCTCCTCATCGATCTCGAAGCCCGCCACCAGGCGGGCGATGTCGTTGTCCGACAGCTTCGGCGCCCGCCCGCCGGGCACGAGGCGCTGGTACAGCGTGTCCCATGCCTTGCGCTGTGCCTCGCCGATCGCCTGGTCGCGTCCGGCGTTGGGGTTGGCGGTGGTGACGTCCACCTTCACGCCCGAGACGGTGAAGGCGTCGGCCTGCGCCGCGGGCGCGACCTGGGCGCTGGCCGGGGGCGTGTGCCCGGCCAGCGCCAGAAGCAGGGCGGCGATGCCGGCGCAAAGCGCCCGGCGGCTGCGGTGGAGCATTGCAATGCCTTCCGATTCGAGTATGTTTCGGCCCGATCTTTGGCCCGGTATATAGCCCAGCCCAAGCGAGGATACCATCAGCACTCCCGCAAAAAACGCGTCCGACGCCTACAAGCAGGCAGGCGTGGACATCGACGCCGGCAACGCCCTGGTCGAGGCCATCAAGCCGCTGGCACGCTCCACCGCGCGCGCGGGTTCCGACGCGGGCCTGGGCGGCTTCGGCGCGCTGTTCGACCTGAAGGCCGCCGGTTACCATGACCCGCTGCTGGTCGCCACCACCGACGGCGTCGGCACCAAGCTGAAGGTCGCCATCGACAGCGGCCGCCACGACACGGTCGGCATCGACCTCGTGGCGATGTGCGTCAACGACCTCGTCGTGCAGGGCGCCGAGCCGCTGCTGTTCCTCGACTACTTCGCCACCGGCAAGCTGGACGTCGGGGCCGGCCGCGCCATCGTCGCCGGCATCGCCGAGGGCTGCCGGCAGGCCGGCTGCGCCCTGGTCGGCGGCGAGACCGCCGAGATGCCGGGCATGTACGCCGGGGGGGACTACGACCTCGCCGGCTTCTCGGTCGGCGCCGTCGAGCGCGACCAGGCGCTGACCGGGGCCGGCGTGCAGGCCGGCGACGTGGTGCTGGGCCTCGCCTCCTCGGGCGTGCACTCCAACGGCTATTCGCTGGTGCGCCGGCTGGTCGGGACGAGCGGGCTGAGCTACGCCGACAAGGCCCCCTGGGACGAGTCGAAGACGCTGGGCGAGGCGCTGCTGACGCCGACGCGCATCTATGTGAAGAGTGCGCTCGCCGCGGTGCGCGCCGGCACGGTGCGGGCGCTGGCCCACATCACCGGCGGCGGCCTGATCGAGAACATCCCGCGCGTGCTGCCGGACGGCCTGGGCGTCAGCCTGGACGCCGCGCAGTGGCCGCTGCTGCCGGTGTTCGGCTGGCTGGCGAAGACCGGGGGCCTGAGCGCCACCGACCTCGCCCGCACCTTCAACTGCGGTCTGGGCATGGTCGTCGTCTGCCCGCCGGAGAAGGCGGACGAGGCGGCGGAGATCCTGCGCCGGCACGGCGAGACCGTTTACCGCGTCGGCACCATCGGCCCGGTGACGGGCGACGAGCGGGTGACGGTCGCCGGAACGGACGCGGCATGGCCGGTCTGAAGGTCGGCGTCCTGATCTCGGGACGCGGCAGCAACCTGCAGGCCTTGATCGACGCGGCGGCGGATCCCGACTTCCCCGCGGAGATCGCGCTGGTGCTCTCCAACAAGGCCGACGCCGCCGGGCTGGCGCGCGCGGCCGGGGCCGGCATTGCGACCGCGGTGGTCGACCACCGCGGCTTCCCGGGCGACAAGCCCGCCTTCGAGGCGGCCATGGACGCCCGGCTGCGCGACGCCGGGGTGGAGCTGGTGTGCCTCGCCGGCTTCATGCGGCTGCTGTCGCCGTGGTTCGTCGATGCGTGGCGCGACTGGATGATCAACATCCACCCGTCTCTGCTGCCCGCCTTCAAGGGGCTGGACACCCACCAGCGGGCGCTGGACGCCGGCGTCCGCGTGCACGGCTGCACGGTGCACTACGTACGCTCCGAGATGGACGTCGGCCCGATCATCGTGCAGGCGGCGGTGCCGGTGCTGCCGGACGACGACGCCCACGCCCTGGCCGGCCGCGTGCTGGCGCAGGAGCACCGCGCCTACCCGCTCGCCGTGCGGCTGATCGCTGAGGGCCGGGTTCGCGTCGAGAACGAGCGCGTCCGCGTCGAGGGGCACGCCCCCGACGGCGCGTCGGTGCTGCTCAACCCCGCGCCGTAAGCCAGGACTTGCCGGGGCGCCCCGCGGCCACCACTTCCTCGCAAAACCGCAGGAACGAGGAGGGATTGTCATCATGGCCCTGGCGCAACCACACGACCGGCCCGTCAGCGAGGAACTGGTGCGCGAGCACGCGCGCGGCTGGGAATCCTTCACGCACTTCATGAGGGTCGCCGTCATCGGCGTCGCGGTCCTGCTCATCCTGATGGCGATCTTCCTGCTGTAGCCACAAGTCGGAGCTTGGGTTGGGCCGAGCAACAGCGCGGCCCAACACCGCTATTTTCTGATCCACTCATATTTTTGGATCTTTATACGCATAGCTCCGACAAATTCATCAAGCACCCCAGGATCAAAATATTTTTCGTATCTCAGCATACGCTCGCCCGATATCCTTAGATCTCGCAATATAACATCATATTGCGCATGATCGGGAGTCAACACGGCATATTGCTTCTCTTTTCTAAGGGGCACTCGCTCCAGCGCGGAATTTGCTAAGCATATGAAAGCCTTGATTTCTCCATTGCTCAATAAAGCTCGTTGAATTATTTCCATCTCAACCCGATCGCCATCAAACCATTTGCGCGTATAAATCCGTTTGCCCGCATGTATTTCCGGTTGCTCACTTGGAAGAACTGGATCACCAAATGGGCGGCTAAACGCGGCTTGCGGAGCATAAGTATATCGATTAATAAAAACAACTTCCTTCCGATCTAAGTCAACGCCACTCCAACTCGATAGCCCATCATTGACGCTCATTCCCTGCCTTACTCCCACAAACCCTCGTCTTATACGAGAAATCTCGACAGGAAAACCAAGCGGCTTCAGCGAAATTACTAGACTCCCCCAACGCTGATTATCAACCTCTTTGCCATCAGCATCTATTTGTTCAAAATCTTCCTGTCTGGCTTGTCTTACTATATCAAATTTTGGCTTTTCCTCTGCGTACGGAACGCCATAGCAATTCGGCCCAGGAAGGTCGTCATAAACGGCACCGGGATGATTGCGCTGAGCATTCAACGCGTCGGATGCACTTGGAGCCAAATCGGAAGTTTGGCATGCCGCCAAACTCAACGTCACAATCAACCCAAACGCGCGCATCATGCACCCCCCAAGAAGCCCTATTGAATCTATGGATTTGCAGGCAGGGTAGGCACAAGGAGCGTAAAGCTCAACTTATCCGTTTCAAAGCGTTCCTGCCGCCGTCGAGGCACAAAAAAGGCCGCCCCGAAGGGCGGCCTTTTCCGTTTCCGTGTCCGATCGGGCTGGAATCAGCCGACCAGCTCCAGGCCGGAGAAGAAGTAGGCGATCTCCTGGGCGGCGGTCTCCGGGGCGTCGGAGCCGTGCACCGAGTTCGCCTCGATCGACTCGGCGAAGTCCTTGCGGATGGTGCCCTCGGCGGCGTTGGCCGGGTTGGTGGCGCCCATGATCTCGCGGTTGCGGGCGATGGCGTTCTCGCCTTCCAGCACCTGCACGACCACCGGGCCGGAGACCATGAACTTCACGAGGTCGCCGAAGAACGGACGCTCGCGGTGCACGCCGTAGAAGGTCTCGGCCTGGGCCTGGGACAGCTGGAGGCGCTTTTGCGCGACGATGCGCAGGCCGCCGTCCTCGAAGCGGGCGTTGATCTTGCCGGTCAGGTTGCGGCGGGTCGCGTCGGGCTTGATGATCGACAGGGTGCGCTCGAGGGCCATGGCGGTGGTGCTCCACATGAAAATAGTTTTCCCGGCGCTCCCCGGACGGGGGCACCGCGTTGCGCCGCGTTATAGCGGCCGGGTGGCGGCTCGGCAAGCGTGTCCCCACCCGATCCCTTCAAACCACGCCGCCGACGTGCTACATCCCCCGACGACATGCTGCACATCAACGACCTGACGTTCCGCTACGGCGGCCGCGTGCTGTTCGACCAGGCCACCGCGGTGGTGCCCAAGGGGCACCGCGTGGCGCTCGTCGGCCGCAACGGCTGCGGCAAGAGCACGCTCCTGAAGCTCATCGCCGGCACCCTGCACGCCGACGGCGGCTCCATCACGCTGCCCGCCGGCATGAAGCTCGGCATGGTGGCGCAGGAGGTACCGGCCGGCGCCACCAGCCTGATCGACACCGTGCTGGCCGCCGACACCGAGCGGACATCGCTGCTCGCCGAGGCCGAGACCGCCACCGACCCGCACCGCATCGCCGAGGTGCACACGCGCCTCGCCGACATCGAGGCGCACTCCGCCCCGGCGCGCGCCGCGCAGATCCTCTCCGGCCTGGGCTTCGACGCCGAACAGCAGTTGCAACCCTGCTCCGCCTTCTCCGGCGGCTGGCGGATGCGCGTGGCGCTGGCCGGCGTGCTGTTCGCGCGGCCGGACCTGCTGCTGCTCGACGAGCCGACCAACCACCTCGACCTCGAGGCCACGATCTGGCTCGAGAACTACCTGAAGAACTACCCGCACACGATCCTGCTGGTCAGCCACGACCGCGACCTGCTGAACTCGGTGCCGACGACGACGGTCCACGTCGACCAGGGCAAGCTGGTGACCTACGGCGGCAACTACGACCGCTTCGTCGCCACCCGCCGCGCCAACATCGAGCGCTTGCAGGCCACCGCCGCCAAGCAGGACGCGGTGCGCAAGCACATGATGTCGTACATCGACCGCTTCCGCTTCAAGGCCAGCAAGGCCCGGCAGGCGCAGAGCCGCCTGAAGGCGCTGGAGCGCCTGGAGCCGATCGCCGAGATCGCCGAGGAGGAGCGGGTCAGCTTCAACTTCCCGCAGCCCGACGGCCTGTCGCCGCCGCTGGTCGCGCTGGAGGACGCCACCGTCGGCTACGGCGACAAGGCGATCCTCAGGCGGCTCGACCTGCGCATCGACATGGATGACCGCATCGCGCTGCTGGGCGCCAACGGCAACGGCAAGTCGACGCTGGTCAAGCTGCTGGCCGGCCGGCTGAAGGCGATGGGCGGCGAGATGCGCCGCTCCGGCAAGCTCAAGGTCGGCTACTTCGCCCAGCATCAGGCGGAGGAGCTGGACCTGACCCTCACGCCCGTCCAGCAGATGGCCCGCGTCATGCCGGACGTGCTGGAGGAGAAGGTGCGCGCCCACCTCGGCCGCTTCGGCTTCCCGCAGCAGAAGGCGGAGACGAAGATCTCCAGCCTGTCCGGCGGCGAGAAGGCGCGGCTGCTGTTCGCCATGATGAGCCGCGAGGCGCCGCACATCCTGATGCTCGACGAGCCGACCAACCACCTGGACCTCGACAGCCGCGAGGCGCTGATCCAGGCGATCAACGGCTTCGAGGGCGCGGTGATCCTGATCAGCCACGATCCGCACCTGATCGAGCTGACCGCCGACCGCCTGTGGCTGGTCGCCGAGGGCACCTGCAAGCCCTACGACGGCGACATGGAGGACTACCGCGCCCTGCTGCTCGACAAGGCGCGGGCCGAACGCGCCGAGGCCAAGGGCGACACCGGCCCCAGCCGCAAGGACCAGCGCCGCGCCTCGGCCGAGGCGCGCGCCGCGCTGGCGCCCTTGAAGAAGAAGGCCACCGACGCCGAGGCGCTGGTGAACAAGCTCAGCGCCGAGAAGGCGAAGATCGAGGGCAAGCTGGCCGACCCCAAGCTCTACGAGGGGCCGAGCGAGGCGTTGCGGAAGCTGCAGATCGACCTTGGCGCGGTGGAGAAGAAGCTCTCGGCCGCCGAGGAGACCTGGCTGGAGGCGCTGGAGGCCTACGAGGCCGCCGCGGCGGACGCGGGCATCGCCGCATGAGCGCAGAGCTGGACCAGGACTGCCCGGCGCTGGCCGACGAGCAGCGCACGTCGGACGTGCTGGCGGCGTTCCGCGCCGATCTGCCGGCGGAGCGGGTGACGCTCGCCCACCTCATCGCGGCGCTGGGCGACCGCTCGCTGGGCACGGTTCTGCTGGGGCTGGCGCTGCCGACCATCGCGCCGGTGCCGCTCGGCGTCTCGGTACTGTGCGACCTGCCGCTGTTCCTGTTCTCGCTGCGCCTGCTGTTCGGCAAGCGCGACGCGGTGCTGCCGGCGTGGCTGCTGCGCTGCTCGGTGTCGCGGGACAACGCGGCGCGCATGCTGGACGCGGTGATGCCGCGCCTCCTGTGGATCGAGGCGATGCTGAAGCCGCGCCTGCCGCGGCTGGCGCACGTGGACGGCGAGCGCTGGTTCGGCGTGCTCATCGTCGTGCTGATCAGCGTCTGCATCGTGCCGGTGCCGCTGATGGGCTGGTTGCCCGGATTCGCGCTGGTGCTGATATCGCTGGGGCTGATCGAGCGCGACGGCGGCGCCATCGGAGTGGGGCTTCTGCTGTCGGTCGCCGCTGTCGTCGCGGCGGTGGTCCTGGTGTCCGGCCTGTCGTACGCGGGCCACGAGCTTCTGTCCAATGAGCCTATTCCGTAAGCGTGCGGCGTCCAGCGGGTTGCAAGATCCCGTCCTTTTGTTGGATAAGAAGCTCAGGAAACCATGGTTCGGGACCCCCAGGCACAAGATCGTGTTAACCGGGGGCATCAGGCAATAACCACCGGCGAAAGGCCGATCATGACTCCTTCGGAATACTCCGTCGCCGCGAAAGCCAAGAATGCCAAGGCGCCGCACCCGGCGCTGATCTTCTTCCAGCGGTGGATGGCCAACCCCATGGCGGTGGGATCGATCACGCCGTCCGGTCCCGGCCTGCGCAAGATCATCCGTGAGAATCTGGTCTGCGGCCCCGACGAGGTGATCGCCGAGTTCGGCCCCGGCACCGGCGCCATCACCCAGGCGCTGCTGGAGGCCGGCATCCCCGCCCAGCGCGTCTATTCCTTCGAGATCGACCCGCACCTCGCCCGCTACGTGCACGGCGTCTACCCCGACGTGAACGTCATCAACACCGACTGCCGCAAGGTGGCGGAGACGCTGGGGCCGGACCTCGTCGGCAAGGTCGGCACGGTGGTGATCGGCATTCCCATGAAGGTGCTGCCCATGGACGTGCAGCAGGGGATCGTGGACGCCACCTTCTCGGTCATGCCGGAGGGGCGCCGCTTCCTGCTGTACACCTACATGATCAACTCGCCGCTCAACATGCCGGCGCTGGGCCTGAAGGGAAAGCGCATCGGCTTCACCTGGCAGAACGTCCCGCCGGCCTCGGTGTGGGCGTACTGGAAGGCCTGACGGATCTTTCTCCGGTCTGTGAAAACGCCCCTTTCCGTGTGGAAGGGGCGTTTTCGTTTGGCCCTACGCTCCCGCCGGCTTCCGCGGCGCCCGCGCCGCAATCCGGTCCACCCAGGCGGACGGCAGCGCCGACAGCAGCCACACTGCCGCCGCCATCGGCCAGGGAAACGAAATCCGCCCGACGTTCCGTTCCAGCTTCCGCCTGATCAGTTCCGCCGCCGGCCCGGCGTCCATCAGGAACGGCATGGGGAAGGGGTTGCGCGCGGTCATGCGGCTGCGCACGAAGCCGGGGCAGATCACCGACACGCCGATCCCCTGCCCGGCCAGATCGCCGCGCAGCGATTCGCCCAAGACCCGCACCGCCGCCTTGCTGGCGCAGTAGGCCGGCGCCCCGGGCAGCCCGCGGAACCCCGCCAGCGACGCCATCAGCGCGACCTGCCCCCTCCCCCGCCCGCGCATGGCGTCGATGGCCGGGTAGATGGTGTTCAGCACGCCGTCCAGGTTCACCGCGAAGATCCGCCGCGCCTGCTCCTCGGTCTCGCCGTTCAGGCCGGTGCCGGCGGAGATGCCGGCGTTGGCGATCACCAGATCCACCGGGTGCGCCGCGTCGAACCCGGCGAGCCACGCCGCCATGCCCGCGCGGTCGGCGGCGTCCACCACGCCCGCCTCGACCACCGCCCCCCTGCCCCGGCAGCGCGCCGCCACGTCATCAAGGCGCGCCGCGTCGCGCCCGGTCAGGCCCAGCGCCACGCCGGGGCCGGCGTAGGCCAGCGCCAGAGCCTCGCCGATGCCGCTGGACGCACCGGTGATCACCACGGAACGGACTGGAGTCATCGCGCCTCGCCGCTTGTTGGCCCGCCGAACGCGGGCTATAAGGTGTTCCCCCAAAGCCCACAAATTGTAGCCGAGGCCGATGTGACCGCCCACCGCCCCGTCGCCAGCATGACCGGATTCGCCCGCGTGGACGGCCACGCCGACGGCTACGCCTGGACGCTGGAGGCCAAGAGCGTCAACGGCCGCAACCTCGACCTGCGCTGCCGCATGCCCTCGGGCTTCGACCAGCTGGAGGCGCAGGCCCGCGCCGAGATCCCGAAGACGCTGGCGCGCGGCACCGTCAACCTGACGCTCAACGTCACCCGCACCTCGACCGTCTCGCAGATCCGCATCAACCGCGAGCTGCTGGCCCAGGTGCTGGAACTGGCCCGCGAGATCGAGGGCGAAGGCGCCGCCCCGCCGCGGCTCGACGCGCTGCTCACCGTGCGCGGCATCATCGAGCCGGTCGAGGAGGATGAGACCGAGGCGCGCGAGCGCCTGGACGCCGCCCTGAAGAAGGACCTCGGCGCCGTGGTCGGTCGCCTGGCATCCGCCCGCGCTGCCGAGGGCGCGCGGCTGGTGACGATCCTGAACGGCCACCTCGACGAGATCGCCCGCCTGACCGAGGCGTCCGCCGCCTGCTCCTCGGTGCAGCCCGAGGTGCTGAAGGAGAAGCTGCGCGCCCAGGTCGCGGCGCTCCTCGACGCCGTGCCGGCGCTGTCGGAGGACCGGCTGGCGCAGGAGGCGGCGCTGATCATCGCCAAGGGCGACGTGCGCGAGGAGATGGACCGGCTGCGCGCCCACGTCCAGGCGGCACGCGACCTGCTGGCCGAGGGCGGCGCCATCGGCCGCCGCTTCGACTTCCTGTGCCAGGAGTTCAACCGCGAGGCCAACACGCTGTGCTCCAAGTCGGCCGATGTGGAGCTGACCCGCATCGGCCTGTCGCTGAAGGCTTCCATCGAGCAGCTGCGCGAGCAGGTGCAGAACATCGAGTGATCCGCATGCCTACCACCGACCACCCCGCCCCGAAGGACATCCGTCGGCGCGGCCTGATGCTTGTGCTGTCGTCGCCGTCGGGCGCGGGCAAGACGACCATTTCGCGCCGCCTGCTCGACCGCGACGCCGGCATCACCATGTCGGTGTCGGTGACGACGCGGCCGATGCGCCCCGGCGAGCAGCCGGGCGTCGACTACGACTTCATCGACATGCCCGAGTTCGAGCGCAAGGCCGAGGCCGGCGAGCTGCTGGAATACGCCCGCGTGTTCGGCAACTGCTACGGCACGCCGAAGAACCGGGTGGAGGAGGCGCTGGGCGCCGGCCGCGACGTGCTGTTCGACATCGACTGGCAGGGCACGCAGCAGCTGGCCGAGAACGCGCGCACCGACCTCGTCAGCGTGTTCATCCTGCCGCCGTCCGGCGAGGAGCTGGAGCGTCGCCTGCACAGCCGCGCCCAGGATTCGGCCGAGGTGATCGCCCAGCGCATGGCCAAGGCGTCCGACGAGATCAGCCACTGGGCCGAGTACGACTACGTGATCGTCAACCACGACATCGAGGAAAGCGTCGCCTCGGTCCAGGCGATCCTGCGCGCCGAGCGGCTGAAGCGCACCCGGCAGGTGGGCCTGCAGAAGTTCGTCCAGGCGGTGCAGGCGGCGCTGTAGGAACGCTTCCTGGAGGGAGCATCCCTTCCGTCATCCCCGCGAAGGCGGGGATCCAGAGAGAGCCGCGGCAGCGGCGACATGACTCATGAGGCCCGCAGACGCGGGCACTGGATCCCCGCCTTCGCGGGGATGAGGAAAAAATAAGTAAATGCCAACAGGTTACAGCATCTCGTCGTCCGGCACCCGGTACCAGCCGTCGCGGCCCAGCGCCTCCAGCGGACGGAAGCGCGCCTTGTAGGCCATCTTGCGGCTCTGCGCGATCCAGTAGCCGAGATAGACGTAGGGCAGCCCCTCCGCCCGCGCCCGCGCGATCAGGCCGAGGATCATGTAGGTGCCCAGGCTGCGCTTCTCCTGCGCCGCGTCGTAGAAGCTGTAGACCGCCGACCAGCCGTCGCCCAGCCGGTCGGTCAGCATGCAGGCGATCAGCCGGCCGTCGCCGTCCCGCGCCTCGACCAGCGAGGTGTCGGCCCGCCCCTCGTCGATCATCGCCGCGAAATCGGCCATCGCCATGCGCGCCATGTCGGAATCGCCGTGGCGCGACGCCTGGTAGGTGGCGAACAGGCGATACTGCTCGGTGGTCGCGTTGGCCGGCGCCTGCCCCAGCCGCAGGTCCTCGTTCATGCGCAGCACGCGCTTCTGGGAGCGGGTCGGTTCGAACGCGTCCACCGCGATGCGCACCGGCACGCAGGCCGAGCAGGTCGGGCAGACCGGCCGGTAGACGATGTCGTGGCTGCGCCGGAAGCCGGCACGCGACAGCGTCGAGTTCACCTCCGCCGCGTACGGACCGCTCAGCCGGGTGAAGAGCTTCCGCTCGACCCGGCCGGGCAGGTAGGGGCACGGCATCGGGCCGGAACGGAAGAACTGCTGGAGCGGCCGGTGATGCGGCGGGATGATCGACATGCGTTCTCTACTGGACCTCCACCTGCGCGAGGGGGGCGGGCTCCTGGCCGAAGAACGCGTGGCCGATCTCCGCGGTGATCCCGATCAGTTGGCTCTGCACCCAGTCCAGGTACTCGTGCAGGCCGTCGGCGATCACGGCTTCGATGGGGCGGCTCAACAGGGCGGCCAGCAGCTCGTCGACCTTCTCCATGGCCTCGCTGCCACGCCGCAAAGTGTAGCGCGACTTCAGCCGCGTCAACAACCCGTCGATCTGCCGCACGCACATGACGACGGAGCGCGGGAACCCCTCGTTGAACAGGATGAAGCCGGCGACCGTCGTCGGCGTCATGCCGCGCGGGTAGACGCGCCGGAAGGCGTGGTAGCCGGCGGCCGAGCGCAGCACCGTGCACCACTGCTGCATGTCGAGCGACGAGCCGAGGTCGTCCGGCGACGGCAGCAGCGTGTGGTACTTGATATCGAGCAGACGCGTGGTCTGGTCGGCGCGCTCGATCGCCTTGCCCATCTGGTAGAAGTACCAGCCCTGGTCGCGGTAGAAGGTGCCCTCGGTGATGCCGGTGTGGGTCTGGCACGCCTCCTTGACCATGCGGCAGACGCGGCTGAGGTGCGGCATCGCCACGTCCCTCGGCGTCAGCGCCAGCAGCTGGTTGTAGAAGACGTTGATCTGCGACCACATCTCGGTCGAGATCCAGGGGCGCAGCGTGCGGGCGTTCTCGCGCGCGGCGCGGATCGTCGAGACGATGGAGTTCGGGTTGGTCGCGTCCAGTAGATAGAACGCCACCACCGTCTCGGCGGACGCGACGGCGTGGCGCTTGAGGAACGCCTCCTCGTCGGCGTAGAGCTGCACCACCGACAGCCAGTTGGTGCCGCCGCGCTCGTCGCGCACGAAGGTCTCCTGCACATCGAGGACGCGCGCCAGGTTCTCCGCGCGTTCCATGTAGCGCGCCATCCAGAAGATGTTCTCGGCGTAGCGGGCCAGCAGGTTCATGCCGCACCCCCGTTTTCCAGGACCCACGTATCCTTCGACCCGCCGCCTTGGCTGGAATTCACGATCAGCGTTCCCTTCTGCAAGGCCACCCGCGACAGGCCGCCGGGCAGCACCCAGGTCTTCGATCCGGTCACCGCGAACGGGCGCAGGTCGACGTGGCGCGGCTCGATGCCGTCGGGCGTGACGGTCGGGCACACGGAAAGGTCGACCACCGGCTGGCTGATGTAGTTGGCCGGGTCGGCGATCAGCTTGGCGCGGCAGTCGTCCAGCTCCGCCTTGCTGGCGCGCGGGCCGATGGTGATGCCGTAGCCGCCGGCCTCGCCCACCGGCTTGACCACCAGCTTGTCCAGGTTGTCCAGCGTGTAGGTCAGCGCGTCGTGCTCGCGGCAGATGCGGGTGTCGACATTCGGGATGAGGGCGTCCTGGTCCAGGTAGTACTTGATCATCCGCGGCACGTAGGCATAGACGGCCTTGTCGTCCGCCACGCCGGTGCCGATGGCGTTGGCCAGCGCCACGTTGCCGCGCCGGTACGCCTCCAGGATCCCCGGCACGCCCAGGAGGCTGTCCGGGTTGAAGGCGGTGGGGTCGAGGAAGTCGTCGCCGATGCGGCGGTAGATCGAGTGCACCGGGGCGAGGCCGTCGGTGGTCTTCATGTAGACGCGGTGGTTCTCCACCACCAGATCGCGCCCCTCGACCAGCGGCACACCCATCTCGCGGGCCAGGAAGATGTGCTCGAAATAGGCGGAGTTGTAGGAACCGGGGGAGAGCAGCGCCACCTCCGGGTCGCCTTCGGCCACCGGCGCGATCTCCGACATCGCCTCCAAGAGCTTGTGGCCGTAGTTGTCGACCGGGCGGATGCCGATGTCGCGCATCAGGTCGGGGAAGACCCGCTGCATCATGTGCCGGTTCTCGACCACGTAGGAGACGCCGGACGGCACCCGCCCGTTGTCCTCCAGCACGCGGAAGGTGCCCTCGCGGTCGCGCACGAGGTCCACGCCCATGATGTGGATGTAGGTGTCGAACGGCACGTCCAGCCCAGCCATCTGCGGCCGGAAGTTGGCGTTGCCCAGCACCAGCTCGGCCGGGATGATCCCGTCCTTGAGGATCTTCTGGTCGTGGTAGATGTCGTGCAGGAACAGGTTCAGCGTGGCGACGCGCTGCTTGATCCCCGCCTCCAGGTGCGCCCATTCCCGGGCCGAGATCACCCGCGGGATCACGTCGAAGGGCAGGATGCGGTCCTCCGCCCCCTGCGCGGCGTAGATCAGGAAGGTGATGCCGAGGTTGTACAGCTCCTTCTCGGCGTCGGTGGCCCGGCGCCGGAGGTCCTCGAAGTCGAGCTGGTTGAGACGCTCGCGGATCAGCCGCGTGTGCCCGGCCGGCTTGTCGGCGTTGCCGAACAGCTCGTCATAGAAGATGCCGGCGTCGTAGGACGCCAGGAGGTTCCGCGCGCCCGCCTGTGGCGCCGTCGCTCCGTTCACGCTCACCCGCTCCTCCCGCTCGAGACGCGGTGCCAGCTGCACCGCAGGAAGTATGGAGCAATGCCCTATGCATCAACAGGGCCAATAGGGCGAACGGTTGAGTCGCCGTGGGGTTTTTCGTGGAGGGTGCGCGGTGCGCGGGCAGGTTGCCGTTTTTTTGGGCGATGCCGCCAGCCGATGGCTCATCGGGTCGGCAGGGGTTTACCACAGAGACACAGAGAAATAGAAACTCTGTGTCTCTGTGTTTCCTCCTCCCATCGGAAGGATCAGCGGAATCAGCGCCGTGCCGGAGCGGCCGGAGCCGGCGCGGGAGCCGGTGCCGCGGCCGGCTTGGCCGACTGCCCGCCGGTCGCCGGGGCCTTGGCCTGGGCGTCGCGCAGCAGCACGATGCTGATGCGACGGTTGCGCGGGCTGCCGGGCTGGTCGGGCACCAGCAGGTCGCGGTCGGCGCGGCCGACCACGTCCTGGACGCGGGTCTCCGGGATGCCGCCGGCCAGCAGGGCGCGGCGGGTGGCGTTGGCGCGCTCGGTGGACAGGTCCCAGTTGTCGCGCCCGCCGCCGGCGAAGGGCGTGGCGTCGGTGTGGCCGCTGATCGACAGCTTGTTGGGCAGCTTGGCCAGCGCCTGCGACACCTGCATCACCAGCTGGCGCGTCTGCGGGTACATCTGCGCCGAGCCGCCGGGGAACATCGACACCCGGTCCTGGTCGACGATCTGGATGCGCAGCCCCTCCGGCGTCTGGTCGATCATCAGGTTCTGCGCCAGCGGCTGCAACTCGGGGATCGACTGGATGGCCTGGCGGATCTCGTTGGCGGTCTGCTGGAACTGCTTGCCCTCGGACTGCTGCTCCTGGAGCTTGGCGGTGGCCTCCGACACGCGGTCGGCGAAGTCGGCGAGCTTCTCGCCCGGCTTCTGGCCGGGAATGCCCAGCTGCTTGGCCAGTTGCTCCAGGCGCTGCTGGTATTCCAGGCGGTTCTCGTTGGGCTTCTGCTCGCTCTGGGCCGCACCGGAGTTGGGGCCGCCCTCGGCGCCGCTCATCGGCTCCTCGCCGCCGACGCCGGTGAGGCTGGGGGTCGACGGGATGTCCGGCGTCATGGGCGAGCTGGAGTTGATCTGCGCGCCCGGCGCCGTCACCGTCTGCCCGCCCAGCATGCCGCCGGAGCCCGAGGTCTCGCGGCTGACCGACACCGGCGCGAAGTAGTCGGCGATGCCCTTGCGCTGGTCCGAAGTGGTGACGTTGAGCAGCCACAGCAGCAGGAAGAACGCCATCATCGCGGTGACGAAGTCGGCGTAGGCCACCTTCCAGGCGCCGCCGTGGTGGCCGCCGTGGCCGCCCTTCTTCTTCTTGATGATGATCGGCTGTTCGGTGCCGGCCGGATTGGCTGCCATCGTAACCCCAGGAAATCCGGGCCGGAATGCGACGCCGCCACGGTGCGCGGTTTTCCTTAAGATCCGTTTAACGGACTCTCGGGCAAATCCTGATGTTACGGTGGACAGAACCGGCTTGCGCCGGGCCGCGGGGTGGTTTAATCCCCGCCCACCACCGCTTTACGGGTCCGAGCCAAGGCTGCCATGACCATCGATCCCCGCGCCTTCCGCAACGCGCTCGGCTGCTTCGCCACCGGCATCACCGTCGTCACCACGAGCTGCCCGGACGGCCACCCGGTGGGGGTGACGGTCAATTCCTTCTCGTCGGTGTCGCTCGACCCGCCGCTGGTGCTGTTCAGCCTGGGCCGCGCCTCGCAGGCCTACGACTTCTTCGTGGGTGGTACGGCGTTCGCGGTGAACATCCTAGCGGCCGACCAGGAGGACCTGTCCAACCGCTTCTCGCGCCGCGACCTGCAGGAGCGCTGGGACGGTGTCGGCGTCGAGCGCTGGGACACCGGCGTGCCGATCCTCACCGGCTGCCTCGCCAACATCGAGTGCGACCGCCACGCGGTGCACGACGGCGGCGACCACGCCATCGTCGTCGGCCGCGTGCGCTGCCTGCGCGCCGTCGCCGAGGGCAAGCCGCTGCTGTACTTCCGCGGGAGCTACGCGCAGCTTTGATTCCCTCTCCCGTCCCGGGAGAGGGCGGGGCCCACGCGTAAGCGTGGGAGGGTGAGGGTGCCTGCAAGGATCCTTGATTTTACCCTCACCCGGCCGCTGCGCGGCCACCCTCTCCCGGGACGGGAGAGGGAATTCACGACACGTCCACCATCAGCTCCGTCGGAAAGCCGCCGGCCGCCAGCCGGTCGACGATCGCCTGCACGTGCGTGCGGTCGCGCGTCTCCAGGATGACGTCGATCTCCGCCATCTTCACCGGCACGTCATGGAACAGGCGCTGGTGATAGACCTCGACGATGTTGGCCCCGGCCTCGCCGAGGATCCGCGTCGCCTTGGCCAGCGCGCCGGGCGCATCGGTCAGCGCGATGCGCAGGCGCACGATGCGGCCCTCCAGCACCAGCCCGCGCATGAGCACCTGCGCCAGGAGCCGCGCATCGATGTTGCCGCCCGACACCACCAGCCCGACCCGCTTGCCCTGGAAGCGCCCTGGCTCGGCCAGCACCGCCGCCAGCGCCGCCGCGCCCGCGCCCTCGGCGACCAGCTTCTGCACCGTCACCATGCGGAACACCGCGGATTCCAGCGCCTCCTCCGAGGCCAGCAGGATATCCTCGACGTGCTGCTCGACCAAGGCCTTGGTCAGCCCGCCCGGCGCCTTGACGGCGATGCCCTCGGCGATGGTGACGCCGGAGCAGACGATGGGCTCCCCGCGCACCGCCTGCCGCATCGAGGGGTAGAGCGCGCACTCCACGCCGATCACCCGGATGTCCGGCTTCACCGCCTTGGCCGCCACCGCCATGCCGGCGATCAGCCCGCCGCCGCCCACCGGCACCACCAGCGCGTCGAGGTCGGGCACCTGCTCCAGGAACTCCAGCGCCACCGTGCCCTGGCCGGCGATGACGTGCGCGTCGTCGTAGGGGTGGACGAAGACCAGCCCCTCGCGCGCCGCCATCTCCTGCGCGAAGGCGGCCGCGTCGCTCAGCGTCTCGCCCTCCAGCACGACGCGGGCACCGTAGCTCTCGGTGCGCTCCACCTTGGTGAAGGGGGTGAAGCTGGGCATCACGATGGTCGCTTTGATGCCAAGGCGCGCGGCGTGGCAGGCCACCGCCTGCGCGTGGTTGCCGGCCGACATGGCGATGACGCCGGCAGCGCGCTCCGCCTCCGACAGGCTCAGCAGCTTGTTCAGCGCGCCGCGCTCCTTGAAGGAGCCGGTGTGCTGCTGGTTCTCCAGCTTCAGGAACACTTCGCAGCCGGCCAGTTCCGACAGGCGCGGCGCCGCCTCGGCCGGGGTGGCGGCGATGCGGCCGAAGAGGCGGGCGGCGGCGGCCTGGACATCCGCGGCGGTAACGGTGCTCATCAACGGCCTCCGAAGCTGGGCTTGAGCGAAAGGACCTGGGCGCCGGCCTTGCGCAGCGCCTCGCGGTCGCCGGCCAGCCGCACGTTGTCCCCCTGCCGCCAGCGCCCGACGAAATCGCCCCAGTGCGCCGACAGCGGGTTGCCCGACTGCCCGGTGGCGATGACGTAGCGCGAGTTGCCGAGGTCGGACAAGTCATAGACCGCCCGGAATCCGGCCCCGTGCACGTGCGCGTAAGGTGCCGCCGGGTCGGAGAAGCGCGTGGTGCCGCGGTTGACGGTGAAGCTGTCGCCGTCCGTCTCCACCGCCAGGGTGAACCAGCCCCCGACCAGCGGCAGCCGGCTGAGCAGCGGGTGCGGCAGCGGCGCCACGTGCTCCGCCCCCCAGCGCCACGCGGCCATGGCCGGCCCGTGCTTGCGCGCCAGCTCGTCGAGCGCGGCGTCCAGCGACGCCGCCAGCACCTCGGCGCAGGTCTCCGTCCGGTCGGCGGTGCGGACGTCGTCGCACCACGCCGGGCGGTCGGCCAGCGCCAGCTTCACCGTGCGCGTCTGCTGCCAGAAATACTCGCCGTACAGCGGCCCCAGCTCGTCGCCGAGCAGCGCGCGGTTCAACGCGCGGAACCACGCCTCGAAGATCAGCGGCTCCGGCCGGGCGCGGTCCATGCGGCCGTCCCACGCCTTGAGCAGGGCCACCGCCTCCGCCGCCCGCCCCGCGGCCGGCGCCGCGGTCATCAGCGGCAGCAGCTCCCGGGCGGCCAGCGAGGTGACGTCGAGCTGCTGCGCCGCCACGTCGTCCACGGTGAAGGCGCCGCCGGCCAGCATCTGCTGGATGCGGGCGGCGCGCAGCGGCTCCGGCCAGTTGGCCGCCAGCAGGTACGGGTAGCCCGCCCCGACCACCGCGTTGTTGGCGTTGACGATCTGGCCGGAGGGCGGGTTGACCGACTGCGGCAGCGCCTCGAAGGGGATGAAGCCGGTCCAGTCGTAGTCGCCGTCCCAGCCCGGCACCGGCAGCGTGCCGTCGCCCCTGCGCCGCACCGGGGCGAGGCCCGGTACGATGAACCCCACCGTGCCAGCGGTGTCGGCGTAGACCACGTTCTGCTGCGGCGTCACGTGCTTGGCCAGCGCCGCACGCACCTCGGCGGCGGTGCGGGCGTGGTTGAGTCGGTAGAGCGCCTCGGCGGTGGTGTCCGGCTCGCGCAGGCCGGCCCAGGCGAGCGCCAGCACGTGCCCGGCTGGCGCGCCGTCCATGCCCTCCAGCCCGCTCAGCACCGGGCCGTGGCGCGTCTCGCGCACCGTCAGCTCCTCGTCCGGCTGGCCGGCGACCTTGATGATCTCGGTGCGGGTGGCGAAGGGCTCGCTGCCCTTCGGCGTCAGGTAGCGGCCGGGGTCCTGCGGGTCGACGCGCTCGACGAACAGGTCCTGCACGTCGCTGTGCGTGTTGGTGAAGCCCCAGGCGACGGCGCCGTTCTGCCCCAGCGCGTGCATCGGCATGCCCGGCGCGGTGGCGCCGGTGATCGTGAAATTCGGCGTGACGATGCGCGCCAAGTACCACAGCACCGGCGCGTCCAACCCCAGGTGCGGGTCGTTGGCGAGGATCGGCTTGCCCGTCGCGGTGCGGCTGCCGGCCAGCACCCACTCGTTGGAGGCGAGGTCGAAGCCGAGCGGCGGCGGCAGCGCGGCTTCCGCCTTGTCGAAGCGCATCCCCCGGAGATCCGCCGCCAGCGTCACCGGCGAACCGGGCGGGTCGCCGGGGTAGAGGTCGCGGATCTGCTGCGGGGTCAGCGCCTGCGCCAGCCGGGCACGGGTCAGTTCCTCGCGGTAGTTGCCGGCGAGTTGCAGCGCCATCAGCTTGCCCCACACCAGGCTGTCGGCGGGCTTCCACGGCTCCGGCTCCAGGCGGGTCAGCTGGAACTCGATGGGCAGCGCCTCCTTGCGGGCGGCGATGTAGGCGTTGACCCCCTTGGCGTAGGCGTCGAGCGCCCGCTTGGCGTCCGGCGACAGCAGCGCGACGCTCTCCTGGGCGCGGCGGTAGAAGCCCAGCGTGCGCGTCAACCGGTCGAGCCGCAGCGTGAAGTCGCCGAACCGCGTGCCGAACAGCTCGGCCAGCCGGCCGCTGCCCAGGCGCCGCATGCCCTCCATCTGCCACAGCCGGTCCTGCGCGTGCACGAAGCCCAGGGCGTAGTAGGCGTCCGCCTCGGTCTCGGCGAAGATGTGCGGCACGGCGTCGGCGTCGCGCAGCACCTCCACCGGCCGGTCCAGACCGGGCAGCGAGAGGGAGCCGGCGTGCTGCGGCTGTTCGCCGCGCAGCCACAGGAACAGCCCGCCGCCGACCAGCGCCGGCAGCACGACGACGGCCAGCACGACCGCCGCGATGATCTTCAGGAAACGCCGCATTCCGGAAACCCGTCCGCCATTCCAGCCTCCAACATAGTGCAGGCGGGCGGGCGAGACAGCATCGCGTGCGGGCTGGCGTGACACATCCTCCATACGCACTATGGCGACAGCGGCGCGCAGACCCGATATGGTCGTGCGAGCCAGGAGGGATGCCAATGCCGAACTACGATGAAAAAGCCTACCGGATGACCCGCAGCAAGGACGGCCCGACCCTTGCGGAGCAGAAAAGCCAGCTGGCGCGGCTCAAGCAGGATCTGGAGCAGTTCACCAGCCGGCAGGCCGGCGGGGCGATCCTGGGATCGCTGAAGGAGCGTATCCGCGACCTGGAGGGCTCCATCGCCCGCATCGAGAACGCCCGCGCGCTGGACCGCGAAGCGCGCCGGAACGGCGATGAAGGTGGGCCGGGCAATACGGTTCGCGCCACCTCCAGCCGATTCCCGCCGCGCGGCACGCCGGGGCGGGGCTGAGGCGAGGTTTCGTCACCCCGCCCGGCCTGCGGACGGGGTGACGCGCGGCACGATAGGTCGGCCGAGGCTCAGTGGATGCTGAGCCGGTCGATCCGTTCCTTGACGTACAGCTTTTCGAGTTTCAGGCGCTTGAGGGCCAGGTCGTCCGGTCTTGCGCGGCCATACTCCGCCCGAAGCTGGGCTTCGAGCTCGGCATGGCGATGGCGAAGTGCCTCGACGGCATCCGTTTCAACGATCTCCATGGCAGCACCTATGATCTGTGTCCTCCCGACCCGGGACCCGGGTCGTCTGGATACAGATATGGGCATGGGGCGCCGATGCCACTGCGCGAAAGCGGTGCCCTCCCCCTTCGGCGCGCGTCAGGCCTTCTTCACGAACTCCGACTTCAGGTTCATCGCGCCGATGCCGTCGATCTTGCACGCGATGTTGTGCCCGTCGGCGCCGTCCACGAGGCGGATGCCCTTCACCTTGGTGCCGCCCTTGACCACCAGCGACGAGCCCTTGACCTTCAGGTCCTTGATCACGGTCACGCTGTCCCCGTCGGCGAGCACGTTGCCGTTGGCGTCGCGCACGCTCTGCTCCTGCGAGGCGTCGGCCGCAGCGGCGCCGGCGGTCTCCGGGTTCCACTCATGCCCACATTCCGGGCAGATCCACAGGCTGCCGTCGTGATAGGCGTGTTCGGAGCTGCACTCGGGGCACGTCACGTCGCTGTCCATCGTCGTCCTCGCTGGTTGGAGGGCGCACCCTAGTGCACCGGCGGGCCGAGCGGAACCAAAACTCAGCCGCCCATCCGGCCCATGGCGGTGAAGATGGTGATGTCCGAGCGATGGATGCCGACGTCCCGGAGCTGGCGATCGTCCATCGCCTTCAACTCGCGGCGTGCGCGCATGGTGGCGAAGAAGGCGCGGAACCTGCCGGTCAGCAGCAACAGGGCGGTCGGCTGCGCAGGGGTGCGGTCGTCAGCGCCGGCGACGGGCTGAAGGGTGATGAAGCTCACGGTGGAACGTCCAGATGTGCAAACGGGGAATGCCGGGACCTTGATCCTTTTTTCCTACCGACACAATGGACATACGGCTGCGGGAATGGAAGGTCAGGCACGCGCTGGAGGCGTGCCTGACCCATGTTTACCCCATCATCCCATGTTGATGATGGATTGGCTCGAAAAAGCTAAACAAATCAATTAACTTAGCAGTTCGTGTTGCATTGGTGTTGCATGCGGGGGGCTTTCACCCCAGCAACCGCTTTTCCATGGCTGCCATCGCCTTGTGGTGATCCTCGGACGGGAAGAGCTTGCCGTACCGCTCCATCGTCTGCCGGTAGTCCTTGTGGCCGGCGAACTCCATCACTGCCTTGACGCTGAACCCCTGGTCGATCCAGGCCGACACGGCGAAGTGCCGCAGATCGTGCCAGCGCATCTTGATCCCCAGCTTCCGGCACAGCGGCTTGAACCACCGGGAGTGCACGTTGGTGTGGGCGATGATGCCGCCGGCCTTGGTCGGGAACACCAAGTTCAGATCCGACTTCCGGCATTGAAGCTTCCACCGCTTCAGCGTGTTGACGATCAACGGGCCAATGGGAACGTCGCGGTTGCCTGCCTCGCTCTTGGTCTCGCCCATGGCGTTGAAGATGTCGGCACGCTCCCGAACCCGGATGTAACCCGCCTCCAGGTCCACATTCTCCCAGCGAAGCCCGCGCTGTTCAGAGGCGCGCAGCCCGGCCAGCGCCGCGACGATTAGATAGGTGCGGAACTCATCACCCTCCGCGGCGTCAATGAGGCGCTTCACGTTCTCCTTGAGCGACCGCGCCGCCTCCTTCGTCATGGCGCCGCTGGCGCGGCTCTGGCGCTTCACCTCGACGCCTTCGAGTGGGTTGGTGAAGATGAGTTCGTTCGAGCGTGCGTGCTTCAGGACGAAGCCGAGGATGATGAGGATGCGCCGGGTACGGGTGACGGATCGGCCGCCGGCCAAGAGGCGGTCACGGAAGGCGTTGACGTGCTTCGCCTTCAACTCGGCCAGCTTCATGCCGCCGATGCCGATTTCCGGTTCGAGGATGTGCAGGCGGATCGCGCCCTCATAGTTGCGGTAGGTGGCGCGCTCCATCTCCTGGCCGGTGTCCCGGCGAACCGTTAGGTGCTCAAGGTACTGCCGGCACGCCTCCTCCACCGTGATCGAGTCGGCCGCGTGAATGTAGGTGCCATTGGCGATGGCGGCCCGAACCTGGGTTTCGAAGCCGACCGCTTCCTTCTTTGTCTCGAACTGCTTCGACCGGCGCTTTCCGGCCTGATCCTTGTAGTCCACCTGCCAGCGGGTTTCGCCGCTGGGCAGGGTGCGCTTGCGGACTGATGCCATGCTGCGCCTCCCATTGCCGTAATGCGTGGTAACGGATAGGAATGTACGTTACCTGCGCTGAAGGGCGCAAGTTTTATCTTGCGCCGCGCAGCGCATGTTTATAGGTTGGAGCCTGTGGAGTGGATGGAATGACCCAGAAACGAACGTTCACAGACGAGCAGGTTATGGACGCCTGTGAGATCAGCCAGGAAAATCTCCGAAAGCTGATCCAATGGGGTGCAGTCCGACCAGTACAGTCAGGTGGCGGACGTGGAAAGGTACGCTTGTGGGATTTTAATCAGGCGAACCGTATCAGCGTCACGGCACAGCTTTTCAATGCGGGGCTTAGTCTTCGCATGGCCCATACGCTTGCTTACGCCCTGCCGCTTGATGACATGCTGATGTTTTATGACGTGGATCTTTGGGAGGAGCTTGGGAAACGTGACGACCCAGATTTCGCCGAACTGATGCACCCGGACGCCGGGGCCTTTGAATATTACTGGCGTCGCATTGGGCATGTGGTGATCGCAAAGGGAGGATTTGTTTATACGGACGCGCTTGCTCAGTCACCGACCGTTTTTGGATACATCGATCGCTCAACGAATACCTATGTCACTTACAAGGACCCCTCCCAATTCTACTGGGGAATGTACGCCAGCAATGTTGATGGCGCGCCCCGTAGAGTGGGGGTGTCGGATATCGACCCCAAGACGCTAGCTCTCAAAGTCGTATCTAAGGAAGAGTGGAAAAAAATTGAAGCAGATAACGGAAAGCCGCGCTACATGCTTAGTGTCCCTAGCGACTTTCCATCTTACTTCCAAATAATCGCGCTCTACATGGGGCTTTCGGTGACGTTCCGAAAGCTGCTGGGGCTACCGGTGGAGCGCAGTGAGAACTACCAGGATGATCCCGACAAATATGATGAGGAAGACTATGAGCCAGGGCCAACATAGCATCGGCGACAGCGCAAATGGTCGGGGTGGAAAGCCCCACGGCGAAGCGCTGGCTGACGATATGCTTGAAGGCGCCGAGCAAATCGGTGCCTTCATGGGGCTGAAGCCCCGACAGGTCTACCACCTGCAAGACAAGCTCCCGGTGTTCCAGATCGGCGCAAAGCTCTTCGCCCGGAAGAGCACCATCGTGCGTTGGATTGCCGAGCAGGAGGGGAGGGCCGCGCAATGACGGCTGTCCCCGATGTGATTGTTGCCGTTCTGCCCGATGGCGCGCACCGAGTAGTGAAGGGCCGGGCCGAGCTGGAACGCATCATCGCTAGCGGCCGGGCCGAGCGGCACCGCGTCGAGTTCGTCAACGTGGCGAGCGACGCGGAGGCCGACGAACTGCTGCGCCGGCACGGCTCGCACTGAGGGGCACCGATGCCGAAGAAGGTCCGCCACGGCAGAGCCAACGCGACCGGCCGGAATGAAACCGTCCGGTTCGTGGCACTGCACCACTACATGCTCAAGTGCCCAGCCTGGGAGACGATGAGCGGCACGTCGATGAAGATCCTCATCGAGGTGTGGAAGCGACACAACGGCATCAACAACGGCGAGATCGTGTTCGGCACCCGCGAGGCCGAGCGGCTGGGCATCGGGAAATCCCAGACGGCGGTTGCGCTGGCCGACCTACAGCAGCGCGGCTTTCTGAAGGTGGCGCGCAATTCGACGTTCACGCTGAAGACCAAGGAGGCGCGGACCTGGATCCTGACCATGGAGCGCTACCAAGACCAGCCGGCGACGAAGGATTTCATGCGGTGGGAGCGACCTGAGGACGAGGCGCCGAAAATCAAAACACGGTCCGGTGTAGCGGACACACAGTCCGGTGTACCGGACCGTGGGCACCGACGCGCAACGAAATTGCCCGGATTGGTCCGGTGTACCGGACCGTCAGAGGCCGAAACAGCGCCTTCTCGGTCCGGCCTACCGGACACTTCTATATACCATGGGGGTGGCGATGAAGACGGCGTTGCGGCTGACATCGCAGCGGCTGCCGATACCATCGTCGCCAAGCCCAAATGTGAAAATGGTAGGTTGGTAGGTGGTGCGCCCGAAAGGGCGCAATGGACCCGCGCCGATAGGCGTGGGCACGTAGACCCCGCATCGACCACCATCGCCGCCGCCTCCGCCCGAGCTGCTATGCGTGGGCAATCTGACGCGGCGCCGGCCGTCATCGCCGATCCGCGCCAGATCGACCTAGAAGAGATCATCGCGGCCAAGAGCGGGCGGCCGACCTCAACCGAGCCCCCGCCCATTGATCGTCTGCGCGCCGATCTTGCCGAGCATGTGAGCAAGTCGCCGCCGGGCGAATTGAAGCGGCTCGCTGAGCGCGTTGGCTTGAGCCGGCCGCAGCTCTCGAACTTCAAGAGCGGCACCTTCGGACTGAACCCGACCGCCGCCGCCGTCCTGCGTCAGATCCTAGACGAGACGAGGGCCGCATGATCCGGCGCACCCAACCCAAGTCCACAGAACCGGGCGACGCCATCCCGGCGCAGCCCAAGGGGAAGCTGGTGATCGGCTGCTTCAAGATGGCCGCCACCAGTGCCATGCCCGGCCAACGACCGAAGCCGCGCAGGAAGCCGCGCCGCAGTGGCGCGCATCAACTCGACCTTTTCACCAACCAACCTGGAGACGAGTGATGTCCGAGTACGAAGACAAGATGAACGCCCTTGCCCTGAAGCTGCTGGCCGTCGCGCTGGAGGGCGAGCCGACACCCGAGCCGGCTATCCTGGTCACTTACAGCGAGCTTGCCCGCGCCGCGGTGGACGACGCCAGCACCGACGCAGCTATGGGTGTGGGCCTGCTGGCCGCATCGCCCGGTCCCATCGGGATGGACGCCCGTGTCGAGCGCTTCAAGTCCATCGTCGCCGAACTGGAGGCCAAGCAAAGGAGCTTCTGGGACAACGGCGGCGGGATCGCCGTCCTGTAGGTGGGCGGCCCATGCAGGCCATTGACCGTCTGAAGCGGGTGGCGGCCGGCGAGGCGTCGGCGGATGACCTGACATGGTTGTCCGCCCGTCTGGGCTCTTACCTGCGCAATCCGCAGCGCGGTCTCGAGCACGCCCTGTGGCTCGACTGCGCACCAGGGGAACCGCCATGGTGGCGGGTGGAGCGTCAGCGCCTTCGTGACGGGCTGATCCTCCGCCTCTGGCGGGAGCGGTTCCCCGACCTCCCCGCTTGGGAGGCGGCCGAGCAGATCATCACCGTACAGCAACGGTATGCTGCCGCCACGTGGAAGCTTCAGCGAGAGCAGCCGATCCCGCCAGAAGATCCGACCGCCGCTCTACTATGGCGAGCGATGAAGTTGGGCGTTCGCTTTCCGACAAGCCGCCGCAGGATATTCGAGATCCTGAAGACTGCGGATCGAGATGCGCTTTACTGACAAATAATGCGTCTTTCTCTTTCAGTAACCGCCCGTCAAGGTCAAGGCTGAATTATAGCCATACCGGACGGGCGGCGTGTGGAAGTTAGGCAAGGGCAAGAAAGGCGCGGTTGAGCAGCGTAGCGAAAGCTACGACCTGACCGACCCCTATGTTGCGTTCATCCTTGGCGGCATGGGTCCGACTGTTGCCGGCGAGAACGTCACCCCTGATAGCGCGCTGCGGTGCTCTGCCGCCTTCGCCTGCATTCGCATCGTGGGTGAAACGCTGGCGCAGCTCACCCCGCACCTGTACCGCAAGAAGGGTGACGACGACCGCGAGCGCGCCACGGACCACCCCGCCTACAAGCTGGTAGCCAAGGCCGCCAACCCATGGACCCCGGCCAGCGAATTCCGGCTGATCGTCGGAACGCACTTCGCCAGCGTCGGCAACGGCTATGCCTTCATCGGGCGGGACGGGGGTGGCCGGCCGGCCGAGCTGATCCCGCTGGACGCCCGGTTGGTCGCGGTGAAGCAAGACCCGCTCACGCTGGAGCCGATCTATACCGTCACCACCCCGGACGGGCAGACGAGGGACTACAGCCGGGCTGATATTTTCCACGTCCGCGGCGTCGGGCTGGACGTTTACAAGGGCGCCTCCACCGTCTCGCTGGCACGGGAGGCCATCGGCCTTGCCCTGACCCTGGAGAAGCATTGCGCTGGGCTGTTCGGGCGCGGCGCAAAGCCGAGCGGCATCCTGAAGCACGCCAAGACCATGAGCGACAAGGTGTTCGCTCGCATCAGCGGCAGCTTCAGCAAGTGGTATACCGGCGGCGCCAACGCCGGCAAGACGATGATCTTGGAGGACGGCACCGAGTTCCAGCAACTTCAGCTTTCCTCTGTGGACTCGCAGACGTTGGAGATGCGCCGGTTCCAGATCGCGGAGATTTCCCGGTACTGGCGCATCCCGCTCCACATGCTGAACGACTTGGAGCGGGCCACGCACAACAATGCGGAGGCGATGGGGCAACAGTTCCTCACCTTCTGCATCCTGCCCATTCTCAAGTTGTGGTGCGACGCGCTGGCGATTTCGCTGCTGACCGAAGACGAGCGCGAAACGCACTACTTTGAATTCTTGGTCGATGACCTCGCCCGCGCCGAGATCCTGAAGCGCTTCGAGGCGTACGGTAAGGCGATCGACTCCGGTGTGCTGAACCCGAACGAGGCCCGCGCGATGGAGAACCGCCCCGGCTATGAGGGCGGTGAAGTCTACGGGCGCTCGCTCAACTACACCCCCGCCTCCGACTTCAACAACGCCAGCGACCCCAGCCGAACGGACGCTGCGGGAGGTGACGCATGAAGACGGGCTATCGCGCCGTAGAGGTTCGGTTCGCGCTGGACGAGACCGCCCCCGGTGTCTTCGAGGGCTACGGCAGCGTGTACGGCGTCTTGGACAGCTACAACACGGTGTTCATGCCGGGCGTGTTCGCCGCGTCCCTGACCGAGCACCGGGCGGCCGGCACTGTCCCCATGATGCTCTGGCAGCACTCCCCCTCCCGCGAGATCGGCGAATGGTTGGAGATCCGGGAAGACCCGCAAGGGCTGTTCGTCCGCGGGCGCATCGACCTCGAAGCACCAGGCGGAGCGAAGGCGCACCGGATGCTGAAGGGTGCCGAGGTGCGCGGGCTGTCGGTGGGGTTCCGCCGGCGCAAGACCTCGCTTCTGGCCGATGGGAGCACCGCCATCCTACAGGCCGACCTCATCGAGATTTCGCCCGTGCGGCGCCCCTCCAACCCGAGGGCGCGCGTCACGGACGTTCGCAGCGCAACCGCCAGCCCGACCGGGCTAGCCGAGCACATCCGCCGCTTTGCGGCAATCATTGGAGGACAGCATGCTTAAGGGTCTGAACGCCCGGTCGCGAGACTGGGAGGTGCGTGAGGAACAGGGAGACGAGAACGGCGGCGAGGGCCTGGACGAGATCCGCGCCGCGCTGGAGCAGTTCACCGGCAACGCCACGGGCCGGCTGGACAGCACCGAGGCCACCGTGACCGAGATCCGCGCCCGCATGGAGGCCATCGAGCGCGTGCTCCGCCGGCCCGGCTCGCAGGAGCAGCGGCAGGAGCGGCAGGGGCCGGCCCCGGAGACGCGCGCTTTCGAGGCGTTCATCCGCAACGGCCGAGAGTGCATGTCGGCGGACGAGGTTCGTTCGCTGCTGGCGTCGGACGACACCAAGGGCGGCGCCCTGGCCCCCGGCGAGTTCATCGCCGAGCTTCAGCGCAACGTGGTGCTGTTCAGCCCGGTCCGCGCCGTCGCCAACGTCCGCGGCATCGGCTCCGGCTCCGCCACCATGCCGAAGCGCACGGGCGGCATGACGGCTTCGTGGGTGGGTGACACCGAGGACCGGCCCGAGACCACCGTCACCTTCGGTGCCGCCACCTACGACGTTGCCGAACTGGCCGCCTGGGTGGATGTGCCGTTCAGTCTGCTGGAGGACTCGGCCTTCGACATCAACGCCCTGTTGGCGTTCGAGTTCGCGGAGGAGTTCGGCAGCAAGGAAGGCGCCGCCTTCGTCACCGGCAACGGCACCAAGAAGCCGCTGGGCTTCATGTCGGATACCGGCCTGAGCTTCACCACCAGCGGGCACGCCTCGCAGGTTACGGCGGATGGTCTGATCGACCTGTACCACGCCGTGCCCACGCCCTACCGCGCCAATGCCGTGTGGATGATGAACTCGACCACCATCGGCACCGTGCGCAAGCTGAAGGACGGCAACGGCCAGTACCTTCTCGCCACCACCGGCCTTGCCGGCTCCATGGCGACCACGATCCTGGGACGCCCGGTGATCGAGGCCCCGGACATGCCCGACGTTGGCGCGGGTGCGTACCCCATCGTCTTCGGCGACTTCTCCGCCGGCTACCGCATCTTCGACCGCATCCCGCTGGCCCTGACGCGCGACCCGTTCACGCAGGCCACCAAGGGCATGTGCCGTTTCCATGGCCGCCGCCGTGTGGCTGGTGGCGTCGGCAAGGCCGAGGCTATCCGCAAGCTCAAGATCGCGGCGTAAGGAGGCCCCGACCATGCGCGACCTGATGAACCACATCCACCCCATCCCGGCTATCGCCCCGGTGGTGGTGACCGACAACACGGCGCAGGTGTCCGCCATCATCGACACGCTGGGCTATGGCTCGCTGACCTTCGTCATCGCCACCGGCACGCTGTCCGACGCGGACGCGACCGTGACGGCGCTGGTGGAGGACGGCGACGCCTCCAACCTGTCCGACGCCGCCGCGGTGGCCGATGCGCAGCTTCTCGGCACGGAGGCGCTGGCGAGCTTCACCTACGCCGACGACGGCGAGACGCGGAAGATCGGGTACATCGGCTTCAAGCGCTATGTGCGCCTGACCCTGACCCCGAGCGGCAACACCGGCAACATCCCGGTCTCGGCCGTGGCGATCCTGGGGCACCCGCGCTCCATGCCCACCAGCAACCCGCCGGTTTGAGGGTAGGCCCATGCTGACCGTCGTCACCCCGGCCGCGAGCCAACAGCTTACGACCCTGACCGCCGTCAAGACGGAGCTGAAGCTTTCCGGCACGACTGACGACGGCTGGCTGGGCGAAGTCATCGACCGTGCCAGCGCGGCGGTGCGGAACCACTGCAACCGCATCTTCGCGCTGGAGACGGTCCGGGAGACCTTCAGGCTGTGCACCCCCACTGATAGCCTGATCCTGACCCGTTGGCCGGTGGTGTCCATCGTCTCCGTCACGGAGTCGGGCACCACCGTTGCCACCAGCGGCTATGAGGTGGAGGCCGATACCGGCATCCTCTACCGCCTCACCACGTCTGACCGGCGCCGCTGCTGGGCCTCCCCCAAGATCGTTGTGGAGTATCAGGCCGGCTACACCCTGCCCGGCACCACGGGAGCCACGTTGCCCGACGACGTGGAGCGGGCAACCATGATGCTGGTCAAGGCTGAGTGGTACGCCCGCACCCGTGACCCGCTGGTGAAGGCGGAGAACGTGGACAGCGTGTTGGAAACCACGTTCTGGGTTGGCGGGTTCGGGACCGGTGCCACTCTGCCCCCCGACGTGGTGGCGCTGCTGTCGCCGCACCGTCAGCCGGTGGTGGGGTAGACCATGGCCGGCGAAGTCCAAGCCCTGGACCGGGCGCTAGAGCGTGCAGGCGAAGACGTGAAGGTGCGCCGCACCGGCTCGCCTGACGTGACCTGCAAGGCCATGGTGCGCGCACTGAGCGGGCAGGAGATCCGCGCCGGTTCGTCCAGCACTCAGTTGACCGGCCGCGCCATCCTGTCGCCTACCGGGCTCGCCTCGCTGCTGCCGCTGCGCTCCGGTGACAAGCTGGTCAGAGGCGGACAGGAACGGGTGATCGGCTGGGTAGACAACAAGATGCTGGGCGCCGCGTACGTCCGCATCACCGTAGATTTCCAGGGGTGAGGCTGCCATGCCCTACGCCCCGCACAAGCACTGCCACCAACCCGGACACCCGGCCTACACCGGCAAGCGCTGCCCTGAGTGCCGACGCGAGTACGACCGCCGCCGCGGTGGTGCCCGCGAGCGCGGCTATGGGACGCGGTGGGAGGAAGAGAGCAAGGCGTTCCTTGCCCGCCCTGAGAACCGCCTGTGCGCCTGTGGCTGCGGCCAGCGTGCCGACGTGGTTGACCACCGGGAGCCGCACAAGGGCGACCAACGCCTGTTCTGGGACCGCTCCAACTGGAGGCCGATGAACCACCGCTGCCACAACCGCAAGAGCATGGGGCAGGACCGGGGAGCATGGCAGCCGGGCACCACCTCCCCCCCGGTCTCGGAATTTGACGCTAAGGGGGTTCGGACCGGTGGGGAGTCTTGCGCGCAACACCCTGGAAAATGGGACTTTCTACGATGAAGGGCCGTAAATCCCCCGCCTCCGAGGCCACCAACCCGCCGAAGCGCTGCCCGTCGCCGCCGTCCTGGCTGGCGCCGCACGCCAAGAAGGAGTGGAAGCGCGCGGCGGCCGAGCTGCACGAGCGGAAGCTGTTGGCGCCCGACACCATGGCGACCCTGGAGAGCTATTGCATCGCTGTCGGACAGGTCCGCGAGTTCGAAGAGACCATGACGGCCGAGGGTCGCACCGTCTCGACCGAGAACGGGCCGAAGCCGCACCCGGCTTTCAGGATGCAGGGGAACGCGATGCGCGAGGCCCGGCTACTCGCTGCGGAACTCGGGCTGACCCCGCACCGCCGGGGGCTGAAGGGTGGCACGGACGAGGACGAGGGTGATGGCTGGTCTGCCGATCTTCTCCCCTGACCCGACCCGCTACCCGGACCCGACCGGCCGCGCTGATCGCATGAGCCGGTTCGTGCGCAAGCTCACCCTGTGGGAAGGCAAGAGCGCGGGCGGCCCCTTCGTGCTGAACCCGTTCCAAGAGGCCATCATCCGCCGGATCTACGGGCCGGCCACGGAGAGCGGGCGCCGGCTGGTGCGGCTGGCCTGCATCTGGATACCCCGCGGCAACGCCAAGACGACGCTCGCCTCCGCGCTGGCGCTGGGGCACTTCATGGGACCGGAGAGCGAGGCCGGCGGACAGGTCATCCAGGCGGCGGCCGACCGGGAGAACGCCGGCATCGCCTTCAAGCACTCGCACGAGATGGTGAAGCAGGACAAGGCCCTGTTGAGCCGGGTGCGACCGCTGGAAAGCCGCAAGAAGCTGACCCACAAGAAGACCGCTTCCGAGCTGAAGGCCATTTCGTCGGAAGCCTACTCGAAGCACGGCATGAACGCTTCGTTCTTCCTGGCGGACGAGGTGCACGCATGGCCGGCGGTGGAAGGCCGCAAGCTGTTCGGCGTGGTGCGCGACTCCATGGTGAAGCGCGACGAGCCGTTGACCGTCGTTATCAGCACCGCGGGCGAAGGGCAGGGCGGCCTTGCTCATGACCTGTGGCAGTACAGCCTTGCGGTGGCGCGCGGCGAGGTGGAAGACCCGACCTTTGCCCCCATCATCTTCGCCGCCGACCCTGAAGCCGACTGGCAGGACGAACAGGAATGGTTCGCGGCCAACCCGGCTATCGAGGCGGGGTTCCTGTCGCTGGAGGAACTGCGGATCAAGGCCCGGCGGATCGAGCACTTCCCCGCCGACCTCGCCGACTTCAAGCGGTTCCACCTGAACATCTGGCAAGAGGGAGTTGCCAACCCCTGGCTTGAACTGACGATCTACGACAAGGCCGAGCCGATGACGCCGCCGGCCGAACTGGAGGGCCGCGCGTGCTGGGTGGGTATCGACCTGTCCAGCGTGGAAGACCTGACCGCGGTGGTAGCGGTGTTCCCCTCTGGCGAGGACGGCAACCGCAGCTATGACGTGGTGCCGATGTTCTTCCTCCCCTCCGCCTCGCTGGCGCGGAAGGCCGAGAAGGACAAGGCCGATTACGTCCGTTGGCAGCGTGACGGACAGTTGACCGTCACCGAGGGGAACCGCGTTGATCACAGCGCGGTCATCGCCTACGCCGTAGACCTGGCTAAGCGGTACGACGTGCAGGAGGTGGCGATTGACCGCTGGAACAGCACCGCCGTCACCACCGCCTTGCAGAAAGAGCACCTGACCGTTGCCGAGTTCGGGCAGGGCTTCGCCAGCATGGCGGCCCCGGTCAAGGAACTGAAGCGGGCCATCCTGGGCGGGCAGTTCCGCCACGGCGGGAACCCGGTGCTGCGCATGTGCTTCGGCAACATCAGGGCCGTCCGGGACGACGCCGAGAACGAGAAATTCAGCAAGGACAAATCGACCGGCCGCATCGACGGCGCGGTTGCGGCCGCAATGGCTGTCGGGCGCGTCCTGACCGGCGACACCGGCCCGAGCATCTACGAAACCGACGCCCGCCGGGACGGGCTCCTTATGGTGTGAGGTAGGGACATGGCGCAGACAGAACGCATCGTCACGGAAATCTGGATCGAGTCGAAAGGCGCCGTGGAGGGAGCCAACAAGGCCGCCGCCGCGCTGGACCTGATCGCCAAGCAGGCCGAGCGCGCCGCCGCCTCCATGGCGAAGGTGGATGCGTCCATGGCGGGCAAGGGCGCTGGGGCTTACACCGGCCTGACCGACGCCGCCGCACAGTCCATGGAGAAGATGAACGCCGTCATGGCCGAGCAAACCAAGATGCTCGACCTGATGCGCCGCGGGATGGTTACGACCGACGAGGCCATGGTGCGGCTGGCCGCCAACAGCAACAGCTCCGGCCGCGAGCTGGTGGCGATGAACAGCGGCGCCGCTGGCCTGACCGACCGCATGAGCCGCCTGTCCGACGCCACCCGCGCCGCCACCGGGCGCATGGGCGAGCTGTGGGACGCCGGCCGGAAGGTCAACGACGTGCTGCGCCTCTCCTGGGGCGTGCGGACGGCAGAAGACGCCCTTGTCGGCATCGGGCACGCGGCGGCCGGCACCGTCTCGGAGATGGACAAGGTTGTTGAGCACGCGCTGTTGATGAAAGCCGCCTTCAGTGGGTTGCGCTCCGTCGGACTGGCCGTGCCCGGCCTGCAAGAGATCATCGTGGCCGCCACCGCGGTCAACAAGCTGACCGGGATCGTCTCCGACTCCATCCAGGCGAACGACGACTACGCGGCCAGTCACCTACGGATCAAGAAGGCGCTGGAGGACGCGAACAGCGCGTCGGGCCTGACCGCGACGGGTATCCAGAACGCCGCGCGCATGGCCGAGCAGAGCGGCCAACGGATGCGCGGCGAGTACGAGGCCGCCGCCGAGGCGCTGGTGAAGTTCCGATCCGTCAGCGCCGACAACATCGGGGCGTTCCTCCGCGCGTCCGAGGATCTGGCGAACCGGCTGGGCGTGTCGCTGCCCGAGGCCGCCCGCAAGCTCGGGCAATGGGTGGACGAAGGCAGCAAGTCCTTTGCCGGCATGGCCGAGGCCGGAATTCACCTGGGCTATGCGGTGGAACAGCAGGCGGCAGCCTTCGAGAAGGCCGGCAACACCTGGGGCGCCTCCAACACGGTGCTGGACAGCCTGACCGGCACGCTGGCGACCAGCCGGAAGGAAGCGGACGAGAGCGCGGCCAGCGTGCACCGCTACAACGTCGCCTGGAACGACATGATCGAGGGTGTGGGCGCGAAGATCGGCCCGTTCGTCGCGCAACTGCGGAGCGCCTGGGCGTTCATCACAGCGCCGATGGACTGGCCGCGCGACATCGCTACCAGCTTCATGGAGAACCTGACCGACAGCATGGGCACGCGCCCGCTGCAACAGCAGCTCCAGCGCGACAACAAGCTTCTGCAGGATGCGCAGGCCGAGCGGGACAGGATCATCCAGACCGGCGGGGAAAGCGCGTTCCTGGCCCTTCAGAACGTCGAGAACCGCATCGCCGTCCTTGAAGGGAAGATCATCCGGGACAAGCAGGGCCTTGCGGCGCTGGGCATCGACCCCGACCAAGTGCAGGCGGACGGCCGGAAGGTGCAGGCCACGATTGACGGCAACGCCCGCGCCTTCGACCAACTCCGCGCCGGCATCGACGCCGGGCTGAACGGCGCCATCAAGCCCGACCTTGAGCAGCGCATCAAGGGCATCAACAGCGAGTTCCTGAAGACCCGCGACGCGCTGGACGCCATCCGCAACCCGGACGGCTCCAACGACCTCAAGATTGACATGGCGATTGAGGACGCCATGCGCCTGCGGGATGCGCAGATCGCGGCAGCCAAGGAGATGACCAAGGGCACGGAGGCCGGCGACGACTTCACGAAGATGCTGGAAGGCGTCTCCGAGATGGGCCGGCAGATCGAGAAACAGAAGCTCGACAAGTCGTTCGCCCTGTTCACCAGCACCGTTCAGCAGGGGTTGACCCCGGCGGAGAAGTACCGCCTTCAGGTGGAGGCGACCAACGACGCGCTGGAGCGCCTTCGCGCCAGCGGGTTCGAGCCGACGCAACAAGAAATCGAAGCGATCAATCGCGCTCTCATGCAGGCGAACCCGGCTTGGCAGGAAGCGCAGAAGGCCGCCGAGGAATACCGCAAGGAACTCGACCGTGTGCAGAAGCATACGGAAGACCGCCTTGTGAAATTCGCTGAGAAGTCGATTTTCGACACGCTGAGCGGCAAGGCCAAGAACTTCTGGGAGAGCTTCAAGGAGTTCGGTCTACACGCCATGGCGCAGCTTGCCGCTGAATACGCCGTGCGCCCCTTCATTCACCAGATCGGAACGCCAGTGGTGGGTGATACGCCCACGCTGTTCGAAGGAGTAACCGCATGAGTATGTGGATAGCCCACTTCCAAGACAAAGTGGCGCATGTGGTGGTGGACACCGTGGGTTCGGTTCAGGCCGGACCCACGGAGTTCGTCCCGAGTAACTACACGGCGAAGTTCGCAGTAGTGCCGCACCTGAATTGTGTTGTCACCGGCCGCGGTGACGCGCACTTCAGCGCGCTTGTTCACCAGATGTTGAACAGGGCGCCATTCTTCGAGTTTGACGACCTCACGCCCAACCTGAATGCCGTTCTTGTCCAGGCGGAATGGCTGCACCAGAAGCAGGCCAGCGCGGGAGTTGCCCCGCCGGTCACCAGCAAGCAGGAGATGCTTTTCGTCGGCTACTCCAAGGCTCGGAAGCGCCCTGAGCTGTGGGGCGCCATGTGGACGGCCGAGGAGACCTATCGGTGCGTCGGCCCGGCCTACGAAGGGACGTGGCTCGGGCCTGACATCCCCGAGAGCAAGGGGCGGGTGTGGAAGCAGCGTTTCCGCAATCCCGACGTGGACCTTCTGAAGCTGGCGCAACGGCAGCTCGCCGAGGGGCTGGAGATTGACGAGAAGGTCAACGGCGCTGTCGGCGGTGCCATCATCATGGCGACCGTGACCGCCTCTGGTGTCCAGACGAAGAGGCTGGGCTACCACACGAACCATTCCGATCTGGTGCGGCGGATCAAGGAGGGCGACGTGTCGCAGACCTTCGACCGCATCCGGGAAGCCGTAAACTTTGCCGCAGGAGGCATGCAATGACGACTGAAACGACCCTGGCCCAACTCGCCCCGGCCACCACTTCCGCTGCGCAGGGCAGCGAAGATCCCGCCGCCAACTATCGGGCCGTGAAGAAGACGATGGTGGAAGGCCGGCGCGCTTCGGCGAAGGAATTCCGGCAGGCGGCCGAGGCGGTGCGGATGATCGCCACGCATCAGGCCAACGTGGTGAACCACGCCGCCGGGTTGCAGCCGGTCAACATGGTGATGGACCCCAAGGCCCAACTGGACCTGTTGCGCGCCACCGCCGCCGCCGCGCTGAACGCCTCGACGCACGCCGCGCAACTGGCTGACCAGCTTGCCGCCGCGTTCGATATGCTGGCGAGCGAGATGGAGCAGCACACCGCCGTTGTGCTGGAACTGGCGCAACTGAAGCTGGCCGCCGGGCACAAGGCGCCCCCGCCCCCGCACCAGAAGACGCGCCGGCTCCGTCGTAGCAGCGTGTTGAACTGAGGGCGCCGCCATGCTGATCGACACCGACTCGCCGGACCTCCTCCCGATGGAGCGCGCCATGCTGCGGCCTATTGCCGAGCGCCTGGAGGCCACCGCCCGCGTGCGTTGCATGGGGGAGTCCAGCGCAGCCTACGGGGCCATGGGCGCCCCGTGGAAGGGGCAAGACGAGACGGAAAGATAGACGGGATCCCTTCCGCGCGGGGCGGGTGTGTCCTGGCCTTCAGCACACCCGATGGCGCGGGGCGGCTTTAGTCGGTGAGTGGCCGCTCTTCAGAAACCAACCCCGACAGCCGGCGGCGGGTTACCTTTCACCGCGCGGCCGGTGTTCAGAGGAGTGGACGGCGGAGGGGCCATCGGGATGATGGCCCCTTTGTCATGCGCAGACCATTACCCGTAATAATACGCCGGCTTGCCGTTCAATGTGTAAAACCATCCGTCTTGAATATAGTATTGAGGGTTTCCGCCGTTCATCGGATAAACATAGTTATCTTGCACCCAATATTCACATTTTCCATTCTGGGTGTATATATGTTTATCTTGTTGGTAATAGGCCGCCTTCCCAGCAGGCGTGAATATCCACTTGTCAGCCATGACATCCTCAAAATCTGAGGGGGGGGGGG
>NZ_LGQZ01000023.1 GCF_003116015.1 Azospirillum sp. TSO22-1
GGCGTGGAGCCGGTGCCGTAGGCAACGAGCGCCGAAGGCGATCGTAGGCGGAGCGCGGTCGCCCGACTTGCGGGCGACCGGTGGTTGGGTGGGGGCAACGGCTTCGAGGGAACAACTGGCCCCCTCCTAACCTCCCCCAGCGGGGCTGGGGGAGGGACCGGGGTCTTCTCCCAAAAACTCCCGCGTGATCGCCACCGCGTCCTTCAGCCCGACGCGCTGCACCTCGACGCCCTCCGGGAACGCGCCGAACAGCCGCGACGGCATCATCGGGTCGAGCAGCACGAACACGCCGACGTCGTCGGCCCGGCGCACCAGCCGGCCGAACGCCTGCTTCAGGCGCAGGCGCGTCAGCATGTCCTCGTAGCGGCGCCGGCCGAACGCCTCGCGGCGTGCCCGGTGCAGGATGTCCGGCCGCGGCCAGGGCACGCGGTCGAAGACGATCAGGCGCAACGACCGCCCCGGCACGTCCACGCCGTCACGCACCGCGTCGGTGCCGAGCAGGCAGGCGTGCTCCTCGCCGCGGAAGATGTCGATAAGCGTGGAGACGTCGAGCGGATCGACGTGCTGGGCGTAGAGCGGCAGGCCGGCACGGTCCAGCGGCTCGGCCAGCTTCTCGTGCACCGCGCGCAGGCGGCTGATCGCAGTGAACAGCCCGAGGCCGCCGCCCTTGGCGGCCAGGAACAGCTCGCGGTAGGCCGCCGCCACCTGCCCCAGATCGTCCTTGCGCACGTCGGTGACCACCAGCACGCGGGTCTGCGCCTTGTAGTCGAAGGGCGAGGGCACCTGCGCCCGCACCGCCGGCCGCGGCAGGTGCAGCGCCCCGGTGCGCGCCTCCGCCGCCTCCCAGTCGAGCGCCGTGTCGCCGGTGCCGTCGGTCAGCGTCGCCGAGGTGACCACCATGCCGTGCGCCTGGGCGCTGACCGCCTCGACGAAGGGGATGGTCGGGTCCACCCAGTGGCGGTACAGGCCGACATCGACGTCGCGCCCCTCCTGCCGCTCCACCGCGAACCAGTCGACGAACTGCGGCGGCGTCGCCTCCTTCAGCGAGGCCAGCATGGCCCGCCACGCCTCCACCGTCAGCGTGCCGCGGCGGTGCAGGCTCCTGGACATCGCGTCGATGCGCCGGCGCTGATCGGCGTCCAGCTCCGCGGCCTCGTCGTCCAGCCGGCTGGCGAGGCGCTGCGACAGCGCCTCCAGCGGCTTCGACAGCTCGCCCAGCGCGGCGCGCAGCTCGTCGGCGGCCTCCGTCAGGCCGTCCACCGGGTAGGCGGTGTCGGCCTCCAGGCTGTACGGCCCGGCGGCGCCGTCGGTGCGGGCGTAGACCTGCTGGCGGGCCAGCAGCAGGAAGCGCTCGGTCGGGCCGTTCGGGTTGTCGGCGGACAGCCGCGCCGCCCAGCCGTCGCCCGGCAGGCGGAACGCCGCCATCAGCACGGCGTCGAGCTGCTCCTGCGCCTTGTCGTCGCCGGCCACGAGGTCCTCCAGCCGGCGCTTCAGCCCGCGCGCCCGGCCGCGGCTCTCCTCGGCGCCGAGCAGCCAGCGGCGCAGCTCCTGCGCCTCGCGCCCGGTGAGATGGCCGGCGAAGGCATTGTCGGCGGCGTCGAAGACGTGGTGGCCCTCGTCGAAGACGTAGCGGGTCGGCAGGCCGATGTCGTCGCCGCCGCCCAGCGCCGCCTGCACCATCACCAGCGCGTGGTTGGCGATCACCACGTCGGCGCGGCGCGCACGGCGCACGCTCTTTTCGATGAAGCACTTGGCGTAGTGGTCGCAGGCGGAATAGACGCACTCGCCGCGCCGGTCGGCCAGCGTCATGGTGCGCGCTCGCCCCAGCAGATCGACCAGCCAGCCCGGGAAGTCGCCGCCGTTGAGGTCGCCGTCGCGCGTCGCCGCCGCCCAGCGCGCCATCAGCCCGACCGCCACCGCATTGTGAGGCTGCGTCGGCAGGCCGCGCACCGCGTCCTCCAGGTTCAGCAGGCACAGGTAGTTCTCGCGCCCCTTGCGCACCACGACCTTGCGCGCCTTGGTGGCGGGGTCGTCGAACAGGCGGTCCAGCTCGCCGTCGATCTGGTGCTGGAGGTTGCGGGTGTAGGTGGAGATCCACACCGTGCCGCGGTTCTTCTCCGCCCACACCGTGGACGGGGCGAGGTAGCCCAGCGTCTTGCCGACGCCGGTGCCGGCCTCGGCCAGCACGAGGTTCGGCGTGTCCGGCGCCGGGCGCGGCGCGAAGGCGCCGGACACCGCGCTGGCGTAGTCGGCCTGCTGCGGCCGCGGCTCGGCCACCTTGCCGGCGACCTGGGCGGAGAGCATCTCGGCCAGCCGGCGGCGCGCCTCCTCCGGCTCGACGGGATGATGGGCGGGCGGCGGCGGGGGTGCTTCCTGGTCGACCTCCTTCAGCCGGGTCCAGATGCGGAAGCCGTGCAGGGCGCGCCCGCGCTCCGGCCCGTTCGGCGCGCCCAGCGCACCCAGCACCATCGGTGCCCACGGCCAGCCGGCGCGGCCCATCTCCCAGGCGATGGCGACGGGGTCGGACGCCTCCGAGCGGGCCGGGGCGGCGATGATCTTCAGCAGCAGCCACGCGGCGCGCTGCAGCGCCACCGCTTCCGCCTCCAGCCCCTCGGGCCGGGGCAGCTGCAGCGCCTCGGCCAGCCCGCGCGGGGTGGGCACGCAGAAGGCGGCCGGCTTGACGAAGGCGAACAGCTCCAGCACGTCCAGCATCGGGAACGGATCGGCGCCCAGCCGCCGCGCCACCGTGCGGGCGTGGCAGACCACCGGCGTCTCGCGCCGCGCCCGCTTGGCGGCGGCGGCGGGGCTGAGGGTCTCCACCTCGCCGTCGGCACTCATCCACACGACCTGCCGCGCCCCGGCGACGATGACCGGCGCGGTGTCGAGCGACAGGGGATGGGAGGTCGGGTGGGACGTGTGCATGCGGCGTGCAGTATAAGGGGCCGGCAGCGCCGGTACGAGCACCCGCGTTGCGCCTTCTTATAGGTATTTTTTCGGCCGACACGATGGAATTCGCGGTCCCTACCCCGTTCGGACGGTCTTGGTGCGCCGGCTGATCCGCGTCCTGGTCGCGCTGGCGCTGGGTCTGGCGGCGCTGAGCGTCGGCTGGGTGCTGCTGTACCGGGTGGCGCCGGTACCGGCGACGCCGCTGATGCTGATCCGCGCCGCCGACGGGTCGGCGATGCGGCACGACTGGGTGCCGCTGGCGCGCATCGCGCCGGTGCTGGCGCGGGCGGTGATCGCGTCCGAGGACACCAAGTTCTGCGGCCACGGCGGCTTCGACTGGGCAGCCATCGAGGACGCGTTCGAGGACAACGAGGAAGGCCGCCGCCTCAAGGGCGGCTCGACGATCAGCCAGCAGACCGCGAAGAACGCCTTCCTCTGGCCCGACCGCACCTGGACCCGCAAGGGGCTGGAGACCGGCTTCACCCTGCTGATCGAGGCGCTGTGGCCGAAGCGCCGGATCATGGAGGTCTATCTCAACATCGTCGAGTGGGCCGATGGCGTGTACGGCGCCGAGGCCGCCGCGCGGCACCACTTCGGCAAGCCGACCTCGTCCTTGACGCGCCGGGAGGCCGCGGTGCTGGCGGTGCTGCTGCCCAGCCCGCGCAACTGGACGCCCGCCACGCCCTACGTGCAGCGGCGGGCGGGAGTCATCGAGCGGCGGATGGCGGTGGTGGAACGGGAACGTCTGGACGACTGCGTGCGGTAAAGGGCGAACGGTGCCCTCCCCCTGCTCCGCAGGGGGAGGGTTGGGTGGGGGCAGCGGCTCCACGGGAAAGCCGTAGCCCCCACCCTCCCCGCTTCGCGGGTCCCCTCCCTCCCCCTGCGAAGCAGGGGGAGGGCCTCACAAGCCGCTCACCAGAAGTGCGTCAGCTCCGCCCCCGCGGCGAAGCCGCCGGCCCCTGCCGCGGCCCAGTCCGCGTCGTGGGTGCCGTCGCCGGCCGCCGTCACCACCACGTGGTCGGCGACCACGTCGGCCGCACCCTTGGCCGGCGCGTTGTGCACGGTGTTGTGGTCCAGCGTCAGCGTGCCGGCGGTCAGCAGGGTCGCGTAGTGGTCCATCGGCTGCGCGCCCTCGATGACGTTGCCGGTGACCACGTTGTCGGCCGGCCGGCCGAGGTCGCCGGCCTTCGGCACCCACTCGACGCGGATGAAGGAGTCGCTTGGGTTGTCGATCACCCCGGCGTTGTTGGTCACCGCGTTGTCGTGGCCGCCGTGCACGTAGATGTTGGCCCACGAGGTGCCGGTCACCCGGTTGCCGTCCACCGTCACGCCGCTGGTCAGGTCGTCCAGCGAGATGCCCCAGCCCTTGTGGTCGGTCAGCCACTCGCCGGAACCGCGCGCGGTGGCCAGCCCGCCGCTGTCCTCCACCACGTTGCCGCGGATCACCGAATGGGTGTCGTGCCCGGAGCGTCCCAGCATCTCGATGCCGCCGCCGTCGGCGGTCTCCTGTCCGGCGTGGCGGACGCGGTTGCCTTCCACGAGGTTGTCCTCGTTCAGCTGGCCGTCGCCCCACTCCTTCAGCGAGATGCCGTAGCGGGCGGTGTCGCTGATGTCGTTGTGGCTGATGGTGAGGTGGCTGCTGCCCACCGAGGTAATGCCGCCGCCACCCTTCACCAGGGTGCCAACGTGCTCGATCACGTTGGCGTAGACGCGGTTGCCGTCGGAGGCCTGCTCCAGGGTGATGCCGCTGTCGGCGAGGTCGTGCAGCGTGTTGCCGGCGATGCGGTTGCCGGTCGAGGCGTACGCCGCCACGCCGGTGCCGACGTTGCTGAACGTGTTGCCGCCCAGCTCGTTGCTGTGCCCGCCCGACAGCACCACCGCGGCGCCGTCCCAGCGGCCGTCGGTGAAGGTCAGCCCGCTCAGCGTCACGTCGTGGGTCTTGTTCAGCGTCACCAGCGTGCCCAGGCGCGGCACCACCACGCCCTGTTCCTCGAAGTGCGCCGCATCCTGCGGCTTGAGCACCAGACGGTGGTCGGACTCGCGCCAGGCGAAATCCCCCGCATCGCGGATCAGCGCCGGGTCGTTGAGCAGCCGGTAGGTGCCGCCGGCGCGCAGGTCGTACTGCGACTCCTGCCCCAGCGCGATGGTGTGGGCGCCGCGGTCGATGGCGGTGACGTCGGCGATGCGGTCGGACAGGCGCTCGTAGTCCAGCGCCTGCACCTTCAGGCCGTCGTGCGCGACGATGCCCTCCGGCACCGTGCCGCGGGCGGTGAAGACACCCTTGGCGGCGCCCCCCGGCGCGTCGCCGATCACCTGCCAGCCGGAGGTGGCGGGATTGGCCGGATCGCGCACGCCGGTCTGCGCCACGTGCTGGCGCACGCCGCCGACGGTCAGGTCGAGGTCGCTGCGCTGGGCGAGTTCGGCGGAGTACAGGCCGTTGCCCTCGTCGCGGAAGCCGTGCACCACCTCGCCGCCGCTGATCACCGGCTTTTCGCCCTGATAGGCGGTGAAGGTGTGGCCGGCGTCGCGGGCGTCCAGCTCCAGCGTCTGCGTCAAATGGTAGGTGCCGCCGCGGACGTAGGTGGTGTCCGCCTCCCCGGCGCGCATGGCGTCACGCGCCGCGGCAAGGCTGGCGAGCGGCCCGTCCGTCCCCTCGGCGTTGGGCGCGGCCAGCTTGCCCGACCACGTGTCCTTGCCTTGGGTCGAAACGTAAAGGGCGGTCGTCATGGATCGCTTGCCTCCGTGCTGTGTGCCCGGGGAGGAAGCGCCCGTTATGGTTAACGTAAACTTACCTCACACTCTTGCCACGCTTATCGCGAATTTTAGGGAAATCGGGAACGCCGGCCGTCATTCCCCGCCGTCGCCACCGTCGCCATCACCACAGTCGCCGCCGTCCGGACCACCCTCCGGCCCGCCGATCGGGGGAACCGCCACCCCGGCGTCGGCCGTGCCCTCGGGCTCGCCCGTCCGACGTCGCTTGGACAGCAGGATCATCACCGCGCCGACGATCACCCCCAGGACGATCCAGCCCATGCTCACGCCCCCGGTCCGGCGAGCCGCAGGCTGACCACCCCGGCGACGATCAGCGCGAGGCCCAGCAGCTTCATCGTCCCGACGCCCTCGCCGAACACCAGGATGCCGATGGCGGCGATGGCCATGGTGCCGACCGCCGACCACACCGCGTAGGCCACCCCCACCTCCAGGCTACGCAGAGCCCAGGCCAGCAGCGTGAACGACACGCTGTAGCACAGCACCACGGCCAGCGCCGGCCACAGCCGCGTCATCCCGTCCGACAGCTTCATGGCGGTGGTGCCGGCGATCTCGAAGCCGATGGCGACCGACAGATAGACCCAACCCATGGAGGTGCTTCCCCGGCTGCGGCGATGCCGAGAGGGTGGCAAGGCTCGGCCGTTGACGCAACCCCGCTTCCGCCCTAGGGTCCGCCTTCCCCTTTACGGAAGTGTGGCGAAGGAACTCGGGCTATGACGGGCGAGCGGGAACTGGCGTTGCAGGCGAAGGCGTGGCCGTTCGAGGAAGCGCGCAAGCTGGTGGCGCGCTTCGCCAAAGCGCCGCCCGCCAAGGGCTACGTCCTGTTCGAGACCGGCTACGGCCCGTCGGGCCTGCCGCACATCGGCACCTTCGGCGAGGTGGCGCGCACCACCATGGTGCGCCAGGCGTTCCAGCGCATGTCGGACCTGCCGACCAAGCTGTTCGCCTTCTCCGACGACATGGACGGCCTGCGCAAGGTGCCCGACAACATCCCCAACAAGGAGATGGTGGCCCAGCACCTCGGCAAGCCGCTGACCCAGGTGCCCGACCCGTTCGGCACGCACGACAGCTTCGGCGCGCACAACAACGCGCGGCTGCGCGCCTTCCTCGACCAGTTCGGCTTCGACTACGACTTCCAGTCCTCCACGGAATGGTACAAGTCCGGCCGCTTCGACGACGCGCTGCTGAAGGTCCTGGCCAACTACGACGAGATCATGGCGGTGATGCTGCCGACGCTCGGCGAGGAGCGGCAGCAGACCTACAGCCCGTTCCTTCCCGTCTCGCCGTCCACCGGCCGCGTCCTGCAGGTCCCGGTGCTGGAGCGCGACGTGGACGCCGGCACCATCGTCTTCGAGGACGAGGACGGGAAGAAGGTCGAGGTCCCGGTCACCGGCGGCCACGTCAAGCTGCAGTGGAAGCCCGACTGGGGCATGCGCTGGTACGCGCTGGGCGTGGATTACGAGATGGCCGGCAAGGACCTGATCCCCTCGGTCGAGCTGGCCGGCAAGATCGCGAAGATCCTCGGCGGCACGCCGCCGGAGGGCTTCAACTATGAACTCTTCCTGGACGACCGGGGGCAGAAGATCTCCAAGTCCAAGGGCAACGGCCTGACCATCGAGGAGTGGCTGACCTACGCCCCGCCGGAGAGCCTGTCGCTCTACATGTTCCAGAAGCCGAAGACGGCCAAGCGCCTGTACTTCGACGTCATCCCGCGCGCGGTGGACGAGTACGTCGCCTTCGCCGCCAAGCTGCCGCAGGAGGACCCGGCGAAGCAGCTGGAGAACCCGGCCTGGCACATCCACGACGGCAAGCCGCCGGCGGTCCGCTCCGACCTCAGCTTCGGCCTGTTGCTGAACCTGGCCGGCGTCGCCAACGCCGAGACCAAGGACGTGATGTGGGGCTTCATCAGCCGCTACGCCCCCGGCGTGTCGGCGGAGAGCAACCCGCTGCTCGACCGCATGGCCGGCTACGCGGTGCGCTACTACCAGGACTTCGTGAAGCCGACCAAGCAGTACCGCGCCCCCACCGACGCCGAGCGCGTGGCGCTGGATGACCTGCTGAACCGCCTGACCATCCTGGCCGCCGACGCCAAGGCCGAGACCATCCAGAACGAGGTGTTCGAGGTGGGCAAGGCGCACGGCTTCACCGAGCTGCGCGCGTGGTTCCAGGCGCTCTACGAGGTGCTGCTGGGCCAGACCACGGGGCCGCGCATGGGCTCGTTCATCGAGCTGTACGGCATCGAGGAGACCAAGGCGCTGATCCGCGGGAAGCTGGGCTGACGGAACACACCTTGGGCGGAGCCATGCGCGTTGTGCAGCGCACACATACGCACTTGGTACTACCACTTTGCGGCATACCCGGGTAGGTTCCGCACGACTACGGCACTCGTGCCGTGCGTTTCCTCCCTAGACTTCGGGCCGCCGTCGCTTGACGGCGGCCTTTTTTCTTGGGCGCGAGGCGCTTGACAGCGCGAGCGCGGCTGCCGACCGTGGGCGGAGATCCATTCCACGGAGAGTGTTCCGATGCCCCGCGTCGAACCTTCGGAGATCCCGGCACACGCCGCCATCCGCCGGCACCTCGCGGGAGCCGACTTCCACGACGCCTACCGCTTCCCCGTGTCCGATCCCGGCCTGTCGGCGCTGGACATCTTCCGGTGCACCATGAACCGCCCCCCGGCCTGGATCGACCGGTTGATGTGGCTGCGGAACAAGCTGGTCCGTCTGGCGGGCCTGAAGGACCTCGGCGCGCTGGCGGCCGTCACCCCGGAGAAGGCCGCGGCCGACTACCGGCCCGGCGACCGGCTGGGCATCTTCACGGTTCAGGACATCACCGAGCCCGAGATCATCGTGGGCGACCAGGACAGGCATCTCGACGTCTGGCTGTCGGTCTGCAAGCTTCCCGACGACGGCACCGGCCAGTGGGCGGTCATCACCACCGTGGTTCGGACGAAGAACGCTCTGGGCCGGTTCTACATGCTCGTGGTCAAGCCTTTCCACCGGGCCATCGCGCCCGCCATGCTGAAGGCGTACGTATCCCGCACCGCCGGCTGACTTTGGCCGGCTGATTTTTGGGCCGCGTTTCGGATCGCGAGTGACCGCCGTCACAGCCACGCCTCCGTCAATTGATAAAATGCGAGATAAATCCAATCATCTCGCATCCCGACGGCCATGAGCGACCACGACCTGCACCCCACGCGCCCCCGCGCGCTGTCCGAGGCCCCGGCGGCCGCGGCCCCGAACATGGGCATGGGCGTCCCGTCCTTCGTGCAGCATCACGGCATCGCCCGCGCGTTGGTGCAGACCTTCCAGGAAGCCATCGGCGCGCAGATCGCCCTGCGCGGCGCGCTGACCCAGGAGGAGTTCACCCGCGCCTTCGACCTGATGATGGACAACTGGCCGCGCACGCTGCCGCTGTTCGCGCGCACCTGCCGCGGCTGCCAGGACGGCCGCACCGACCCGGCCGAGTCCGTCACGCTGGAACTGCCGCCGGGGACCGAGGAGGGGCGGCGGCGCGACTTCGTCACGCGGCTGATGTACTCCTCCGTCACCCAGAAGGTGCCGGAGATCGCCGATCCCGTGACCGGCAACGTCTTCCCGCGCGTCATCGTGCCCGGCCTGCAGGCCAACCTCACCGCGCTGTTCTACGACAAGGAGTGGGAGGCGATGAACGCCGACGCCCGCTCGATCTTCCAGCTCACCCGCGCCGAACGCGAGGAGGAGGTGTGGCCCCGGGTGTCCCGCCACCCCACCCTGCCGGTGCTGACGCATGCGCTGTTCGTGCGCGTCATGCTGCGCTTCAAGCAGTTCCACTTCCAGCGCCAGAGCTTCATGCGCCGCATGACGACCGCCGTCAACGCCCGCACCTTCAGCTTCGCCGACGAGCATTTCGAGCTGATCTTCGAGGCGCTGTTCGGCCACCTGCGCGAGGAGATCCGCACCGAGCTGGGCCGCGCCCGCATGGACGTGCGCTACGGCGACGAGACCTCGGGCCACCTGCTGCGCATCTTCGACGCCTTCGACACGCTGCGCAAACAGCGCGCGGTGCCGGTGCGCACCATGGGCGGCGCCGTGAAACCGCCGGCCACCGTGGCGCTCGCCCGCCGGAGATAGGGAGCGGCGATAAAATGTATTTTAGCGAAATGCCGAATTAGCCACCCGTTAACCGAGGCGGCGTTCCGATGGATCAAACTGGTTCGCTCCTCGCCGCCTCAACCCGGGATCGAAAACCGTGACCGGCAAACCGCACCTCCTCCGGCCGCGCCCACCGGCCACCCACGACAGCCCCGGCCCCGCACAAGGCGTGGCGCCGGAGCAGCTCGACTACCTGTTCGACGAGCCCGCCGCGCCGGAACCGACGCCGGCCCGCGCGCTGGGCGCGCTGCTGGCGCAGTCCCGCCTGTCCGGCTGGGGCGACGAGGCGGTGCGGGCGGCGCTGGCGCGCCAGCTCTGCCGCCTGCTGCCCGACCTGCCGCCGGACGGCCGCGACACCGTCGCCAACGTGGCGTTGCGCGCGCTGGAGCAGCTGGCCCGCGACCACGTCACCTTCGTGCGCGCGGCGCTGGCGACAGCCATCAAGGACATCGCCTGCGCCCCGCCGCCGGTGGTGCAGAAGCTGGCGCGCGACGTCGAGCGCTCGGTGGCCGAACCGATCCTGCACTGCTGCGCCACGCTCACGGATTCCGACCTGCTGACGGTGATCGCGGCGCAGCCGGCGCCCTGGGCGCTGTCGGCCATCGCCGGCCGCGCCAGCGTCAGCGCTCCGGTCTCCACCGCCATCGTCGAGGCCGGCGACGCCGAGGCGACCGGCGTGCTGCTCGACAACACCGGCGCCATCATCCCCGAACCGGCGCTGGAGCGCGCCGTCGAGGACTCGACCCGCCACCGCGCGCTGCAATCCAAGCTGGCGGCCCGGCCGGCGCTGCCGCCGCGCCTCGCGCTGCGGCTGGCCGACTTCGTCGACCGCTCGGTGGTCGCGGTGCTGCGCTCGCGCCCCGACTTCGACGAGGCCACCGTCGCCGAGATCGCCGCCGCCGTCCGCCGCCGCGTCGAGTGGATCGAGCGCGCGCCCTCAGAGACGCCGGAGCGCCGCGCGCTGCGCCTGCACCGCACCGGCGCGCTGGGCGAGACCGCCATCGGCGACGCGCTGTCGTGGAACGAGACCGGCTTCGTGCGCGCCGCGCTGGCGCTGCGCGCCGGGGCGCCGGTGCAGGCGGTCGGGCTGGTGCTGGACTCCGGCAACCCGCGCGCCGTCACCGCGCTGGTCTGGCGCGCCGGCTTCTCGATGCGCTGCGCCATGCAGGTGCAGGCGCGCGCCGCGGGCATCGCGCCGCACGCCATGCTGAACGCCCGCCAGGGCACCGACTTCCCGCTGCCTCCGGCCGAAATGGCGCGCCAGCTTGAGCTGTACGGGTTGCAGTGACGCCTCCGCTGCGGCAAACAGGTGGTGTTCGTTCCCGCCACCACACCGCAATCCGGACACGGCCACCATGGCAAAGACCCTCAGCGCACCTCCCCTCGCCGACTTCACCGACGTCGGTGCACTGGGGGTCGTCGGCCTCAAGCGCATCTGGTCGCGGCTTCTCTCCGGCACCGTGCCCGAGGGCGACGAGGCGGTGCGCGAGTGGCGCACCGTCCACGTGCTGTGCAGCGGCCTGCAAGTCGGTCTGGAGGAGTTTTACCGCCATCTCGGCGGCGCCCGGCCCGGCTTTGCGGAGTTCGAGGACTGGATCGTCCGGCACAACGGCGGCGCCCTCGCCCCCGGGGCGGTGGAACGCGTCAACGCCGCGCTGACCGGCCAATCGCCGCCGCCCGCCGCCCGCGCCTTGGCCGGCGACATCGACGCCATGGAGCCGGTGCTCGACGCGGACGACCTCGCCCACTGGGAGGAGCACGGCTGGGTCGTCCTGCACGACTCGATCGGCCCCGAGGCCTGCCGGGCCACCGCGCAGGCGGTGTGGGACGAGCTGGGCAAGTCGCCGGACGACCCCGCCTCCTGGGAGGAATGGACCGACCGGCAGCAATGCGTGTTCACCCAGCTGTTCCGCCATCCGGCGCTCGACGCCAACCGGCGGTCGCGGCGCATCCACAAGGCGTTCGCCCAGCTCTGGGGAAGCGCCGACCTGTGGGTGAGCACCGACCGCGTCGGCTTCAACCCGCCGGTGACGCCCAACTGCGCCTTTCCCGGCCCTGGCATCCATTGGGACGTCAGCCTCGTCCGGCCGGTCCCCCTGGGCATCCAGGGCCTGATCTACCTGACCGACACCGCCGCGAACCAGGGGGCGTTCGCCGTGGTGCCGGGCATGCACCGCACGCTCGACGCCTGGATGGACTCGCTGCCGCCGGGCGTGTCGCCGCGCACGCACGCCGAGCGGCACCTGACGATGACGCCCATCGCGGGGCGGGCCGGCGACCTCATCCTGTGGCACCACGCGCTGGCGCACGGCCCCACGCCGAACCATGCCGACCGGCCGCGCCTCGTCCACTACCTCAGGATGTTCCCGGCCGACTTCCCCTGGACGCCGGCGTGGCTGTAGGGCGGGCCGGACAGGCGCCCGGCCCGCTCCACGCCGCTCAGCGCGTCCGCGGGGTCCGCCGGCTCGGCGTGTCGTAGCCGGGCAGCGGCTGCGTCGACGTCGCCGGGTCGGTCGGGCGGACCAGCACGTCGGTGTCGTCCAGCTTCGGCGGGGTGACGATCTCCTCGGAGCTGCCGGCGTTGAAGGCGATCACCCCCACCTCGCGCACGCTGGTGCAATCGCGCCGCGCACCGGCGGCGGTGTCGTCGGCCCACGGCGTGAAGGGCAGCCACGACAGCAGCCAGGGGCCCTTGCGCTCGCCCGGCTCCATCGCCGTGACCACGTAGTTCTGCAGCGGCCGGCACGCCGAGGCGACGGCCGCCGCCGGCGAGCCGGGCACCGCGGCCAGCGCCGCCTCGTAGTCCGGCACGGTCTGGGCCGACACCGGGCCCGCCAGGAACGCGACGGCGATCGCCAATGTCGCAGCGGGCGCAAAGCGCATCATCATGACCTCCCAAGGAGAAAATTCAGTCCTTTGATACGTGGGCAGGCGATCCATCAGCACGGTTTCACCGGATTCCTCGGACCGTTCCGGTTCCGTGCCTCCCGTCACGCTTGCCCTTCGAGTGGATTCGCGCTAGGAACCCGCCTCGAATTCTAAGGGCGCTGGATCCCTAAAGAAAGACCCATCCATTGGTTCGGTCCTCCGCTGAAGGGGGGACGCTTTAAGCGCAGGGAACGCTCCATGGCACGCAACAAGATCGCCCTCGTCGGCTCCGGCCAGATCGGCGGCACGCTGGCCCTCCTCGCCGGCCTCAAGGAACTGGGCGACATCGTCCTGTTCGACATCGCCGAGGACATGCCGGCCGGCAAGGCGCTCGACCTCGCCGAGACCGCCCCGGTCGAGGGCTTCAATGCCGCTCTCAGCGGCGGCAACGACTACTCGGTGATCAAGGACGCCGACGTCGTCATCGTCACCGCCGGCGTGCCGCGCAAGCCCGGCATGAGCCGTGACGATCTGATCGGCATCAACACCGGCGTCTGCCAGACGGTCGGCGAGGCCATCAAGAAGTACTGCCCGAACGCCTTCGTCATCGTCATCACCAACCCGCTGGACGTGATGGTGTGGGTGCTGCAGCAGGCCTCGGGTCTGCCCGCGCACAAGGTGGTCGGCATGGCCGGCGTGCTGGACTCGGCGCGTTTCCGCTACTTCCTGGCCGACGAGTTCAAGGTTTCGGTGGAAGACGTCACCGCCTTCGTGCTGGGCGGCCACGGCGACACCATGGTCCCGCTGGTGCGTTACTCGACCGTCGCCGGCATCCCGCTGCCGGACCTGATCAAGATGGGCTGGACCTCGCAGGAGAAGCTCGACCAGATCGTCCAGCGCACCCGTGACGGCGGCGCCGAGATCGTCAAGCTGCTGAAGACCGGCTCGGCCTTCTACGCCCCGGCCGCCTCCGCCATCCAGATGGCCGAGAGCTACCTCAAGGATCAGAAGCGCGTCCTGCCCTGCGCCGCGCAGCTGACCGGCCAGTACGGCGTCAACGACATGTACGTCGGCGTCCCGACGATCATCGGCGCCGGCGGCGTCGAGAAGATCATCGAGATCGAGCTGAACGCGGACGAGAAGAAGATGTTCGACCACTCGGTGGCTGCGGTGCAGACGCTGGTCGACGTCGTCAAGAAGCAGCAGGCTGAGAAGGCCGCCTCCTAAGAGGCGGCCTTTTTGCCAGCAGGCGGAAACACGCGCTGCACCGCGGGACGGACGGTTGAAGAGTCCGTCCCAGGTGCTACAGTAGCGGCGGTCAATCATCCGGAGCGCATACGCCTCCGGATGTATTGCCGAAACGCACGGCGCCTTTCCCGCGTCCGCCCATCATCGTCAGCCGACCTACAAAAAAGATGGACGCCCGATGAACATCCATGAGTACCAGGCTAAGGGCCTGTTGAAGAAGTACGGCGTCGCGGTTCCCCGCGGCGGCGTCGCCTACACCCCGCAGGAAGCCGAGACCGTCGCCCGCGAGCTGGGCGGCCCGGTCTGGGTCGTGAAGTCGCAGATCCACGCCGGTGGCCGCGGCGCCGGCCGCTTCAAGGGCAACGAGCAGGGCAAGGGCGGCGTCCGCGTCGTCAAGTCCGTCGAGGAGGTCGGCAAGAACGCCGGCGAGATGCTCGGCAAGGTGCTCGTCACCAAGCAGACCGGCCCCGAGGGCAAGGAAGTCAAGCGCATCTACGTCGAGGAAGGCGCCGACATCAAGCGCGAGCTGTACCTCGGCATGCTGGTCGACCGCGCCTCCGGCACGGTGACCATCATCGCCTCGACCGAGGGCGGCATGGAGATCGAGGAGGTCGCCCACGACCACCCCGAAAAGATCCTGAAGGTCGCCATCGACCCGGTCAGCGGCATCCAGGGCTACCACACCCGCAAGGTTGCCTTCGGCCTCGGCCTGGAAGGCAAGCAGGTCGGTGCCGCCGCCAAGTTCCTGACCGCCATGTACCAGGCGTTCGTGGAGCTGGACTGCTCGATCGTCGAGATCAACCCGCTGATCGTCACCGGTTCGGGCGAGATCCTGGCGCTCGACGCCAAGATGAACTTCGACGACAACGCGCTCTTCCGTCACAAGGACATCGAAGAGCTGCGCGACGAGTCGGAAGAGGACCCGGCGGAGATCGAGGCGGCGAAGCACAGCCTCAACTACGTCAAGCTCGACGGCTCGATCGGCTGCATGGTGAACGGCGCCGGCCTGGCGATGGCCACCATGGACATCATCAAGCTGTACGGCGGCGAGCCGGCCAACTTCCTGGACGTCGGCGGCGGCGCCACGCGTGAGCGCGTGACCGCGGCCTTCAAGCTGATCCTGTCGGATCCGAACGTCGAGGGCATCCTGGTCAACATCTTCGGCGGCATCATGCGCTGCGACGTCATCGCCGAGGGCGTCGTCGCCGCGGCCCGTGAGGTCCACCTGCACGTTCCGCTCGTCGTCCGCCTGGAAGGCACCAACGTCGAGCTGGGCAAGAAGATCCTGTCCGAGTCCGGCCTGCCGATCCTGTCGGCCGACAACCTCGCCGACGCCGCCGAGAAGGTGGTCAAGGCCGTGAAGGAGGCCAAGTAAGATGGCTGTTCTCGTTAATTCCGACACGAAGGTCATCTGCCAGGGCTTCACCGGCGCGCAGGGCACCTTCCACTCCGAGCAGGCGATCGCCTACGGCACCAAGATGGTCGGCGGCGTCACCCCGGGTAAGGGCGGCACCACCCACCTCGACCTGCCGGTGTTCGACACCGTCGCCGACGCCGTCGAGAAGACCGGCGCCAACGCGTCCGTGATCTACGTCCCGCCGCCCTTCGCGGCCGACGCGATCCTGGAGGCCATCGACGCCGAGATCCCGCTGGTGGTCTGCATCACCGAGGGCATCCCGGTGCTGGACATGGTGCGGGTGAAGCGCGCCCTGGCGAACTCCAAGACCCGCCTGATCGGTCCGAACTGCCCGGGCATCATCACCCCGGACGAGTGCAAGATCGGCATCATGCCGGGCCACATCCACAAGCGCGGCAAGATCGGCATCGTGTCGCGCTCGGGCACGCTGACCTACGAAGCCGTCGCGCAGACCACGGCGGCCGGCCTCGGCCAGACCACCTGCATCGGCATCGGCGGCGATCCGGTGAACGGCACCAACTTCATCGACTCCCTGGACCTGTTCATCAAGGATCCGGAGACCGAAGGCATCATCATGATCGGCGAGATCGGTGGTGACGCCGAGGTGAAGGGCGCGCAGTTCATCAAGGACTCGGGCACGAAGAAGCCGGTCGTCGGCTTCATCGCCGGCCGCACCGCGCCTCCGGGCCGCCGCATGGGCCACGCCGGCGCGGTCGTGTCGGGCGGCAACGACACCGCGGACTTCAAGATCGACTTCATGAAGTCGGTCGGCATCGCGGTGGCCGACAGCCCGGCGAGCCTCGGCTCGACCATGCTGAAGGTTATGAAGGGCTAAGGTGACGGCGGGGTATACGGACATGCCCCGACCGCACACCTCATCGGCCTGACTTGGGAGGCTCCTGGAACCCGGAAACGGGATCCAGGGGCCTTTCGGCCGCCGGTGGGGGCCTCTTTGAAAAAGAACAAACTCTAGGGAACCGGGCGCTCAGCCCGAGGCGAAAACCATGTCGGTGAATCTGGAGAAGTCCTCGTTCCTGTTCGGCGGGAACGCACAGTACGTGGCCGAACTCTACGCCCGCTTCCTGAAGGACCCGGCCTCGGTGGATCCGAGCTGGAACGGTTTCTTCAAGGAGATGGACGACGATTCGCGCGCCGTCCTCGACGAACTGCGCGGCGCGTCCTGGTCGCTGCCGGAGGAGATCCTCCTGGGCGCGGCCGATGAGACCGCGGCGGCCGCCACGACGGCGCTGACGGGCCCCGGCAACGGCGGCCTGGTGCAGCACGTCCAGCAGGTGTTCGGCGGCGTCACGCACGAGCAGATGCGTCAGGCGGTGCTCGACTCGATCCGCGCGCTGATGCTGATCCGCGTCTACCGCGTGCGCGGCCACATGAACGCGCACTTCGACCCGCTGGGCCTGGAGAAGCGCGAGCCGCACCCCGAGCTGGACCCGGCGACCTACGGCTTCGGCCCGGCCGACATGGACCGGCCGATCTTCCTGAACTACTCGCTGGGCCTGGAAAGCGCCACGCTGCGCCAGATCCTCGACATCCTGAACAAGACCTACTGCGGCACCATCGGTGTCGAGTTCATGCACATCCAGGACCCGGAAGAGAAGGCCTGGATCCAGGAGCGCATCGAGAGCGGCCGCAACCACACCGACTTCACCGTCAACGGCAAGCGCGCCATCCTGGAGCGCCTGACCGCGGCCGAGGGCTTCGAGAAGTTCCTGCAGGTCAAGTACACCGGCACCAAGCGCTTCGGCCTGGACGGCGGCGAGTCGATGATCCCGGCGCTGGAGCAGATCCTGAAGCGCGGCGGCCAGCTCGGCATGAAGGAAGTGGTCGTCGGCATGGCCCACCGCGGCCGCCTGAACGTGCTGACCAACTTCATGGGCAAGCCGTTCTCCGCCGTGTTCTCGGAGTTCCAGGGCAACCCGTCGAGCCCTGAGGACGTGCAGGGCTCCGGTGACGTGAAGTACCACCTGGGCACCTCGTCCGACCGCGACTTCAACGGCAACATCGTCCACCTGACGCTGAACGCCAACCCGTCGCACCTGGAGTGGGTGAACCCGGTCGTGCTCGGCCGCGTCCGCGCCAAGCAGCAGCAGCGCAAGGACTTCGAGCGCAACGAGGTCATGGGCATTCTGCTGCACGGCGACGCGGCGTTCGCCGGCCAGGGCATCGTCGCGGAATCGCTGGGCCTGTCGGAGCTGCGCGGCTACCGCACCGGCGGCACCGTGCACGTCATCATCAACAACCAGATCGGCTTCACCACCAACCCGCAGTACTCGCGCTCGGGCATCTACTGCTCCGAGATGGCGAAGATGGTGATGGCGCCGATCTTCCACGTGAACGGCGACGACCCCGAGGCGGTGGTGCACGTGTCGCGCATCGCCGTGGAGTTCCGCCAGCGCTTCAAGCGCGACGTGGTCATCGACATGGTCTGCTACCGCCGGCACGGCCACAACGAGGGCGACGAGCCGGGCTTCACCCAGCCGATCATGTACAAGGTGATCCGCTCGCACCCGACCGCCCGCGAGCTGTACGCCAAGCAGCTGGTGGCCGAGAACGTCGTCACCCAGGAAGAAGCGGACCACATGGTCACCGACTTCATGAAGCGCCTGGAGAACGACTACGAGGCCGCCAACACCTACAAGCCCAACAAGGCCGACTGGCTGGAGGGCAAGTGGTCCGGCCTGGAGGCCGCCAAGCTGGACGAGGAGCACCGCGGCAACACCGCCGTGCCGCTCGACGTCCTCAAGGAGGTCGGCCTGAAGCTGTGCGAGATCCCGCAGGGCTTCGCGCTCAACTCCAAGATCGCCCGCCAGCTCGACGCCAAGAAGAAGTCCGTCGAGTCCGGCGAGAACATCGACTGGGCGACCGCCGAGGGCCTCGCCTACGGCACGCTGCTGGCCGAGGGCACGCCGGTGCGCCTGTCCGGCCAGGATTCGGGCCGCGGCACCTTCTCGCACCGCCACGCGGTGGTCTACGACCAGAACACCGAAGAGAAGTACATCGCGCTCAACCACATCCGTAAGGATCAGGCGCCGTTCGAGGTGCACGACAGCCCGCTGTCGGAAGCCGCGGTGCTCGGCTTCGAGTACGGCTACTCGCTGGCCGAGCCGAACGAGCTGGTTCTGTGGGAGGCGCAGTTCGGCGACTTCGCCAACACCGCGCAGACCATCATCGACCAGTTCATCTCGTCCGGCGAGTCGAAGTGGCTGCGCATGTCCGGCCTGGTCATGCTGCTGCCGCACGGCTACGAGGGCCAGGGCCCCGAGCACTCCTCGGCGCGTCCCGAGCGCTTCCTGCAGATGTGCGCCGAGGACAACTGGCAGATTTGCAACATCACCACGCCGGCCAACCTGTTCCACGCGTTCCGCCGGCAGGTCCGCCGCAACTTCCGCAAGCCGATGGTGCTGCTGTCGCCGAAGTCGCTGCTGCGCCACAAGCTGTGCGTCTCGCCGCTGTCGGAGTTCACCGGCAGCAGCCACTTCCGCCGCGTGCTGGGCGAGGCCGCGACCGATCTGGCCGCCAACGACAAGATCCGCCGCGTCGTGCTGTGCACCGGCAAGGTCTATTACGACCTGCTGGCCGAGCGCACCGCGCGGGGCATCAAGGACGTGGCGATCGTCCGCGTCGAGCAGCTGTACCCGTTCCCGCGCTCGACCCTGACCGAGGAGTTTGCCAAGTACCCGAACGCCGACGTGGTGTGGTGCCAGGAGGAGCCGGAGAACCAGGGCTACTGGCACTTCATGGACCGCCGCATCGAGGGCACCCTGAAGTCGATCGAGCACAAGGCGGCCCGCCCGAGCTACGTCGGCCGCGAGGCCGCCGCGGCGCCGGCCACCGGTCTGCTGAAGCGGCACAACCTCGAACAGGCCAAGCTGATCGACGCCGCGCTGACGGTTCGCTGACCCCCAGGACATAAAAAAAGAGGACGCAAGAGGAACCATGGCTACCGAAATCAAGGTCCCCACCCTGGGCGAGTCGGTCTCCGAGGCCACCGTCGCCCGCTGGCTGAAGCCGGTCGGCGCGTCGTTCAACGCCGACGAGCCGCTGGTCGAGCTCGAGACGGACAAGGTGACGCTGGAGGTCAACGCGCCGGTCGCCGGCACGCTGGCCGAGATCGTCGCTCCGGAAGGCGCCAACGTCGGCGTCGCCGCGCTGCTCGGCATCATCACCGAGGGCGCGGTCGCCACCGCCGCCGCGGCCGCCCCGGCCCCGGCGAAGGCTGCGGCCCCGGCCGCCGCGCCGGCTCCGGCTCCCGCCGCCAAGGCCGGCGTCGAGCCGCTGCCGGCCGCCCGCAAGATGATCGAGGAGAAGGGCCTCGACGCTTCGCAGATCGCCGGCACCGGCAAGGACGGGCGCGTCACCAAGGGCGACGTCATCGACACGCTGGAGAAGCCCCAGGCTCCTAAGGCTGCGGCTCCCGCCGCGGCTCCGGCCGCCGCCCCGGCGCCGAAGGTCGTCTGGGCGCCGGGCACCCAGGGCGAGCGTCCGCGCGCCGCGCAGGAGGAGCGGGTCCGCATGACCCGTCTGCGCCAGCGCATCGCCGAACGCCTGAAGGAGGCGCAGAACACCGCCGCCATGCTGACCACCTTCAACGAGGTGGACATGTCGGCGGCGATGGCGCTGCGCAACGAGTACAAGGACTACTTCGAGAAGCGCCACAAGGTGCGCCTCGGCTTCATGTCCTTCTTCGTGCGCGCCGCGATCCAGGCGCTGAAGGAGATCCCGGCGGTGAACGCCGAGATCGACGGCACCGACCTCGTCTACAAGAACTACTACGACATCGGCGTCGCCGTCGGCACGCCGCAGGGTCTGGTGGTTCCCATCGTGCGCGACGCCGACAAGATGAGCTTCGCCCAGATCGAGGGGAAGATCGGCGAGCTGGGCAAGAAGGGCCGCGACGGCAAGCTGTCGATGGACGAGCTGACCGGCGGCACCTTCACCATCTCGAACGGCGGCGTGTACGGCTCGCTGATGTCGACGCCGATCATCAACCCGCCGCAGTCGGCCATCCTCGGCATGCACAAGACCATGGACCGCGCGGTCGTGATCAACGGCAAGGTCGAGGTGCGCCCTATGATGTACCTGGCGCTCTCCTACGACCACCGCATCATCGACGGCAAGGAAGCGGTGACCTTCCTGGTGCGCATCAAGGAGTGCATCGAGGATCCGCGCCGCCTGCTGCTGGACGTCTGATCCCAGGCTCCGGCCAAACTACGAAGGGCGCCCGCGAGGGCGCCCTTTTCGTTTGCGCGCCTGGGGCGGATCGCCGCAGTTGATCCGCCGCAATCTCCCGGCAACATCAACGCGGTAAGCTGGTCCGACCAAGAGGACACGGGAGATCCCGAATGACCGACACCTCCATCGTCACGTCCGCCCTGCGCTTCGCGGCGGAGACCTACGAGGGCAGCTTCCGTCCGGACGCCAGCCCGTTCGTGACGCACCTCAGCGAGACGGCCGATCTGGTCGCCAAGGCCGGCGGTTCGCTGGACGAGGTCGCCGCCGCGTGGCTGCACGACATGGTCGAGGACGGGCACGTCAGCCTCGACGCCATCCGCGAGCGCTTCGGCGACGCGGTCGCCGCGCTGGTGGCCGGCGTCACCGACCCCGACGACATCCTGGGCGCCGCCACCATCCAGGAGCGCAAGGCGGCGCAGGCCAGGCGCCTCGCCGGCGCCCCGGCCGGCGCCAAGCGCATCAAGATGGCCGAGCAGATCTCCATCCTGCGCGCCCTCACCAAGGAGCGTCCGCGCTCCTGGTCGCTGGAGCGCAGCATCGGCTACGTCGAGGGCACCCGGCACGTCGCCGACACCTGCCGCGAGGTCAGCCCCTTCCTCAACGAGCAGTTCGCGGCGGCGCACGCCGCGGCGGAGAAGGCGCTGTAATCACCCGCGCGCTCACGCCCGCAGTTCCTCCACCAGCCGGCGGGCGTGCAGCGGCAGGTCGTCGAAGCGGCGGGCGCACAGCGTCAGCCGCCGCGGCGCCCAGGGATCGGTCAGGCGCACGACGCGGATGGCCATGGTGCGGCGATGCCGCCGTGCCGCGGCCTCCGGGCCGATGCCGATGCCCACGCCGCGCTCCACCAGCCGGCACAGCGCGTCGAAACCGCCCACCCGGACGCGGAAGGCCAGGAAGCGCCCGGCCCGCGCGGCATGCTGATTCAGGTGTTCCTGCAGCGCGCTGCCGGGGTTGAGCCCGACGAACGGCTCGCCCATCACCTCGCGGAAGGTCACCGTGCGCCGCGACGCCAGCGGGTGCTCGCGCGACGTCACCACCACCAGCTGGTCCTCGCGGAACGGCAGCGTCTCCAGATCCCCCAGCGCCACCGTGTCGGCGACGATGCCGAGATCCGCGAGGCCACCCGCCACCGCCTCGACGATGGCGTGGCTCGGCCGCTCCTCCAGGTCCACGTCGACGTTCGGGTGGGCGGTCAGGAAGCGCGCCAGCGGGTCGGGCAGGAATTCCGCCGCCGCGGCGGTGTTGGACAGCAGCCGCACGCGCCCCTTCAGCCCCTTGGCGTAATCGCCCAACTCGCCGCGCATGCGTTCGATCTGGTGCAGCACCAGCGTCGCGTGGTGGACCAGCGCCCGTCCCGCCGGCGTCGGCTCGACGCCGCGGCGCCCCCGCTCCAGCAACGCCACGCCCAGCGCCTCCTCCATCCCGCGCACCCGGGCACTGGCCGAGGCGAGCGCCAGATGCGCCCGTCCGGCACCCGCGGTGATGCTGCCGCACTCGGCGATGTGCAGGAACAGGCGCAGATCGGCAAGGTCGAAGCGCACGCGGGGGCCTCCTCTAGGCTTCGGTTTCTCCGAAGGCTGGCTGCGGATGTCCCACATTGTGCCGCGGCCGGTCGCGGATCAAGCTCCGCGGCATGAACAGCCTCATCCTCCTGACGTCAGCCGGCTTTATCGCCGGCACCATGAACGCCATCGCCGGCGGCGGCTCCTTCGTCACCCTGCCGGCGCTCATCGGCGCCGGCGTGCCTTCGGTGGCGGCGAATGCATCGAGCACCGTCGCGCTGTTCCCCGGCAGCCTCGCCAGCGCGGTCGGCTACCGCGCCGAGTTCCGCCCGTTCGAGGGCGTCGGCACCGGTGCGCTGTCGGCGGTCAGCCTGGCCGGCGGCATCCTCGGCGCGCTGCTGCTGCTGGCGACCTCCTCGGCGACCTTCAACGGGGTGGTTCCCTGGCTGCTGCTGACGGCCACCCTCGCCTTCGCGTTCGGCCGCCGGGCCGGCGCGGCGCTGCGGCGGGTGGTCCGCCTGGGGCGCGGGCCGCTGCTGGCCGTGCAGTTCCTCATCGCCATCTACGGCGGCTATTTCGGCGGCGCGGTCGGCATCATGATGATGGCGGCGTGGAGCGTCTTCGGCATCGACGACGTGCGGGCGATGAACGCGGCCAAGACGCTGCTGGTCGGCGTCACCAACAGCGTGGCGGTCCTGTGCTTCGTGGCGGCCGGCGCGGTGCACTGGCCGGAGACGCTGGCGATGCTGGCCGGCGCGGTGGCCGGCGGCTACGCCGGCGCGCGGGTCGGCCGGCGCCTGAACCCGGCGCACGTCCGCGTCGGCATCACGCTGCTGAACGTGGCGATCACCGCCGCCTTCTTCCTACGCGGCGGGAGCTGAGATGCGCCGCCGCCCCGATCCCGACGGCGAGATCTTCGTCGACATCGCCGTGGCGCTGGTGGTGGTGCTCAGCGCGCTGGCGCTCCTGAGCGCGTGGGGCGGGTAGGTTTACGCCGCCTTCGCCGACGCCCGCGCCTTCCCGGCGATCAGCCACCACGCCACCTTGGTCGCCATCTTGAATGGCGTGGTGTGCGGCTTCAGCCCGCAGGCCTTGAAGACCATGGCGATGGCGCGCTCCACGTGCGGTTCCTGGTAGCGGCCCCAGGCGCGCTTGGCATAGGCCGCGTTGAAGGTCTTGCGTTCGTAGGGCACCCCCTCGGCGGCGTTGGCGGCGTAGTAGGCGTAGGCCAGCTCGTCGTCCTCGGTCTCGCCGATGCGGGCGAGCGCCACCTTCAGGCGCTGCCACGTGCTGAGACGCTCGGTCTCCAGGTAGCGCTTGGCATAGCCGTAGAACAGCTTGTAGTGGCGCAGCTCGTCGGCGGCGACGTTGCGGCAGATCAGCTTCAGCAGCGGCTCGTCGGTCGAATCGGCGATGGCCGTGTAGTAGGAGCTGGTGCCGGTCTCCACCATGCAGCGGGCGATCAACTCGCCGCTGCGCGAGCCGCGGATCGACGCGGTCAGGTCGATCGGCACGCGGTAGCCGTCGCGGAAGCGCCGGACGGCGCGCTCGAAGTCGAAGGACGGGTCCACCAGCTCGGCCCAGCGGCCGAGCGCGCGGCCGTGCTGCACCTCCTCCACCGCCCAGTCGTGGGCGGCCTGCTGGAAGTCGGGGTCGTCCTTGAAGACGTTGCAGAGATAGGCGGTGTAGTCGTCGGCGTTGAACTCGACCAGCGCCGCCGCCTTGATCAGCGGCACCAGTTCGGGATCGATCCGGCTGCGGTCCAGGCTGTCCCAGGGAAGGTCCTCGTACCGCCAGTGCAACGCCGCCATGACCGCTCCCCTTCCCCAAGATCCGGGCCCCGGATTCCGGGTCCCGAAACGAAAGCGCCCCCCGACCACGTCGGAGGGCGTCGCAACCCACAAAACTATGTATGGGCTTGATTCCGCAATGCAACGGGAGCGCTCCGGTCCACGTTGCCGCAGGCCGGAAACGTTTTCCCGGTCAGTGCGCCGTGCTGCCGGCGCTGGCGGCGTCGAGCTTGGCGCGGGCGACGGCCAGCTTGGCCTCCACCTCGGCGCGCTCGGCGTCGGACTTGGCGTCGTCCAGGTCTTCCGAGAGGTCCTTGACCTCCTGCTCGACCTTGCCGCGGTCGATGTCGGCGAGCGGCAGCGCCTGCTCGGCCAGCACCGTGCAGCGGGTCTCGGTCACCTCGGCGAAGCCGCCGGCGACGAAGACGCGGTCGATGATGCGGTCGCCCTCGTAGACGTCGATGACGCCCGGACGCACGGTGGAGATCATCGGCGCGTGACCGGCCAGCACGCCGAAGTCGCCTTCGGTGCCCGGGACCACGACCATGTCCACCGGCTGCGAGGTCAGCAGCTTCTCCGGCGACACCAGTTCGAATTCGACTTTATCGGCCATGCGACAGGGGCTCCCTCGACCCGCCCTCCCGCCGTTGCCGGACGGGAGGGGGTTGCCGTTTCAACTTAGAGGACCAGAGGAGGCCTTAGGCGGCCTCGGCGGCCATCTTCTTGGCCTTGGCGACGGCCTCGTCGATGGTGCCGACCATGTAGAAGGCGGCCTCCGGCAGGTGGTCGTAGTCGCCGTTCACGATGCCCCGGAAGCCCTTGATGGTCTCCTCGATGGACACCAGCACGCCCGGGGTGCCGGTGAACACCTCGGCGACGTGGAAGGGCTGCGACAGGAAGCGCTGGATCTTGCGGGCGCGGGCGACGACCAGCTTGTCGTCTTCCGACAGCTCGTCCATGCCCAGGATCGCGATGATGTCCTGCAGCGACTTGTAGGTCTGCAGGACGCGCTGCACGTCACGGGCGACCTTGTAGTGCTCGTCGCCGACGACGCGCGGGTCGAGGATGCGCGAGGTGGAGTCGAGCGGATCCACGGCCGGGTAGATGCCCAGCTCGGCGATCTGGCGCGACAGCACCGTCGTGGCGTCCAGATGGGCGAACGAGGTGGCCGGGGCCGGGTCGGTCAGGTCGTCGGCGGGCACGTAGATGGCCTGCACCGAGGTGATCGAGCCCTTCTTGGTGGTGGTGATGCGCTCCTGCAGCGTGCCCATGTCGGTCGCCAGCGTCGGCTGGTAACCCACCGCCGACGGAATGCGGCCGAGCAGCGCCGACACCTCGGAGCCCGCCTGCGTGAAGCGGAAGATGTTGTCCACGAAGAACAGCACGTCCTGGCCTTCCTCGTCGCGGAAGTACTCCGCGACCGTCAGGCCGGTCAGCGCGACGCGGGCGCGGGCGCCCGGCGGCTCGTTCATCTGGCCGTACACCAGGGCCACCTTGGAGCCCGGGCCGTCGAGCTTGATGACGCCCGACTCGATCATCTCGTGGTAGAGGTCGTTGCCCTCGCGGGTGCGCTCACCGACGCCGGCGAACACGGAGTAACCGCCGTGCGCCTTCGCGACGTTGTTGATCAGCTCCATGATGAGCACGGTCTTGCCCACGCCGGCGCCGCCGAACAGGCCGATCTTGCCGCCCTTGGCGTACGGGGCCAGCAGGTCCACGACCTTGATGCCGGTGACCAGCACTTCGGCTTCGGTGGACTGCTCGACGAACTCCGGGGCCGCGCGGTGGATCGGCGACACGGCCTTGTTGCCGACCGGGCCGCGCTCGTCGATCGGCTCGCCGATGACGTTGATGATGCGGCCGAGCGTCTCGGGGCCGACCGGCACGGCGATCGGGGCGCCGGTGTCGACCACTTCCTGACCGCGGACGAGGCCGTCCGTGCTGTCCATCGCGATGGTGCGCACGGTGCTCTCGCCCAGGTGCTGCGCGACCTCGAGAACCAGGGTCTTGCCCTCGTTCTGGGTGTGCAGCGCGTTCAGGATCGCCGGCAGGTCGCCGTCGAACTGCACGTCGACGACGGCGCCCGTGACCTGGGTGATCCGGCCGCTGGTGTTGGTGGCGGCCTGGGCCTCGGTGTTCTTAGCCATGGGGTAAAGCTCCCTCGGAACTCGAATGTGTCAAACGAAACCGCGGATCACGCAGTGCCTCAGATCGCCTCGGCGCCGGAGATGATCTCGATCAGCTCCTTGGTGATGTACGCCTGGCGCGTCCGGTTGTAGGTCAGCGTCAGGCGGTTGATCATGTCGCCGGCGTTGCGGGTGGCGTTGTCCATCGCGGTCATCCGCGCGCCCTGCTCGGACGCGGCGCTCTCCTGGAGAGCGCGGTAGACCTGGATCGACAGGTTGCGCGGCAGCAGTTCGGCGAGGATCTGCTCCTCGTCCGGCTCGAACTCGTAGATTGCCTTCGCCTCGCCCGAAGCCTCGTCGTCGGCGGCCGTGTCCGGCACCGCGAGCGGAATGAGCTGCTGGACGGTGACGATCTGCGTGATCACCGACTTGAACTTGTTGTAGATGACCGAGCAGACGTCGAACTCGCCCGCCTCGTACATCTCGTTGACCTTCTTGGCGATCCCGTCGGCGTCGGCGAAGGACAGCTTGCGGCGGCCGACGTCCTCGTAGGTCTCGATGATCAGCGAGGCGTAGTCGCGGCGCAGCTGGTCGCGGGCCTTGCGGCCGACGGTCATCACCTTCACCGTCTTGCCCTCGCCCTGAAGGCGCTGGATCTGACGGCGCGCCTCGCGGACGATGGAGCCGTTGAAGCCGCCGCACAGGCCACGGTCGGAGGAAATGACAACGAGAAGCTGCACCTGGTCGGAGCCCGTGCCCGTCATCAGCTTGGGGCCGCCGGCCCCGCTCTGGATGTTGGCGGCGAGCGACGCCAGCATGCGGCCCATGCGCTCGGCGTAGGGGCGGGACGCCTCGGCCTGCTCCTGCGCGCGGCGGAGCTTGGAGGCGGCCACCATCTTCATGGCCGAAGTGATCTTCCGCGTCGATTGGACGCTGGCGATCCGGTTCTTGAGGTCCTTGAGGCTAGGCATACCGGCCCTTCATCCCGCGAGAGTTCCGCAACCGAACGTCCGGGGCCTCGCGGCCCCGGACTTCTTGGTTCAGATCAGACGAACACCTTGGTGAAGCCCTCGAGGAAGCCCTTGAGCTTCTCCTCGGTGGCCGGGCTGATCGCCTTCTCGGTGCGGATGGCGTTCAGGATGTCGGCGCCCTTCGAGCGGATCTCGTCCAGGTACTTCTTCTCGAAGCGGGTGACGTCCTCGACCTTGATCTTGTCGAGGTAGCCCTTCACGCCGGCGAAGATGGAGACGACCTGCTCCTCGACCGGCAGCGGCTGGTACTGGCCCTGCTTCAGCAGCTCGGTCAGGCGGGCGCCGCGGGCCAGCAGGCGCTGGGTCGAGGCGTCGAGGTCCGAGGCGAACTGCGCGAAGGCGGCCATCTCGCGGTACTGGGCGAGTTCCAGCTTGATCGAGCCGGCGACCTGCTTCATCGCCTTGATCTGCGCGGCGGAGCCGACGCGCGACACCGACAGGCCGACGTTGATGGCGGGACGGATGCCGCGGTAGAACAGCGTCGTCTCGAGGAAGATCTGGCCGTCGGTGATCGAGATCACGTTGGTCGGGATGTACGCCGACACGTCGCCGGCCTGCGTCTCGATGATCGGCAGCGCGGTCAGCGACCCGGCGCCGTGCGTGTCGTTCATCTTCGCCGCGCGCTCGAGCAGGCGGCTGTGCAGGTAGAACACGTCGCCGGGGTAGGCTTCGCGGCCCGGCGGACGGCGCAGCAGCAGCGACATCTGGCGGTAGGCGACGGCCTGCTTGGACAGATCGTCGTACACGATCACGGCGTGCATGCCGTTGTCACGGAAGAACTCGCCCATGGTGCAGCCGGTGTACGGCGCCAGGAACTGCATCGGCGCCGGCTCGGACGCGGTCGCGGCGACCACGATCGAGTACTCCATGGCGCCGGCGTCTTCCAGCGACTTGACGATCTGGGCGACCGTCGAGCGCTTCTGACCGACGGCGACGTAGATGCAGTAGAGCTTCTTGCTCTCGTCGTCGCCCTGGTTGATCGGCTTCTGGTTGATGAAGGTGTCGAGCACGACGGCGGTCTTGCCGGTCTGGCGGTCGCCGATGATCAGCTCGCGCTGGCCGCGGCCGATCGGCACCAGGCTGTCCACGGCCTTCAGGCCGGTCTGCATCGGCTCGTGCACCGACTTGCGCGGAATGATGCCCGGGGCCTTCACCTCGACGCGCTTGCGCTCGACATCGACCAGCGGGCCCTTGCCGTCGATCGGGTTGCCGAGGCCGTCGACCACGCGGCCCAGCAGGCCCTTGCCGACCGGCACGTCCACGATGGTGCCGGTGCGCTTGACGGTGTCGCCTTCCTTGATGTCGCGGTCGTTGCCGAAGATCACGACGCCGACGTTGTCGGTCTCGAGGTTCAGCGCCATGCCCTTCAGGCCGCCGGGGAACTCCACCATCTCGCCGGCGCGCACGTTGTCCAGGCCGTGCACGCGGGCGACGCCGTCACCCACCGACAGAACCTGGCCCACCTCGGCGACGTCCGCCTCGGTCCCGAAATTCGCGATCTGCTGCTTGAGGATCGCAGAGATTTCTGCGGCGCGGATATCCATCAGACTTGTCCCCCTGAGGCCTTCATGGCGAGTTGCAACTTGTCGAGCTTGGTGCGCACCGAGGTGTCGACCATGCGCGAGCCATATTTCACGATCATGCCGCCGATCAGCGCCGGATCGACGGTAACGCTCACCGTCACCTTGGAGCCGACCGACTTCTTGAGGGCGTCGGTGACCGCCTCGACCTGCGCGGCGGACAGCGGCTTGGCGGCCGTCACGTGCGCCGTGGTCTCGCCGCGACGCCGCGCCAGCTCGGCCAGATAGCCGTTGATCATGCCCGGCAGCGCAAACAGCCGGCGGTTCTTCGCCACCAGCCCGATGAAGCGCTTGGTCAGATCCGACACGCCGGCGCGGTCCAGAACCGCGGCCATGGCACGCCCCTGCTCGCCCCGGCTGATCACCGGGCTCTGGACGAGGCGGCGAAGGTCGGCGCTCTCGGCAAGGAGTTGCTTCAGCGCGGTCAGATCGCCTGCGACCTGATCGAGCGCCTTGTTGTCATCCGCAAGCTCGAACAGCGCCGTGGAATAGCGGCCGGAGAGCTCGGAAACGCCTGTACCTTCGGAAGCCACCTGATCCCTCGAATATGAGTTCGGTAGACGGTGAATTTTCAGGGCCTTAAGGAGAGGTGATGTGCTTGTTGCGACGGCCCCGGCCGCGAAAGCGAGCGGTCCAATATCACAGGAATCGCCTATGCGCAACCGAGTCTGGACAGTTTCCGTGCAACGAATGGGGGTATCCGACGGAAGCCGTATGAATGCCTCGGAAAAAGGCAACTTTCGGCCGGCCGGGACACCACCCGGGGCTGTGAATTCGGCAAGACCTTAACTCCTGGTTAACCAATCGGGGCCACCGTCCCGGCACGTTTTCCGCGATCCGTGTGCCCCGTCATGACCGTCGTCGCCTTTTCCTGCGCCCGCTTCACGCCCGCCGACCTCGACGAGTTCGGGACGGTGGCGGAGCCCAAGCTGCGCCTCGGCCACTGGGCGGGGATCATCCGTGAGAGCGGACGCGACTACGACCGGCTGCTGGTGATGCTGCCGGGGGTCGAGCGCGCGGTGTTCCGCTTCGAGCGCGACGGCACCGGCCGCTACACGCTGGCCTTCAACGACCGCGCCGGCTGGTACGGCATCGGCAACGGCGCCACGGCGGCCGAATGCCTGTCGATCTGGCGCCCGCGCAGCCGCGCCGTGCGCGCCGACGCGGTGGTGTAGCGCCAAATCCGCGCCCCGAGTCGGTGTGCGCTGCACGCGGCGCGTGTTGCCGGCGGGAGCTCTCTGCATTATATTCTGGAGGGAGGAGGCCGGGGTTCTGCCCCGACCTCCCACCTTAGGTAAGGTACTCGACGGCCAGGTGAACCGCAAAGCCCCTCGCCGTCTTCCGTTTGATCGGCCGTCATCCCCGCGAAGGCGGGGATCCACAACTCCCAAAGCGCGTATCTGTGGAGGGTATGGATCCCCGCCTTCGCGGGGATGACGGTTGAGAAGAGTGCGCGTCACGCCAAGCGCTGCATCGCCTCACAAAAAGCTGTACGGATCCACGTCCACCTGCACGCGCACCGCGGGCGGCACCTCGACCTGCTCCAGCCAGTTGGCGATGAGTGATTGGATGGGTGTGCTGCGCGGCGCCTTCAGCAGCAGGCGGCGGCGGTGGCGGCCGCGCAGCAGGGCGAGCGGCGCCGGCGCCGGCCCCAGCACCGCCACCGTGTCGGAGCGCGGCGCAGCGCGGCCGAGCGCCATGGACACGCGGTCGACCAAAGCCGCGTCCTCACCCGAGACGATCAGCGCCGCCAGCCGGCCGAACGGCGGCATCGCCGCCTCCAGCCGCATCTCCGCCTCCAATTGATAAAAGCCGTCACGGTCGCCGGCGGCCAGCGCCTGCATCACCGGATGCTCGGGCATGTAGGTCTGCAGGTAGACGGTGCCGGGCCGCTCGCCGCGGCCGGCGCGGCCGGCGACCTGATGCAGCAATTGATAGGTGCGCTCGCCCGCCCGCAGGTCGCCGCCGGCCAGCCCGAGGTCGGCGTCCACCACGCCGACCAGCGTCAACATGGGGAAGTGGTGGCCCTTCGCCATCACCTGAGTGCCGATGACGATGTCCAGTTCGTGGTCGGCGATCTTGCGGATCATCTCCTGGATGGCGCGCGGGCCGAACAGCGTGTCCGACGCCATGATGGCGGCGCGGGCGTCTGGGAACAGCTCGGCGACCTCCTCGGCGATGCGCTCGACACCGGGGCCGCAGGCCGCCAGGGTGCCGTGCTCGCCGCAGTTCGGGCAGGCCTCGGGCAGCGGCTGCGCCAGCCCGCAGTGGTGGCATTGCAGCTTGCGGGCGAGCCGGTGCTCGACCAGCCACGCCGTGCAGTTCGGGCATTGCAGCCGGTGGCCGCAGGCGCGGCACAGCGTCAGCGGCGCGTAGCCGCGGCGGTTCAGGAACAGCATGGCCTGCTCCCCCTCCGCCAGCGTCTCGGCCAGCGCCTTCTTCAGGCCGGGCGCCAGCCAGTGCCGCGGCGGCGGCCGGTCGGCGCGCAGGTCGATCAGCTTGACGTCCGGCAGCATGGCGCCGCCGTGCCGGCCCGGCAGGTGGACGCGGACGTAGCGGCGGCTGTCGGCGTTGACCTGCGTCTCCAGCGCCGGCGTGGCGGAGACCAGCGCGATGGGGATCTGCCCCAGATGCGCCCGCGCCACCGCCATGTCGCGGGCGTGGTAGATGGCGCCCTCCTCCTGCTTGTAAGCGGCGTCGTGCTCCTCATCGACGATGATCAGGCCGAGGTCCCGGTACGGCAGGAACAGCGCCGAGCGGGCGCCGACCACCACCGGGATCTCGCCCTTCGCCACCGCGCGCCACGTGTCGCGCCGCGCCGCCCCGGTGAGGTCGGAGTGCCACTCGGCCGGCGGTGCGCCGAAGCGGCGGGCGAAGCGGTCGAGCCACTGCGCCGACAGCGCGATCTCCGGCAGCAGCACCAGCACCTGCCGGCCCTGCTCCAGGCAGGCGGAAATCGCCTCGTAATAGACCTCGGTCTTGCCGGAGCCGGTGACGCCGTCCAGCAGCACGGTGGCGTAGGCGCGCGCCTCCACCTTCTGCCGCAGGAAGTCGGCCGCCGCCCGCTGGTCGGGCGACAGCGTCGGCCCCGGCCGGTTCCATTCCGGGTGCGGCGACACCGACGCGGGCTGGAGCAGCACCGGCTCCAGCATCCCGGCCTCGGCCAGCCCGCGCACCACGGTGACGCCGCAGCCGGCCTCGTCCGCCAGCTCCGGCGCCGTGCGCGGCGGCCCGTCGTCAAGCAGGGCCAGCACGCGCTTCCTCGCCTCGGTCAGCTTGAAGCCGGGCGGCGGCTCGGCGGCGCTGCGGTGGTAGGCGATGGTGGGCTTCGGCGGATCCAGCGCGGCCGGCACGCTGACCGCCATCTTCAGCACCATGCCGGGCATGGTCATGGTGTAGGCGGCGACCCAGTCGATGAAGCGGCGCTCCACCTCCGGCATCGGCGGCACGTCGAAGCGGCGCACGACGGGCTTCAGGCGGCCTGACTCCACCGTTCCGCCGCCCGGCCCCCAGACCACGCCGATCACCCGGCGCGGCCCCAGCGGTACCTCCACATAGTCACCGGGCTGCAGGTCGAGCCCCGACGGCACGCGGTAGTCGTACGGCTCGCGCAGCGGCAGGGGCAGCAACACGCTGACCCGCGGCGCGACCGGGGGCGTGTGGCCGAGGAGGTCGGCGGGGGCGGAACTGGCGTGCGAAGCGCGCATACGTTAGACTGCCTTTCGGACGATGCGCCCGGTGCCGCTGTTGTGGTAGGGGGTGCGCTCGCGGGCAACCCCGCCACACCGACTCACGTATGGACCCGTCATCATGAAGTTCTTCGTCGACACCGCCGACATCGCCGAGATCCGCGATCTGGCCGACTCCGGCCTGTTGGACGGCGTTACCACCAACCCCTCCCTGGTCGCCAAGAGCGGCCGCAAGTTCCTCGATCTGGTGGCCGAGATCTGCGAGGTGGTCAACGGCCCGGTGAGCGCCGAGGTGGCCTCCACCGATTTCGAGACCATGCTGCTCGAGGCGCACAAGATCGCCAAGATCTCCCACCGCGTCGCCGTGAAGGTGCCCCTGACCCCGGCCGGTCTCAAGGTCTGCAAGATCCTGTCGTCGGAAGGGACGATGGTCAACGTCACGCTGTGCTTCTCGCCGGCGCAGGCGATCCTCGCCGCCAAGGCCGGCGCCAGCTTCGTGTCGCCGTTCGTCGGCCGCCTCGACGACATCGGCCAGGACGGCATGGGGATCATCCAGGACATCTGCGAGATCTACCGCAACTACGACTACTTCAAGACCGAGGTGCTGGTCGCCTCGATCCGCAACCCGGTGCACATCGTGAAGGCGGCGCGCCTGGGCGCGCACGTCGTCACCGCGCCGCCGTCGGTGCTGAAGCAGCTCTTCGCCCACCCGCTGACCGACAAGGGCCTCGCCACCTTCGTCGAGGACTGGAAGAAGACCGGGCAATCCATTCTCTAAGGATGGCGATCCTGTAATCGGTAGGGAGCACCGCATGGCCCGCGATCCGGGACCCTCGCCCAAGGTGGCGCCGACCCTCACTGCCGAGGACGTCTGCGCCTACCTGCGCGAGCATCCGGACTTCCTGGTCCAGCATCCCGAGCTGGTCGACCACCTCACCCCGCCGACGCACGACCGCGGCCGGGGGGTGGTCGACCTGCAGGCCTTCATGGTGGACCGGCTGCGCGGCGACATCCGCGCGCTGAAGGACCAGCAGCGCGAGCTGATCACCACCACCCGCGCCAACCTGAACAGCCAGAACCGCATCCACGCGGCGGTGCTGTTCCTGCTGGACGCGCAGAACTTCGAGCAGTTGATCCAGACCATCGCCACCGACCTGGCGGTGCTGCTCGACCTCGACGTCGCCGGGCTGGTCGTCGAATCGAACGGGCTGGACATCCCGCACGTCCACCGCACCGGCGTGCGCGTGGTCGAGCCGGGAATGATCGACCAGTGGCTGGGCACGCGCGACGTGGTGCTCGCCGCCGACACCCCGGGCGATCCGGAGCTGTTCGGCCCCGGCGCCGGCCTCGTGCGCTCGCAGGCGCTGATCCGCCTGCAGATCTCCAGCGAGACGCCGGAGGGCCTGCTGGCCTTCGGCTCGCGCGACCCGGAGATGTTCCACCCCGGCCAGGGCACCGAGCTGGTCTGTTTCCTCGCCCGCGTGGTCGAGCGCTGCATCCGCTCCTGGCTCGACCTCCCCGCATGATCGGGCCGGCATGAGCCAACCCGATCCGGTCCTCGGCTTCTCCGCCCAGGCGGACGTGCAGGACGCGCTCGCCCACTGGCACCGCTGGCTGGTGAGCGAGAAGGCCGTCTCCCCGCACACGCTGTCCGCCTATACCGGCGACGTGGCGGAGTTCCTGAAATTCCTCACCGGCTACCACGGCCGGCCGCCGTCGATGAACGACCTGGGCGGGCTGAAGGCCACCGACTTCCGCGCCTGGCTGGCGGCGCGCGCCGGCGACGGGCTGATCGCGGCCAGCCGCGCCCGCGCGCTGGCCGCGGTGCGCAACCTGTTCCGCTGGCTCGACCGCTCCGGCCGGCTGCACAACGCCGCCATCGGCACGCTGAGCACCCCCAAGGCCAAGCGCCCGGTGCCGCGCCCGCTGACCGAGCGCGACGCCGCCACCCTGCTCGACACCGCGGGCAACGAGCCGGACGCGCCGTGGATCGGCCGGCGCGACCGCGCGCTGTTCACCCTGCTGTACGGCTGCGGCCTGCGCATCTCCGAGGCGCTCGACCTGCCGCGCAGGAACGCGCCGCTGGACGACACGCTGCGCGTGCTCGGCAAGGGCCGCAAGGAGCGCATGGTCCCGGTCCTGCCGGCGGTCAACGAGGCGGTGCGCGCCTATCTCGACGCCTGCCCGTTCGATCCCGGCCCGGACGGCCCGCTGTTCCTCGGCGCCCGCGGCAAGCGGCTGCAGCCGGCGATCGCGCAGCGCCAGATGCAGCACCTGCGCCACCTGATGGGCCTGCCGGAGACGGCGACGCCGCACGCGCTGCGCCACAGCTTCGCCACCCACCTGCTGGCCGGCGGCGGCGACCTGCGCGCCATCCAGGACCTGCTGGGCCACGCCTCGCTGTCCACCACGCAACGCTACACCGACGTCGAGGCCGAGCAACTGCTCGCCGTCTACAACGGCGCGCATCCCCGCGCGCGCAAGCGCGACTGAGAAAGCCGCGCGCAAGCGGGAGTGATCTTCCGCCGTCCGGCGCAACCGCCGGTCTCCGAATGCCCCTTGGTGGCGGTGCCGCGACCGTTTAGTCTGCTCTTCCGACGAAGCCGCGCAAGGATCGCTCCCGCCGCATGCACACCAAGCCCCGCATCGCCGTCGTCGCCTTCGCGCTCATGGTGGCGCTGCTGGGCGGCGTGCTGTGGGTCGCCGAGGCGTGGATCGACCACCGGGACTCCGTGCGCGACGCCCAGCGCATCGCCCAGGACGTGACGGCGCTGCTGGAGGAGCACGCCAAGCGCACGGTCGAGGCGAGCAATATCGTCCTCATCCACATCATCGACCAGATCCGCGAGCATGGGTACGAGGAGGTCGCGACCTCCGAGCGGATGTGGATCGACATCAAGGAGATGGCGGACCACCTGCCGCAGGTCGGCTGGATCTTCATGGCCGACGCCGGGGGGCGGTACGTCCTGTCGTCGCTGCAGCGTCCGGCACCCGAGGGCAACATCGCCGACCGCGCGTACTTCCGCGCCCACCGTGACGGCGAGACGGCCGTGGTGGTCGGCCCGGCGGTGCTGAACCCGGTGACCAGCCGCATCGTCTTCACCGTCAGCCGACGCGTGAGCGCGCCCGACGGCGCCTTCGCCGGGGTGGTGATGGCGGCCATCGACGCCGGCTACTTCCGCGACCTGTACCGCTCGCTGAACCTCGGGAACGGCGCGGCGAAGGCGGAGCTCGCCATCCTGCGCGACGACGGCGCGCTGCTGGTGCGCCACCCGATGGGCCCGGCGGACATCGGCACCAGCCTGCGCGACCGCCCGCTGTTCCGCACCCACCTGCCGCAGGCCGCGTCGGGCGTGTTCACCGAGGACGGCCCCAACGGCGAGCCGCGCCACGTCGCCTACCGGCACGTCGCCGGCCTGCCGCTGGTGGTGACCGCCGCGGTGGCGCACGCCGACGCGCTGAGCGAATGGCGCGAGCGCGTGCTGTGGACCAGCGCGCTGTTCACCGCCGCGCTGCTGTCGGTGATCGGCTTCGTGGCGCTGGCGCTGGGCGCCATCAACCGCGAGGAGACGGCGCGCCTCGCCCTGGTTCAGGCCAACAACAGCCTGGAGCAGCGCGTCGCCGAACGCACCGCCGAGCTGACCGCCGCCAAGGAGGACGCCGAGCGCGAAAGCCAGGCCAAGTCGCACTTCCTGGCCAACGTCAGCCACGAGCTGCGCACGCCGCTGAACGCCGTCATCGGCTTCTCCGACCTGCTGGCCAGCGGCCATCCCGGCCCGCTGACCGACAAGCAGCGCCAGTACCTCGACACCATCCACGCGTCCGGCAGCCACCTGCTGAGCATCATCAACGACATCCTCGACCTGTCGAAGATCAGCGCCGAGCGGTTCGAGCTGCACGAGCAGGAGGTGAACGTCGCGGTGCTCGCCACCGCCTGCCTGGACATCGCCCGCGGCCGCGTCATGGGCCGCGCCATCCGGCTGGAGGCCGCGGTGCCGCCCGGCCTGCCGCTGCTGTGGGGCGACGAGCTGCGGCTGAAGCAGATCCTCATCAACCTGCTGTCCAACGCCATCAAGTACACCGCCGACCCCGGCACGGTGACGGTGCGGGCCGAGCTGGGCCACGGCGGCGGCATGGTGATCTCGGTCGCCGACACCGGCATCGGCATGAGCGCGGAGGAGATCCCGCGGGCGCTCAGCATGTTCGGCCAGATCGAGACCGGCCTCGCCCGCAAGCACGAGGGCACCGGCATCGGCCTGCCCATCGCCAAGGCGCTGACCGAGCTGCACGACGGCCACCTGCTGATCGACAGCACGCCCAGCGTCGGCACCACCGTGTCCCTGCACTTCCCGCCGGCGCGCGTGGTGATGGCGGGGGAGATGACGGGGTAGCGGTCAGTCGCCCCGCCGCCGCTCCTGCCCCATCAGCCCCTGCGGGCGCAGCACGAGGAACAGCGCCAGCAGGCCGAAGGCGACGATGTCCTTGTACTCGATGGCGAAATAGGCGGACCAGAAGGTCTCGACCATGCCCAGCAGCGCGCCGCCCAGCATGGCGCCGGGCACCGAGCCGATGCCGCCGACCACCGCCGCCGCCAGCGCCTTGAAGCCCACCAGATAGCCGGTGAAGAAGTTGATCCCGCCGTAGTACAGCGCGATCACGTAGCCCGCCGCCGCCGCGTAGGCGCCGCCGATGGCGAAGGTGGTCGCCACCGTGCGGTTGACGTCCAGCCCCATCAGCGCCGCCGCCCCGACGTCGTCGGCGCAGGCGCGGTGCGCGCGGCCGAAGGCGGTGCGCTTCATCACCCAGGCCAGCAGCGCGTACAGCCCCGCCGTCAGCGCCAGCACGATCGCCTGCGAAGTCAGCGCGGTCAGCGTGAAGCCGCCGGCGCTCGCCAGGTCGTGGCGGGTGGCGAACACCGGCGGCGGCCACCAGTCGCGGGCACCATGCAGCAGCCGCACCGCCTCCTGGTAGGCGATGGCGAGGCCGACCGCGGCGATCAGCGGCGTGTGCGTGCGCATGCCGCGGAACGGCCGGAACACCAGCCGGTCCATGGTCCAGCCCTGCACCGCGGTGAAGCCCATCACCGCCAGCAGCACCGCCAGCAGCGCCGGCGCCGCCCCCTGCGCGCCCAGCATGACCAGCCCGGCGCTCGCCACCGCGGTGGTCATGGCGCCGATCATGGTCAGCTCGCCCATCGCCAGGTTGATCTGGCCGAGGATGCCGTAGACCAGCGTGTAACCAATGGCGAGCAGCCCGTACACGCACGCCACCGTCACCGCGTTGATCACCTGCTGCAACAGGAACAGCACCGGCGTCCACGGCGAGGGCGGGGGTGCGGCGGCGCGCTCCGGCGCGTCGGGCAGTTCCCAGCGGTTGCCGAGGCCGGCCCAGATGCGCAGCATGACCATCTGCAGTTCGCTGAGGTCGCCGCGGTCGGTGGCGACGTGCTCCACCTCGTCGCGGCCGGCGTCGAAATGGCGGCCGGCGAAGCGGCAGGCGATCCAGTGCTGCTCGGCCTCGGCCATGTAACGCACGGTCAGCGTCCGCCCGTCGGCGGCGTAGGCCTCGTCGAGGACGCGGATGCGCTCCGGGTGCGGCTCGAACGCCGGGATCAGCCGGCGGCACAGCGCCGACTGCTGCGCATCGACGCCGCAGGCGCCCAGCAGCGCCGCGGCAAGCGTCAGCAGCAGCAGGCGGCGGAGCAGGGAACGCCCTCCCCTAGTGCTTGGCGTGCGCCGAGCCGCGGCCGGCGCCGATCAGCTCGCCGGGGGTGAGGGCGCCGTCACCGTCGCCGTCGAGCTGGCGGAAGCGGGTCTCCAGGTGCTGGCGTGACTCGGGCGCCGACGCCGTGGCCTCACCGCGCGACCCGGCCAGGAACTCCTCCAGCGAGATCCGGCCGTCGCCGTTGGTGTCGAGCGCCTTGAACATCGGCGTCACGCGCCCCGCCGGAGTAGACTGGGCCGGAGCCGTCTGCGCCCACGCCGGCGACACCAGAAGAACGGCCAGCGCCGCGGCCACAGGGATAAAGGTCTTCGTTGCCATTCCCGACACCCGATGTGCACAAAGGACGGGCATCATCCGGCGCAAGTGCGGCCGGGGGCAAGCGTTTTCACTACGGAAGGTAGCGCGCCTCGACGAAGTACAGGCCGTCCGGCGGGGCGGTCGGGCCGGCGCGGCTGCGGTCGCGGGCCTCCAGGGCGGCGCGCACGTCGGCAGCGGTCCACTTGCCGATGCCGACCAGTTCCAGCGTGCCGACCATGTTGCGCACCTGATGGTGCAGGAAGGAGCGCGCGGCGGCGTACACCCGCACCTCCTCGCCCTCGCGCACCACGTCCAGCCGGTCCAGCGTCTTCAGCGGCGACTTCGCCTGGCACAGCGCGGCGCGGAAGCTGGTGAAGTCGTGCTGGCCGACCAGCACCTGGGCGGCCGCGTGCATCGCCTCGGCGTCGAGCGGCCGCTGCACGTGCCACACCCGCCCGGCGTCGAGCGCCGGCGGCGCGCGGCGGTTGAGGATGCGGTAGACGTAGGAGCGCCCGATGGAGGTCAGGCGGGCGTGGAAGTCCTCGCCCGCCGCCTGCACGGCCAGCACCGCCACCGGCCAGGGGCGCAGGTGGAAGTTCAGCCCGTCGCGGATCTTGTCGGCGAGGAACGGCTTCTCCAGGTCGAAGTGCACGACCTGCCCCAGCGCGTGCACGCCCGCGTCCGTACGCCCCGACGCGTGCACGCGCACGGTCTCGCCGGACAGTTTGTGGACCGCCTCCTCCAGCGCCTGCTGCACCGACGGGCCGTTGTCCTGCCGCTGCCAGCCGGAGAAGGGACGGCCGTCGTACTCGATGGTCAGCTTCCAGCGTGCCATGTCAGGGGGTCGTCACGGCGCCCGCGATCGAAACCGAGGTTTCGAGCACCGTGCCGGGCGGCAGCGTGAAGCCGCGCAGGAACGCCGCGCCGTTCACCGGCGCCTTGCCGGGCCGCTGCACCAGCGTCAGGCGCACCGCGCCCTCGTTGCAGGCGATGGTCAGCCGCTCGTCCACCACGGTGCCGGGCGCGGCGGCCGGGCCGCTCGGCGCCAGCTCGGCCTTCAGCACCTTGATGCGCTCGCCTGCGGCATCGAACCAGCAGCCGGGCCACGGGGTCAGCGCCCGCACCTGCCGCTCGACGAAAACGGCGTCCTTCGACCAGTCGAGCCGGCCATCCTCGCGCGTCAGCTTGGCGGCGTAGGTGACGCCGTCCTCCGGCTGCGGCGCGGCGGTCAGGCGGCCGGCGGCCAGCCCGCCCAGCGCCTCGGCGATCATCCGCGCGCCGAGGTCGGCGAGCGCGTCGTGCAGGCTGGACGCGGTCGTCTCCCCGGTGATCGGCACCGCCCCCTTGAGCAGCATGGCGCCGGTGTCGAGCCCGGCGTCCATCTGCATGATGGTGATGCCGGTCTCCGCGTCGCCGGCCAGGATGGCGCGCTGGATCGGCGCCGCGCCGCGCCAGCGCGGCAGCAGCGAGCCGTGCACGTTCAGGCAGCCCAGCCGCGGCGCGTCGAGCACCGGCTGCGGCAGGATCAGGCCGTAGGCGGCGACCACCGCGGCGTCGGCGTTCAGGCCGGCGAACTCCGCCTGCGCCTCGGCGTTGCGCAGCGTCTTCGGCGTGCGAACCGGGATGCCGCGCTCCTCGGCGAAGCGGTGGACGGGGGACGTCTGCACCTGCTGCCCGCGCCCGGCCGGGCGCGGCGGCTGGCTGTAGACGCAGACGACGTCGTGCCCCGCGTCGATGAGCGCATGGAGGCTGGGCACGGCGAAGTCCGGCGTGCCCATGAAGACGAGGCGGAGCGGCGTCATCGGTGGATCAGGCCGTAGCGCCCTGACGCTGCTGCTTCTGCAGCTTGCGCAGGATCATGTTGCGCTTGAGCATCGACAGGTGGTCGACGAACAGCACGCCGTTCAGGTGGTCGATCTCGTGCTGGACGCAGGTGGCCAGCATGCCGTCGGCGTCCAACTCGCGGATCTCGTTCTGCTGGTCGAGGTAGCGGACGCGCACCGCCTTGGGCCGGGTCACCTCGGCGTAGTGCTCGGGCACCGACAGGCAGCCCTCCTCGCACGGCACCAGCTCGTCCGACGCCCAGACGATCTCCGGGTTGGCCATGCGGATCGGGTTGGCGGGCTCGTCCTTCTCGTGCACGTCCACGACGATGACGCGCTCCAGCACGCCGATCTGGGGCGCGGCCAGCCCGATGCCCTGGGCGTCGTACATGGTTTCCACCATGTCGTCCATCAGCCGGGCGATGCGCGCATCGACCTTGGCGACGGGCTTCGCGGTCTGCTTGAGGACGGGGTGCGGGGCGACGAGGATCGGCAGGAGGGCCATGGGTGCTCGGGCGTTCGGGGAGACGGGTTATAAAGTTGCAAAATATGGACGGAGGGGCGGAAGGTCAAGGAAGGCGGCGGTGATCACGGCGCGCCAAGTCGCACGAGAGTATTACCCTTATCACTCACGCGATGGTTCGCCGGATTCCATGGTTTGCTGAACACGCCTTCAGCAACAATCCCGGAGGACCGATGAGCGTCCCCGAACCGTTGCCACATCCGCCCTCGCCGGCCAGCGAGCCAGCCCGCATCGAGAAACTGAAGGGCTACTGCATCCTCGACACGCCGGCCGAGCCGCTGTTCGACCACCTCACGCGCCTGGGCAGCCGCCACTTCGACACACCGGTCTGCCTGATCTCCCTGGTGGACGAAAGCCGGCAGTGGTTCAAGTCGCGGGTCGGGCTGGACGCGCCGTACACCAGCCGACGCATCGCGTTCTGCGCCTACACCATCATGGAAAGCCGCGTTTTGGTGGTTCCCGACGCGACGGCGGACGCACGCTTCGAAAACAACCCCCTCGTCACCGGACCGCCGAACATCCGCTTCTACGCCGGAGCGCCATTGCTGACCCCGGAGGGGCTGCTGCTCGGCACCTTCTGCGTCATCGACACCAGGCCGCGCGCCGACTTCGGCCCCGAGGAGAAGCGTGATCTGGAGGAATTCGCCCGCATCGTCATGCACGAGCTGGAGGCGCGCTCCGCCCGGCTCGCCGCGGATCTCGCGCGCGAGGACGCCGAGCGGGCCAACGCCGCCAAGACCCGATTCCTGGCGGCGGCGAGCCACGACCTGCGCCAGCCCATCCAGTCGATGCTTCTGTTCGCCTCGGCGCTGGACAACCACATCACCGATCCGGGCGGACGCGAGAAGTACGCCATGCTGGAGCGGAGCCTCGACACGCTGCGCGACCTGCTCGAAGGCCTGTTCAACCTGTCGCGCCTGGACTCGGGCACGGTGCCCCCGCGGCCGGCCAGTTTTCCGTTCCGCCCGCTGGTCGAGGAAATCGAGGCGTCCTATGCCCCGATCGCCGCCGCCAAGCGCCTCGCGTTCCGCGTTGGTGGCGGCTGTGGGGCGACGGTGCGCAGCGACCGCACGATGCTCGGACAGATTCTGCGCAACCTCGTGGAGAACGCCATCCGCTACACCGACGCCGGCCATGTCGAGCTTGATTGCGTTTCCACCCGCGAGGACCTGCGGATCGAGGTGCGCGACACCGGAATCGGCATTTCCGCCGATCAGCTCGATCGCATCTTCGAGGAGTTCCATCAGGTGGGCAACCCGGAGCGCGATCGGACCCAGGGGCTCGGCATCGGGCTGGCCATCGTCCGGCGCCTGTGCCGCCTGCTTGGCCACCAGATCACCGTGCGGTCGACGCCCGGCCAGGGATCGGTGTTCACGCTCACCGTGCCGCACGGCGAGGAGCAGGCCGAATTGCCGCTGGCCGACGCCACGCCGACCGCGGCCTCCGGCGCGAAGCGCACCGTGCTGCTCGTGGACGACGACTCCATCGTGCTGATGGCTCTGCGCACGCTGTTCGAACAGCGGGGGTATCAGGCGCTGATCGCCGGCTCCACGGATCATGCGTTGGAACGCGTGCGGGCCGCCGGGAAGCCCCCCGACCTGATCGTCGCCGACTACCGCCTTCGCGGCGGCGAGATCGGCACCGAGACGATCCTGAAGGTCCGCCGGCTGTCCGGGCGGCCGATCCCCGCCATCATCCTGACCGGAGAGGACGGCTCCGTCTGCGAACGCGACTTGGCCGACCACGGGGCCGTCATCGTCCAGAAGCCGGTCACCCCGCGCCAGCTCGACGCGGTGATACGCCGGCTGCTCGGCTGAGCCCTCACTCCGCCGCCACCGGCCCCGCCCGCAACTCCGGCGCCTGCAGCTGCCGCGGTGCGTGGTCCAGCGGCTCCAGCAGCGGCAGGTCCGCGCCGTCCGGCGCCACGTGCAGGTCGCGGAAGCGGCGGGCGCTGACCAGCACGCGGGACTCCAGGCTGCCGACCGCGCCGTTGTAGCTGTCCACCGCCTTCTCCAGCTGACTGCCCAGCCGCTCCATGTGGCCGCCCAGGTCGCACAGGCGCTTGTACAGCTCGGCGCCCAGCGCGCTGATGTCGCGGGCGTTGTCGGCCAGCCGCTCCTGCCGCCAGCCGTAGGCCACCGCGCGCAGCAGCGCGATCAGCGTCGTCGGGGTGGACAGGATGACGCCATGGTCCATGCCCGCCTCGATCAGCGCCGGGTCGTGTTCCAGCGCCGCGGAGAAGAAGTTCTCGCCGGGCAGGAACAGCACGACGAACTCCGGTGTCGCGTCGAACTGGTCCCAATACGCCTTGCCGCCGAGTTGCCGCATGTGCTCGCGCACGTGGCGGGCGTGGCGCAGCAGGGCGTCGCGCCGCGCGCCGTCGTCCGCCGCCTGCACCCCGTCCAGGTAGGCCTCCAGCGGCGTCTTGGCGTCCACCACGATGGTCTTGCCGCCGGGCAGCCGCACCACGAGGTCGGGGCGCAGCCGGCCGCCCTCGGCGCTCACGCTCGCCTGCTCGAAGAAGTCGCAGTGGTCGAGCATGCCGGCCATCTCGACCACGCGCTTCAGCTGGATCTCGCCCCAGCGGCCACGCGCCACCGGCGTGCGCAGCGCGCGCACCAGGTTGCCGGTCTCGGCGCGCAGCTGGTTCTGGGTGTCGAGCAGCGAGAGCACCTGCTGCCGCAGCCCCTCGTAGGCGCCGGCACGGGCGGTCTCCATGTCGCGGATCTGGCGGTCCATGGTCTCCAGCGTGGCGCGCACCGGGGCGACGATGCCGTCAATGGCCTGCTGGCGCTTCTCCAGGTCGCCCTTGGCCTGCTCCTGGAAGCCGGCCAGGGTCTCGCGGGCGAGGGCGAGGAAGCTCTGGTTGTTCTGCCGCAGCGCCTCCGACGACAGCGCCTTGAAGGCGTCGGACAGCTGGGCCTGCGCGCTCTCCAGCAGCGCCAGCTTGTCGCGCGCCGCGGTGCGTTCCTTGTCCAGCGTGGTGACCAGCTCGGCGTGCTTCTCGCGCGACGCCGCCAGCTCCGCCTGGAGGCGGGCGACCTGCCGGTCGCGCTCGGCCACGCCCTCGCGCAGTTCCCGCTCGATCCGGCCGCGCAGGTCGATGTGGGCGACCAGCGCGCCGCGCTCGGCGGCGGCGCGGGTGGCGGCGCGCGCCGCCGCGGCCCACAGCCACGCCCCCGCTCCGGCGGCGCCGAGCAGCGCGCCGATGGCCAGCGACATCCCGTCGAACGCGAACTGCATGCCCCATCCTTCCCGTGCCCGCCGGTCCACCCTAACCAAACCGCGGCCGGATGAGAACAGGTAAAGAACGGATGCGACGCAAAGCCGGCTTGCCGGCCGGCGCGGAATGCGCCATATCCGACGGATGTCGGAGGATCCCCCCAGCCAAGGACCGCGCGTCCGCGCCGTGCCGCCCGGTGACGACCGGGAGCGGCTGCTGTGCCCCGACTGCGGCTACGTCGCCTACCAGAATCCGCTGATCGTGGTGGGTTCGGTCGTCACGTGGGATGATGGGATTCTGCTGTGCCGGCGCGCCATCGAGCCGCGCAAGGGCTACTGGACGCTGCCCGCCGGCTTCATGGAGGAGCACGAGACCACCCAGGCCGGCGCCATGCGCGAGGCGTGGGAGGAGGCGCGGGCGCGGATCGAGATCGACGCGCTGCTCGCCGTCTACGACATTCCGCGCATCAGCCAGGTGCAGATGATCTTCCGCGCCCGCCTGACCGCGCCCGAATTCTCCGCCGGCCCCGAGAGCCTGGAGGTGGCGCTGTTCCGCTGGGACGAGATCCCCTGGCGCGAGTTGGCCTTCCCCACCGTGCACTGGGCCCTGCGCGAGCACCACGCGCGGATCGGCCAGACGGCGTTCGCCCCGGCGATGAACCCGACTCCGGACGTGCTGGCGCGGTGGGAGACGATGCTGTAGGGGCTCACTCCGTCGGGAACTTCGCCACCAGATCCTTGGTCTTGCCGCCGCGCGTCACCGTCACCGGCAGCCAGGTGCCCGGCCCGGTCTTCTGCACCGCTCCGGTCAGGTCGCCGGCCACGCGCACCGGCTTGCCGGCGGCGGCGGTGACGATGTCGCCGCGCTTCAGGCCGCTGGCCTCGGCGACGCTGCCCGGCAGCACGTCGGCGATCTTCACGCCGGCCTTGTCCGGTTCCAGCATGACGCCGAAGCGCGGCTTGGGCGGGCCGGAAGGCTCGCCGCCGCTGTCGATGCCGAACACCGCGTCGGCGATCTTGCCGTCCAGGTCCTTGCACGGCCGGTCGGCGTCCCACGGCAGCAGCACCAGCGAATCGGGGATGCCGAGGTCGGCCAGCTGGTGCGGGATGCCGAAGCGGTTCTGCACGTGGCCGGCGCCGACGATGGTCACCACGGTGCGCCCGGTCTTCCGGTGGGTCTCGGCGATGCGTTCGGCCATGGCGCGGTCCCACACCGACTGCGCCTCGATGAAGTTGCGGAAGCGCGCGGAGTCGCGGTCCACCGCCTGCTCCTCCGGCCCGTGCTGGCCCAGCACCGTGGCGAGGAAGTCGCGGTACTCGGCCGTGGGCGGCGCGGCGGTGCCGACCCCTTCGCGGTCCGCCTCGGGGATCGAGGCCCAGCCGCCCTTGCTGGTGCGGCGGACGAGGTCCTGCTCGACGTTGAGCGCCACCAGCGGCACGCGGTTCATGCGGGCGAAGTGCAGGATCGGCAGGTAGAGCTGCGGGTCGAAGCCCCACACCGTGCGCCAGTCCACCTCGCGCAGGAAATCCGCCTCGCCCAGCATGCCGTCCACCCAGCGGTCGAGCACCGCCTGCTTGGACCGCGGGACCATCTCCATCGCCACCGCCAGCCGGGCGTTCAGGCCGTAGAGCTGGTTGAGCGTCTGGAGCTGCCAGCGGTGCTGCTCGGTGCTGTCGTGCCGCTCGCCCAGCAGCACGGCCGGCGCCTTCGCCGCCCGCTCCAGCAGCGCGTCGCGCGGCATCGGCTTGCCGGCGGCGTCGGCCCAGGTGCCCGGCGGCACGCACTTCGCGGCCTCCGCGGGCGCGGGCGCAGCCTCGACCGGCGGCGCGGCGGCGGGCGCCGAGTGGGACTCGGAGACGACGCAGCCGCCCAGCAGCAACAGGGGCAGCAGCAGGGCGCACGGGCGAAGCGGCACGGGGATCGTCCTTGGGCGGAATGGGCTTTTGTCTAGGTTGGGCTGGCTCCCGCACCGTTCAATCCACCGAACGGCGGGGAGCCGGAAGGGCATGGCGCGCCCCGGCGATCCGCGCTATCGTGCGCCGCATGCCGCACCGTAAGACCGTGATCCTCACCGGAGCCAGCCGAGGCATCGGCCACACCACCGTGCAGCGGTTCAGCGCCGAGGGCTGGCGCGTGATCTCCTGCTCGCGCGAGGACGTGCCCGACCACTGCCGCCGCGACCCGAACTGGACGCACCACCTCACCGCCGACCTGTCGGATCCGGAGAGCCGCGCCGCCTTCGTCAAGGAGGCCAGCGCGGCGTTGGACGGCGATCCGCTGCACGCGCTGGTCAACAACGCCGGCGTCTCGCCGAAGACGCCGATCAAGGAGCGCCTGGGCTGCCTGAACGGCGACATCGCCGGCTGGTACCGGGTGTTCGAGCTGAACTTCTTCGCGCCCCTGGTGCTGGCCCGCGGCTTCGCGGCGCCGCTGGCGCGCGGCAAGGGGGCCATCGTCAACGTCACCTCGATCGCCGGCCATTCGGTGCACGCCTTCGCCGGCTCCGCCTATTCGACGTCGAAGGCGGCGCTGTCCGGCCTGACCCGCGAGATGGCGGTGGAGTTCGCCGAGATCGGCGTGCGCGTCAACGCCGTGGCGCCGGGCGAGATCGAGACCTCCATGACCGGCCCGGAGTACGATGTGCTGATCCCGCGCATCCCGCTGAAGCGCATGGGCACGCCGGAGGAGGTCGCCTCGGTGATCTTCAGCCTGTGCGGGCCTGATTACCAGTACGTGACGGGGACGGAGATCTTCATCACCGGCGGGCAGCACCTGTATTGAGAGCCGGCCTGCCCTCCCCCGCCGGAGGCGGGGGAGGGAGAAAATCACCCCAGATTGAAGCGCGTCACCGCCGCGGCGAGGTCGTCGCCGAAGTGCTCGCCGACGCGGATCACCGCCACGCCCGGCGGAATCTCCTTGAGCGCCGGGTTGTCCAGGCTCATGGAGGTCAGCAGCGCCATCGGCACGCCCTTGGTCACGCTCATGGCACCCAGGCCGCGGATGAGGTCGAGGCCGGACAGCCCGTCCATCACCATCGACGCGATCAGCATGTCGGGCGGCACGCGCACCGCGTGGCTGATCGATTCGATGGGGTCGTTCACCGTCACCGTGCGGAAGCCGCAGGCCGCCAGCTCGTTGCCGACCTTCTTGGCCACCACCTTGCTCGGCGTCACCAGCATCACCTCGACGTTGCGGATCTCCACGTCCGTCACGTCGAAGCGGTAGCGCACCGGCAGGGTACGGATGATCTGGTTGGTCTCGCCGATCGCCGGCTGTTCGGCGCGGTCCACCACCTCGGCGATGCGGTCGAGGAAGACCGGCAGGTCCACCCGCTCACGCGGGTCGAGGCGGGTGACGCCGCTCAGGTAGTCCTCCAGGCGGTGCGCGATCAGGCTGACCGTCGGGAAGCCGAAGGAGGTGCCCATGCCCTTGAAGTTGTGCGCCTCCAGCCGGAGCACGCCGATCACGTCGGCCGCGTCGCGGGTCCCGTTCGCCAGACCGTCGAGCGCGTCGTACATGGTCTGCAGACGGTCGCGGGCGTCGTCGACGAACTCGACGCGCAACTGGTCTTCGAGATCCTCGGTCAGCTTGCCTTTGGCCATGGGGAACGGTTCCGGGTCGGGGGGACGGGGCTGTGTTGCCCGCCGGAGGGTACACCAGAATCGTTAAGCGAAACAAACGCTCCCTGGCCGGACCAAACGACGCGGCCCACGGCGGAAAGGAGTGCTCAGACGCGCGCCAGCAGGTCGTTGAACCACGCCAGCCGCGCCTCGGCGACGGCGATGTCGTGGTCGAGGAACGCCGGCAGATAGCCGTCGTCGCCGGCGTGGCGGCGCTTCAGGTCGCCCAGGCGCGCCAGCTCCATCTCGTGCATGGAGACGAGGTTGTCGATCTGCTCGCGCTGCGACTCGGCGTCCAGCAGGTGCAGGAAGCGCAGCTTCAGGCTGATCACCAGCTTGTTCAGCCCGTCGGCCGAAGGCGTGCGCACGTTGGCGCGCATCAGCGTGTCGAACTCCGCCCGGCCGACCGCGGTGGGGCCGAGCAGCGCGTTGTCCTCCATGCCGGTGCCGTCCAGCGCCTCGATCAGGCCCTCGTAGCGCAGCATCTCCAGCGACGTGCCCATGAGGTCGAGCGACGGGCCGACGATGCGGTCGAGGAAGTGGCGGATCGAGCCGGCCAAGTCCGCATAGCGCATCGCCCCGCCCTGGATGAGCGTGCCGAGCACGGCAAGCCGGACGGCTTCCTTCGGCATCAGCGAATTGTCGCGGTACATGGCGGCCTCCACGGGTCGTCGGCGGGCGACGAAGGGTCGCCCACTCGCCTAAGCTAATCGCGATCGCCTCGCAAGTCCAGGGGTCAAGCGGGAGCCGGCCCTTTGTCACCGCGCCCCGTGCCGTCCGGAACGGCCGGGCGCCGGACCTGTTGCCGGAAGAGGCACCGAGGAGACGAGGAGACGACCGTGACCAAGCTCGCACCGCTCGCCGCAGCCCTGCTTCTGGGCATCGTCGGCACCGCGCTCGCGCAGCAGCCGGATCAGCAGCACCAGCAGGGACAGGCGCGGAAGGCGCAGCCGCAGCCCCGCCCGCAGCTTCCCAACGACCAGCGCCCGAAAGCCGATGAGCACGTGTCCAGTGGCCGCACCATCGGGCGCGGCGACACCACCAGCATCGGCGACCAGCACGGCCGGCCGGCCGGCGACGCGCTGGCGCGCCCGGCCGACCCGAACACGGCGGCGCCGGCCGACGGCACGACGCCGACCGCACGCAAGGGCGACACCGCCGCCACCAGTTCCAAGACCGGCGTCGGCGCCGGCAGCATGGGCGAGGACACGGGCGACAAGCGCCGCCGCCCGGCCACCGCCGAGCGGCCGGTCGGCCCCGACGACTCGTACAGCGTCGCCCCCGGCGGGCGCACCCCGCCGCCGGGCAGCTCCGGCTCGTCCGGCCAGCCGCAGCGGTAGGAACGCGAAAGGGCCCGGAGGATCGCCTCCGGGCCCTTTGCGGTTCAGAGAACGGCCGTCGTTCAGGCCGCCAGCTTCAGCTCCAGCTCGTCCCACACGTCGCGCAGCGAGGCGACGAGGTGCGCCATCATGGCGTCGTCGTGCAGCGGCGTCGGCGTGAAGCGCAGCCGCTCGGCACCGCGCGGCACGGTCGGGTAGTTGATCGGCTGGACGTAGATGTTGTGGCGCTCCATCAGCAGGTCCGACGCCCGCTTGCAGCGCTTGGCGTCGCCCACCATGACCGGCACGATGTGGCTGACGCTGTCCATCACCGGCAGGCCGGCCTCGGCGAACAGGCGCTTCAGGGTGGCGGCGCGCTCCTGGTGGCGGGTGCGCTCGGCCTGGCTGGACTTCAGGTGGCGGATCGAGGCGAGCGCGCCGGCCGCCAGCACCGGGGCCAGCGAGGTCGAGAAGATGAAGCCGTGCGCGAAGGAGCGCACGCAGTCGATCAGCGCCGCCGAGCCGGTGATGTAGCCGCCCTGCACGCCGAACGCCTTGCCCAGCGTGCCCTCGATGATGTCGATGCGCTGCATGGCGCCGTCGCGCTCCGCCACGCCGGCGCCGCGCGGGCCGTACATGCCCACCGCGTGCACCTCGTCGATGTAGGTCAGCGCGCCGTGCTTCTGGGCGACATCGACGATGGCGTGGATCGGGGCGATGTCGCCGTCCATGGAATAGACGCTCTCGAACGCCACCAGCTTCGGCCGGCGCGGGTCGGCGGCGCTCATCAGCTCGTCGAGGTGCTCGGGGTCGTTGTGGCGGAAGACGTGCCGCTCGGCGCCCGAGTTGCGGATGCCGGTGATCATCGAGTTGTGGTTCAGCGCGTCGGAATAGATGATGCAGTTCGGCAGCAGCTTGCCCAGCGTGCCCAGCGCCGCGTCGTTCGACACGTAGCCCGAGGTGAAGAGCAGCGCGCCCTCCTTGCCGTGCAGGTCGGCCAGCTCGCGCTCCAGCAGCACGTGGTAGTGGTTGGTGCCGGAGATGTTGCGGGTGCCGCCGGCGCCGGCGCCGACCTCGTCGAGCGCCTTGTGCATGGCCTCCAGCACCACCGGGTTCTGGCCCATGCCGAGGTAGTCGTTGGAGCACCAGACGGTGATGGTGCGCTCCCGGCCGGCGGAGTCGCGATAGGTCGCCCGGGGGAACGTGCCGGCGTGCCGCGCCAGGTCGGCGAACACGCGGTAGCGGCCCTCCTGCTTGAGAGTCTCGATCTGGCTCTTGAAGAAGCTCTCGTAGTCCATCTCGCGGGATCCGTTCACAGTGCCGGGGCGTCGGTGCCACCAACGGCGATCGTCCAAACGATGTGCGCCGTATGTAGGATGGCATCATTGTTTCCCGGACGCTACCCGGCATTGACCGAAATCAACCGTCCGGGGAACGGAGCATCATGGGCGCGCGAGGCCTGGAGCGGCACTCGGAATTCCAGGACAAGGACACTCTTCCAAGACCGTCATGCCCGTGCTTGACACGGGCATCCACGCAGACGTCGCCAAGCGCCGAGCGTGGAGGCCGGGTCCGGGCCCGGCCATGACGAATGAAAAAAGCGTCAGGTCCGCGTCGGCACATTCCTGCATTGCGGGCGCGGCGTGCGCCGTCCGGCCGCCAGATCGAGCAGCCAGCGGCGCACCACCTCATGCGGAACCACACGCCCCGCATCCGCGTCGGCCACGCCGACCCGGATGGCGTCGCGCTTTGGGTCCGCGTCCACCCCCTACCCCTTCAGCACCGGCACCGCGGCGTCCAGCGCCTTCTCCAGGCGGTCAAACATGGCGCCGACCTCCGCCTCGGTGATGATCAGCGGCGGGCAGAGCGCCAGGCTGTCGCCCATGGCGCGGGAGATCAGGCCGTTCTCCTGGCACAGCCCGTTGACCCGGGCGCCGGCCATGCCGACCGGCTCGAACGGCAGCTTGGTCGCCTTGTCGGCCACCAGCTCCAGCGCGCCGATCAGGCCGGTGCCGCGCGTCTCGCCGACCAGCGGGTGGTCCGACAGCGCATGCAGCCGGCGCTGGAACACCGGCGCCACCGAGCGGACGTGACCCAGCACGTCCTGCTCGTCGTAGATCGCCAGCGTCTCCAGCGCCACCGCCGCCGACACCGGGTGGGCGGAGTAGGTGTAGCCGTGGCCGAAGGTGCCGATCTTCTCGCTCTCCACGACGCAGGCCTGGTAGACCGCCTCCGACACCATCACCGCCGAGATCGGCAGGTAGCCCGACGACAGCGCCTTGGCGCAGGTCAGGATGTCCGGCTGCATGCCGAAGGTCTGCGTGCCCCAGTAGTTGCCGGTGCGCATGAAGCCGCAGATCACCTCGTCGGCGACCAGCAGGATGTCGTATTTCTTCAACACCGGCTGGATCTTCTGGAAGTAGGTGGCCGGCGGCACGATGACGCCGCCGGCACCCATGATCGGCTCGGCGAACATGGCGGCGATGGTGTCCGGCCCCTCGGCCAGGATGAAGGCCTCCAGGCTCTCGGCCAGGCGGGTGGCGAACGCCTCCTCGCTCTCGCCCGCTTCCGCGAAGCGGTAATGGTGCGGGCAGTCGGCGTGCAGGATGCGGGCGATCGGCAGGTCGAAGTCGCGGTGGTTGTTCGGCAGGCCGGTCAGGCTGGCGGTCGCCACCGTCACGCCGTGGTAGGCCTTGTTGCGCGACAGGATCTTCTTCTTCTCCGGCCGGCCCAGCGCGTTGTTGTAGTACCAGATCAGCTTGATCGCCGTGTCGTTCGCCTCGGAGCCCGAGTTGGCGAAGAACACCTTGGACATCGGCACCGGCGCCCGGGCGATCAGCGCCTCGGCGAGGTCGATGCCGGGGTCGTGCGACTTGTGCCCGAAGACGTGGTAGGTCGGCAGCTTGCGCATCTGCCGCGCCGCCGCCTCGACCAGACGCTCGTTGTCGAAGCCCAGCGACACGCACCACAGGCTGGCCAGCCCCTCGATGTACTCCTTGCCGGAGTCGTCATAGACGTACACGCCCTTGCCGCGCTCGACGATCAGCGGCCCGGTGGTCTCGTGGACCTTCAGGTTGGTGTACGGGTGCAGAAAGTGCGCCTTGTCGCGGCTGGCGGCCGAGTTGCCGATGGCGGTGGTGCCGGTGGTCATGGAGCCTCCCATTGGACTTCGGGGTTCGTCCCCGAGCGTTCGAGATCTTAAACACCCCCGGCGAGGGATGCCACACCCGCATCACGGCCTTGCGCCGGACGGGGGGCCGGGCTCCAATGGCGATCTCCGCATCCGAGAGGCCCGGCCATGCCCACGCTCTACCTGATCCCCAGCAGCGCCGCCATGGCGCCGCACATCCTGCTGCGCGAGATCGGCGCGCCGTTCGAGCTGGTCGTCCTCGACAAGACGCGCGGCGAACACCAGTCGCCGGAATACCTCAGGCTCAACCCGAACGGCCGGGTGCCGACGCTGGTGGACGGCGACCTGGTGATCTTCGAGTCGGCGGCGATCTGCCTGCACCTGGTGGACACCCACCGGCACGCCCGGCTCGCCCCGCCGGCCGGCACGCCGGAGCGGGCGCGCTTCACCCAGTGGCTCGTCTACCTGACCAACACGGTGCAGGCCGACATGATGCTGTACTTCTACCCCGAGCGCTTCGCCCCGGCCGAGGTGGCGGAGCGCGTCAAGGCCATGGCGGTCGACCGCCTGATGGGCCAGTTCGGCCTGCTCGACAATGAGTTGGAGGGGCGCGAGTTCCTGGTGGGCCACCACTTCACGGCGGCCGACGCCTACCTGTTCATGGTGGCGCGCTGGACCCGCCACATGCCGCGCAAGGCGCGCGACCTGCCGCACCTCGGCCCCTATCTGGCGCGCATCCAGGCGCGGCCCAGCGTGCAGGCCGTCTACGCAGCCGAGGGTTGCGAGTCGTTCTATTGAATCCAGAACGCGCAAGAATGCGCCAATTAGTTCGGTATCGTACTAATTTTTGGCGAAGGCCGATTTCTTAACGAGTTGGTAAGGCTGCAGTTCCCTCTGTAAGCCGGATACCCTCACACAGAATGAGGGCTCCGTCATACTGAGGATGGACGCATGACAGTCATCTCCCGCCTGACGCTCGCTCCGAAGTTGCTGATTTCCATCGCCATGCTGGCCACCGTCGCCGTCGGGCTCGTCGCGATGGCGCTGGTCGCCATGGAACGCGTGCACGACGCCATCACCCTGCAGGGCGCCTCGGTTTCCCGCATCCAGCACGCCAACCGGGCGACCGCCAACCTGCTGGCCTACGCGCGCAACGTGGAATTCCTGCCGCTGGAGCTGACGCCGGCGCAGCGCACGGCGTTCGAGAACGGCGCCGACGACGAGTTGAAGCGCTTCCTCGTCCGTCTGGACAAGCTGGAGGCGACCGGCCTGACCGAGGACGGGCGCCGCAACATCGCCACGGCGCGCGCCCTGGTGCAGCGTTACGGCGACGTCCACCGCACGGTGGCGCGGCAGGCGCGCGCCGGCGACCTCGATGGCGCGACGAAGACCGCGTTCGAGGGCGCCTCGGCCATCGAGGAGATCCGCACGCAGCTTCGCGCCGAGGAGGACCGCAGCAACGCCATGTACGAAAAGGAGGACGCGGCCATCGACAAGGTCGTCGCCTCCAGCCGCACCCAGCAGATCGTGCTGTCGGCCGCGGGCATCCTGCTGGCGGGCGGGCTGGCCGTCGCGCTGGTGGTGCTCGGCGTCACGCGGCCGCTGACCGCGATGGCCTCGGCCATGTCGCGGGTGGCCGGCGGCGACCTCGGCGTCGCCGTGCCGGGCATCGGCCGTGGCGACGAGGTCGGCCAGCTCGCCGCCGCGCTCCAGGTCTTCAAGAACAGCCTTGGGGAGGCCGACCGGATGCGCGCCGAGCAGACGGCGCAGAAGGCCCGCGCCGAGGAGGAGCGCCGCACGGTGATGCTGGCGCTGGCGGACGATTTCGAGAGTCATGTCGACGCCGTGGTCGGCAGCGTCTCCTCGGCCTCGGCCGAGATGAATTCCACCGCCGCCGCCATGTCGGCCGCCGCCGAGCAGGCGACCCGCCAGTCGGCCGCCGCCGCCGCCGCCGCGGAGGAGGCCTCGGCCAACGTGCAGACGGTGGCCTCGGCGGCGGAGGAGCTGTCGTCCTCGATCGTCGAGATCGCCCGGCAGGTCAGCCAGTCCAGCGACGTCGCCAGCCGCGCCGTCGGACAGGCGGAACGGACCAACACGATCGTCGGCGGACTCGATCAGGCGGCGCAGAAGATCGGCGAAGTGGTCAGCCTCATCAACGACATCGCCGGCCAGACCAACCTGCTGGCCTTGAACGCCACCATCGAGGCGGCGCGCGCCGGCGAGATGGGCAAGGGCTTCGCCGTGGTGGCGTCGGAGGTCAAGCACCTCGCCACCCAGACCGCCAAGGCGACCGAGGAGATCGCCGCGCAGATCGGTGGCGTCCAGGGCGCCACCCAGGAGGCGGTGGGCGCCATTCACGACATCCTGGCGACCATCGGCGAGATCAGCCGCACCGCGACGACGATCGCCTCGGCGGTGGAGCAGCAGCAGTCCGCCACCAACGAGATCGCCCGCAACGTCGAGCAGGCCGCCCGCGGCACGCAGGAGGTCGCCACCAACATCGCCGGGGTCAGCCAGGCCGCCGGCGAGGCCGGCAAGGCCGCCGAGCAGGTGCTGTCCGAATCGCGCGCGCTGCAGCAGCAGTCGGTGACGCTGCGGCACGAGGTGGACGGCTTCATCGCCAAGGTGCGGGCGTAGCGACGGCGCAAAACCCCTCCCCCGCGCGGGGAGGGGCCAGGGGCCTACAACTCCTGCCGCCAGGGCAGGTTGCCTTCCACCAGCGGCTCGGCCTCGCGCGCCGGGAGCGGCTTGGCGAAGTGGTAGCCCTGGCCGTAGTCGCAGGCCAGCGCCCGCAGCAGGTTGGCGTCGGCGGTCGTCTCGATGCCCTCGGCGATCACGTCGAACCCCAGCAGCCGCGCCAGATCCACGATGATGCGGACGATGGCCCGGTTCTCCTCGCTCTGGTGCATGGCGGAGACGAAGGAGCGGTCCACCTTCAGGCTGTCGATGGGCAGCTTGTGCAGGTAGCTCAGCGACGAATAGCCGGTGCCGAAGTCGTCGATCGACAGCTTGATGCCCAGGCCGCGCAGCGTCTCCAGCAGGCGGATCGACTGCTCCGCCTTCTCCATGACGGCGCTCTCGGTCAGCTCCAGCTTGATCCACGAGGGCTCCACCGCGGTCTCGCGCACGACGGTGCGCACGCGGTCGGCGAAGTCCGGCTCGCGCAGCTGGCGGGTGGAGAGGTTGACGCTCATGAACAGCGGCGCCGAGCCCGGCACCCGCTTCTCCTGCCAGTCGGCGACCTGCCGGCACGCCTCGCGCAGCACCCATTCGCCCAGGCGCACGATCAGCCCGGTGCTCTCGGCGATCGGGATGAACACGCCCGGCGGGATCGAGCCGCGCTCCGGATGGCTCCAGCGCATCAGCGCCTCGAAGCCGGCCAGGCCGCCGGTGACCATGTCGATGATCGGCTGGTAGGCGACCCACAGCTCGTCGCCGCGTTCCATGGCGCGGCGCAGGTCGTGCTCCAGGCGGACCTGCTCGACCACGCGGGCGTGCATCGCCGGGTCGAACCAGGCATGCCGCGCCCCGCCCTGCTCGCGCACGCGCCCCGTGGCGATCTCGGCGTCGCGCAGCACGTCCTCGGCGCGCTCGTGCGCCTCGCTCCAGGTCGCCACGCCGATGCTGGCCGACAGGAACACCGCGGCGCCCGAGGAGGAGCGCGCGGCGCGCACCACGGCGGCGACGCGCTCGATCTTGCGCTCGACCGCGGGGGGATCGCACTCGCCGGCGACCAGCAGCGCGAAGGCGTGGTCGCTGACGCGGGCCAGCAGGTCCACCGGCCCGCCGTCGCGGCCCAGCCGGTTGGCGAGGTCGATCAGCAACTCGTTGGCGAAAGCCTGGCCCAGGCTGGTGCGGATCTCGACGAAGCGGTCGATATCGACGATCACCAGCGTGAACGGCTCGCCCACCGCCTGGTAGTCGCCCATGTGCTTCAGGAGCAGCAACCGGTTCGCCAGCCCGCTCACCGGGTCGTAGTAGGCGAGGCGGAACAGGTCGTCCTGCGTCTTGCGCCGCTCGGTGATGTCATAGAGCAGCGCGAAGTAGCCGGCGACCGAGCCGTCCGGCCGGCGCTGCGGCGCGTGCAGGCGGATCACGTAGTGCTGGCCGCCGTTCGGGTGCGGCATCCAGCCTTCGGTCTGCACCACCTCGCCGCGCAGCGCGCGGTCGGCCATCGCCTGGGTCAGGCGGAAATGGTCGTCGCCCAGCACCTCGGCGATGGTGCGGCCGCTGAGGTCGGCCATCTCGCTGCCCATGAAGGCGCGGTAGGCCGGGTTGGCATAGACGTGGCGCCGGTGCGTGTCGAACAGGCCGACCATCACCGGCATCGCCTCCATCACCTGCAGCAGGATGTCGGGCGCGGGCACGCCGTCGTCACTTCCGGTCAAAGAAGCGGCCAGTGCGGCGAGGTTGGGGTCCGGCATCATGGGCAAGGGAGACATGGAACCAATGGATGGGTGAATAACCAACAATTACGCGAAACCTCGCGTGCACGTCAAAACCAAACCCGCCAATAACGCCGACGGCCCGCACAATTATACTCGGGTATGCACCTCGGCCGGTGCGGCCCCGCTTCGACTTCGGCACGTTTCGGTTGCTTCTTCGATCCAGTCCCAGCCGGGCGCGTGCACCGCCGTCCATGGCCGGCCCTGCGCCCGGCGCGCGGCCGGGCCGCTTTTGCCGCCGTCGCTTTCGCGCGCGCACCTGATTTATAGTCATACGAAACGCGTGCGGCCCTGCCAGCGGTCCCGGCAACCGGGAACGGCGCGCCGCGCGCCGGTGGGGAGACGACAGGGGGACGATCATGGCATTCAAGGATCTGCTGGTTGTGGTCGACGACACGCCGGCGGCGGCCGCGCGAATCGATGTGGCCGCACAGCTGGCGGTGAAGCACGACGCTCACGTGACCGGCCTCTACGTGATCACCGGGCCGCTCATCCCGAACTTCCTCGACGCGCAGATCCCCGAGGCGGTGCGCGCCGCCCAGCGCGACCTCGCGAACGAGCTGGCGGCCAAGGCGGGGACGCTGTTCGACAGCCGCATGCGCCGCTTCGGGCTGACCGACCGCTCGGAATGGCGGGCGCTGCGCGGCCTGCCGGGCGAGCTGGTGGCGGTGCACGGCCGCTACGCCGACCTCGTGGTGGTCGGCCAGATCGATCCCAAGCACGACCACGACCTGCCCCTGCTGCACCCGCAGGACCTGGTGTTCGACTGCGGCCGGCCGCTGCTGGTGGTGCCCTACGCCGGCACCTTCCCGACGGTGGGCGAGCGCGTGCTGGTCGGCTGGAACGCCAGCCGCGAGGCGGCCCGCGCCGTCGGCGACGCGCTGCCGCTGATCGCCACGGCGCAGAAGGTGCTGGTCCTGGCGGTGAACCCGAAGCCGGGCCAGCTCGGCCTCGGCGACGAGCCGGGGGCGGACATCGCCAGGCACCTGTCGCGGCACGGCCGCGTGCAGGCGACGCACGTCACCACCGACGCGGTGGAGCCGGGCGACACCATGCTCAACACCGTCGCCGACGAGTCGTGCGACCTGGTGGTGATGGGCGCCTACGGCCGGTCGCGCCTGCGCGAACGGGTGCTGGGCGGCATGACGCGCTACATGCTCGAGCACATGACGGTGCCCGTGCTGATGAGCCACTGAGAACCGGCGGGAGCGGCGGATGGCCGGACCGGACTGCCGCAGCTCCCGCTGCCGCCACCGCGGCGACTGCGCCCGCAACCCCGCGCCGCCGGCCGCGGCGCCGGGCGACGCGGAGCGGCCGCGCTGCTTCGGGCCCGCCGAGGCCGGGGCGCCGCCGTCTGTTCAAAATAGGGGCCGGCGCCTTCGGCCGGATGGCCGATTGAGAGGCGCCGCCGGCACCCCTACTATAGTTTAAACGGACAGCGCCGCCCCTCAACCACCCCGACGGTCCGATGCCCCCAACCGGAACGCCTCCATCCAAGACCCGGATCCGGACCTTTCCGGAGGACCCGGACACCATCGGCATCGACATCACCGGCCGCGAGTTCCTGCTGAACCGCAACGACGCCCTCGAACTGGCGCTGAAGATCCTGACCGCCTGCGGCGTGCAACTGCTGGAGTCGGCCGACGGCGCCCCGCCCGGCGGCAAGCCCTGATCAAGGTCAGCGCTCCACCGGGTTGGGCTCGGTGCGCCCGTAGGAGAGGTGGTCGACACCGCCCCGCCGCCGCACGGTCACCGGCGGCTCCGTCGTGACCCGGTTGAAGAGCTGCTCGAGCGTCGTCGCGAGCGACGGCTGGGCCTTCGTCTTGGCCTTCGTGCGGCGCGGCGCCTTCGCCGGCTTGGCCGGCTTGGCCGGGGCCTCCTTGGCCGCGGGGGCGCTGCGGGCGAAGACGTCCTGGCAGCGGCCTTCGGTGCGGGCCTTCTCCAACTCCGGCGCATCGAGCAGCAGGCAGTCGGCCGCCCGCGCCGGGCCGGCCGCGAGCCCCGCCCAGAAAGCCACCCAGAATGCCGCCCAGAAAACCGCCCAGAAAACCGCTGGGCCCGCTGCCCAGCGCATCACCCGCCGCCGCATGCCTCCCCGCTCCGCCGCTCATGTCACCTCCCGACATAAACGCACGGCCGGGCTTGGTTTCGAGCGCGCAGCCGGAGTAGCATCTTCTCTCTTCCGCAGGGCGGAGGAATGGCCTGTCCGTTTCGTGCTATTCCATCTGTGACATGCCCGGCGCCTTCGGCGCCTGCTATGGTCGCACGGGAGAGCCGCGCATCCGGCGGCGAATGGAGACCTCATGAAGTCCGACTCGAAAGCAACCGACCGCACCAGCCTGGAAGCACTGACCGAGGCGTACCTGTCCAAAGGCGGCACCATCACCCAATGCGCCCCCGGCCCTTCGGAGAACGTGACCTACAAGCACTCGATGCGCGGACGCCCCCGGGCGAAGCCCGATGCCGCCGAAAAGCCTCTGGATTCCACGGCTTCCACACCAGCGGCCGACGCCTGACGACCAACCCGGCACAACAGCGGGGGCATCGGCACGGTGCCCTTCGCTTGTGACCGTTGCAGCCAATCCTTAGCTGACCTAAGCATAGCCATTGATTTTGCCCGCGCGTCCGGCGAGCATACGTCAGTATGTTCCCGTCCCTCTTGTGGCAAACGATCGACAGGCACCCATGGTCAAGCAAAAGACGCAGCTGCCCACCGGCTCGAAGAACAACGACGACGAGGGCGGCCCGAACGCGGTCGATGTGCACGTCGGCTCGCGAATCCGGCTGCGGCGCACCCTGATGGGCATGAGCCAGACGGCGCTCGCGGACTCCGTCGGACTGACGTTCCAGCAGATCCAGAAGTACGAGAAGGGCGGCAACCGGGTGTCGGCGTCCCGCCTGTGGCAGTTCGGTCAGGTGCTGGACGTGCCGGTGTCGTTCTTCTTCGACGACATGCCGCAGGAGATCCTGGCGGACCGCGGCCATCCCGGCGCCACCAGCACCGCCAGCGACAGCGAGTCGACCGGCGTGATGACCCGCCGCGAGACGCTGGAGCTGGTGCGCGCCTATTACCGCATCCAGAACGAGCCGGTGCGCCGCCGCATCTACGAGCTGTTCAAGGCGATGGGATCGGCCGGCGACGAGTCGAAGGACTGACGCGGCCGGGACGCGTTGTGGATCGGGCCGCCGGCCGCTAGGCTGGCGGCATTCCGCCGACCACAACCGAGGAGCCGATGATGACCACCCCGCCACGCCGCCGCATGCCGTGGTCGTTCCGCCTGTGGTTCGCCTTCCTGGGATTGATGGCGGCCGGCATGATCGCCGCCGCCGTCTGGTCGGCGCTTGTGGTGATGGACGCCGGCCCCGCCGGCTACCGCGGCATGAACGCCCCACCCCCGGCCGCCCCGGCGTCGGCTCCGGCACCGTCGACGGCCACGGGCCGGCCGTGAGCGCTGGCGCGCTCCGGTTCCGGCCCGTTGGTGCCGACGCTGACTTGGACGGACGCCCTTAACGGAACAGGCTGGCCAGGATCTGCGGCGCCTGGTTGGCGATGCCGAGGGTCTGCGCGCCCAGCTGCTGCTTGATCTGCTGGGACTGCAGGGCGGCGCTTTCCTTGGCCAGGTCGGCGTCCACGATGGCACCCAGGCTGGTGGTCAGCGAGTCCTGCATGGTCTCGTTGAACTTGATCTGCGCGTCCAGGCGGCGGGAGTCGGCGCCCAGCGTGTTCAGCACGGTGCCGGTCTTCTGCTCGGCGGTGGCAAAGGCGCCGGTCAGCAGCACCACGGCCGAGGCCGCGCTGCCCACCGAGGTGAAGGCCGACACGATGGCCGTGGACAGTGACACGCCGCCGCCGCCCACCGTGTACTGCGTGCCGTCCGTGCTCGCGATCACCGAGATGTTGGTCTTGCCGCCGCTCAACAGGTTCATGCCGTTGAACTTGGCGTTCGCGATGTAATTCTGGACCTCGGTCTTCAGCGCGGTGAAGTCGTTGTTGTACTTCGTGCGCATGTCGGTGTTGAGGTTCTGGTCGGCCAGCTTGGTCA
>NZ_LGQZ01000117.1 GCF_003116015.1 Azospirillum sp. TSO22-1
GGGTCCGCAGTGGCGGGCGACCCGGCCGCCATGACGATCCCGACCGCCAGGACCGCGGCGCGCATCGCCTCACGCCTCGTCGGGATCGACGACGCGCAAGCCGACGACCTGGGTGTTGATGAGCACCTTGCCGGCGTGCTCGAAGTTCACCGTGACCCGCTCGCGGATCGCCGACTGCACCTGGCCGAGGCCCCAGTCGGGCTGGCCGGGGTGGCGGACCCAGGCTCCGGGCACCAGCGTGTCATCCATGGTCCTATTCCTGAAAAGCGGCGGCATCCCGCGGCGCCGGATGTTACAAGAAGGAGGAGCGTCGCGGGAAGTTCCCGCCGCCGCCCGCTTCGGCCCCCGCACCGCGTGAAGAACATGGACCTGGACATCCGCGTCGTCGAGTTGCTCGCCTCCCGTCTCTGCCACGACCTGGTCAGCCCGGTCGGCGCCATCCGCAACGGGCTCGAACTGATCGAGGAGATGAACGAGGATGAGGAGCCGAACCCGGCCTTCATGGGCGAGGCGATCAAGCTGATCGACCACTCCTCGCTGCAGGCCGACCGCCGGCTGCGCGTCTTCCGCCTCGCCTACGGCATGGCCGGGCGTGAGCAGAAGGGCTTCGGCGACGTGCGCAGCGCCATCCAGGGCTGGGTCGAGGGCTCGCGCACCGCGCTGGACTGGCCGGCGGGCGTGCCGTCCGACTGGGCGGCGATGCGCACCGGCGTGGTCAAGGTGCTGCTGAACACGCTGGTGCTGGCCGAGGAGTCGCTGACCCACGGCGGCACGATCACCGTGGGCGGCGAGGGCAGCCAGGATACCGGCCGCCTCACGGTGACCGCCAGGGGCCGCCCCGGCGCCCTGACCCCGGAGTCCGAGGCGGCGCTGACCGGCCGCGCCACCGCCGACGAGCTGACCGCCCGCACCATCCACCCCTACATCACCGGCCGCTTCGCTGAGACCTACGGGGTGCGTCTCTCCGCCGCGCCCGCGGGGCCGGAGACGTTGGTGTTCACGCTGGAATGGTGAGCGGCGGCCTCACAGCTGCTTGAAGATCCGCGCCTCCACCACGACCTGCTCGACCCCGTTGGTGGTCTGGTGCGACGTCGTGCGCAGGGTCACCGCCAGGCTGTGGCGGGCCGCCCGGGTCAACACCTCGTTCAGCGTCGCGACCGCGTCGCGCACCTGCTTGGCCAGTTCGTCGTCGTTCATTTCTCGCCCTTCTGTGACAAGCCATCGCGGGGTGTGCCTACCCTTTCGAGGTAAGACACTTTTAATCAGTGTTTGACAGGCTCCGCCCGTGCCCGAAGGCCCGCTTGCGGCCGGCGGGCCGCGTGCCGCCGGCGCCCGTTCGGGGAGCGCCGCCGCACGATAAACAAGGCCTGGGGAACACGCCATGGATGATCTGCTCAGTGAATTCCTGACCGAGACCAACGAGAACCTGTCCGTGCTCGACGTCGAGCTGGTCCGGTTGGAGCAGAACCCCAACGACCCCGAGCTGCTCTCGAACATCTTCCGCCTGGTCCATACGATCAAGGGCACCTGCGGCTTCCTCGGCCTGCCGCGCCTGGAGAAGGTCGCGCACGCGTCGGAGAACGTGCTGGGCAAGTTCCGCGACGGCGAACTGGTCATCACCCCGGCGGCGGTGTCGCTGATCCTCCAGGCGCTGGACACCATCAAGGGGCTGCTCGCCGTCCTGGAAGCCACCGAGGCCGAGCCGCCGGGCGACGACAACGACCTGATCATCCGCCTGAACGCCTGCGCCGAGGGCAAGCTGGGCGGCGCTCCCGCCGCCGCGGCTCCCCCGCCGCCCCCGCCGCCGCCGGCCAAGAAGGAGGAGGTGGAGGTCCCGTCGGTCTCGCTCGAGGAGCTCGAGGCCGCCTGGAACGCCGCCCCCGGCCCGTCCACCGCGCTCACCCCGGTCCAGCCCGAGCCCGAGCCGGAGCCCGCCAAGGAACTGGCGGTGCCCGAGCCCGACCCGGTACCGGCCGCCGCCTCCAAGATGCCGGTCCCGGCCGCCCACGCCGCCCAGTCCGCCGGCAGCAGCGGCGACGACGTGCGCGAGGCCGGCAACAAGGAATCGGCCGTCGCGGCGCAGACCATCCGCGTCAACGTCGACCTGCTCGAAAACCTGATGACCATGGTCTCGGAGCTGGTGCTGACCCGCAACCAGCTGCTGCAGATCCTGCGCTCGCAGAAGGAGAGCGAGTTCGCAGCACCCCTGCAACGCCTCAACCACGTCACCTCGGAGCTGCAGGAAGGCGTCATGAAGACGCGCATGCAGCCGATCGGCAACGCCTGGGCCAAGCTGCCGCGCCTGGTGCGCGACCTGGCGCACGAGTTGAGCAAGAAGATCGACCTGCAGATGCTCGGCGCCGACACCGAGCTGGACCGCCAGGTGCTGGAGCTGATCAAGGATCCGCTCACCCACATGGTGCGCAACTCGGCCGACCACGGCCTGGAGACCCCGGCCGAGCGCCTGAAGGCCGGCAAGTCGGAGACCGGCCGCGTCACCCTGAACGCCTACCACGAGGGCGGCCACATCATCATCGAGATCCAGGACGACGGTAAGGGCCTGGCGATCGACAAGATCAAGCAGAAGGCCATCCAGAACGGCATGGCCTCGGAGGGCGAGCTGGCCGCCATGTCGGACCAGCAGATCATCCAGTTCATCATGAAGCCGGGCTTCTCGACGGCGGCCAAGGTGACCAGCGTGTCGGGGCGCGGCGTCGGCATGGACGTGGTCAAGACCAACATCGAGAAGATCGGCGGCACCATCGAGATCAAGTCCCAGCAGGGCAAGGGCTCGACCTTCGTCATCAAGATCCCGCTGACGCTGGCCATCGTCTCGGCGCTCATCGTCGAGTGCGCCGGCGAGCGCTTCGCCATCCCGCAGATCAGCGTGGTCGAACTGGTGCGCGCCGCCTCGGACAGCGAGCACACCATCGAGCGCCTGAAGGGCACTCCGGTGCTGCGCCTGCGCAACCGCCTGCTGCCGCTGGTGTCCCTGCAGGAGCTGCTGCGCCTGGAGGACGTCGAGGGCAAGGAGAAGCGCGCCGACGACGAGACCTTCATCGTCGTCACCCAGGTCGGCACCTACACCTTCGGCATCATGGTCGACCGCGTGTTCGACACCGAGGAAATCGTGGTCAAGCCCGTGGCGCCGATCCTGCGCCACATCGAGATGTTCTCGGGCAACACCATCCTCGGCGACGGCTCGGTCATCATGATCCTCGACCCGAACGGCATCGCCTCGGCGTCGGGCGAGATCACCATGGGCGAGAACGCCGGCAAGGACACCACGACGGTCCAGGCGACGCGCCAGGAGGACAAGATGGCGCTGCTGCTGTTCCGCGCCGGGGACGGCGCGCCGAAGGCGGTGCCGCTGTCGCTGGTCGCCCGCCTGGAGGATGTGGACGTCGCTGCGGTGGAGATGTCGAACGGCCTGCCGGTCGTCCAGTACCGCGGCAAACTGATGCCGCTGGTGCCGATCGACCCGGGCTTCATGCTGGGCAAGGAAGGCCGCCAGCCGGTGCTGGTGTTCGCCGACGGCGACCGCTCCATGGGCCTGATCGTCGACGAGATCGTGGACATTGTCGAAGAGAAGCTGGTGGTCCAGCTGACCGCCGAGCGTCCGGGCCTGATGGGCTCCGCCATCATCGCCGGCAAGGCGACCGAGGTGATCGACGCCGGCTTCTTCCTCACCCAGGCCTACAAGGACTGGTTCGGCTCGTCGCAGGGCAGCGAGGCGTTCGAGGAGGAGAAGTCGCAGCGCGTGCTGCTGGTGGACGACAGCCCGTTCTTCCGCAACCTGCTCACCCCGCTCCTCTCGGTGGCCGGCTACGACGTCACCGCGGTGGAGAACGCGCAGGAGGCGCTGGCGCTGTGCGAGGCCGGCGAGGACTTCGACGTCATCGTCTCCGACATCGAGATGCCGGGCATGAGCGGCTTCGACTTCGCCGAGACGGTGCGCCGCGGCTCGCGCTGGCAGGCGGTGCCGCTGGTGGCGCTGTCCAGCCACGCCACGCCGCGCGACCTCGACCGCGGCCGGCAGGCCGGCTTCACCGATTACGTCGCCAAGTTCGACCGTGACGCGCTGCTGTTTGCGCTTCAGCAGACGCTGTCCGAGCAGAAGGGTGCCCAAGCATGAGCAGCAACGCCAAGCTCCCCGCCAAGAAGACCAAGGGCGAAGAGGTCGTCTCCGGCGGCTCCCAGGACTACGTGACCATGACGATCGCCGACCAGCTGTTCGGCATCCCGGTCCTGCAGGTCCAGGACGTGCTGGGGCACCAGAAGATCACCCGCATCCCGCTGGCGCCGCCGGAGGTGGCCGGGTCGCTCAACCTGCGCGGCCGCATCGTCACCGCCATCGACGTGCGGCTGCGGCTCAACCTGCTGGCGCGGCCGAAGGACAAGCCGGGCATGTCCATCGTGGTGGACCTGCGCGGCGAGCTGTACAGCCTGATGGTCGATTCGGTGGGCGAGGTGTTGAGCCTGTCCAACGAGGACTTCGAGCGCAACCCGGCGACGCTGGATCCGCGCTGGCGCGAGGTGTCCACCGGTATTTATCGCCTGAACGGGCAGTTGATGGTTGTGCTGGACGTCCCACGTCTGCTCAACTTCACCAACATGGAAGCGGCGTGAGGCCACGCCGGGCGAGCCTGGGATGCCTGCGATGAAATCCTGTCTGGTGGTGGACGACAGCCGGGTGGTCCGCAAGGTCGCCCGCAAGATCCTGGAAGAGCTGTCCTTCGCCTGCACCGAGGCGGAGGATGGCCGCCAGGCCATGGAGGCGTGCGCCCGGGCCATGCCCGACGCCATCCTGCTGGACTGGAACATGCCGGTGATGACCGGCATCGAGTTCCTGCGCCGGCTGCGCAAGATGAGCGGCGGCGACGCGCCCAAGGTCGTCTTCTGCACCACCGAGAACGATCTGGCGCACATCCAGGAGGCGCTGTCGGCCGGGGCCAACGAGTACATCATGAAGCCCTTCGACAGCGACATCATCCAGACCAAGTTCCAGCAGATCGGGTTGCTGTGAGCGGTCGACGCCGCTAGTAAGGTTGAACGCCGCATGTCCGACAGCTTCCGCCCCTTCTCCGCCGCCCGGCCTCCGGCGCCGCCGCCCGCCCCGGCCGGCGGCGCCGCCGACCCCTTCCGGGTCATGGTGGTGGACGATTCCGCCGTCATCCGCGGCCTGCTGACCCGCGCGCTGGAGGGCGACCAGGAGATCCGCGTCGTCGCCTCGGTCGGCGACGGGCAGATGGCGATCAACTCGCTGCAGCGCAACTCCATCGACGTCATCGTGCTCGACATCGAGATGCCGGTGATGGATGGCATCACGGCGCTGCCCAAGCTGCTGGCGGTGGCGCCGCAGGTGAAGATCATCATGGCGTCCACGCTGACGCTGCGCGGCGCCGACGTCTCCATGCGCTGCCTGCAGGCGGGCGCGGCCGACTACATCCCCAAGCCCACCTCCACCCGCGAGGTCGGCGGGGCCGAGGACTTCAAGCGCGAGCTGGTCTCCAAGGTGAAGGCGCTGGGCGCCGCGGCGCGCCGCGCCGGGTCGCGCTCGCGCGGCGAGATCCGCCCGCTGACGCCCGCCGCACCGTTGCCGAGTGCCACCGAGCGCGCCGCCGGCGCGCCCGCCCTGGCGCCGTTCCGCCGGCCGGAGCCCGGCCCGATCACGCTGCGCCCCTTCCCGAACCCGCCGGCGCGGCCGGACATCGTCGCCATCGGCAGCTCGACCGGCGGCCCGCAGGCGTTGTTCGAGGTGCTGTCGCACCTCAAGGGCCTGCAGCAGCCGATCATGATCACCCAGCACATGCCGGCCACCTTCACCACCATCCTGGCCGAGCACATCAGCCGCCAGTGCGGCCTCGCCGCGGCGGAGGCCAAGGACGGCGAAGTCATCACCGGCGGCCGGGTCTACATCGCGCCGGGCGACTTCCACATGCTGGTGGCGCAGCGCGCCGGGCAGAACGTGCTGACGCTGACCAAGGATCCGCCGGAGAACTTCTGCCGGCCGGCGGTGGACCCGATGATGCGCTCCATCGTCAAGGGGTTCGGCGCGCGCAAGGTGCTGGCCTGCATCCTCACCGGCATGGGACAGGACGGCATGCGCGGCTGCACCGAGGTGGTCAACCAGGGCGGCGTGCTGATCGGCCAGGACGAGGCGACCAGCGTGGTGTGGGGCATGCCGGGCGCGGTGGCGCAGGCCGGGCTGTGCAGCGCCATCCTGCCGCTCAAGGAGATCGGCCCGACACTCCGCAAGATGGCGACGGGGGCGCGGCCATGAGGGTCGAAGACTTCGACATGTTCGCCACGCTGCTGAAGCAGCGCTCGGGTCTGGTGCTCACCAAGGACAAGGCGTACCTGCTGGAATCGCGCCTGATGCCGGTGGCGCGCAAGTGGAACATGAAGGGCCTGGATGAACTGGCCTCGACGGTCCGCACCCGCAAGGACGAGGCGCTGCTGCGCGACATCACGGAGGCGATGACCACCAACGAGTCCTCGTTCTTCCGCGACCAGAAGCCCTTCGACCAGTTCAAGCAGATCGTGCTGCCGCGTCTCCTGGAGACGCGGGCCGCCAAGCGCTCGATCCGCATCTGGTCGGCCGCCTGCTCGTCGGGGCAGGAGGCGTACTCGCTGTCGATGCTGCTGAACGAGGACGCGGCGAAGGTCGCCGGCTGGCGCATCGAGATCGTCGGCACCGACATCTCGGCGGAAATGGTGGAGCGCTCGAAGTCCGGCATCTACACGCAGTTCGAGGTGCAGCGCGGCCTGCCCATCCAGATGCTGGTGAAGCACTTCAAGCAGCAGGGCGACAAGTGGCAGATCGGGCCCAACCTGCGGCAGATGGTGAGCTTCAAGGAGTGGAACCTGCTGGGCGACCTCGGCGGGCTCGGCCAGTTCGACGTGGTGTTCTGCCGCAACGTGCTGATCTACTTCGACCAGCCGACCAAGACCAAGGTGCTGGAGGCCATCGCCCGCCAGATGCCGCCGGACGGCGTGCTGTACCTGGGCGGCGCCGAGACGGTGCTGGGCATCACCGACCGCTTCAAGCCGGTGGACGGCCAGCGCGGGCTGTACACGCTGTCCAGCGGACCGGGCTTCAACACCGCCGGGGCCAGGGCGGCGGCGTTCTGACGGCGTCGCCCGCCCGGCATCAACGGGAGGCCCCCATGCGCATCGACCGCATCGACCATTTCGTCCTGACGGTGCGCGATATCGACGCCACCATCGACTTCTACACGCGCGTGCTCGGCATGGAGGCGGTGACCTTCGGGGCGCTGGGGCGCAAGGCGCTCAGCTTCGGCCGGCACAAGATCAACCTGCACGTCGCCGGCAAGGAGTTCGAGCCGAAGGCCAGGTCCCCCGGTCCCGGAACCGCCGACTTCTGCCTGATCACCGAGCAGCCCCTGGCCGAGGTGCAGGCGCACCTCGCCGCGCAGGGCGTTGCCATCGAGGAAGGCCCGGTGCCGCGCACCGGCGCCACCGGGCCGATCACCTCGGTCTATGTCCGCGATCCGGACGGCAATCTGGTGGAGGTCAGCAGCTACGCCCCCGCGGACGCCGCGCTCCGCTGAGGGGAGGCCATTCAGCGCGGCAACAGCGCCGCCATCTCGTCGATGACGTCGTCGAAGCGGAAGCGCCCCTCGGTCAGCCGGTGGAAGTTGTGTTCCATCTCCGGCAGCAGGTCGGCGTAGAGGTCGCGCGCTCCGGCTGGTGACAGGGCGGCGAGGCGGGCCGCCTCCTCGAAGGCCGCGTGCAGGCGGTCGCCGTGGTGGGCGATGTCGTCGTAGGACTCGTCGATGCGCCGGCCGAAGGTCCGGAATCCCATGGCGCGCAGCGCGCTCAGCGCCCCGCGGTTGCCCATCAGCAGCATCGGCTGCAGGTACACCAGCGGCTTGAAGCCCTTCTCCGACACGTACAGCAGGTCGTCGGCGAAGTAGAAGGTCTCGCTGGTCAGGTTGACGTAGCTGTCGTCGTACGGGAACAGCCGCGGCTGTACGAAGAACAGGTTGACGTACACCTGACCGATAGCGTCCATCGGGTCGCCGATGTCCACCGACAGCGGCAGCCGGCGGTGCAGCGCGAACCACGCGTCGCGCTCCGCCGCCATCTCCTGCGGCCAGGTCTCGGCGCCGTTGAGGTTGCGGTCCATCAGCGGGAAGCTGACGTGGCCGCGCTCCAGCAGCCCGGCCGCCGCCAGCCACGACACCGCCAGCTGGCGGTGCAGCCGCGGCTGGCTGTTCAGGTTCATGTAGCTCTTGCCGCGCAGGTGGCCGGAGGCCAGTTCGCGCCGCACCCGCTCCGGCGTCTGGTAGCGCGCCTCGTAGGGCTGCGCGGCGGGGCCGAGCGACAGGCGCGTCACCCACGACACCGGGTCGATGGTGCCCGACAGCTCCAGTCCCCGCGCCTGCAGCCGGTGCGTCTCGCGCACGAAGGCGGCCCAGAACTCGACGGCGCGGTACTGCACCGTCTCCGTCTCGTCCAGCCCCTGCGCCGTTCGCCATGCCGTGAACTCGCCCTCGCCGGCGAGGTTGCCGTTCAGCAGGAAGACGCGCTCCGGCGGCAACCCGTGTACTGCGATGAAGCTCTGCACGAGGTCGAAGACCGTGCGTTCCCCGTCCTCGAAGCGCAGCGAGCGCGGCTCGTGGCCGAAGAACAGGACGATCACGGCGCGCCCGCCGCGCACCGCGTCGAGCACCGCGGCCGACACCCCCTCGGCGACCGGCGGCCGGCCGGACTCGTAGGAGTCCATGAAGCGGTAGTCGAACTCGATGGGATAGAGGAACGGCGTGCCGTCCGTTGCGCAGGTGGCGGCGGCGGCGATGCGGAAGCGGTCGGGCGCCATCGCCGCGTAGGCGGAGAGCATCGCCGCCAGCGTCCGCCCGCGCCGCGGCGTCGGCGCGTTGGCCAGCATCTCGTACGCGGCGTCGCCGGTTGCGCGCAGATGGTCGTAGGCAACGGTGATCATGGGCGATCCATAGCACGCGCGGTCATCACCGCCCAGGGCGTCGGCGTGCCGCGCGTCTCCCAGACGGCGAGCGCCCGGTCCTCGGCGCCCAGCCCGGCCAGCGGGGCGGGCAGGGCGGAGGCGTCGGGCACGCGGTTCGGCACCACGGTCACCGCGTGGGTGGACCGGAAGCGCCCGGCGATCAGCCCGGCCATGTCCGGCCGGGCGAAGGGGTGCAGCTCAGCGAGCACGTCGAAGCCGGCCAGCGCCGGGAAGCGTTCCGGGTCGAGCAGCGCCTCCTCGAAGCCTTCGACGTCGCAGACCACCAGCACCCGCCGTCCGGCGAAGGCGGCGAAGTCGGCGCCCTCGAAACGGCCGCCGACCACCACGCGGCCGGCGACGCCGTTGGCCGCGGCCAGCCGGCGGCAGGCGTCGAGCGCGGCCGGGTCGATGTCGCGGGCGTGCACGGTCGCCCACGGCCAGCGCCGCGCCAGCCCGACGGCGTAGTAGCCCTCGGCGCAGCCGACGTTGATGACCACATCGTGCCGACGCGCCGCCAGGGCGTCGAGGTGCGGGTGCAGCTCCGCCTCGTAGCAGCCGAGCATGCGCGGCAGGTAGCAGCCTTCGCTGACCGTCCCGTCGAACGCCATGCCGGCGAACGGGCCGCCCAGCACCCGCGGCCCGTGGGCGTCCAGCAGCATGGCGCGCAGCACCGACGCCCGCCGGGCCCAGGCGCCCTCCGCGAACTCCGGGTGCAGCAGGGCGAGGCGGCGGTACGCGTCGAGCAGCGCCGGCCACGCGCGCTCCTCCGCCAGCGCCTGCGAGAGCCGGGCGTAGCCGGCATCGAAGTCGGGCATGACCGCCAGCACGCACCGCAGGCAGGCGGCCGCCGCCGGGGGGCGGCCGGCCTTCAGGTGGGCGTCGCCCATGTTGAGCGCCGCGCGGGCCAGGGCAAGGAGGATGGCGTCCATGGCCGGCCATGGTGCCGGAACATGGCCCGCAGGGGAAGGGGACGGCCTTGTCACGCGCCCGGACCCTCCCTAAGCTGGCCGTCCTGCAACGAGCCGGGACCCGCCCCAATGGAGCAGTTCGCGCTTCCGTCCATCGGTTTGTCCATCGAGCCCGAAGCCGCGCGCTTCATCCTGGAATGGGCCGTCAGCGACGAACCGCGCTTCCCGCCCGACCTTCTGAAGCGCATGGGCCTGGTCCACTGCATGGTGAACCGCGGCTATTCCTGCTTCGTTGAAACCGGCACGTACCTCGGCGACACCACGGACGCCATCGCCGCGCTGCTGAAGTGCCGGGTCTTCACCATCGAACTGGACGACGAACTGTACCGCAAGGCGTGCGGGCGCTTCGCCGGCAACGACCGCATCACCTGCCTGCACGGCGACAGCGCCACCCAGCTCGACACGATTCTCCAGGGGCTCGACCAGCCGGCTCTGTTCTGGCTGGACAGCCATTACGCGGGGGAGGGGACGGCGCACGGCAACATCGTCTCGCCGATTCTGGCGGAGCTGGAATGCCTGCGCCGGGCGCGCGAGACGCGCCCGTACCTGATCGACGCCTGCTCGATCTACATCGACGACATGCGGCTGTTCGGCGTCGGCGACTATCCGCCGCTGGCCGACCTGCTGCGTATCGTCGAACGGGATTTTCCGCGCCACCTGCGGACGATCCACAACGATGCGATGCGGATCGTGCCGAAGCCGTCGGAGTGATCGGACAGACGCGCGGCGGGCTTCAGCCCGCCGCCTGCTGCGCCACCTTGGGCGGCGGCGCGTGGTGCATCTCCTCGTGCGGGTCGCGCAGCACGTAGCCGCGGCCCCACACCGTCTCGATGTAGTTGTCGCCCTGGGTGGCGGCGGCCAGCTTCTTGCGCAGCTTGCAGACGAAGACGTCGATGATCTTCAGTTCCGGCTCGTCCATGCCGCCGTAGAGATGGTTGAGGAACATCTCCTTGGTCAGCGTGGTGCCCTTGCGCAGGCTCAGCAGCTCCAGGATGCCGTATTCCTTGCCGGTCAGGTGCAGCGGCTGGTTGTCCACCTCCACCGTGCGGGTGTCGAGGTTGACGGTCAGGCGGCCGGTGCGGATGACACTGTCCGAATGGCCCTTGGAGCGGCGCACGATCGCCTGGATGCGGGCGATCAGCTCGCGCTTGTCGAACGGCTTGGTCAGGTAGTCGTCCGCGCCGAAGCCCAGACCCTTGATCTTGTGATCCAGCTCGGACAGGCCGGACAGGATCAGGATCGGCGTGGTGACCCGCGCGGCGCGCAGCCGCCGCAGCACCTCGTAGCCGTCGATGTCCGGCAGCATCAAGTCCAGGATGATGATGTCGTAGTCGTACAGCTTGCCGATTTCGAGCCCGTCCTCGCCCAAGTCGGTGGAGTCGACGATGTACCCTTCGGACTGCAGCATCAGCTCGATGCTCTTCTGGACCGAGGTATCGTCTTCGACCAGCAGAACCCTCATTGGCGGAATCCCGACGTTGGTGGTGCCTTACCCATCCGAACCCTTCGAACCTTCCGTGACCCCGGTCACAGCCGACGACCGTCGGCCGGTCCTATGGTTGGCGGCACATGCTTAACAGGTTAGGTCGCTCGTTTACACAGGTTAACAGACGATTCAGCTTAACGCCAGCGCCGGAATGCGCTTCATTTAACGTTAATCTTTCCGGCCGATGATGACGCCAGTGCCGCAGAAAACCCAAATTTACTGCGGTTTTCAATGCTTAACGCCGTTCCGGACCCGCTGCCGTGCCCGCCGACGTCGCCCGCCTCCTCGATGACATTAATGCGCTGCCGGACTACCGGCGGTTCGGCCGCGTCACCGCCGTGCTCGGCCTGCTGGTCGAGGTCGGCGGCATCGAGAAGGAGCTGTCGGTCGGCGGGCGCTGCATCGTCGAATCCCGCGACGGACGCCGCGTTCCCTGCGAAGTCGTGGGCTTCCGGCAGGGCCGGGCGCTGATGATGTCGCTGGGCTCGCTCGACGGCGTCGGGCTGGGATGTCGGGCCTTGGTGGCCGATGGTCAACCCGCGGTCTATCCCACCGACGCATGGCTGGGTCGCGTCATCAACGCGCTGGGCGAGCCGGTGGACGGCAAGGGACCGCTGCCCAAGGGCCCCATCGGCATCCCGATCCGCAACACGCCGCCCTCGGCGCATTCGCGCGTGCGGGTCGGGCAGAAGCTCGACCTCGGCATCCGCGCCATCAACACCTTCCTGACCTGCTGCCGCGGCCAGCGCATGGGCATCTTCGCCGGCTCGGGCGTCGGCAAGTCGTCGGTGATGTCGATGCTCGCCAAGTTCTCCGCCGCCGAGGTGGCGGTGATCGGCCTGATCGGCGAGCGCGGCCGCGAGCTGCAGGAATTCATCGTCGAGGACCTGGGCGAGGAGGGCCTGGCGCGCGCCGTGGTGGTCTGCGCCACCTCCGACGAGCCGCCGCTGATGCGCCGGCAGGCCGCCTACATGACGCTGGCGGTGTCGGAGTATTTCCGCGACCAGGGCCGCGACGTGCTGTGCATGATGGACAGCGTGACGCGCTTCGCCATGGCGCAACGCGAGATCGGCCTGTCCGCCGGCGAGCCGCCGACCACCAAGGGCTATCCGCCCACCGTCTTCGCCGAGCTGCCGAAGCTGCTGGAGCGCGCCGGGCCCGGCGTCGCCGGTTCCGGCTCGATCACCGGCCTGTTCACCGTGCTGGTGGAGGGCGACGACCACAACGAGCCGATCGCCGACGCGGTGCGCGGCATCCTCGACGGCCACATCGTGCTGGAGCGCCAGATCGGCGAGCGTGGCCGCTATCCGGCCATCAACATCCTGCGCAGCGTGTCGCGTACCATGCCCGGCTGCAACTCGCAGCCGGAGAACGAGCTGGTCGGCCGCGCGCGCCGGCTGCTGTCGGCCTACGACAACATGGCGGAGATGATCCGCCTGGGCGCCTACCGCCGCGGCACCGACCCGCAGGTGGACGAGGCCATCCATTACAACCCGGCGCTGGAAGCCTTCCTCAAGCAGGGGAAGCGTGAGGCCACCGATCTGGCCACCGGATACGCCCAGCTCGCCGAAATCCTCGGGGTGCCGTGGTCATGAGCAGCCTGAAAACCGTCATCCGCCTGCACAAGTGGCAGCTCGACGAGAAGCGCCGCGCGCTGGCCGAGCTGCAGAACCTGCACGACCGCCTGGTCGCCGAGATGCACCGTTTGCAGCAGGAGATGCTGTACGAGCAGCAGGTCGCCCGCGCCGACCCGATGGCCGCCTTCGGCTACGCGGCGTTCGCCAAGGCGGCGCTGGAGCGCGGCCGGCGTCTGCAGGATTCCATCGCCCAGGTGGAGCAGCAGATCGCCGTCGCCACCGAGGAGATGGCCGAGGCCTTCCAGGAGTTGAAGCGCTTCGAACTCGCCGAGGAGGAGCGCCTGAAGCGCGAACGCGAGAAGATCCGCCGCAAGGAGGAGGCCATGCTCGACGAGACCGCGCTGGTCGGCTTCCGCCGCCGGCAGGAGCAGGAGAACGCGGGGACGTAACGTCCCCTCAATACCGCTCCATCCGCGCGAACAGGTGCGGGTTGTCCCAGCCCGGCTGGCGGTCCTCGACCGCCACGCGGTGTCCGGCGCGCTCGGCGCGCACCTCGGTCCAGCGCGGCACCGCCTCGTTGCCGACGTCGTCCAGCACGGCCAGCACCAGCGCTTCCAGCCCGCCGGGAAACGCCGCCAGCTCGCCCAGGTAGGCGGCGAAGCCGGCCGGGTCGATCACCCAGCGGTCGGGGACGTAGCGCAGCTCCAGCCGCGTGCCGGGCTGCGGCTCGCCGGTCAGCGTCACCAGATAATCGTGGCGGGCGTCGGGGTTGGGCGCGGTGGTCAGGCGCTCGCGGCGGTACATGGCGGTCCTCCGCTCAGGCCGTGACGCCGAGGCCGGCGCGCCCGGCGCGGGTCAGCTTCACCCAGTTGCGCGCGCCCGTCTGGAACGCCAGCGCGCCGGAAAAGCCCATGGAGCCGAGGCTGTTGGCGAACACCTCGGTCAGCTCGGATTGCAACTCGGCCGGCAGCGCCGCGTGGCTGCGCAGGATCAGGTCGAAGCGTTGCGGCCGCACGAGGCCGTCGAGCTGCAGCGGGCCGAACCGGCTCAGCGTCACCTCGAAGACGAAGCGGTTGCCCTTGCCCTCGCGCTCCTCGCCGCCGCTGCGGCCTTCGTCGGCGTCGGGCGGGCGGACGTACACCTCCATGGCCTGGAGCGTCTGGTTGTCCAGCATCGGCAGCACGTAGGGCTTCCAGTCCGACGGCGCCTCCGCCGCGGCGCGGGCGGGGGCGCGGAACTCCTCCTCCATCTGCCGGAGCAGCGTCGTCTGGCCGGAGCGCTCCAGCGCCGACGCCGCCTCCTCGCCCAGCCAGCCGCGGGCGTCGCCGTTGCGCAGGGCCGACAGCAGGAAGGTCAGCGCCGCGCCCAGCTTCTTGTTCGGCTGCGGCAGCACGCTGTTGCCGACCGCGCGCGCCAACTCCGGGTCGAGCGCGGCGAGCGCCTCCAGCACGTGGCGCAGCGCCGGCCATTCCTTGCCGGGCGGCGCCGGCTCCGGGCCGTGCGGAGCGGCGGCGGAGCGGGCGCGCAACGGGTCGGCCAGTTCCGCCACCACCTGTGTGCCGGGCGGCAGCGGCGGCTGGTTGGTCAGCACCAGCATGCCCTGCGGCGTGGCGAGGATCGGCTGCCCCTGCGGCGTCGTCCCCGCCACGGTGCCTTGCAGCAGCGGCGCGGCCGGCGGCGTGGCGGGCAGCGGGGGAGGGGGGGCGCCCGGCGGCGCCACGGTCACGACCTTCAGCGCCACCGTCGTTCCCTGCACCAGCACCGGCGCCCGGCCAAGTGGAGCGGCTGCGGGCGGCGCCTCCGGTGCAGGGGCGGGCGCAGTGGGACGCGGGGCGGCATCGGCTGGAGCTTCGGGGATGGGCTGTGGTGACGGGGGCGCGGGGGCTGACGGCGCGGCAGCCGGCGGCGCCCCGGGCAGCGGCGCCGGCTGCGGCAATTTCGGCGGAGACCTTGGCGGCGGGGCTGTCGGCTGCGGCTGCGTCGCCGGTGTCTGGGGCGGTTGAGGCGTGCCGGCCTGGGGAGCGGCCGGCTGCGGCGCGACCGACGGCGGGGGGGCAGCCTGCGGCGTCGCGGTCGGCGTTGCCGTCTGGGGCGTTCCGGCCTGAGGCACGCTCGGCTGAGCACTGCCCTGCGGCGGTATTCCTGCGCGCGGCGGTTCCGGCTGCGGAGCGCCTTGCTGTGGTTTGCCCTGCTGCGGCGTGCCCGGCCCAGGCTCCGGCGGCTGGGGATTGGGCTGCGGCGCGGGCTTGGCCGGGGGCGGCGTGTCGGGCGGAGCGTCGGGCGTGCCGCTCGGTTGCGGCGACGCGGCGCCCCGGTGCGCGGCGTCGCCGCCCAACTGCACCGGCGCCTCGCCCGGCGGGCCGGACGGCAGCGGTGCGGCGCTCGGCTGGGGCGACGGCGCGGCTGTCGGGGTCGGTGCGGCGCCGCCGGCGGAGGCGGGCGTCGGCGTGGCGTTCCCAGGGGAGGGTGGCGGAGGCGCGGCCGGCGTGCTCGGCGGTGTCGGAGGCACTCCCGCGGAGGGGCCGGCCGGCTTGGCCGCGGCGAGTACCAGCGCCGGCAGCAGCACGCCGGGCAACAGCGGCACCGCCGCGCCGGGCAAGGGGGGCGCAGGGGTGGGAACCGAGACCAGCACCGCCGGCTGCTGGGCGGCGGCGGGAGCCGACGGCTGCGGCGTCGCCGGCGCCGCGGCGTTCGGCGCGGCGCCGGCGGGTCCGTTGGTGAAGACCTGGACGCGGCCGGGCGGCTGGCCGGCGGGCACCTGGAGGGTGACCGCCTTGTCGGACGACAGCTGTGCGGCGAGATCGATCATCACGTCGCCGAGCGACGTGCGGATGCGCGTCAGCCCCTCGGGCGTGGTGCCGGCGACGGTGCCGGGCAGGGAAACCGGGCGGGCGAGGTCCTGGAGCTTCTCCGGCAGCACCACCGCCGCCGCCTCGCCGACCAGCACCGGCGCGGCGCTTCCCGTCGGGGCGGCCACCGGCGTCGTCGTCACCGGCGGCGGGATGGGGCCGGCGCTGCCCATCGGGTCTCCTTACGCCTTCTCCACGCTTTCCTTGCTCTTCACCAGACGCTGCGCCAGCTGGAGCACGTCGTTGGCGGCGTCGCTGCCCGGCGAGCGGGTGAGGATCGGGATCTGGTTGCGGATGGCGTCGCGCACCTTGAGGTCGCGGCGGATGATGCCGGCCAGCGGCGGCTTGAACTTCAGGAAGTTCTGGCAGGCCTTGAGGATGGTGCCGTAGGTGCGGTCGCCCTCCTTCAGCGTCTGCGCCAGGTTCACCACCACGCGCAGGTCGGCGTTGCGGTTGGTGACGTGGGTCAGCTTGATGAAGGCGTAGGCGTCGGTGATCGAGGTCGGTTCGTCGTTGGTGACCACCAGCGTGGTGCCGGCCGGGCCGCACAGCGTGCGCACGGTGCGGTCCACACCCGCGCCCATGTCCATGATCACGTAGTCGTAGTCGCGCGCCAGATCGAACAGGTCGTTGCGCAGGGACGACAACGCCTGGCTGGGCAGCGTCGCCAGCGTGCCGGAGCCGGAGCGGCCGGCGATGATGTCGAAGCCGCCGTCGGGGAATCGCTCGGCCGCGCGCTGCAGCGTCACCGTGCCCTCGATCACCTGGCCGAGGTCGCGCTTCGGCTGGAAGCCCAGCTGGATGTCGACGTTGGCCAGCCCGAGGTCGCCGTCGAACAGCAGCGCGTTCTTGCCCATGCGCGCCAGCGCGTGCGCCAGCGTGATGGAGAACCACGTCTTGCCGACGCCGCCCTTGCCGGAGGCCACGGCGATGACGTTCCTGCCGCGCAGGGGCCGCACGTTGGAGGCTGGGGCCATGGGCGCGGACGCCGGGAAAACCTTTTCGGTCATGGTGCGGTCCTCGACGAGCTCACGGCGTGAGCGGCTTTGGTTTCTCTCGTTTTTGCCCGGGCCTTGGCCGGCACGGGCTTGGCGGCCGGCTTTTCCGGCTGCGGCATCATCAGGCGGGCGAGCGCCACCGGGTTCAGCGGCGTCAGCCCCTCGGCCACCTTCGGGGCCACGGTCCCGTCGCAGAAGACGAGGCGGGCGCGGTGCGCGGCGGTCAGCGTGCTGCCGAAGCGGCGCGCCACGTCCAGGCGCGTCACCAGCAGGCGCTTGACGCCCAGCGCCTTGAAGGCCAGCCCGGTCTCGGCCGCCTCCACCGTGTCCATGCCGGCGGGCAGCACCAGCACCGGCTCCACGTCGCCGGCGGCCAGCAGGGCGCGCAGGTCGCCCATCTCCTCCGCGTCGAAGGGGTTGCGCCCGGCGGTGTCGATCACCGTCAGGTCGTTGCCGCGGCTGAAGTCCAGGGCGCCGCCCAGCGCCTCCGGGTCCTCGACGCGATGCAGCTTGACCTTGAGCAGCCGGGTGAAGGCGGCGAGCTGGTCGACGCCGCCGGCGCGCACGGTGTCGGTGGTGATGACGCCGACCGAGCGGTTCTTCAGCACGGCGCGCGCCGCCAGCTTGGCGACGGTCAGCGTCTTGCCGGAGCCCGGCGGCCCGACCAGCGCCAGCGGCCGCATCGCCGCGCGGCTGGTGCCGCCGTTGGCCAGGGGGTGGAAGGTGAAGACGGCGTCAAGTGCTGCGCCCAGCGCCAGCGTCGGGTCCTCGGTGTCCAGCCCGGCGGCGGCGTCGATCAGCTGTTCGGCCAGCGAGGCCGGCACGCCGTGGCGGTGCAGGGCGTCGGCCACCGCCTCGCCGACGTCGATCTCCGGTTCCGCGACCGGGCGGTGGGCGACGGCGGCGTTGACGCGCGCCGGTTCGGAGGGGTGGGCGTCCTCCTCCACCGCGGCGGTGACGCGCACGCCGCCGCCTTCCTCCTCACGGGTCGCCACGATGATGGCGTCGTCGCCGAGCTGCTGGCGGACCAGCCGCATCGCCTCGGCCATCGTCTTGGCGTGGAAGGATTTCAGCCTCATGGCCGAACCTCCTTCCAGCTAGGGGCAAATACGCGTGTCATCAGATCTGCCCCAGCGTCTTGATCTTGGCCTTCGGGTGGATCTCGTTCTGCGACATGACCACCGTCGACGGCCGGAAGCGCTCGACGATGGAGCGCACGTACGGCCGGATCAGGGGGCTGGTCAGCAGCACAGGCGTCTCACCCATCATCGCGTGTCGTTCGAACGTCTGGCGCACCGCCGTGATGAACTGCTGCAACCGGCTGGGCGCCATGGTCAACTGCCGGTCGTCGCCGTCGCCCATCAGGGATTCGGCGAAGGCCTGCTCCCATTCCGGCGACATGGTGATGAGGGGTATGAAGCCCATCTCGTTGGTGCAGGCGTCGCAGATCTGCCGCGCCAGACGCGAGCGGACGTGCTCGGTGATCTGGGTGATGCTGCGCGTCTGCCCCGCCGCCTCGGAGATGCCTTCGAGGACCGCCGCAAGATCCCGGATCGAGATGCGTTCTGCAAGAAGGTTTTGCAGCACGCGCTGCAACCCGCCGACGGTGATCTGCGCCGGGATGACGTCCGCGACGAGTTTCTGGTGCGCCTTGTCCAGCTCGTCGAGCAGCTTCTGCGTCTCGGAGAAGGACAGCAGCTCCGGCATGTTGTCCTTCAGCACCTCGGTCAGGTGCGTGGTCACCACGGTGGACGGGTCCACCACGGTGTAGCCCTTGAACAGCGCCTCCTCGCGGTAGCCGGTCTCGACCCAGATCGCCGGCAGGCCGAAGGTGGGCTCGGTGGTCTGCTCGCCGGGCAGGCTCATCGCCTCGCCGCGCGGGTCCATGACCAGCAGCATGTTCGGGCGCACGTCGCCGCGGCCGGCCTCGATCTCCTTGATGCGGATCACGTAGGTGTTGGGCGGCAGCTGCAGATTGTCCTGGATGCGCACCGCCGGCATGACGAAGCCGGCTTCCGACGCGACCTGCCGGCGCAGGCCCTTGATCTGGTCGGTCAGCCGGTGGCTGCCCGCCTGCGGCGCGTTGATCAGCGACAGCAGGCCGTAGCCCAGCTCCAGCCGGATCAGGTCGATGGCGAGCGCCGTGGAGATCGGCTCCTCCGCCACCGGCGCGGCGTCGCTGGCGGCCTGGACCTCGGCCAGCTCCTGCTCCTGCTCCTGGCGGCGGCGGAAGCGCGGCAGGAACCACGCGGCGGAGCCGGTGGCGATGGCCACGGGCAGGAAGATGTAGGACGGCATGCCCGGCAGCGCCGCCATGATCAGCAGCAGGCCGGCCGAGATGCCCAGCGCCATCGGGTAGCCGGTGAGCTGGCCGACCACCGCCTTGTCGGTGGAACCGCCGGTTCCGGCCTTCGACACCAGGAAGCCGGCGGAAATCGAGATCACCAGCGCCGGGATCTGCGACACCAGGCCGTCGCCGATGGTCAGCTTGGTGAAGGTGTCGAGCGCCTGCAGCACCGGCATGTCGTGGCGCATCACCGCGATGGAAACGCCGCCGACGATGTTGATGAACATGATCAGCAGGCCGGCGACCGCGTCGCCCTTCACGAACTTCGATGCACCGTCCATGGAGCCGAAGAAGGCGCTTTCGTCCTCCAGTTCCTTGCGGCGCTTGCGGGCGGTCTGCTCGTCGATCATGCCGGCGCCGAGGTCGGCGTCGATGGCCATCTGCTTGCCGGGCATGGCGTCGAGGGTGAAACGCGCCGCCACCTCGGCGATGCGGCCCGAACCGGCGACGATGACCTTGAAGTTCACGATGGTCAGGATCGCGTAGACGATCACGCCGATGATGAAGTCGCCGCCCATCACGAAGCTGGCGAACGCCTCGATGACGTGCCCGGCCGCCGAGGTGCCCTCGTGGCCGTGGCTGAGGATCAGGCGCGTCGACGCCATGTTCAGCGACAGCCGCAGCAGCGTGGTGATCAGCAGGATGGTCGGGTAGGACGACAGCTCCAGCGGCTTCTGGATGAACAGCACCACCATCAGGATCAGCACCGACACCGTCACCGACACCGCCAGCATGAAGTCCAGCAGCAGCGTCGGCATCGGCATGATCAACGCGACGATGATCATCATGATGCCGACCGCCATGGCGACGTCGCCACGCTTCAGCGACGCCTTGATCACCCCGACCATCTCGCCGAGCGCGGCCAGGTTGCCGCCGCCGGCCATGCCGCCGGTCGAAGCCCGTTCGGGATTGTGTTCGGTGAGCGCCATGGCGGTGCCGGTCCTCTAGAGGGTTAGCCGAACGCCGCGCCGCGGTCCTCGGCGCCCGGCGGCGGCACGGGGACGCCCTCCTCGTTGTACTGCTTCAGCTTGTTGCGCAGCGTGCGGATCGAGATGCCCAGGATGTTCGCCGCGTGCGTCCGGTTGCCCAGGCAGTGCGACAGCGTCTCGATGATCAGGTCGCGCTCCACGTCCGCCACCGTGCGCCCGACCAGCGCGCTCAGGCCCGCTGTCGCCGGGGGCGGCGGCACGGTGCCCGGCGGCGGGGCGTAGGAGGCGGCCGGCAGGCCGGTCGGCAGGCGCGGACGGGGCGGTTCCGCCGCTGCCGGCACCGTGCCGGCGGGGCCGGCGAACGGGTTGGCGACGGGGGAGTCGGCGGGGATCGACGCCTGCGCCGTGCCCTCCGGCGCCAGCGTGGCGCCGGTCAGCATGATCGCGTCGGTGCCGATGCTGTCGCCGCGCGACAGCAGCACCGCGCGGTGCATGGTGTTCTCCAGCTCGCGCACGTTGCCGCGCCAGTGGTGCGCCATCAGCATCCGCAGCGTGTCCGGCGACAGCGGCTTCTCCGGCAGTCCGTTGGCCTCCGAGTACTTCCGGATGAAATGCTCGGCCACCAGCGGGATGTCGAGCGGGCGCTCGCGCAGGGAGGGCAGACGGACGTTGAAGACGTTCAGGCGGAAGAACAGGTCCTCGCGGAAGTTGCCGGCCTTGACCTCGGCCTCCAGGTTGCGGTTCGACGTGGCGATCAGGCGCACGTTGATCTTCACCGGCTGCGAGGAGCCGACGCGGTCGATCTCCTTTTCCTGGATAGCGCGCAGCAGCTTGGCCTGCAGGCGCGGGTGCATCTCCGACAGCTCGTCGAGCAGGAGGGTGCCGCCGTTGGCCTCCTCGAACTTGCCGATGCGGCGCGCCACGGCGCCGGTGAAGGCGCCCTTCTCGTGGCCGAACAGCTCGGATTCCAGCAGGTTCTCGGGGATGGCGGCGCAGTTGACGGCGACGAAGCTCTCGTTGGCGCGCCGGCTCTTGCGGTGGATGTAGCGGGCCATCAGCTCCTTGCCGGTGCCGCTCTCGCCGGTGATCATCACCGAGGCGTCCGACGGCGCGATCTGGTCGGCCAGCCGCAGCGTCGCCTGCATCACCGGGTCCTGGCAGACGATGGAGTGGCTCTCCTCCGCCACCGCCTCCAGCACCGCGCCGATCAGCTCGGCGTTGGGCGGCAGCGGGATGTACTCCTTGGCGCCGGCGCGGATGGCGCGCACCGCGGCCGCCGCGTCGGTGCCGATGCCGCAGGCGACGACCGGGATGTTGATCCGCTCCGCCTTCAGGCTGTCGATGAAGGTGGCGACGTCCAGCTTCACGTCGATCATCGCGATGTCGGCGCCGCAGGCGGCCCGCAAGGCGTTGAGCGCGCCCTCGATGCTGTCGGTGTGGGACACCTTGGCGCCGCGCTGCATGGCGATCTTGCCGGCGGCGGTGATGTACCCTTCCAGGGTTCCAACGATCAGAAGACGCATCTTACGCTCCCCTCGGGGATTCTTTGTCGAAGTACTGCAGGCGCCGCCCGGGGGGCAGCAGGGTGTTCAGCAGCATCTCCAGCCGGCGGGGGTTTTCCTGCCGGGCGATGGAGACGGCACCGATGGTGTAGAGGGTCTGGACCAGGGCTTCGTTCTCGGCGTTGCGCTCGAGCTTGGCGGCCAGCGGCGCTAGCACCACGTTGCCGAGCACCGCGCCGTAGAAGGTGGTGAGCAGCGCCAGCGCCATGGCCGGGCCGATGGTGGAGGGATCGCTCAAGCCTCCCAGCATCTGCACGAGGCCGACCAGCGTGCCGATCAGCCCCATGGCCGGCGCCACCTCGGACGCGCGGCGCAGCACGGCGGCGCTCTTGGCGCGGGCGGCGGTGACCGCCTCGACCTCGGCGGTCAGCATGCGCTCGACGTCGTCGGCCGGCGGCCCCTCGGTGATCAGGGAGACGCAACGGTGCAGGAACGGCTCGCCCTTCAGCTCGGGCAGCATGCTCTTCAGCATCTCCGGGCCGGCGCGGCGCGCCGCTTCGGCCAGCAGCATGACCTGACGCGCCACGGCGCGCGGGTCGTAGCTGGTCTGCACCAGGATGCGCCCGGCGTTGCCCCAGGCCGACGCCACGTCGCCCAGGGAGAAGGACGCGGTGGTCACCGCCAGCGTGCCGCCAAGCACGATCAGCAGCGACGGCGGGTCGAGGAAGGCGCGCAAGCTGCCGCCCGACGCCATCGCCACCAGGATGACGCCGGCGGCGGCGCCCAGGCCGACCAGCGTGGCGGCGTCCAGCCGGCCGCGCGGCCGGGCGCGCGCCGGCGAGGTCGCCGCCCGCTCGGCCGGGGCCGCCCCCTTGGAGGACGGTGGGCGCTGGGCGCGGAGTTCGGGGGTGGTCTCGCGGGTGGCGGTCATCCGCGGTCCGATTTGATGATTTCGGTCATGGTGATGCCCAGCCGGTCCTCGACGACGACGACCTCGCCGCGCGCCACCAGCCGGTTGTTGACGTAGATGTCGATGGCCTCGCCGACCTTGCGGTCCAGTTCTACCACCGCGCCGCGGCCGAGCTTGAGCAGCTGGCTCACCTGCATGGTCGATTTGCCGAGCACCGCCGAGATCTGCACGGGGATGTCGTACACCGCCTCGAGGTCCTTCGCCGGCCCCAGCCCGCTGTCGTACTCCGACAGGTCGGAGCGGCCGGATTGGTCCAGCTCGTCGAGGGAGAAGGTGTCCTTGGCCATCAAGACTCTCCGGAACTCAGCTCAATCAATGAAGCGCGCCGGCGTCGAGCAGACGCTGCGCGGACTGTTCGATCTCGGCCAGCAGGGCGGCGGTGTCGCGCTCGGCGCCGCCTTCCGCCCACTCGATCCGGCAGTCGCCGGGACCCATGCCGGCGTCGCCGACCACCAACAGCTTGCTGTCGAAGCCGCTGCGGGTGATCGTCTCCTCCAGGTGCGGGCGCACCAGCTCGATGGTGTCGGGGGCGACGCGGACGACCAGGCGCGGCTCGTCCAGCAGGTCGGTCAGGCAGGCGCGCACCAGCCCCTCGATCTCCGCCAGCCCGTGTCGGCGCGCCAATTCCGGCATCATCTTGCGGACGATGGCGAGCGCGATGTGCACCGGCTGGTCGCTGCGCGCCTTCTTCTCCGCCTCGAACCGGGCGAGCAGCGCCTCGACGCCCTGCGCGATGCGGTCGAGCGCGTGGGCGGCGAGCGCCGCGTCGCTGCCCTCGACCTCGGCGCGCGCGGATGCTGCGCCTTCCTCCAGGCCGGCGGCGCGGCCCTCGTCATAGCCCTTCTGCTCGCCGGCCCTGTGCCCGGCGACCATGCCGTCGCGGAAACCCGCCTCGCGGGCGGCGTTGATCTCCTCCTCGCCGTAGGTCGGCGGCGGCGGCTCGGGCGCGATCTCCTCCTCGACGTGGCCGTAGCCCTGGTGGCCATGCCCGTGGTGGGAATCGACGTCGAAGGACTCGTCGAACTGGAACTTGCGGACGGAGGTCATTCAGGGCGTCCTCAGCTCTCCTGGTAGAGCCAGTTGCGCAGGATCGACACCGCCTCTTCCGGGTGCTTCTCGACGATCTCGCCGACCTTGCGCAGCGAGGATGCGCGCACGCGGCCCTCGACCCGGTTGATGTCGATCATCTGCTCCAGCTCCTCGTCGGCCTGCGCGGCTTCCAGCGCCAGGTCCTGCGCGAGCGCGCCGGTCGGGCCGGCCAGCGCCGCCGGCATGCCGCTCTGGTCGGTGAGCAGCTTGTCCATGTCGTCGTCCTCCTGCGCGTCGGCCTTCTCGAAGGCGCGCGTGATGAGGGGACGGATGACCAGCAGGATGATGAGGACGGCGACGATGCCCAGCACCACCATCTCGGCGACGCGGAAGATGTCGTCCTTCGTCATGCCCAGGAACAGCGCGTCCGGCTTGGCGAACTCGTCCTCGGGCGTGGTGAAGCGCATGTTGACCAGTTCGACCGTGTCGCCGCGCACCGCGTCGAGGCCGACGGCGTTGCGCACCAGCGCCTTCAGGCTTTCCATCTCCTGTTCGGGGCGCGGCTGGTAGGTCGGCCGGCCGCCGTCCGCGGCCGGGGTGTAGACGCCGTCCACCAGCACCGCCACCGACAGGCGGCGGACCTGCCCGCTCTCGCGGACGTGGTTCTTGGTGGTGCGGCTGATCTCGTAGTTGACCGTCTCCTCGTTGCGGGTCGACTTGTTCGAGGAGATGGAGCTGTTGTCCTTGCTGCCGGTCTGCGCGGTCGGCAGGTTCTGGTCGACGGTGACCGGCTGGAGCGGGTCGCGGTCCTGGCTCTGGCTGGTCTCGCCCACCGTCTGGGTGGAGCGCACCACCTGGCTCTCGGGATCGAAGATCTCCGAGTTGGTGGTGATGCGGTCGAAGTCGAGGTCGGCCGACACCTCGGCGCGCACCTTGCCGTAGCCGACGGTGCGGCCCAGCAGGTCCTCGATGGTTGCGGCGAGGCGGCGCTCGTAGGCGAGCTTCTTCTCCTCGGCGTTGGCCATCATCACGTCTTCGCTGTTCGCCCCGCCGCCGCGGGCGAGCAGCTTGCCCTTGTCGTCGATGATCGAGACCTGGGTGGGCTCCAGGTTCGGCACCGAGGCGGCGATCAGGTGCTGGATCGCCGAGATGTTCTCGCGCGACAGCTGGGCGCCCGGCCGCAGCTTCAGGAAGACGCTGGCGGTCGCCGGGTTCTGGGTGCGGGCGAACAGCTCGCGCTTCGGCAGCACGAGGTGGACGCGCGCCTGCTGCACGCCGGCCAGGGTGCCCACCGTGCGCGCCATCTCGCCTTCCAGCGCGCGCAGGTGATTGATGTTCTGGATGAAGCTGGTGGCGCCGAAGCCTTCGCCCTTGTCGAACAACTCGTAACCGACCGAGCCGCCGGACGGCAGGCCGGCCTGCGCCATCTTCATGCGCACCACGCCGACCTGGTCGGCCGGCACGCGGATCTTGGTGCCGGTCTTGTCGACCGCGTAGGGGATCTTGCTCTCGTCCAGCTTCTTGGCGATGGCGGCGGCGTCGGTGGCTGGCAGCTCGGAGTACAGCAGTTCCATGTCCGGGGTGGACAGGCGCGTGGTCAGATAGATGAAGAAGCCGATCAGCAGCAGAGCCACGGCGCCGATCGCCGCAAGGCGGGCGGGCCCCAGGTTGCGCAAGGTCTGCAGCAGGTTGTTCACGCGGTTGTCCCCGAGCAGCGGCCGGCGTCCGCACCGGTGAGACTTTGCAGCCGCCGGACCAGGGGTGGCCGGAATTGCAAAAACCACGCCGATGGATTTTCACGGTGGGCAGTGTGCGAAGGTTTTGATGAATTAAGGGTTAATTCGTCGGCAGAATTTGCCGGGCACTGGGCAAATTCTGCCTACCCCGTCCTGGGGAAACTCAAGGGGGCGCGCCGTTCGCGCCGCTCCTTCGCGCTTGGCGTACGCGCATCGGAACGCCATGTATCATCGGGCGAGTTCGCCGGTGCGTGCGTTGACGGGCCCGGGAGACGGGCATAGCTAAGAAATCGCCGCCGCACGCGCAACCCGTACGGGTTGCCCGGTGTTGAAGCCTCAAGAGTTTGTACGATGCACACGGGGGACAGCTGTGAAAAAGCGCGGCCGTGAGAAGAAGGAAGGCCTCAACGAGGTCGACGTGTTCGTCGGCCAGCGCCTGCGCGAGCTGCGCATGCTGGCCGGGTTATCGCAGAGCGACGTGGCTTCGGCGCTGGGGCTGACCTTCCAGCAGCTGCAGAAGTACGAGCGCGGCTTCAACCGCGTCTCGGCGAGCCGGCTGTTCACGCTGGCGCACTACTTCCGCGTGCCCGTCTCGGTGTTCTTCGAGGGGCTGGAGGAGCGGCGTTCGCACACCGAGGCGGCGGGCGCCGAGGCGGAGTCCGAGGGCACGCTGCGCTCGCGCGAGGCGCTGATGCTGGCGCGCTATTTCCAGAACATCCGCGACCCGCAGGTGCGCGCTGCGATCCGCGAGCTGGCCGAACGCTGCGCCACCGCCAGCGAGGCCGAAGGCCACGCCGAGGCGATGCCGGCCGCCGCCCGCCAGGGCCGCCGCGGGCGTGGCGAGCACGTGGCGGGGCGGGCGTAGTCAGGCTTCGCCCCGCAGCTCGCGATAGCGCGCCAGGAACGCCGCCATCGCCTCCTCCGGCCCCAGCGGCACGATGGGATCGGGGGCCGGCGGCGGCAGGTCCTTCCAGTTGACCCGGTGCGGCGCGCAGAGGTCGCGCAGCTCGGTCGCCAGCGCGCGCTGGTCGGCCACCTTGACCGGTTTCGGCTCCGGGTAGCGGAAGCCGAAGCGCTGGGCCAGGCCCACCTTGATCGGCGCGATGGCCTGCCGGATCGCCTCGCGGCCGATGCGCGCCTTCCATGGCGTCGGCCAGTCGCCGGTGAACGCCTCCTCGCTGTCGTGCATCAGCGCGTCGTAGGCGTATTCCGGCGGGCACAGATGGCTGGCCAGCAGGCAGTGCTGGGCGACGCTGAAGAAGCGGATGGTGTTGCCGACGAAGCGGCACTGGAAGGCCAGCGGGCGTGCCACGTCCTCGATCTCGAAGCGGCTGAAGTCCGGCTTCTCCAGGTCGACGACCCGGCCGGAATAGGTGATCAGCACGGCCGTCGGCTCGGGCACGTCGAGCAGATCGTACTGGTCGGGATCGGATACGGTGCGCGAGGCGGAGCGGCGGCGTGTCATCGCCCATGAGTATCAGAGCGGGGCGGTGGGGCACAACCGGCGCTCCATCGGCCAGCGCTCCATCGGGGAGGTCAGGCCGCGCCCTGCACGGCGTCGGGATCCTCGATCAGCCGGTTGGTGTCGGCGACCGCCTGTTCGAGCAGCGGCAGCAGCGCGGCGACGGTCTCGGCGTCGGCGTGCCGCTCGTTGACGGCACGGGCGACGGCGGCCAGCCGCGGCGCGCCGAAGTTGGCGGCGAGCCCGGCCAGCGTGTGCGCCGCGTGCCCCAGGTCACGCGGCCGGTCGCCCTGGAAGGCGGCGTGAATGGCCGACAGCTCGCGCAGCGCGGCCTCCGGCATCAGGCGCAGCATGCCTTCCAGGCTCTCGGCACCGAGTGCCAGGCGCAGTTCCGACAGCTTGACCCGGTCGATCAGCGGGATGCCCAGGAAGCCCTCGGCGGCCGCCGGGGGGGCTGCGGCGGGAACCGGGCGCTGGGTGCGCGGCCGGCCGACGACCTCCAGCATCAGGGTATCCAGCGCCTCCCAGTCGACCGGCTTGGTCATGTACTCGTCGAGGCCGCAGGCCATGTGGCGGTCGCGGTGCTCGGGCAGGGCGTCGGCGGAGATGCCGATGATCGGCATCTGCGCCACCGGCCCGGCGCTGCGCCGGATCGCCCGCGCGGTGGAGCCGCCGTCCAGCACCGGCATCTCCATGTCGAGCAGCAGCAGGTCGTAGCTCCGCCCCTGCAGCGCCGCCAGCGCCGCGCGCCCGTCGCCCACCGCGTCCACCCGGTGCCCCATGCGGGTCAGCATGGTGGAGATCAGCATGCGATTGATGTCGTTGTCCTCGGCCAGCAGGATGTGCAGCGACACCACCGGCTGCGGCGCCGGGTCCTTCAGGTCCGGCGTCCGCCGCGGGACGGACTGCGCCGGGCGCACGCGGATCGAGAAGCCGAAGGTCGAGCCGTCGCCCGGCTCCGACGTCACCGTGATCTCGCCGCCCATCGCCTGCACGAGGTGCCGGCAGATCGCCAGCCCCAGCCCGGTGCCGCCGTACTTGCGGCTGGTCGAGGCGTCGGCCTGCACGAACGCCTCGAACAGGCGGCCCCGCTGCTCCGGCGTCATGCCGATGCCGGTGTCCGCCACCTCGAAGCGCAGCAGGATATCCTCGCCGTCCGCGGTGTGGGGCGCCCACAGGCAGATCTCGACGCCGCCGCGCTCGGTGAACTTGATGGCGTTGGACACCAGGTTGAACAGCACCTGGCGCAGCCGCGTCGGGTCGCCGCGGACAAAGGCCGGCGTCTCGTCGGCGACGGAGGCGGTCAGGCTGAGGCCCTTCGCGGCGGCGCGCACCTGGAACAGCTGCACCACGTCCTCGACCAGCCGGCCGAGCGCGAAGTCGATCTCCTCCAGTTCCAGCTGCCCGGCCTCGATCTTCGAGAAGTCGAGGATGTCGTTGAGCAAATCCAGCAGCGTGTCGGCCGAGGAGCGCAACGTGTTGACGAAGCCCTTCTGCTGCTCGTTCAGCGCCGTCCCCAGCAGCAAGTCTCCCATGCCGAGCACCGCCGTCATCGGCGTGCGCAGCTCGTGGCTCATCATGGCCAGGAAGCGCGACTTGGCGCGGCTGGCGTTCTCGGCGGCGACGCGGGCGGTATCGGCCTCCTCGCGGGCGCGGTCGAGGTCCTCGGCCAGCGCGAAGGTCTCGGCGGCGAGGCGGGTGAGCTGGTCCTGGGCGTCGCGCAGGTCCTGCTCGGAGCGGCGCTGGCGCGTGATGTCGATCGACGAGCCGACCAGCCAGCGCACCGCGCCCGCGGCGTCGCGCACCGGGCGGACCGACAGCGCGTTCCAGAACGGCGCGCCGTCCTTGCGGTAGTTCAGGATCTCCAGCGCCGCCGGCGTTCCTTCGTCCAGCGCGCGGCGCAGCGTGTCGGCGGTGCGCGGGTCGGTGTCCGGGCCGCGCAGCAGCGCGAGGTTGCGGCCCGCCAGCTCCGCCGCGGTGTAGCCGGTCATCTCCTCGAACGCCGGGTTGCAGTAGACCAGCGGCGTCCCGCCCTGGCGTGCGTCGAGCACGGCGATGCCGGCGCCGGTGGCTTCCAGCACCTCGGCGAGCATCGTCGGCGTCAGCACGTCATCCTGCGGCAGGGCGGCGTGCGGCAGGGAAGGGGAGGGGGTGTGGTCCACGCGTGGCCGTCGTTCGTCGAAGGACACGACCATAAGCGTTCGCGCCCGCGATTGCCACGGGGTTCCGCGCGCCGTACCATGCACGCGGAGAACGGGAGAGAGCCGGGCACGACACACCATGATGGCCGATCCGCAGAGCGCCGCGCCGCAGTCCGTCCACGACCTCGGCATCCTTCTGGTCGAGGACGATTCCGCCACCCGCACCGCGGTGTCGCGGATGCTGTACGACCTCGCCGTCCGCAGCGTGTGGGAGGCGCGCGACGGCGTCCACGCGCTGGAGTTGCTGAAGCAGCACGGCGAGCGGATCGACCTGGTGATCTGCGACCTGGAGATGCCGCGCATGGGCGGGCTGGACCTGCTGCACGCGCTGCGCACCTCCGGCGGCGCGCCGCTGACCGACCTGCCGGTGATCGTGCTGACCGCCCACCGCGAGGCGGAGACGGTGAAGCGCGCCATCGCCTACGGCATCTCCGGCTATCTGGTGAAGCCGGTCAACAAGTCGGATCTGACCAAGCGTCTGAGCTTCGCGGTGCAGAAGGGGCGGTAGGGGGCGGCCCGACGAAAAGGCTGAGGCTGGCGGCTGGTCAACCCGCCGGGGATCCGGTAGAACAGGGGATCATTCCTTGTGCACCGCACTGGCATGGGGTGCGCCGCACCCGCAACCGCTGGGAGCGCAGTGAGCGAAGACCCACCCATATCCGCCCCCGCTTCCAGCCCTGAGGGGGAGCGCCGCGCCCGCGCGTCCGAACTGCTGGAGGAGTTCCTCGCCCACGAGCACGGTGAGCGCATCGCGCTGGGCGATCTCGTGCGCATCCTCGGCGACCGGGCGTTCGGCGCGATGATCCTGCTGCTGGCGATTCCCAACGTGCTGCCGGTGCCCGGCCTGTCCACGGTGACCGGGCTGCCGATCGTGCTGATCGCCGCGCAGCTGATGTTCGGCCGTGCGCAGCCCTGGCTGCCGCGCCGCCTCGCCGCCGCGAGCATGGAGCGCGAGGGCTTCCTGAACGTCCTCCGGCGCGCGCATCCGCGCATGCAGTGGATCGAGGGCCGGCTGCTGCGCGCGCGGCTGCCGGCGTTGACGTCGCCGGTCGCCGAGCGTTTCATCGGCGCGGCCATGGTTGTTCTGGCCGGGGTGCTGGCGCTGCCCATCGTCTTCGGCAACCAGCCGCCGGCCTTCGCGCTGGCGCTGATGGCGCTCGGCCTGATCGAGAAGGACGGCGCCTTCATCGTGGCGGGGCTGGTGGCGGGGCTGGTGGCGCTGGCCATCGTCGCCGCGGTGGTGTTCGGATTCGCGCAGGGCCTGCTGATGCTCGTCGGCTTGGCCACGGCTTGAGAGACAAGAGGGGGAAGCGGCACCGGTCATGGTTTGGGAACTTCTGGTCATCGTCGTGCTGATCGTGGTCAACGGCTTCTTCGCCATGTCCGAGCTGGCCGTGGTGTCGGCGCGGCGCGCGCGGCTGCAGCAGCTCGCCGAGAACGGGCGCCGGGCCAGGGGGGCGAAGGCGGCGCTGGAGCTGGCCGAGAACCCCAGCCACTTCCTGTCCACCGTGCAGATCGGCATCACGCTGATCGGCATCGTCGCCGGCGCCTACGGCGGCGCCACGCTGGCCGAACGGTTCGGCGTGCAGCTGGACCAGATCCCGTGGATCGCGCCGTACGGCCAGCAGGTCGCCTTCGCGCTGGTGGTCGCCGGCATCACCTACCTGTCGCTGATCGTCGGCGAGCTGGCGCCCAAGCGCCTCGCGCTGGTCAACGCCGAGGGCATCGCGGTGGCGGTCGCCCGGCCGATGCAGGGCCTCTCGCGGGTGGCGCTGCCGCTGGCGTGGCTGCTCGGCGCCTCGACCGAGGCGCTGCTGAGGCTGCTGCGCCTGCCGACCACGCGCGAGCAGACGGTGACCGAGGAGGAGGTCAAGACCCTCATCGCCGAGGGCACGCAGAGCGGCGTGTTCGAGCCGGCCGAGCGCCAGATGATCGAGGGCGTGCTGCGCCTCGCCGACCGCACGGTGCGCGCCATCATGACGCCGCGCCCGGACGTGCTGTGGCTCGACCCCGAGGACAAGCCCGAAGCCATTGCCACGGAGATCCGCGACAGCGGCTATTCCCGCTTCCCGGTCTGCCGCGGCGACGTGGACGAGGTGCTGGGCATCGCGTCGGCCAAGGCGCTGCTCGACCAGGCGCTGCGCGGACGGGCGATGGATCTGCGCGGCGCGCTGGTGCAGCCGCTGATGGTGCACGACGGCACGCCGGTGCTGCGCCTGCTGGAGCTGTTCAAGCAGTCCACCGTGCACATGGCGGTGGTGGTGGACGAGTACGGCAGCGTCGAGGGCATCGTCACCCTCACCGACATCCTGGAGAGCATCGCCGGCGAGCTGCCCGAGGCCGGGCAGGAGGCCGACGGCGCTGTGATCCGCCGCGAGGACGGTTCCTGGCTGGTGGACGGCATGCTGCCGGTGGACGAGGTGGAGGCGCGCGTCGGCGTGCCCGACCTGAAGGGGGAGGGCGGCTACCACACGCTCGCCGGCTTCGTGCTGGAGCGCCTGGGCCACGTGCCCATCGCGGCCGAGCACTTCGTCTGGCGCGGCCACCGCTTCGAGGTGGTGGACATGGACGGCCGGCGCATCGACAAGGTGATGATCCAGCGCGTGGACCTGCCGCCGGAGGAGCCGTGAGATCCTGTTGTGGCGGGCAACCCGGATGCACGGATTGCACGGATCAGAACACGGATTACACGGATCTTTTTATTCGTGCACAGCAATGGCTTGCGGGTAGACCTCAGCGCCGCAAGCATAAAAAATCCGTGTAATCCGTGCCGCAATCCGTGCAATCCGTGTGCCCGGGTTGCCCCCGGCACGAAGACCTGCGGGACCTCAGAACTCGCTGACCCCCGTCCGCGAGATCCGCACCTCGCGGTGCACCGACACGCTGAGCAGGAAGCCGACGCAGACCAGCAGCGTCATCATCGCCGTGCCGCCGTAGGACACCAGCGGCAGCGGGATGCCGACCACCGGGATCAGGCCCATCACCATGGCGACGTTGACGAACATGTAGAGGAAGAACTGCGTCGTCAGCCCGACGCCGACCAGTCGGCCGAACTGGTTGCGGCAGCTCAGCGCGATCGCCACGCCATAGACCAGCAGCAGGCAGTACAGCAAGAGGATGGTCAGTGCGCCGACCATGCCGAACTCCTCGGCCAGCACGACGAAGATGAAGTCGGTGTGCTTCTCCGGCAGGAACATCAGCTGGCTCTGCGAGCCCATCGTGAAGCCCTTGCCGAACAGCCCGCCGGAGCCCAGCGCGATCTTCGACTGGATGATGTTGTAGCCCTTGCCGAGCGGGTCCAGCTCCGGGTCGAGGAAGGTGTAGACGCGGTTGCGCTGGTAGTCGTGCAGGAACTCCCAGCCGATCGGGATGGCGGCCAGCCCGCCGCCGATGGCGATGGCGAACTTCCACAGCCGCACGCCCGCCGTGAAGAACACTGCGCCCGAGCCGAGGATCAGCAGCAGCGAGGTGCCCAGGTTCGGCTGCAGCAGCACGAGGCCCACCGGCGTGAACACCAGCAGGATCGGCGGGATCAGCATCAGCGGCCGGCCGACCTGCTCCAGCGTCAGCCCGTGGAAGTAGCGGGCCAGCGCCAGCGTCATCGCCGGCTTCATCAGCTCCGACGGCTGCAGCACGAAGAAGCCCAGGTTGATCCAGCGCTGCGCGCCCATGCCGATGTGGCCCATGACCTCCACCGCCACCAGCAGCATGAACACGCCGAAATAGATGACATAGGCCAGCCGCATCCAGATGCGGATATCGACCAGCGCGATGCCCAGCATCAGCACGAGGCCGGGCATGGCGCGCACCAGCTGCGCCTTCGCCCAGGGATCCCACTGGCCGCCGGCGGCCGAGTAGAGCAGCGCGATGCCGACGCCGGAGATGGTGCAGATCAGGAGCACGAGGCCCCAGTTGATCATGCGGATCTTGGCGCCGAGCGTCAGCGTCGGGCGTTGCGGCGACAGCCCGCCGGAGTGGTTCTGAAGGAGTGCGGCCATGGCGCGCGGATACTGCACCAGGACCACCCCCGCGGTAAAGCCGTCCGCGCCCGCGCCCCAGGAAGGCCACCGATCCGGGGCATTTGCACCGTTCAGAGGATATAGGTCATCACCAAGTACAGCACCGCCTCCTCCTCGCCGACGTTGCGGTAGGCGTGCGACGCGTCGGCGTCGAACTGGATGGCGTCGCCTTGCCACAGCCGGTACGCGCCATCGCCGGTCACCACCTCCACCGCACCGCTGGAGACCAGCAGGTTCTCGGTGGTGCCGGCGGCGTGGGCGTCGGCCTCCTCGTGGGCGCCGGGGGCGAGGCGCAGCTCGTAGAACTCCACCTGCCGCTCGCCCTCCAGCGGGAACAGCGCGCGCGAGGTGAAACCGCCGCCGTCCGAGGCGAGCGGCGAGGACTCGGCGCGCCGGATAACTGTGGTGCCGCCGCTGCCGACGCTGCTCAGCAGGCTGGAGAACGGCACGTCGAGCGCCTTGGCGATCTTCCACAGCGCCTCGATGGTCGGCTGGCCACCGCCGGCTTCCAGCGCCTCCAGCGTCGCACGGTCGCTGCCGGCCAGCGAGGCCAGCAGGTCGAGCGACAGGCCCTGGCGCAGCCGGAAGCTGCGGACGTTCGCCGCGACGACGGACGCCAACCCGTCGTCGAGCGGCGGTGCATCGGGACGGGGTGCGGTCGTGCTGGTGCCCAAGGTCATGGCCGCGTCTCCTGTGCGGTTGTTTCGTGTGATATGTCATTCAATCAACGCTATCATCGGTGTTGATATAGGAAAACTGCAAAAATTACTCGTTCAATGTGGCGATTGACCACCGGCATGGCAGACGGCTATAATTGCCTACGTAATAAGTAGAGAAAATAATGGTCCAGGGAGATAGGGTGCCCAGCGGCCCGGATGCGGCGCTGTCGCCGCCCGTCAGCGACGCGGTCAAGCACACCACCTGCTACATGTGCGCCTGCCGGTGCGGCATCCGCGTGCACCTGAAGGACGGGCGCGTCCGCTACATCGAGGGCAACCCCGACCATCCCGTGAACAAGGGCGTGATCTGCGGCAAGGGCGCGGCCGGAATCATGAACCACACCTCGCCGGCCCGCCTGCGCAAGCCGCTGAAGCGCGTTGGCCCACGCGGCTCCGCCGATTTCGTCGAGATCGAGTGGGAGGAGGCGCTGGGCCTCGCCGCGCAATGGCTGGGCGACATCCGCCGCACCGATCCCAGGAAGCTCGCCTTCTTCACCGGGCGCGACCAGAGCCAGTCGCTGACCGGCTGGTGGGCGGCGCAGTTCGGCACGCCCAACTTCGCGGCGCACGGCGGCTTCTGCTCGGTCAACATGGCGGCGGCCGGGCTCTACACGGTGGGCGGCTCGTTCTGGGAGTTCGGCGAGCCGGACTGGGAGCGCACCAAGTACCTGCTGATGTTCGGCGTCGCCGAGGACCATGATTCCAATCCCATCAAGACGGGGCTGGGCAAGCTGAAGGCGCGCGGCGCCAAGGTGGTGTCGGTCAACCCGATCCGCACCGGCTATTCCGCGGTGGCGGACGAGTGGATCGGCATCCGGCCGGGCACCGACGGCCTGCTGGTCATGGCGCTGATCCACGAGCTGCTGCACGCCGACCGCATCGACCTGGAATACCTCGTCCGCTACACCAACGCGCCCTGGCTGGTGATCCGCGCCCCCGGTGCCGCGGACGACGGGCTGTTCGCCCGCGACGCCTACGGCAACCCGCTGTGCCACGACCTGGGCAAGGACGTGCTGGTGGACGCCACGCTGCCGGACGTGGCGCCCGCCCTGGTGGGCAACGTCACTTTGCCCGACGGCCGCACCGCCGTGCCGGCGTTCCAGCTGCTCGCCGAGCGCTACATGGACCCGGCCTGCGGCCCCGACGCGGTGGCGGAGCGCTGCGGCGTGCCGGCGGCGACGATCCGCCGCCTCGCCGCGGAGCTGGCGCACGCCGCCTTCGACGAGGCCATCGCGCTGGACATCCCGTGGACCGACTGGGCCGGGCGGCGGCACGCGGTGACCACCGGGCGGCCGGTGGCGATGCACGCCATGCGCGGGATCTCGGCGCACTCCAACGGCTTCCACACCTGCCGCGCCATCCACCTGCTGCAGCTGCTGCTGGGCGCGGTGGACTGTCCCGGCGCCTTCCGCATCCGTCCGCCGTTCCCCAAGCCGATCCCGCCCGGCCTCAAGCCCGCCGGCCGCCATTCCGCTCCGGGCAAACCCCTGGGCGGCATGCCGCTGGGCTTCCCGGCCGGACCGGAGGACCTGCTGCTGGAGGACGACGGCACCCCGATCCGCATCGACAAGGCGTACAGCTGGGAGGCGCCGCTCGCCGCGCACGGCGCCATGCACATGGTGATCGCCAACGCCTGGAAGGGCGACCCGTACCCCATCGACACGTTGTTCCTCTACATGGCGAACATGAGCTGGAACTCGTCGATGAACACGGCCGGCACCATGGCGATGCTGACCGATACCGACGAGACCGGCGCGTACAGGATCCCGCGCATCATCTACTCCGACGCCTTCTTCTCGGAGATGGTGGCGTACAGCGATCTCGTGCTGCCGGACACCACCTACCTGGAGCGCTGGGACTGCATCTCGCTGCTCGACCGGCCGATCTGCTCGGCCGAGGGGCCGGCCGACGCCATCCGGCAGCCGGTGGTCGAGCCCGACCGCGACGTGCGCGCCTTCCAGACGGTGCTGCTCGACCTCGGCGCCCGGCTCGGCCTGCCCAGCATGGTGACCGAGGACGGCGCGCCGAAGTACAAGGACTACGCCGACTACATCGTCAACCACGAGCGCTCGCCGGGCATCGGCCCGCTGGCGGGTTGGCGCGGGCCGAAGGCGGACTGCGTCGGCCGCGGCGCGCCGAACCCGGACCAGCTCCAGGCCTACGTCGCCAACGGCGGCTTCTGGAGCCACGAGCTGGAGCCCGGCCAGCAGTTCTACAAGTTCGCCAACCGCGACTACCTGGACTTCGCCGTGCACATGGGCTTCGTCGCCGAGCCCAAGCCGATGGTCATGCAGATCTGGTCGGAACCGCTGCAGAAGTTTCGCCTCGCGGCGCAGGGCCACGGCCCGGTGCAGCCGCCGGACGCGCTGCGCGAGCGGGTGCGCGCCGCCTTCGACCCGCTGCCGGTCTGGTACCCGCCCTTCGAGGGCGCGCGGGTGGACGAGCAGGCGTTCCCGCTGCACGCGCTGACCCAGCGGCCGATGATCATGTACCACTCCTGGCATTCGCAGAACGCGTGGCTGCGGCAGATCCTCGGCAAGAACCACCTGTACGTGAACACCGCCACCGGGCGGCGGCTGGGGCTGGCGGACGGCGACTGGGTGCGCGTCACCAGCCACCACGGCGCCATCACCGTGCGCGTCAAGCTGATGGACGGCGTCAACCCCGACACGGTGTGGACCTGGAACGCCATCGGCAAGCGCTCGGGCGCCTGGAACCTCGCCCCCGACGCGCCGGAGGCGACCGAGGGCTTCCTGCTCAACCACCTGATCTCCGAGCGGCTGCCCGGCGAGGAGCTGTCCAACTCCGATCCGGTTACGGGCCAGGCGGCGTGGTTCGATCTGCGGGTGCGGATCGAGAAGGTGGCCGGCGCCACGCTCGCCGAGCCGCAGTTCGCCGCCATCCCGCGCGCTCCCGGCCTGCCGGTGCCGCCGCGCGTGAGGGATCGCCTATGACCAGCCTGCCGGAGACCCGCGGGCCGAAGCGGCTGGCGCTCGCCATTGACCTGGACACCTGCGTCGGCTGCCACGCGTGCGTGACCAGCTGCAAGGAATGGAACGCCGGCGGCAACCCGGCGCCGCTCGGCGACGTCAACGCCTATCAGGCCGGCCAGCGCGGCGCTTGGGCCAACCGCGTCTTCGCCTACGAGGCGGGGGAGGGGGGGGCCGGGCGCACCGTGCACTTCCCGAAGAACTGCTTCCACTGCGAGACGCCGCAGTGCGTCACCGTCTGCCCGACCGGCGCCTCGTTCAAGCGCGCCGAGGACGGCATCGTGCTGGTCGATTACGACAAATGCATCGGGTGCAAGCTGTGCGCCTGGGCCTGCCCCTACGGCGTGCGCGAGCTGGACGAGGTCGACGGCACCATGAAGAAGTGCACGCTGTGCATCGACCGCATCTACAACGCCAACCTCCGCGAGGAGGAGCGCCAACCCGCCTGCGTCCTGGCCTGCCCGACCAAGGCCCGGCATTTCGGCGACTTCAATGATCCGGAATCCACCGTGTCGAAGCTCAGCCGCGAGCGCGGCGGCTTCCGGGTGATGGAGGACCTCGGCCAGAACCCCACCGGCACCTACCTGCCGCCCCGGCCCGGAAAGCGTGCGGAAGGCGCCGAGCTGCCGAAGGTCGACCACGGCGGCGGGCGCTTCCTGCGCTGGGTCGACAAGATGCTGACGCGGTGACCATGCACCCGGCCTATTCCGTCATTTTCTTCACCACCGCGTCCGGCGCCGGCTACGGCCTGCTGGCTTTGCTGGGCGTCCTCACCCCGTTCGGCCTCCTCCCGCCCGGCGCGTGGTTCACCCTGACGGCCCTCGCACTGGCCTTGACCCTGGTCACCGGCGGCCTGCTGTCCTCCACCCTCCACCTGACGCACCCGGAGCGGGCGTGGCGGGCGGTGAGCCAGTGGCGGTCGTCGTGGCTGTCGCGCGAGGGCGTGCTGGCGCTCGCCGCCTACGCGCCGGCGGGCCTCTTCGGGCTGGCGGTGCTGCTGGGGGCGCCACGCGGGCTGGTGGCCGTGCTGGGCATTGCCAGCGCGCTTCTCGCGCTCGCCACCGTCTACGCCACGTCGATGATCTACGCGTCCCTGCGCGCCGTCCGGCAATGGAACAGCCGCTGGGTGCCGCCCGTGTACCTCGTGCTGGCGCTGATGACCGGCGCGCTGCTGCTGGCCGCCCTGCAAGGCCTGTGGGGCGGCGGCTGGCGCGGGCTGGGCGGGCTCGCCGTGGGGCTGAGCGCGGCCGGCTGGCTGGTCAAGGCGGCGTACTGGCGCGCCATCGACGCGCAGGCGCCGCGCCGCGACGTGGGCGGCGCCACCGGCCTGGACCGGCTCGGCCGCGTCCACCTGCTGGAGAAGCCGCACACCGAAGAGAACTTCCTGATGCGCGAGCTGGGCTATCAGGTCGCCCGCGCGCACGCCGCCAAGCTGCGCCGCATCGCCCACGCCGCGCTGTTCGCGCTGCCGCTGCTGCTCAGCCTCGCGGCGCTGGCGCTGCCGGCCCTGGCGGTGCTGGCGGTGCCGAGCGCCGCCGTCGGCGTGCTGGCCGAGCGCTGGCTGTTCTTCGCCGAGGCGCGGCACACCGCCATGCTCTATTACGGCGCCGCCGCGTAGCCCTTGGTGAACAGGGTCACCGCCGCTTCGAGGAAGCGCTCCAGCTCGGCTTCCGTGATGTTGCTCTCGATGCACAGGATGAAGCGCGTGTGGATGTGCGCCTTCAGCAGGCCGAAGAACTGCTCGGCCGCGAGGTTGACGTCGGGGATGCGCAGTGCGCCGCGGCGGTCCGCCTCGCGCAGGTACGCCGCCAGGTGTGCGTGCGAGACCGCCGGGCCGGATTCGTAGAAGGCGCGCGCCAGCTCGGGGAAGCGGTGCGCCTCGGCCACCACCACCCGGTAGGCGGCCAGCGCCTTGCCGGACAGCACCAGCCTCATGAAGCGCCGGCCGACCAGCCGCAGCGCGTCGGCCACCTCCATCCGGCTCACCTCCTCGCAGGTCAGGGCGCCCATCTGGTCGCGGCACTCGCACGCCACCATGGCGGCGAACAGCTCGTCCTTGCTGCGGAAATGCGCGTACAGCGTCGCCTTGGACACGTTGGCGGTCTTCGCCACGTTGTCCATGCTGACGGCGCCGTAACCGTTCTCCAGAAACAGCTTGCCCGCCGCCTCCAGGATCTGCGCCGGCTTTGAGCCCGCCTCGGGGCTCGGCGCCACCACACCCGCCATTCCGTCCTCCCACCTCTTCGAAACCCGTACCGGCATGGATAGTACTAAACCGTTCAGTTCACTCTTGACAAGAGATATGCACTGCGCCATCTTGCCTCAAGACAAAACTGAACGGTTCAGTTCGGCCCTGCGACAGGACCGGCGAAACCGCACCGCAGGGGTTAAATAACCATGGCCAAGGGCGTTCGGAAGCTCATTCTGTCGGGAGTCGCTGTGATCGCGCTGTCCGGCGCCGGCTATGGCGGCTGGCATTGGTGGACGGAAGGGCGTTTCGTCGAATCGACCGACAACGCCTACGTGCAGTCGGACATCAGCGTGGTCAGCCCGAAGGTCGCCGGCTACGTGCGCGACGTGCGGGTGGCGGAGAACCAGCAGGTGGCCGCCGGCGACGTGCTGGTGGTGCTGGACGACCGCGACTACCGCGCCAAGGTCGCCGAGGCCGGGGCCAACGTGGCGGCGCAGAAGGCGGCGCTGGGCAGCAACGAGCAGAAGCTGGTCTGGCAGCGCACGCAGATCGCCCGCGCCGAGGCCGAGCTGGCCTCCGCCGAGGCCGAGCGCCAGCGCGCCGCGCAGGCGTTCAACCGCACCCGTTCGCTGGCCAGCGACAACTGGACCTCGCGCCAGGCGCTCGACACCGCCGAGGCGGACCTGCGCAAGGCCGACGCCGCCGTGCTGAAGGCGCGCGCCGCGCTCGCCGCCGAGCGCGACCAAGTTGCCGTGCTGGAGGCCGCCTCCGCCGAGATCAAGGCGCACATGGAGCAGGCCGCGGCGTCGCTGGAGGCCGCGCGCAACGACCTCGACAACACGGTGGTGCGCGCCGGCGTGGACGGCGTGGTCGGCAACCGCGGCGTCCAGGTCGGCCAGTACGCCCGGCCGGGCGTGCAGCTGCTCTCGCTGGTGCCGCTGCCCGACGTCTACGTGGTGGCGAATTTCAAGGAGACGCAGCTCGCCGACATGCGGCCGGGGCAGAAGGTGCAGGTGAAGGTGGACGCCTTCCCCGGCAGGAAGCTGACCGGCACGGTGGAGAGCTTCGCCCCGGCGTCCGGCTCCAAGTTCAGCCTGCTGCCGCCGGAGAACGCCACCGGCAACTTCACCAAGGTGGTGCAGCGCGTGCCGGTGCGCATCGCGCTCCCCAAGGACACCGAGCTGTCCGGCCTGCTGCGGCCGGGGCTGTCGGTGGTCGCCGAGGTGGACACCCGCGGCCGCGACGACCATCCGCATCTGGCCGGCTCCGTGTTCGGCACCGCCATCTCGTCGAAGGCGGTGGCGGAGAAGTAAACGCACACGCTTGCCCCCACCCCTGACCCCTCCCCCGCTTCGCAGGGGAGGGGGATTAAAGGCACCCTCCCCCGCGAAGCGGGGGAGGGCCGGGGTGGGGGCAATACACCCCGAGGTCCCCCCATGACCGCCATCGCCATTCCCGAATCCGCCCGCGGCCCCGCCCCCCAACATGGGCCGCACGGCGGCGAAGGCCCCGCGTCCCGGCCGAGCCCCCCGCTCCCCAGCGGCCGGGACGCGGCGGTCTCTCATCCCCAGCGCGCGCTCACCGGGCGCGACAAGCTGGGGTTCCTGGCGATGATCGTCGGCATGTTCATGGCGATCCTCGACATCCAGATCGTCTCCTCCTCGCTCAGCGAGATCCAGGCCGGCCTGTCGGCCAGCGCGGATGAGATCAGCTGGGTGCAGACCTCCTACCTGATCGCGGAGGTCGTGATGATCCCGCTGTCGGGCATGCTGTCGCGCATCCTGTCCACCCGCGTGCTGTTCACCCTGTCGGCGGCCGGCTTCACGCTGACCTCGGTGGCCTGCGCCTTCACCTCGGGCATCGAGACCATGGTGCTGTGGCGGGCGCTGCAGGGCTTCATCGGCGGCGCCATGATCCCCACCGTGTTCGCCGCCAGCTTCGCGCTGTTCCCGGCGGAGAAGCGGGCCGGCGTGTCGGTGGTCATCGGCCTCGTCGCCACCATGGCGCCGACGCTGGGCCCGACGCTCGGCGGCTACCTGACGCAGACCTTCTCCTGGCACTGGCTGTTCCTGATCAACGTCGTGCCCGGCCTGATCGTGACCACGCTGGTGTGGAACCTGGTCGACTTCGACAAGGGCGACCGTTCGCTGCTCAAGGGCTTCGACCTGCTGGGCCTCGGGCTGATGGCGCTGTTCCTCGGCAGCGTCGAGTACGTGGTCGAGGAGGGGCCGCGCAACGACTGGTTCGACGACGAGGCCATCGCCATCCTGGCCGTGGTCGCGGTGGCGGCCGGCGTCGGCTTCTTCTGGCGGGTGCTGACCTACCGCAACCCCATCGTCGAGCTGCGCGCCTTCCGCGACCGCAACTTCGCCATCGGCTCGCTGTACAGCTTCATCATCGGCATCGGCCTCTACGGTGCGGTCTACATCACGCCGCTGTTCCTGGCGCGGGTGCGCGGGCTGAACAGCCTGCAGATCGGCGAGATCATGTTCGTCACCGGCATGTTCCAGTTCATGTCGGCGCCGATCGCCGGCATCCTGTCGAAGAAGCTGGACCTGCGCGTCATGCTGGCGATCGGGCTGACGCTGTTCGGCAGCGGCGTCTGGCTGAACTCCGGCCTCACCTCCGACGCCTCGTTCTGGGAGCTGTTCCTGCCGCAGGCGGTGCGCGGCATGTCGCTGATGCTGTGCTTCATCCCGATCAACACGCTGGCGCTCGGCACCCTGCCGCCGGCGCAGCTGAAGAACGCGTCGGGCCTCTACAACCTGATGCGCAACCTGGGCGGCGCCATCGGTCTGGCCGCCATCAACACGGTGATGATCGACCGCGCGGCCCTGCACCTGAACCGCCTGGGCGACAACCTGAACCCGGCGCGCCCGCTGGTGCAGGACACGCTGGACGGCCTCGCCGCCCGCTTCGACGGGCTGGTGGCGGACCCCAGCGCCGCGGCGGCCAAGATGCTGGCCAGCATGGTGCAGCGCGAGGCCATGGTGCTGACCTTCAACGACCTGTTCCTGGTGATGGCCGGCGTGTTCCTGACCGCGCTGCTGTTCATGCCGCTGGTCCGCAAGCCGGCGCAGGCGGTGGCGGCCGACCACTGATCCGGAGGGCAACCCGGAACACGGATTTCACGGATTGAGACACGGATTGCACGGATATTGCTGCATCATAGCAAAGGCTTGCGGGTGAGCTTCGGTGCCGCAAGCATCAAGAAAATCCGTGTAATCCGTGTCTCAATCCGCGAAATCCGTGTGAACTCTTGCTTCGGCGGCGCGGCTTCCGGAACCAAGAAAGCGCTTGGGACCACACGCCACGGTGACCTTCTCCCGCAGCCGTGCTATACGGCCGGGCGTCGTCCCGTCGGTTATCTGCCCAGGCAGCCATGAAGCGTCAGTACACCCGCGAAGAGGTCAAGCAGCTGCTGAGCGCGCTGGAGCGGCAGTGCCGCGAGGCGTCCAAGCTGGCGAAGATCGCCGAGCACGAGGCCAGCAAGCACAGCTTCGGCGCCTACCGCGAGTTCCGCGACAAGGTCGGCGAGTTCCAGGCGCTGGTCATCCTGATCGAGCAGCGCCTGCGCAACCTCAAGAGCGAGCGTTCCGACGACCTGCGCGACCAGTTCGAGCGACTCGACATGGTGATGCTGGCGCTGCTGGTGCGGGCCAGCATGCGGTTCTTCTTCGTGCTGTCGGCCAACCCGATCCTGCCGATGGGGGCCCGCGAGATCTTCATGGCCGAGCTGCGCAGCCTGCACGACGCGCACGAGAAGCTGAACCGCCCCAACTATTCCGGCAAGCTGGGCGCCGAGCTGGGCCGCGACCTGGAGACCGCCTCGCTGATCCTCGAGGAGATCATCGACAAGGCGCCGGGCCTCCTCAACTTCCACAGCTTCGGCAACCTCGACAGCTGAGACGTGGCCCCCATATGTGCGGGGACCAACCCTGCCGCGAGTCCGCCCCGTGCGCCTGCCCAACCTCGATGACCTGACCACCGCCGGCTCCCGCCTTGTCGAACGGGCCGGCGGCGTCGCCGGGCGGGCGCTGGTGGAAAGCAGCGTCCGCCTCGGCGTCACCGGCCTGCGCCGCGCCGGCAAGACGGTGTTCACCACCGCGGTGGTCGACAACCTGCTGAGGGCCGGCCGGCTGCCGTTCCTCGACGTGGTCTCCACCGGCCGCCTGCAGGCCGCCCGCCTGCAGCCGCAGCCCGATCCGGATGTGCCGCGCTTCCAGTACGAGGAGCACCTGAAGTCGCTGTCCGGCCCGGACCCGCGCTGGCCGGAGCCGACGCGCGGCATCAGCCAGCTGCGCCTCGCCATGCGCTACCGCTCCACCTCGGCGCTGAAGCGCGTGGTGCAGCCGACGGCGATCCTCAACCTCGACATCGTCGATTACCCCGGCGAGTGGCTGCTCGACCTGCCGCTGCTCAACCAGTCCTTCGCCGAGTGGAGCGCCCTGACGCTGGAACTGGCCGGGCGTGCGCCGCGCGCCGCGCTGTCGGCCGACTGGCGGGCGTGGCTCGGCACCGTCGATCCCGCCGGCCGGGCGGAGGAGGAACTGGCGCGCACCGGCGCGCGGCTGTTCACCGATTACCTGCACGCCTGCCGCAACGCCGACGGCCTCAGCCTGATCCAGCCCGGCCGCTTCATCGAGCCCGGCGACTTCGAGAACGCGCCGCTGCTCACCTTCTGCCCGCTGCCCGGCGCGCCGCGCGGCCGCGGCACGCTGTGGGAGCTGTTGGAGGAGCGCTACGACGCCTACAGGACCGTGGTCGTCCGCCGCTTCTTCGCCGAGCATTTCGCCCGGCTCGACCGGCAGATCGTGCTGATCGACGTGCTGGGCGCGCTGAACGCCGGCCCCGACGCGGTGGCCGACATGAAGCGGTCGCTGGAGCTGAGCCTGGAGCCGTTCCGGCACGGCTCGTCCGGGTGGCTGGACTGGCTGTTCGGCACCAAGATCGACCGCGTGCTGTTCGCCGCCACCAAGGCCGACCACATCGCGTCGAGCCAGCATCCCAACCTGCGCCGCCTGCTGGACGATCTGGTCGCCGACGCGCGGCGCGCCGTCCGCTTCGAAGGCGCCCAGGTGGACACCATGGCCATCGCCGCGCTCAAGTCCACCGAGACGGTGATGGCCGAGCACGAGGGCCAGCAGCTGCGCTGCGTGCGCGGTACGCCGGTGGGGCGCGACCGCGAGACGGTGCTCTACCCCGGCGACATTCCGGAGATGCGGGACGTCTTCCTGCGTCCCTACCAGTTCATGCCCTTCAAGCCGCCGCCGGACGCCGGGGCGGACGGGCGCGGGCTGCCGCACATCCGGCTGGACCAGGCGTTGCAGTTCCTGCTGGGGGACTATCTGGCATGACCGACCGCCCCACTAAGGATCGAACCTGGGTCCCCCCCATGGAGATCGACCCGGCGCACGCCGCTCCGGTCCCCGTCGAGGAGGACGCCCCTCCCGGCTCCGCCGCCGAGCGCCTGCCGGCGCTGCTCGCCGAGGGCCAGCGTCCGGGCATCGGGCGATGGCTGTTCGGCGCGCTGGCGGCGCTGGTGCTGGTGGCGCTTGGCTTCGACACCGCCGACCTGCTGCAACGGTCGTTCGCCACCAGCCTGGCGCTCGGCACGCTGGTGGCGGCGCTGGTCGGCGTGGCCGGCATCTCGGCGGTGGCGATGCTGGTCAGGGAGCTGCGCAGCCTGCGCCGCCTGCGCCGCATCGACCAGCTGCGCGGCGAGGCCGGCGCGCTGATGGTGACGGCGGCACAGGGGGAGGGCGACCGCTTCGCCGGCGCGCTCGGCCGCCTCTACGCCGACCGGCCGGACCTGCAGCCGGCGCTCGCCCGCATGAAGGACTTCGTGACCGACGCGCACGACGACGCGGAGGTGGTGCGGCTGATCGACCGCGAGGTGCTGTCGGAACTCGACCGCCGCGCCTACCAGACGGTGCTGCTGGCGGCCCGCGACACCGCCATCGTCACCGCGCTGAGCCCGGCGGCGGTGGTCGATCTCGCCGTGGTGCTGTGGCGCAACCTCAAGCTGGTGCGCACCGTCGCCGGGCTGTACGGGGCGCGGCCAGGCTATGTCGGCTCGCTGCGGCTGCTGCGCCGGATGCTCGCCAACCTCGCGGTCGCCGGGGTGACCGAGAGCGCGCACCACGTGGCGGTCGAGGCGCTCGGCGGCTCGCTGGTGGCGGCGCTGTCGACGCGGGTGGGGCAGGGCGTGATCAACGGGCTGCTGACCGCGCGTGTCGGCATCACCTCCATGCACCTGTGCCGTCCCGTGCCCTTCGGCCCGCACAACCGCCCCAGCCTCGGCAAGATCCGCGGCGAGCTGATGTCGCTGCCGAAGCAGGTGCTCTGAAGGGGTGCGACACGCTGTCCCTCGCCCATCGGAGCGGCTGCGAAAAAGCGCGAAAAATGCTATATATCTTGTCGAAGGCCGAGGACCTTCCCGGCGCTTCGGCGCCGGTGTCCGGCGAGGGAGGTTGTGATGACCGACCGGACTGAGACGATGCCGACCAGCGCCACGACGATGCGTGGTGCTCCGGCCGTGCGGATCGACAGGGATCCGTTCCTGGATCTGCGGACGCATATGGACCGTCTGTTCGACGGCGTGTTCGGGTCGATGATGCCTTTCGGTGAGCCGTTCGGCTGGCCGCGGCTTGGCCGCGTCGAGCCGATGCCGCGGGTTGACGTCAGCGAAACGCCCGAAGCGCTCACCATCAAGGCCGAACTGCCCGGCATGGACGAGACGGACGTCGAGCTGACGCTGAACGACGGCGTGCTGACCCTGAAGGGTGAGAAGAAGGCCGAAAAGGAGGAGAAGGACAAGGACCATCACCTGATCGAACGCAGCTACGGCACGATCAGCCGGAGCTTCCGTCTGCCCGACACCGTGGATCCTGAGAAGGTGACCGCCGGCTTCGACAAGGGCGTGCTGACCGTCACGCTGCCGAAGACCGGGGACCGCAAGCCCAAGGTCCGCCGGATCGGCATCACGGGGACCGGCCCGGCGTAGCGTCCTGAAAATGGGCGGAACGATAAAGGGAGGTGAGACCGCCCCTTCCCCGGAGCCTCGGGGAAGGGGCGGACCTGTCTTTAGGGTCAGGCCGCCTTGGTGACGGCCATGGTGTAGCCCTCGAAGGTCCAGAACTTGCGCAGGAAGCAGCCGTACTGCAGCGAGTTCAGCACCCCCGCGGCGTGCCACAGCGTCTCCGACCGCACGAAGCGGCAGCGGACCAGCGGCGGGCGGCGGAAGTGCATGGCCTTGAAGCGCACGCCGGCGATCTCCGTGCCGACGTTGGAGCGCGGGCTGGACGCCGCGTGGACCATGCGGAACAGCGCCTCCGGCGTGTAGGGCCGCGCCACCTCGGGGTAACCGAAGATCTGCGCCGGATCGCACAGGTTGGAGACGACGATGGTCCCGCCCGGCCGGGTTACCCGGATCAGTTCCGACAGGTAGCGGGTGGCCTGCCCGGCGTCGAAGGCGTGCATGACGTGCGCGGAATGGACGCCGTCGAAGGAACTGTCCTCGAAATCCAGATTCAGCGCGTCACCCAACCGGGCGTCGAGGCCCAGGGCCCGGCAGTGCTCGACGCTGTCCTCGTTGAGGTCGATGCCGACGGTCTTGGCGGGGCGCATCCGCATGAAGGTGCCGATGCCGCAGGCGACGTCGAGCACGCGCTCGCAGCCTTCCAACTGCTTCCAGGCGAACCGCTCCTCCGGTTCGGTCCGCGAGCCCCAGGTGTTCAGCTTGCGCCCGATCTCGAAGACCAGCCCCTTGGACGCCCTGGGAGTCGGATTGTGAAGCGTGGTGACGGACATGCGGCCCCCTCGACCGATTGACTCCACCGCCGGATGGCGCCCCGAGTGTAGGGGAGGGGGGGGAGTGCCCGCTGCGGTGCAAGAGGGGGGTGTGGGGTTCAGAAGGCGAGGGCGGAGGCCACCAAGGGGTTACGGCGGCCCGGCACTCAGTCCAGCATCGGCAGGCCGGTCTCGATGCGCACCAGGGTCGCCAGCAGCGGCGCGCCGATGTCGCGGCGGACGAAGTTGCTGGCCCGCTCGGCGGCGGTGATCGCCTGCTGGAAGGTGGTCCGCCAGCGGTCCTCGCCGTGCAGCACCTTCTCCGCCTTGGCGCGCTGCGCCAGCAGCCCCGGCCGCTTGCCGTTGCTGTCCTCGACCAGCTTGCTCAGGCGGCGCATGAGTTGCTCGCCCGCGGCGCGCTCGTTGCGCTTGACGCTGGCGTCGATCAGCTCGGCCAGGGCCTCGCCGCGCACGTCGGTATCCTGCACCTGCTCGGCGTAGCCCAGCGCTGCCGAGGCGTCGCCGCGCCGCGCCAGCCGGCCGAGCACCGCCGGGATGGTCCAGGGGTTCTCGTCCTGCACGTTGCGCAGCATGCCCAGTGCCAGGTTCGGGTCGCCCAGGTCGGCGGCGGCCACCGCAAGCTCGGGCGGGCAGCAGTCGCCCTTCAGCTCCTTGGCCTCGCGGAACTTGGAGAACTGCGTCTCCACGGTGTTGAGGAACAGGGTGCGGGCCTCCGCCTCCTTGCCGGCGCGCAGCAGCGCCTGCACGACGATCCCCAGTTCCCACGAGCAGCCGTGCGAGGCGGCGTACTGCTTGGCCTCCTCGGCCAGCGCCGCCGCCTGCGCCGCGTCGCCGCGCCACGCCGCCGCCTTGCCGATGTCGCCCAGGTTGTAGATGCGGGTGCCGCAGTCGGTGATCTGCCGGGTGATGTCGAGCGCCAGCGGCGCCTGCCCCATCAGCGCCAGCGCGCGGGCGACGAACAGGTCCTGCCCCGTGCTGTCGGCCGCCTTGCCGCGCCGCACGGCGCTGACGAAGGGCGAGACGATCTCCTTGGCGCGGCCCGGGTCGCCCAGCTGCTGGTAGGCCACCGCCAGCGACAGCCAGTCCCAGCGCGCCGCGGCGATCGGCGTCTCCACCGGCGGCAGCAGTTCGCCGATGCGGTGCAGGAAGCACAGGCTACTCAGCGGTTCGTTGCAGACCAGCGCCTTGATGCGGCCGCGGAACTCGTAGAAGTCGAAGTCGCCGACGAACTGGTTGGTCACCAGCTGCACCGCCAGGGAACTGTCGGGGTACTTGGCGACGATCTCGTTCAGCAGCCGGTCGGCCTCCTTGAGGAAGCGGCTCTCCTCCGCCGTGTCGAAGGTGTTGTCGGCTTGGCGGACCAGCTGCATGGCCTGCACGAACAGCCGGTTGGCCGGGCTGTTGGCGTCCTGCCCCCGTCCTTCCGCCGCCCAGGCGCCCGCCGCGCCGGCAAGCGTCGCCACGGCCAGGACCAGGGCCGAGAGGAAGGCGGCGAAGCGGCTCGGGGCGAAGACGAGGGCCATGGCGGTGCGGGATGCCTCTTCTCTACTTCTGGTTCTCTACGGCTGGGCCTGGACGTAGCTGACGACGCGCTGCACGTTCGGGATGGCGCGGGCATGGCCGATGACGCGGTCCAGCTCGGCCTGGTTCTCGGCCCATCCCATCAGATAGACAACGCCGTTCACCGTATCGATGTTGTAATTGCGGCCCGCGACTGCACCATCAAAAGTGAGGCGCGTGCGCATTTGCGTGTTGATCCAGGTGTCCTTGGCGGAATCGACGATGCCCGAGTCGTTGTCGACCTGGATCTCGTTGATGACCTCCTTGACGCCGGTGGCCTGCCAGACGAGGCGGACGGCGTCCAGGCGCTGCTGCGCGTCGGCGGCGCGGCCGGTCAGCAGCACGCGGCCCTCGTTCACCCGCGTGCTCAGTCGCTGGTAGAGGTCGAGGGAATGCTGCAACCACAGCTCGTTGATCTGTGCGGTGATGGTGGTGTCGTTGGCGAAGCCGCGGATGCCGCGCTTCTCGTGCGCGGCGACCGCGGCGGTGCCGCCGGCGCCGAGGACCAGGGGCACGCACGCCGTCCCGCCGACCGCCACAACGGCCAACCCGACCACCGCCCACAGGCGCGCCAAGCCCGACACGACCGACCTCCGTCCACCCGCCGCACCACTGGGCGGGCGGTGCGAAAAAGTCACGCCTGATGTCGGATTGCAACGGGTTTTTTCGCTCATCTTGGTCTTTGTTTCCAGGTGATGCAGGGATGCTGCACTTGCGAAGACAAGGGTGTGAAATCGGCTGCGGCGGGCCTTACGCGAACGGCGCCCGCGCCAGCACGGCGGCCAGTTCGCGCGCCAGCACCCGGGCGACGGTGCGCCGGGCGTCGGCGGTGCGCAGAGCCTGCTCGTCCTCGGGATTGGACAGGAAGCCGGTCTCGACCAGAACCGACGGCACGTCCGGCGCCTTCAGCACGGCGAAATTGGCGGCGCGCATCGGGTTGTCGAGCAGCCGCAGCTCGCGCCCGGCGCCCTTGACGATGGATTGCCGGGCGACCAGCGACGCCTTGGCGGTGTGCCGGGTGGCGAGGTCCATGAGGATGGCGCGCACCTCCGGCTTGGCGCCCTTCAGGTCCACGCCCGCCACCGCGTCGGCGCGGTTCTCGCGGCTGGCCAGCGCACCGGCGAAACCGTCCGTTGCCTTGGCCGACAGCGTGTAGGCGGAGAGGCCGCGCGCCTCCTTGGTGGGCGCGCTGTCGGCGTGGATGGAGACGAACAGGTCGGCCTGTGCCGCGCGCCCAATCTCCACCCGCTCGTCGATGGCCAGGAAGCGGTCCGCCTCGCGGGTCAGCACCACCTTGACCTGGTGCTCGCGCGTCAGGCGCTGCGCCATCTCGCGGGCGATGTCGAGGGTGACGTCCTTCTCCCGCGTGCCGTGCGGGCCGATGGCGCCGGGATCGGCGCCGCCGTGGCCGGGGTCGAGCACCACCACCGGCACGCCCGCCCGCCGGGGGGCCAAGGCCGGCACCGCGAGCGCCGTGCGGGTGAAACCGCCGGCCAGCGGCAGCGACCACAAGAGGTTGACGAGAAGCCTTCTGTTCATACGAACCCTGTTCCATGCGACGTTGCGTCGCGTTCGACATCCGTGGATACGGCCACGCCTCCGCTGGCGGCCCACGGCCATTAACCAATGCGCATGCGAAAAAGTGTTGTCAAGCGCCGCCAAACTACTCCGCAAGGTTAACTGGCGTCTTCATGACGTATCGGAGCAAAGTCGACCGAAGACGCCATATCGTCCGAACGCTCTCTTGAAGAATGGATCGATTCGGATTAAAATTTTAAGAACTGGCAGCGCGGAGGCATCGATGTTGAGGAAAGCCTTGTTCAACATCATCCGGCAGGAACAGCGCGAGGTCGAGGATCAGCTGGTCGAGGAGGAGCGCCGTCCGGCGCCCGACGTCGGCCGTCTCGTCGCCCTGCGCGCCCAGGCGAGCAACCTGCGCCGGGAGCTGGAACACTTCCCCGAGGCCTGAGGCCGACACCCTCGACGGCAGGGCATCCGCCCCTTTCCCGGTGATTCCGGGGAAGGGGCTTTGTTTTTTCGGGGATGCTGCTCCCCACGCCTTGCCGGATGCATCCGGCGGGCAATCGTGCTAGGGGAGGTGCCCCGTCACCCCAGCCAGCCCGTGGTTTTCCGCATGTCCCAGACCGGCTCCGAATACATCCTGACCATCTCGTGCCCCGACACGGTCGGCATCGTCTTCGCGGTGTCCGGCTTCCTGGCGGAGCGGAACTGCAACATCATCGACAGCGCGCAGTTCGGCGACCGCGGCAGCGGCCTGTTCTTCCTGCGCGTCCACTTCGCCGCCGGCCGCAAGGGGCCGAGCCACGCCGAGCTGTCGAAGGCGTTCCAGGAGGTGGTGGCCGATCCCTTCCGCATGACGTGGAAGCTGCACGACGCCACCCGCCGCCAGCGCGTGCTGATCATGGTGTCGAAGTTCGGGCACTGCCTGAACGACCTGCTGTACCGCTACCGCATCGGCTACCTGCCGATCGAGATCCCGGCCATCGTCTCCAACCACCGCGACTTCTACCAGCTGGCGGCGTGGCACGACGTGCCGTTCCACCACATGCCGGTGACGGCCGAGACCAAGGCGCAGCAGGAAGCCCGGCTGTGGGAGATCGTCGAGCAGGAGCAGATCGACCTCGTCGTGCTCGCCCGCTACATGCAGGTGCTGTCGCCGGAGCTGTGCGAGAAGCTGTCCGGCCGGGCGATCAACATCCACCACTCGTTCCTGCCCAGCTTCCGCGGCGCCAAGCCGTACCACCAGGCCTACACGCGCGGCGTCAAGCTGATCGGCGCCACGGCGCACTACGTGACGTCCGGCCTCGACGAGGGGCCGATCATCGAGCAGGAGGTCGAGCGCGTCGACCACACCATGACGCCCGACGACTTCGTGGCGATGGGCCGCGACATCGAGAACGTCGTGCTGGCCCGCGCCGTGAAGTACCACGTCGAGCACCGGGTGCTGATCAACGGCAACCGGACGGTGGTGTTCCGGTAGGAGGGAGGCGCCGCGTCAGGTCGCCGGCGGCGCCGCCACCTTCGCTTCTTCCGGCACGGGGGTGAACACCGCGCGGGTGATCGCCTGTTCGATCTGGTCGCGGGTGAAGGGCTTGGGGATCACCGGGCCGAGATGCTCCAGCCCGCGCTTGGCCAGCTCGTCCGGGAAGGCGGTGACGAAGATCACCGGCAGGAAGCGCTGCCGGCGCAGCTCGCGCGCCACCTCGATGCCGTTGTCGCCCTCGGCGAGGCGGATGTCCATCAGCGCCAGCGTCGGCGTGTGCTCGGCCGACAGCGCCAGCGCCTCGTCCATGGTGGTGGCGTTGCCGCAGACGAGGTGCCCCATGCTGCGCACCGTCTCGGTCAGGTCGAAGGCGATGATGGCGTCGTCCTCGACGATCAGGATCACCGCGGTCAGGTGGTTGCGCACCACTTCGCGGCTGTGGTTCAGGCGCTCCACCGCCTGCTCCGGCAGCAGGCGCAGCGTGTCGGCGGCGTCGGCCAGCGTCACGTCCTCCAGGTTGACCAGCAGGTAGAGCCGCCGGTCGACCTCGTCCAGCGTGTTGAGCGCCGCCTCCACCGGGTGCGTCGAGCCGCGTTCGATCCCCCCGCCCGGCCCGCCGATCCCTTCGTCGGCCAGGGCGTTGAGGCGCGTGTACAGCGCCAGCCGCAGCGCGGTGCCGCCCTCGGGCAGGCCGGCGGCGCCGTCCAGGACCTGCTCCAGCGCGCGCGTCACCAGGGTATCGCCGCGCGCCGGCGAGCCCGTCAGGGCGCGCGCGTAACGGCGCAGATACGGCAGATGCGCCATCAACTCGCGGGTGCGTTCCACCATAGTGCTTCCCCGTCCCCCATCGCGATGCGGCGGCAACGACAGCGTCGCCGTTCTTCAGGTCGCAGTAAATGTCGGCGCTTGGTTCCCGAATTGGAACGGGCCTATCGCATTAGGCGCAGCTTTTCCCGAGGGAATTCCAAAGTAACTCCCGGTTTTACCAAAAAGGAGTAAGCCGAAGGACACCCGGCCCGGAGCTGATCTAGCCACCGGCCGGCGGACGGAAAGCTGCTGATGGTGCGGCTTAACCATTGTCTAAGACCTTCCAGTTACGATGGTGTTCGCCCGATTTTGGGCGAGGCGAATGTTCCAACTGTGGTGCGCCGGCCCCGGACATCCCCGGAGCCGGCGCATTTTTCGTTCCGCTCGCAATTTCGGAACAAAGGCCCGGATCGTCTGTTCCAAGCCGCAATGGTGTGATTCCTCCCTGAACCGCCAGTTCCTCGAGGCCGCCGGCCGCGCCGTTGCACGGACGCGGCCGGCGGCCCTTTCTTTTCCCGGGGAGCGCCGCCCGCGGTGCTTGCACCCGCGGTCCCCGCCCGGTAATGAGAGGCCGGCCCCGCCCCAACCCCGGATTCCGACCGCCGATGGACGAGCAGACGACCGATCCCCAGGTCACCGACGGCTTGACGCCGGAGGAGCTCGCCGATCTTGAGGCATGGCGGCAGAGGGTGCACGGCACCAACATCTCCGACAAGACGCTGCTGGCGACCGACTATCTCAATCACTTCAACGAGATCGTGATGCTGATCGAGATGGTGCCGGACATGCCGGACATGCTGGAGGAATGCCGCCTCTGGCAGCCCAAGACCTACCAGGAGCATTTCCGCGACAGCGGCTTTTCCGACAAGGCGCTTGCCATCGAGGCGTACGAGCACGTGCCGCCCAAGTTCCGCAAGCCGTTCGAGGACACCATCGCGCAGATGACGCAGGTGGTCGACCGCACGCTGGAGCGCATCGGCAACGACGTGCACGGCGGCGACCCGGACCGGCTGCGCGAGGACTGCCGGCAGTCGGTGGAGATCATCCACCGCATCATCCAGGTCGCCAACGGCATCATCCACGGCACCGCCCACGTCATGGAGCAGGCCGAGATCGACCAGTACCTCGGGACGGACTGAGCGCGCCTACGCCGCCGTCGCGCCCGCCAGGAACGCCTCGAGCTGATCGAAGCTGCCGGTCCAGCCGCCGGTCATCGACGGCTTGCCGTCCGCGAAGGCCTTGCACTCCTCCTCCGTGGCGTCCATCGGAACCCAGGTGACGGTGATCTTCGTCTCGCGCGCGCTGACTTCCTCGAACGTCACCGTCGACAGCAGGCGCAGCGGCCAGGCGCCGCCGAAGGGGGAGGGTGCCACGTTGCCGTGCTCGTCGGCGAAGGAGTGCTCCCAGACCAGCCGCGATGGCTCCTCGACCGCGCGGTACACGTACTTGCCCCAGATCACGAGGCCGCCCGGCATCTCCATGCGCGCGTGCTGGTAGCCGCCGGGACGCAGGTCCATGGTCAAGATGGTGGCGGTGCAGCCCTTCGGGCCGAACCACCGCGCCAGCATCGCCGGGTCGGTCCACGCCCGCCACACCAGCGGGCGCGGGGCGGCGAAGACGCGCGCGATCGAGAACACGGGGCCGGCGGCCCCCAAAGCCTCCTGGGACATGGTCTCACCCTTCCTTCGATGTTCGTTGGATCGTCTTCAAGAAGTCGTCGAGGCGGTCGAAGCTTTCGTTCCACAGGCCCCGCACGCCGTCGACCCAGTCCACCGTCTCGTTCAGCGCCGCGACGTTGAGCCGGCGGGGGCGGGACTGGGCGTCCTGGCCACTTTCGATCAGGCCGGCGTTCTCCAGCACCTTCAGGTGCTTGGAGATGGCCGGCTGGCTGATCTGGAACGGCTTGCGCAGTTCGGACACCGTCGCCTCGCCCCGGGCCAGACGCTGCAGGATGGCGCGTCGGGTCGGGTCGGCGAGGGCGGCGAACTTGAGGTCGAGCGATGAATTGATAGCCATACGGTTATATAGCTGATCAGTTATTATTTGGTCAAGGCGCTTGTGCCCGTTGTTGGGATGGCCACCATTCGTTCAACGCATGCCTCCGCGGCGCCGCGCCCCCTTACAGTGGGCGGCCGATAATCAAGAAAGCGCTTTAGGGGGATTGGTGAAGGCTGGCGGCCCCGCCATCATCGACGAGACGGCCGAAGGACAGGGCGACGGCCCCACCGACGTCGAGGCGGCGGCGGATCTCGCCGCCCGGCCGGAGCTGCGCCTGTGGCTGCGGCTGTCGGCCTGCGACGCGCTGATCGGCCAGAAGCTGCGCACCCGCCTGCGCGAGACGTTCGACACCACCCCGGCCCGCTTCGACCTGATGGCCCTGCTCGACAAGGCGCCGGAGGGGCTGACCATGGGCGAGCTGTCGAAGCGCCTGATGGTCACCAACGGCAACGTCACCGGCATCGTCGACCGGCTGGTGCAGGACGGGCTGGCGGTGCGCGCCTCGGCCTCCTACGACCGCCGCACGCATTTCGTCCGGCTCACCCCGTCCGGCCGCGCCGCGTTCCGCGGCATGGCCGACGCGCACCAGACCTGGCTGGTCGACCTGATGGACGGGCTGGAGCGCGAGGAGGTGGTGACCCTGCTGGCGCTGCTGGACCGGCTGAAGCGCTCGGTGCGCGGAGGGGCCCGGTGACCCCCGACGCGAACAAAGGCAGCGCCCACATCGACACCTTCGCGCGTGACCGGCTGCCGCCGCCGGAGCAGTGGCCCGACCTGCGGCTGGAGGCCGCCGGGCTCGCCTATCCCGAGCGGCTGAACGCCACGGCCGAGCTGCTGGACGCCTGGATCGCCCGCGGCCACGCCGCGCGCCCCTGCCTGATCGGCCCGACCGGCGCCTGGAGCTACGGCCGGCTGCACGAAACGGTGAACCGCATCGCCCGCCATCTCGTGGAGGCGCACGGGCTGGTGCCCGGCAACCGGGTGCTGCTGCGCGGGCCGAACACGCCGATGCTGGCGGCGTGCTGGCTGGCGGTGGTCAAGGCCGGCGGCATCGCGGTGCCGACCATGCCGCTGCTGCGCCGGGCCGAGCTGTTGCACGTGGTGGAGGCGGCGGAGGTCCGGCTGGCGCTGTGCGACGCCGGCTTCACCGCCGAACTCGACGGGCTGCCGGACACCCTGCTGCGCTTCAACGGGAGCGGCGGGGGGACCGGCGGGCTGGAGGCGGCCGTCGCCGGGCTCGACCCGGTGTTCGACGCGGTGGACACCGCGGCCGACGACATCGCGCTGATCGCCTTCACCTCCGGCACCACCGGGCGGCCGAAGGCGACGGCGCACTTCCACCGTGACCTGCTGGCGGTCGCCGACCTGTCGCCGAAGCGGCTGCTGCGCACCGGGCCGGACGACGTGTTCTGCGGCACGCCGACCATCGCCTTCGCCTACGGCATGGGCGGCCTGCTGCTGTTCCCGCTGCGCGCCGGGGCGTCGGCGGTGCTGCTCGACCGGCCGTCGCCGGAGCGGCTGCTCGCCGCCCTCGCCGAGCACCGGCCGACGCTGTGCTTCACCATCCCCACCGTCTACCGCGCCATGACCGCGCTGATCGAGGAGGGGCAGGGGCCGCCTTCCGACAGCCTGCGCGCCTGCGTCTCGGCCGGCGAGCCGCTGCCGGAGGCGACCTTCGCCGCGTGGCGGGAGGTCACCGGGCTGGAGATCCTCGACAGCCTGGGCACCACCGAGATGCTCAACGCCTTCCTGCACGCCGAGCCGGGCGCCGTCCGCCCCGGTGCCACCGGCCGCCCGGTGCCCGGCTACGAGGTGATGGTGGTGGACGACGATCTGGCGTCGCTGCCGCCGGGGCAGGTCGGGCGGCTGGCGGTGCGCGGGCCGACGGGGTGCCGCTACCTCGCCGACGAGCGGCAGGCGCTCTACGTCCGCGAGGGTTGGAACCTGACCGGCGACGCGGTGCGCGTCGATGAGGACGGGGTGTTCTGGTACCAGGGCCGCATGGACGACCTGATCGTCTCCTCCGGCTACAAGATCTCCGGCCTGGAGATCGAGGAGGTGCTGATGGAGCACCCGGCGGTGGACGAGGTGGCGGTGATCGCCACGCCGGACGGCCTGCGCGGCTCCATCCCCAAGGCGTTCGTGGTGGTCCGCCCGCCGGTCCGGCCGGGGCCGGAGCTGATGCGCGAGCTGCAGGACTTCGTGAAGGCCCGCATCGCGCCCTACAAGTATCCCCGCGCGCTGGAGTTCATCGAGGCCCTGCCGCGCACCGAGACCGGCAAGCTGCAACGCTACAAGCTGCGCCAGCGCGATGGGTACTGATATCAAAGGCGCCTGATGGCTTCCATCAGGCGCCTTTGATCCAACCCGGCAGCTCAATGCACAGCATTGAGCGGGAGGG
>NZ_LGQZ01000068.1 GCF_003116015.1 Azospirillum sp. TSO22-1
CGGGGGGGGGGCCCCCGCCGGTACGCTGATCAGGTCGCCGCGCTCGCAGCGCACCCGGTACACCTTGCGTTCCAGATGCAGGAAGAAGGTGCCGGAACCGGCGACGAAGAAGCGCGCCTCGTCCTCGGTGTGGGTGTGCTCGGCCAGGAACTTGGCGCGCAGGGCCTCCAGGCCGGGGGTGTCGGGCGTCACCCGCACCACGTCGAAGGACTGGAAGGCGCGGTGCAGCTTCAGCCGTTCGATCGCCTCGCCGTAGACGGCAGAGACCGCCGCCTCGTCGGCGTCGGCCGGCAGCTCGGTGGTGGCGTCCCACCGCTCGAACAGGACGCCGGCGTGGGCGAGGTGCGCCGACACCACCAGCGGGTCGCTGGTCTGGACGTCCGCCGTGGCCGGGTCGGTGTCCCAATGGATGGCGAGGCTGGTCATGCGTCCGTTTCCCTACTGATTGGACATAGAATGCCTTCTCGTGCATTCCTTTTCAATGGCGCAACCGCAGCGCGATCAACGCCGCCGCCCCCAGCATGGCGCCGACCAGCGCCGCCACGCCGCCCCAGCCCATCCCCGTCCAGAACCAGCCGCCGGCGTAGCCGGTCAGCGTCGCCCCCATGTAGTAGCTGAACAGGTAGATGGCCGAGGCCTGGGCACGCGCCGTGCGGGCGCGCTGGCCGATCCAGCCGCTGGCGATGGTGTGGGCGCCGAAGAAGGCCATCGTGAACAGGGTCAGCCCCGCCACCACCGCCGGCAGCGAGTCCGGCAGCATCAGCGCCACGCCCGCCAGGTTCAGCAGCACCGCCGCCAGCAGCACCCGCCCGTTGCCGTGCCTGGCCGCCCGCGCCCCGAACCACGGCGAGGCCACCGCCCCCGCCACGTAGACCAGGAACACCGCGCCGGCCACCGCCGGCCGCAGCTCGAACGGCGGAGCCGCGAAACGGAAGCCCACGTAATTGTACAGCGTGATGAAGGCGCCCATGATGAGAAAGCCGACGGCGAACAGCCCGCGCAGCGTCGGGTCGGCCAGATGCCCGCGCCACGCCGCCGCCAGCCCGCTCAGGCCCGCCGGCCGCCGCACGAAGCGCCGGGAGGCCGGCAGCCCGGCCCACAGCCAGCCCGCCGCCGCCAGCCCCAGCACGCCAACCGCCGCCATGGCGACGCGCCAGTTCGCCACGTCGGAGACCAGCGCGGTCAGCACGCGCCCGCACATGCCGCCCAGCGCCGTGCCGCCGATGTACAGCCCCATCATCAGCCCGGTCGATCGCGGCTCGACCTCCTCGCCGATGTAGGCCATGGCGACGGCCGGCAGGCCGGCGAGCGCCGCACCCTCCAGCGCCCGCACCGCCAGCAGCGCGTGCCAGCCCGGCACCAGCGCGCCGACCACGCCCAGCGCGCCCGACGCCAGCAGCGAAGCGACCATCACCGCCTTGCGCCCCAGCGAATCCGACACCGCCCCCGCCACCAGCAGCGCGAACGCCAGCATGCCCGTGGGCAGCGACAGCGCCAGGGCGGACTGCGCCGGGCTCACCCCGAACTCGGCGGCGAACTCCGGCATCAGCGGCTGCACGCACCACAGCGTGGCGAAGGTCGAGAACCCCGCCACCGCCAGCGCCCAGCGTGCCCGTCGGAACGCCGGGGTGCCGGCAACCAGAAACCCGCTCTCCTCGCCGCCCGTCACCGCGTGCTCCGACCTCGTCCGTGTGCGGCGCAGTGTGGGCAGCGGCGCCCCGGCTGTCCAACGGAAGGGATCTGCGCTCCGGTGGGTGCAGCCATGAGCGGCCGCCAGCACGCTTGCCAATGCGGCAGTTATCGATGTACCAATGTACCATAAATGGCGAGGCGCATCATGATCGTCGAACGCGTGCAGACGGGCGTCCGGCTCGAGAAGCGGATGCTGAAGGTCCTCAAGGCCCTGGCCGAATACAAGGACATGAGCCTCGGCGACCTGCTGGAGGGCATCGTGCTGCACGCCTTCGAGGGGCGGTGCGCGTTCGGCCCGGAAACGCAGCAGACCATCGCCGAGCTCAAGCGGATCTACGGCCTCGATCTCACCGCGGCCGACAGCCACGCCTTGCGGGACGAGGAGGGAGGACAGGCATGACCGGTTCCACGCACATCGAGCGCCGCCACGCCATCGTGGTGGACGCCCCGGCCGACCGGGTGTTCCCCCTGCTCACGCCGCTCGGCGAGCGGCGCTGGGTGGCGGGGTGGGAGCCGGAGTTCCTGCACCCGCCCTCCGGCGACACGCAGGACGGCATGGTCTTCCGCACCGGCCATGGCGGCGAGACCACGCTGTGGAGCTGCGTGCGCTGGGAGCCGGAGCATCACCGCGTCCGCTACGCCCGCGTGACGCCGGGGTCACGCTTCGGCTTCGTCGATGTGGCCTGCGACGCGGCCGGTCCAGGGCGCACCCGCGCCACCATCGCCTACGCCTACACCGCCCTCTCCGACGCGGGCGCCGCGACGCTCGCCGCGCTGACCGACGACGCCTTCCGCGCCATGATCGACGGCTGGAAGCCATTGCTGGAAGCGTGCCTGCGCACGCCGGCCTGACCGGCGCGTCAGTCCAGCGCCAGCAGCGGGCGGAAGACCTGCTCCATGCCGGTCTCGTGCCGCCCGACCTTGGACAGGTTGCCCGGCGTGACGTTGACCGCCTTGAGGATGCGGCGGGTGACGCGCCCCTCCTCCACGTCGAAATCCAGCACGCTGAACGCGGCGTAGTCCTGATCGAAGCTGCCCACCGCCGACAGCCCGGCGCCGCAGGCCCAGGACAGCAGCAGCCGGTTCACCCCGTCGTGCGCCGCCAGCAGCAGATGGGTCCAGTCCGGTTCCGCCAGCCACCGCTCCAGCGCCGCGACGACGCGCGCCCGCACCTCGGCAATCACGTCGCCCCCGGCGAAGCGGGCGCCGGGGAGGTGCGCGCCATCGAAGCCGTAGAGGTAGGCCGCGGTTCGTTCTTCCTTCGGAATCAGGCGGTAGCGGCCGGCGCGGATCTCCAGGAAACCGGGATCGTCCTCCACCGCCAGCCCGCGCCCGTCCGCCACGATCTCCGCCGTCTCGCGGGTGCGCGGCAGGCCGGAGCAGACGATGCGGCCGAACGGCACGTCCCGCAGCGCCTCGGCCGCCGCGCGCACCTGCGCCCGCCCCTCGTCGGTGAGCGGCGCCGTCTTGGGGTTCAGCGGCTGCCCGGCGGGGTCGTAGTACGACACGTGTCCGTGCCGCATCAGCACGACGCGCCGCCGCGCCGCGGTTCCCGCCAGCGGCGTGAAGGCGGTCATTTCTGCAGATACTTGGGATTGGAGACCACCAGCCGCGCGCGGGTGATCTCCCACAGCACCGGGCGCAGTTCCGCGCTGCCGTCGAAGCGGCCCTCGTCGATCGCCGCGCACAGCCGGCGCGACAGCGTGTCGGCGTCGCCCTCCTCGCCCAGCAAGCGCCTCAACGCCTCGGCCGGGCCGGCGGCGCCCTTCAACTCGCGCTCGGCGATGGACAGCGCGTTGGCGATCATCAGCGCCGGGAAGCGCTGCTCCGCCGGCACGGCGGGCAGCAGCACCTCGCGGAAGGTCTTCAGCGCGATCTCCACGAGTCCGCGGGCGTCCGGCTGGTCGATGCTCATGCGCTCCTCCATCATCCCTCTCCCGCCCCGGGAGAGGGTGGCCGTGCAGCGGCCGGGTGAGGGTGAAATCAAGGATCCTTGGACTTGCCCTCACCCTCCCGCTCGTTCCGAGCAGGCCCCACCCTCTCCCGGGGCGGGAGAGGGGGTTATGCCTCCAGGGAATCCAGGTGCAGCAGCAGGTCGTGCTCGATCTCCGGCAGCATGCGGCCGGTCAGCGCCAGTTCCAGCGACGGCTCGGTGCCGGAGGTGTGGCGGCACCCCTGCTGGATGGCGATGGCCGCCCAGCGCAGGTAGGCCGACGCCTCCCAGTACGCCACCCGCACCGGATCGACCCGGCGCCCGGCCGTCTCCTCGTAGCCGGCGTAGAGGTCGGCGCGGTCGGCGATGCCCCCCGCCTCGCGGTCGGACCGACCGAAGCGCCAGGAGCGTGCGCAGAACCAGCCCAGATCCTCCATCGGGTCCGACCAGCCGGCGAACTCCCAGTCGAGGATCGCCGTCAGCCCGCCATCCTTCACCAGGTAGTTGCCGGTGCGGTAGTCGCGGTGGCACAGCACCAGCTCACCGGGCGGCGGCGCGTTGACCTCCAGCCAGCGCAGCCCGTAGGCGAGCACCGGGTCGCGCTCCGCCACCTCGCCGGCCCACTCCCGGTACAGGCGGGCAGCGTCCAGCGCCGGCCCGCGCTCCGGCCGCGGCAGGAATTCCAGTCCCGGCGTGCTCGGCCGCACATAGTGCAGCTTGCCCAACTGCCGCCCGAGTTCGCGGGCCAGTTCGCGCTGCGGCTCGTCGGTCTTGACCACGCGGAAGCCGGCCGCGACGCCCTCGGCCCGCCGCATGACGTAGAAGGCACGGCCGAGCAGCCCTTTGTCCTCGCACGCGACGATGGGCTCCGGCGCCGCCACGCCGGCCGCGAAGGCGGCGCGCAGCACGGCGAACTCCTGCGCCTTGTTCAGGCTGGCCGACACCTCCATGGGCGGCGCGGCGCGCAGCACCACCGCGTGCCGCCCGTCCAGCCGCCCGCCCTGCACGGCCAGCGTGAGCGCCAGATTCTCCGAAATGGCGCCGCCGCTCAGCCGGCTGACGTCGTCGACGGCGACGCTGGTCGCGCCCAGCTGTTCCGCCAGCCATGCCTCAAGCCGCGGCCGCGTCTCCTCGTTGATCAGCCCGCTCATGCTCATCCCCAGCTCCAGAAGCCGTCGCCTTCCTTCAGGTAGAAGCCGCTGAGCACCATCTTGTGCACCTCGGAGGCGCCGTCCACCAGCTTGGCCTGCCGGGCGTAGCGGTAGATCCACTCCAGCACCGTGTCCTTGGAATAGCCGCGGGCGCCGCACAGCTGGATGGCGGTGTCCGCCGCCTTGAACAGCGTGTCGGCCATCAGCACCTTGGCCATGGACAGCTCCTTCTTGGCGAAGCCGCCCTGGTCCAGCGTCCACGCCGCCTTCATGACCATCAGCCGGCCCAGCTCGATTTGCATCGCCGCGTCGCCGAGCATCCACTGCACGCCCTCGTGCTGCGCCAGCGTCATGCCGAAGCTCTCGCGCTCCTTGACGTAGGCCCCGGCGATCTCCAGGCAGCGCTTGGCCAGCCCGGTCCAGCGCATGCAGTGGGTCAGCCGCGCCGTGCCCAGGCGGATCTGCGTCACCTTGAGCCCGTCGCCGACGTTCATCAGCACGTTCTCGCCGGGGATCTCCAGCCCGTCGAACGCCATCTCGCAGTGGCCGCCGTGCTCCTCCGGCCCCATGATCGGAATCCGGCGCACCAGTTCCCAGCCCGGCTGGTCCTTGTCGAACAGGAAGGCGGTCAGCCCCTTGCGCTTGTCGTCGGATGTGCGGGCAATCAGGATGAAGTGCTGCGCCCCCTCGGCCCCGGTGATGAACCACTTGCGCCCGTGCACCACCCAGCGGTCGCCCTTGCGCTCCGCCGTCGTCAGCATCATCGAGGGATCCGAACCGCCGCCCGGATGCGGCTCGGTCATGGCGAAGGCGGAGCGCACCTTGCCGTCGATGATCGGCTGCAGCCAGCGCTCCTTCTGCGCCTCGGTGCCGACCTTGTTGAGCACCATCATGTTGCCGTCGTCCGGCGCCGAGGAGTTGAAGCACACCGGCCCGAAGATCGAGCGGTTCATCTCCTCGTAGCAGGCCGCCATGCCGACCACCGGCAGCCCCTGCCCGCCGCGTGCCTTCGGCATCTGCAAGGCCCATAGCCCCGCCGCCTTCGCCTTGGCGCGGAGATTTTCCAGCGCCGGCAGGGCGATCATCCCGTGCTCGTCCCAGTTGGCGCGATCCGCCTCGACCGGGAGGATCTCATCGTTCACGAAGGCGCGCACGCGGCGGCGGTAGTCGTCGATCTCGGGCGACAGGGCGAAGTCCATGGGTGTCTCCGTCTAAAGCGAACTGACCAGATGCCCGCCGTCGGCGGCGATCACCGAGCCGGTCATGAAGGACGAGGCGTCGGAACACAGCAGCAGCAGCGGCCCGTCCAGCTCCTCCAGCTGACCGAGCCGGCGCTGCGGCACGCGCTTGATCAGCGCCTGCCCCGCCTCCGAGGCGAAGAAATCACGGTTGAGGTCGGTCTCGATGTAGCCGGGGCACAGCGCGTTGACGCGGATGCGGTGCCGCGCCAACTCCAGCGCCATCGCCTTGGTCAGCTGGATCAGCCCGGCCTTCGAGGTGACGTACGGCGCCACCTGCCCGGCCACCCGCAGCCCGAGGATCGAGGCGACGTTGACGATGCTGCCGCCGCGCCCGTGCTCGCGCATGGCGCGCGCCGCCTGCTGCGCCACCAGGAAGCAGCCCTTGAGGTTGGTGTCGAGCACGCCGTCCCACTCCGCCTCCCCGATGTCGAGGACCGGCTTGGTCAGCGTGGTGCCCGCGTTGTTGACCAGGATGTCCAGCCCGCCCAGCCCCTCGGCGGCGTCGGCCACCGCCTCACGCACCGAGGCGGCGTCGGTGACGTCCATCGGCACGGCCACCGCCTCGCCGCCGTCGCGCACGATGTCCTCGCGGACGCGCTCCAGGCTCTCGATGCGCCGCGCCGCCAGCGCCACCTTGGCGCCGGAACGGGCCAGCACCTGCGCGAAATGCCGCCCCAGGCCGCTCGACGCCCCGGTCACCAGCGCGGCGCGGCCGGTCAGGTCCACCTCGAAGCTCACGGTTTGCCTCCCCTGCTTCCGCGCCGTTTCCGCTGGAAAAATCGAGCGAGCGCTCGCTATTTTATGCGGGCGCGCCGGGCGGCGCAACAGGAGAGACGGTATGGGCACGCTGAACGAATTCCAGTCCGGCCGGGACCTGTCGATGGAGGGTCTGTGCACCCGCCTGCTGGAGCGCCATCGCGAGATCGTCCGCATCAAGAAACCGCACGTGGCGGTCGCCAACCTCGCCCGCATCGTCGAGACGACGCTGACCATCGCCAACCGCAAGGGCTTCCATTCCATGAGCCTGCGCGATCTGGCCGAGGGCTCGGGCCTCAGCATGGGCGGGCTCTACGCCTACTTTGACGGCAAGGAGACGCTGCTGATGATGATCCTCGACACCGTGGCGGCGGCGGTCGACGAGGTGCTGGGCGCCCCGCCGCCGGACCTCGCGGGCGATCCGCGCGCCCGCCTGCGCTGGCTGCTGGAGACGCACGTCTATCTGACCGAGGCGATGCAGCCCTGGTTCACCTTCGCCTACATGGAAGCCAAGGCCTTCCCCCAGGCCGGCCGCGACGCCGCGACGCGCAGCGAGCTGGCGACCGAGGCGCTGATCGCCGACATCCTGGCCGACGGCGTGGCGCGGGGCGTGTTCCGGGTGGCCGACGTGACGATGACCGCCGCCCTGGTGAAGCCGCTGCTGCAGGACTGGTACGTCAAGCGGAGCAAGTATCGCCGCCGCGGCGTGACGCCCGAGCGGTACGCGCGCAGCGTGATCGCCTTTGTCGAGGCGGCCGTCACCCCTCCGGCGGATCGAAGCCCGACAGCACCTTGAAGTAGGCGGGGAACAACGCCTCGCGCACCTTCCGGCTCTCGACGATGCCCAGCGCGTAGTAGCCGACCTGATGGTAGTAGGTGACGCGCGCCCGCACCTCCGCCTCGTCGGGCCCGTAACCCAGCGCCTGGAAGATCCGCCGCAGGACGTCGGTGCGCGTGGCGTCGGCGGCGCGCACCAGGGCGGCCACCCGCTTGGAGCCGCGCGCCCAGTCGCGCATGGCGGAGTCGAGGTCCGGGTCGAAGGCGTCGGCGCCCAGCCACACCCCGACGAAGCGCTTCAGGCGCAGCAGCGGCGGCGCCTCGCCCGCCTCGACGCGCAGGAACGGCTCGACGTTGGCGTGCCGCCATTCCTCCAGCAGCGCGTCGAGCAGTTCGGCCCGGCTCCTGAAGTGCCAGTAGAAGCTGCCGCGCGTCACCGCGATGCGGGCGGCCAGCCGGTCGACCTTCACCTCGGCGATGCCGCCCTCGACCAGCGCGCGGCGCGCGGCGGCGATCCAGTCGGCGCGGCTCAGGCGTTCGGCCGCCGCTCCTCCGTCCTTCTTCGCCATGCCCTGCGCCCCCCGCCCCGCTTGACGCCCGCGCGAGCGCCGCCCCATGCTGTTCTGTATGGTCTTAGCAGAACGCAAACCAGAAACGGGGAGGAAAGCATGAGGCGGAGTGTGCTGTTGGGCATGGCGCTGCTGGCCGGCGTCGCCGCCGGTCCGTTGCAGGCGGCGGAGCTGAGCGTCGCTGTCGTCGGCCCGATGACCGGCCAGCTCGCCGCCATCGGCGAGCAGATGAAGCGCGGCGTCCAGGCCGCCATCGACGAGATCAACGCCAAGGGCGGCGTGCAGGGCAACACGCTGAAGATCGAGGTCGGCGACGACCAGTGCGATCCCAAGCAGGCGGTCGCCGTCGCCAACCAGTTGGTCAGCAAGGGCGTGAAGTTCGTGGTCGGCCACGCCTGCTCCGGCTCGTCCATCCCCGCCTCGCAGGTCTACGGCGAGAACGAGGTGTTCATGATCAGCCCGGCCTCGTCGGCGCCGAACTTCACCGACGCCGCCGCCAAGGCCGGCTGGAACACCGTCATGCGCACCTACGGCCGCGACGACGCCCAGGGCACCTTCGTCGGCACATGGCTGGCCGACACCAGGAAGGGCAAGCGCGTCGCCATCCTTCACGACAAGTCGGCGTACGGCAAAGGCCTCGCCGACGAGGTGAAGAAGGCGATGAACGCCGGCGGCCTCCAGGAGGTCACCTACGAGGCGATCACCGCCGGCGAGAAGGACTTCTCCGCGCTGGTCACCAAGCTCAAGCAGACCGGCGTCGACATCATCTACCTCGGCGGCTACCACGGCGAGGCCGGGCTGCTGATCCGTCAGGCGCGCGATCAGGGCCTGAACGCCACGCTGATGACCGGTGATTCGCTGGCCAGCCCGGAGTTCTGGAAGATCGCCGGCCCGTCCGGCGAGGGCACGTTGATGAGCTTCCCCAAGGAGCCGCGCAACGTCCCCGCCGCCAAGGCGACGGTGGAGAAGATGAAGGCGCAGGGGTTCGACCCCGAGGGCTTCACCTTGTTCAGCACCGCCGCCGTGCAGGTGATCGCCAGCGGCATCGAGCGCGCCAAGGCCGCCAAGCCCGAGGCCGTCGCCAAGGCCCTCAAGGAGGGCGCGCCGAGCGACACGGTGCTGGGGCCGCTGAGCTTCGACGCCAAGGGCGACGTGAAGAACCCCGCCTACTCGATCTATGTCTGGCACGACGGGAACTATCGGGAAATGTAACCCCCCTCCCAACCTCCCCCCGCTGGGCGGGGGGAGGAGTTAAATTCCCTCCCCCGCCCAGCTCACGGCGGATCTTCGATCCGCCTGACGCGGCAGGCGGAACCAAAGGTTCCGCCGAGAGCGGGGGAGGGTTAGGGTGGGGGCAATACACAAGGGAAGTCTGGGAGGACCGATGCCGCTCGCCCAACAGGACACGCTGTCCCGCCTGATCGCCGGACGCACCGACGAGCTGGTCGAGCTGACCCGCGACCTCATCCGCATCCCCACCGTCAACCCGCCCGGCGACGTCTACACCGAGTGCGCCGAGTTCATCGGCCGCCGCCTCGCCGCGCGCGGCTTCCGGGTCGAGTACGTCCGCGCCGAGGGCGTCACCGGCGACAGCGACCGCTACCCGCGCACCAACGTCATCGCCCGCATCGAGGGCGGCAGCCCCGGCCCCTGCGTGCACTTCAACGGCCACATCGACGTGGTGCCGGCCGGGCGCGGCTGGACGGTGGACCCGTTCGGCGGCGTGGTGAAGGACGGCAAGGTCTACGGCCGCGGCGCCTGCGACATGAAGGGCGGCATCGCCGCATCGATCATCGCCGTCGAGGCGATCCTCGATTCCGGCCTGCCCTTCCCGGGCGCCCTGGAGATCTCCGGCACGGTGGACGAGGAGTCCGGCGGCTACGGCGGCGTCGGCTACCTGGCGAAGAAGGGCTGGTTCTCCAAGCCCCGCGTCGACCACGTCATCATCCCCGAGCCGCTGAACGTCGACCGCGTCTGCATCGGCCACCGCGGCGTCTGGTGGGCCGAGATCGAGACCAAGGGCCGCGTCGCGCATGGCTCCATGCCGTTCCTCGGCAACTGCGCGATCCGCCACATGGGCGAGGTGCTGCACCGCATCGAGCACGAGCTGATCCCCCGCCTCGCCGCCAAGCGCACGGCCATGCCCGTGGTGCCGGAGGGGGCGCGGCAGTCCACCATCAACATCAACGCCATCCACGGCGGGCAGGTGGAGAACCGCGAGGGGCTGCCGAGCCCGATGGTGCCGGACTCCTGCCGCATGGTGATCGACCGCCGCTACCTGATCGAGGAGGACCCCGAGGAGGTGAAGGGCGAGATCGTCGCCATCCTCGACGAGCTGCGCCGCACCCGCCCCGGCTTCGACTACGACCTGCGCGAGGTGCTGGCCTTCCTGCCGACGATGACCGATGCGGACTCGCCCGTCGTCCGCGCCGTGGAGGCCGCCATCGAAACCGTGCTCGGCCGCAAGGCGGAGCACGTGGTGTCGCCCGGCACCTACGACCAGAAGCACATCGTCCGTGTGGGACACCTCAAGGACTGCATCGCCTACGGCCCCGGCATCCTCGACCTCGCCCACCAGCCGGACGAGTACGTCGGCATCGACGACATGGTGCACTCGGCGCAGGTCATGGCGATGGCGGCGCTCGACCTGCTGCGCCGCTGACGCGGGAACCGCCGCGCCGGGTTCCTGTTGTCCAGGGTCCGAACCCGCGAGGAGGTGGACCCATGACCAAGCACATGCCCCCCGTGCCGCCGGCCGGCCGCAGCGACAAGGGCCCCGGCGGCGCGCCCGAGGTCGAGGCCGACACCGCCGGCCCGAACCGCGGCGTGCCGGAGAACGCGGACCAGCAGGGCCGCACCGGCAACACCAGGATCAACACCACCCATCAGGGCCACCAGCAGGACCGTTGACCATGACCAAGTCCGATCACGGCCGGCCCGCCACGCAGACCGACAACCGGGTGGACGAGAAGCAGACCACCGAAGACCGCGCCGGCCCCAAGCCCGGCGAGCCGACCAACCCCGACCGCAGCCGCACATCCGGCGGCGGCGGCGAGCGCGACGCGCGCCACTCGCACGATCCCGACCGCAAGGCGTAAGCCGCGGCCGTCACCATCGCAAACACCGAAGTCCCGTCGGGCCGCGTCGTCGCGGCCCGCTTGCGTTTTGCTCCCCTTCTGCTTTCTTGCGGTGCTCCATCGGGAACCAAAGCCCGGTCAAGAACCTTATCGGATAGCAACGGCGCTTTTCCGGAGAGGCCGCCGCACCCCTTTCGCAGAGGAGGTTCGCCATGCGCCCGCGCCCGCATGTCCGTCCGATTCACCCGGGAGCCACCGTGGTGCGGGACTCCGATCCCGCTGTCCCCATGCCATCCCGTCATGGGCCGGTGCTGGTGCGCGGGCTGGGCGAGGTCGGCTCGGCCGTCGCCTATTGGCTGTTCACCGCCGGCTGCGCGGTGGCCCTGCACGACGAGGCGCCGGAGCGCGTGCTGCGCCGCGGCCACAGCTTCGCCGACGCGGCCATCGAGGGCTTCGCCCGCCTGGAAGGCATCGGCGCGCACCGCCTGCGCGACCCGGCCGAAATCGGGGAGAGCCTGTTTCGCGCCCCGACCATCCCGGTGCTCTGCATGGACGCCGATGCGGCGCTGACCGCGGCACCCTGGCGCGCCGTCGTCGATGCGCGTCCGCACGATCCCGGCCTGCCGGACGGCAGCGTCGTGCTCACCTCCCCCATGGGCGGCCTGTTCCGCACGCTGCTGTCCATTGGTGCATGGGTGCCGCGCGGGAAATTCGTCGGCATGGTCGGCAACGCGCTGCTGTGGGCGCCGCAGGACGGCGTGCTGACCGGCCTGATGCGCGACGGCACGCGGGTGGAGCGCGACATGCCCCTGATCGAGATCGGCCCGCCCGGCGCCTGCCCCTTCGGCATCGCCCCGGCGCCCCGCCGCATCGCCGAGGACGTGCTGCAAGGACTCCCGTCGCCGGTTGGGACCGGACCGCCAAGCCGCCGGAGCGGCCGACGACCGCGCTGACGCTGTTCCTGCCGATATGGAACAGTGTGGAACACCGTGGAACAGTGTGCAGGGGCTGTTCAGTTCACCTTTCCCTTACGGCCCCTGCGCGTGCGTGCACACCGCTTTCCGAGACCATAGTCCCGTCACGCCACATCCGGCCGCAGCAAGAAAAAAACCCCTCTCCGAAGAGAGGGGCTTTTTCCCGCCGTCAGTGCACCGAGGCGCTCCGCCCGCTCAGCGCGAAGCCGAGCGGCGGGCGTTCCGGCGCCTTGAAGCCGTGGCCGCGGTCGTCCTCGACCGGCAGGCCGTCCAGCGCCAGCTTGCCGTCCACCACGGACAGGGCGAGCGTGGTGCGCTCCTCCTCCTCGCGGTCGAGCAGCAATTCGGCGATGGGATCCTCGACGTAGGTCTGCACCGCCCGCTTCAGCGGACGCGCACCGAACGCCGGATCCCAGCCGAGGTCGCCGAGGCGCCGCTTGGCCTCGCCGTCCGCCACCAGCGTCAGGCCGCGCTCGGCCAGCCGCTCGTTCACGCGGGCGAGCTGGATGTCGACGATGCTCGCCATCTGCTCGCGGCCCAGGCGGCGGAAGATCAGCACGTCGTCCAGCCGGTTCAGGAACTCCGGCCGGAAGGCGCGGCGCACCGCGTCCATCACCTCGACCCGGACGCCGTCCATGGACTCGCCCTCGCCGAGGGCGGTGAGCGCCTCGGCGCCGAGGTTCGACGTCATGATCAGGATGGCGTGGCGGAAGTCCGCCGTGCGCCCCTGCCCGTCCGTCAGCCGCCCGTCGTCGAGCGCCTGGAGCAGCACGTTCAGCACGTCCGGGTGCGCCTTCTCGACCTCGTCGAGCAGGATCACCTGATACGGCCGGCGCCGGATCTTCTCGGCCAGCGTGCCGCCGTCGTCGTAGCCGACGTAGCCCGGCGGCGAGCCGACCATCCGGCTGACCGTGTGCTTCTCCATGTACTCGCTCATGTCGAGGCGGGTGATCGCCGTCTCGTCGTCGAACAGGAACCCGGCCAGCGCCTTGGCCAGCTCGGTCTTGCCGACGCCGGTCGGGCCCAGGAACAGGAACGAGCCGGTCGGCCGGTTCGGGTCCTTCAGGCCGGCACGGGCGCGCCGCACCGCCTTGGACACCGCCCGGACGGCCTCCGCCTGCCCGACGACGCGCTCGCCCAGCTTGTCCTCCATGCCCTTGAGGCGGGTGCGCTCACCCTCCAGCATCTTGTCCACCGGGATGCCGGTCCAACGCGTCACCACGTTGGCGATGTCGCGGGAGGTGACCTCCTCGCGCTCGGTCGAGGCGCGCGCCTCGGCCTCGGCGAGGCGCTTCTCCAGGTCGGGGACGACGCCGTAGGCCAGCTCGCCGGCCTTCGCCCACTCGCCGTCGCGCTGGGCGCGCTCCAGCGCGGTGCGGGCCTGGTCCAGCTCCTCCTTGAGGCGCCGGCCCTCGGTGCGGCGGCTCTGCGAGGCGCGCCACTCCTCCTCCATGGAGGACTGGCGGGCCTCCGCGTCGGCCAGCTCGTGCTCCAGCTTCTCCAGGCGGTCGCGCGAGGCGGCGTCCGGCTCGGCCTTCAGGGCCTCGCGCTCGATCTTCAGCTGGGCGACGCGGCGGCCGACGGCGTCGAGCGCCTCCGGCTTGCTGTCGATGGCCATGCGCAGGCGGCTGGCGGCCTCGTCCACGAGGTCGATGGCCTTGTCGGGCAGCCGGCGGTCGCCGATGTAGCGCGCCGACAGGCTCACCGCCGCGACCACCGCCGCGTCGGCGATGCGCACGCCGTGGTGCACCTCGTACTTGCCCTTGATGCCGCGCAGGATCGACACGGCGTCCTCGGCCGAGGGCTCGTCCACGTTCACCGGCTGAAAGCGCCGGGCCAGGGCGGCGTCCTTCTCGATGTAGCGGCGGTACTCGTCCGGCGTGGTGGCGCCGACGCAGCGCAGTTCGCCACGCGCCAGCGCCGGCTTCAGCATGTTGGCGGCGTCCATGGCGCCGTCGCCGCGGCCGGCGCCGATCAGCGTGTGCAGTTCGTCGATGAACAGGATGATCCGCCCCTGGGCGGCCTGCACCTCGGTCAGCACGGCCTTCAGCCGCTCCTCGAACTCGCCGCGGAACTTGGCGCCGGCCAGCAGCGCGGTGAGGTCGAGCGCCAGCACCCGGCGGTCCTTCAGGCCCTCCGGCACGTCGCCGGATGCCAGGCGCTGGGCCAGCCCTTCCACCACGGCGGTCTTGCCGACGCCGGGTTCGCCGATCAGCACCGGGTTGTTCTTGGTGCGGCGGGCGAGGACCTGGATGGTCCGGCGGATCTCGTCGTCGCGGCCGATGATGGGGTCGATCTTGCCTTGCCGCGCCTCCTCGGTGAGGTCGCGGGCGTACTTCTTCAGGGCTTCCCAGCCCTGCTCGGCGTCCTCCGCCTCGGCCTTGCGGCCCTGGCGCAGGTGCTGCACCGCCTGGGTCAGGCCCTGCGGGTCGACGCCGGCGCGCAGGAACTCGCTGCGCAGCGGCGTCGCCAGGCCCTCCAGCAGGCGCTCGGCGGTGACGAAGCGGTCGCCGGAGGCGCGGGCGGCCTGCACGGCGCCGTTCAGCACGCCGGCCAGCGCCGGGGACATGTAGATCGGGTGCGGGCCGGGGCCCTCGTTGGTCGGCTGGCGCTCCAGCGTCTCCTCGGCGGCGGCGAGCAGCAGGTCGGGGTCGCCGCCGGCATCGCGCACGATGCGGCGCGTCTGCCCGTCGGCGTCGTCGAGCAGCGCCTTCACGAGGTGTTCGGGGAGCAAATTCTGGTGGCGGCCGGCCAGGGCCGTCATCTGCGCAGCCTGGATCGCGCCGCGCGCACGTTCGGTGAATTGACCGAAGTCCATAAGGCACTCCGTTATGGTTCCGCCCTCTTCCCGAGGCGCGGCGAGAGCACCGGAGGATCGGCCCGCACCATGCGCAGCCGCCCGTCGCCCTCAGGCCTATCAGGTGGGCGAACCCACGCCTGCGTTCAAGTCCGGGGAGGAACCTCCGAGGTGCCCCGCCGGTTTGCAGGGCAAGAGCCCGAGGCTCAGCACACCAAGGAGGGACGACGCCATGAGGGATTACGAGGACCGTTGGGGACGCGGGCGCCGGGATTGGGACGACACCCGCGAGTACGCGCGGCGCGACTACCAGTACCGCGGCCCCGGCGACTACCGGACCGACATGGACCGCGACCGCAGTTACGGCCGGGGCGTGGAGCGCGCGATCGACCGCGGCGCCGACTACGCCCGCGGCATGATGGACGACATGCGCCGCTATGCCCGCGGCGACTATGATCGCGACGACGACCGGCGCCGGGACTACGGCTACCGCGATTACGGCAGCGACATGGGCAGCGGCTACGGCGAGGACCGCAGCTACGGCTACGAGCGCGACCGCGCCATGGGCGGGCGCGACACGTACGGCAGCGGCTCCTACGGGCGCTCGCGCGCCGAACAGTGGGGCACCGGCGGCCGTGGCCGCGATGAGGATCGCGGCTTCCTGGAACGGGCCGGCGACGAGGTCGCCTCCTGGTTCGGCGACGAGGACGCCGAGCGCCGCCGCCGCATGGACGAGATACGCGACCACCGCGGCCGCGGCCCGCGCGGCTACACCCGCTCCGACGACCGCATCCGCGAGGATGTCAGCGACCGGCTGACCGACGACCGGTACGTCGATGCCTCCGACATCGACATCGGCGTCAGCAACGGCGAGGTCACGCTGACCGGTCACGTCGACCACCGCAGCGCCAAGCGCCGCGCCGAGGACCTCGCCGAGGCGGTCTCCGGCGTGACCCACGTGCAGAACAACCTGCGCGTCCGCCAGAGCCCGGGCATGGGGACCGGCACGGGCTCGGCGACCAGCGCCGGCGCCAGCGCCATGGCCGGCATGGGCGGCACCACGACGGGTTCCGGCACGACCACCGGAACCGGGACCAGCACCACAGGCACCACCACCGGGGCCGGCACCGGGGCCGGCACCCGGACGCGCACCTGAGGCACCCGGCGCCCGGCGGACGGTCCGCCGGGCGCCGCTTTCGGCATGGAGAGGACGACGATGCGCTCAGTTCTGATCGGCACGGCGGCGGCCCTGGCCCTCGCCATGGGCGGCGCCTTGGCGGCGGATCTCGGTTATTCGGGAGGGGCGCCCGGCGCCACCAACTGGGACGGCCGCGGCACGGCGCCGATGGCCGGTTCGACGCAGACCTACACCTACGGCTCCGGCGGCAGCACGACGACGACCACGACGACCACGACGCTGTACCCGCCGTCGGTGCCGCTGACCGGCTACACGCCGTACGGGCCGAGCGACTACACGGCGCCCGACCAGGGCACCTCCGGCTCGTCGCCGCACGCCAGCCAGATCCCGACCGGCACGCACTGCCCGCCGGGCACGCCGGACTGCGGCGGGGCGTACCGGTAGGCGCCTACAGCGCGCCCACCGCGTCGGCCGGAAGATCCGCGTCCGCGGCGGCGGCGTTGCCGAGCGGGAAGACCAGGGTGAAGCAGGTGGCGCCGGCCGTGGTCAGCGACGCCTCGCCGCCCAGCTTGGTGGCCAGCGACTGCACGATCTGCAGGCCGAGGCTGCTCGCCTTGCGCCAGTCGAAGCCGGCCGGCAGGCCGACGCCGTCGTCCCGCATGGTCAGGCGCGCCCGCGCCCCCTGCCGCTCCAGCGCGATGCGCAGCTCGCCGGGGTGGCCGGGCGGGAACGCGTGCTTCAGCGCGTTCGAGAAGATCTCGTTGACGATCAGCGCCAGCAGGATGCCCTGCGTCATGTCGAGGGTGAGGTCGTCGCACGCGATGGCGATCGCCACCCGGTCGCCGGCGCCGTAGGATTCCTTGAGCTGGTCGGTGAGGTCGCGGAGGTACTCGCGGAATTCCAGGCCGGCGCGGTCGCCGGCGCCGCTCAGCATCTCGTGCACAAGGCTCATGGCGTGGACGCGGTTGACCGAGTCCTGCAGGGCCTTGCGCACGCCGTCGTCGCTCATCTGGATCGACTGCAGGCGCAGCATGCTGGAGATGACCTGGAGGTTGTTCTTCACCCGGTGGTGCACCTCCTGCACCAGCACCTCCAGTTGCCGGTTGGCGCTGCGCAGGTCGGAGGTGCGGGCCTCCACCGTGCTCTCCAGCAGGCGCTTGGCCTCCTCGTCGCGGCGCGCCTGCCGGAAGACGAAGACGGTCAGGGCGCCCAGCGCCGCCAGCGCCACCGCCGCCGTGGCGCCGGGCACCCGCGATTCATCCAGCCAGACGCGCAGCAGCGCCGGCCGGTCGATGGCGACGCTGACGTACAGCGGCACGTTCTCGATCTTGGCGTAGCCGAGGATCAGCTCCTCCCCGCCGGCCTTGCCCGACACCGTCGCCAGTTCGGTCGAGGGGGAGTCGCCGAGCGCCTTGCGGATCAGCGCCTCCCCCGGCAGGCGGCCCGGGTTGTCGGGCTCGACGGTGCCGGGCTGGCGCACCAGCGGCTGGAAGTCGGCGCGGAACAGCGAGACCGTCGGCTCGAAGGGCAGGTTGATGGAGCGGTAGAACTCCGCCAGATAGTTAGTCGCGATGATCGCGGCGGCGACGCCGCGGAACTCCCCGTCGTCGCCGTAGATGCCGCGGCTCAGCACGAAGCCGGGATTGCCTGTGGTGCGGCTGATCAGCAGGCGGCTGACGTACAGGCCGCGGCGCCCCTCGCGGTGGCTGGTGAAGTACTCGCGGTCCGAGACGTCGACGTCCGGCGCCGGGAAGCTGTTGCTGACCAGCCGGATGCGGCCCTCGGTGTCGGTCAGGAACAGCGCGTCGGTGTAGGGGAAGCGGTCGCTCAACCGCTCCAGCGCCTGGGCGGCGCGGCGGGACCCGGACACCTTCTCCCACGGCTCGCCCTCCAGCGCGGCGACCGCCTCGCTGGTGGCGAGGTCGGCCGCCTCGAACAGGCGGGAGCCGTGGTCGGCGAAGAAGAAGGCGGTGTCGTGCGCCTGCTGCTCGGCCCGCGTGACGAGCCGGTCGTAGCTCGCCACGGCGAACAGGCCGAACACGCCGGCCACCACGCCCAGGCAGGCCAGCGCCGCGTAGCCGGCCAGCCGCTCGCGGACGAACCGGCGGGAGCGCGCCGCGCCGCTATCGGCCATTGCCCGTCACCGTCTGGCCCATGACCGTCTGGATCGCCTGCCGCAGCACCGAGGGCAGGTACGGCTTGCCGATCGCCATGGCGTCGGGCAGGCCGCGGTCGCGCAATTCGCGCCAGTTGCCGGTGACGAACAGAACCGGGATGCGCGCGCGCGCCTGGATCGCCTTCACCGCGTCGATGCCGTCCATCGGGCCGGGCAGGCGGATGTCGGCGAGGATCAGGTCGAGGCGCTCGCGCCCGGCGGCCTCCAGCGCCTCCTCGGCGGTGCCGGCGACGGCGGCCACCTCGCAGCCCAGCTCCCCCAGGATCGCCTTGAGGTCGAGGACGATGAGCGGTTCGTCCTCGATGATCAGCACCCTAATGGGCATGGTCTCGTCCTTCGTCATGGGTCGGCGGCCCGCGTTACGGTGCCGTCACCTCCCTGGTCGCCGGCTGGTCGAGCTGCCCCCGCAGCGCGCGGGCCAGCTCGTGCCGGTAGTAGGGCTTCTGCAGCAGCGGCGCCTCGATGCGCACCTGCTTGGAGCGGGCGAGCGCGAACTCCGGATAGGCGGAGGTGTAGAGCACCCGCAGGCCCGGCCGCTCCGCCACCGCGGTGGCGGCGAGGTCGAAGCCGTTCATGCCGCCGGGCATGGCGATGTCGGTGAACAGGATGTCCGGCGTCGCCCCCTCGTCCAGCCGCTCCAGCGCCGCCGCGGCGTGCGGCGCCTCGACGACGGTGTAGCCGAGGTCGCGCAGTTCCTCCGCCGCCATCTGGCGCACGCCGTGGTCGTCCTCGACCAGCAGCACCGTCTCGCCGGCCCGGGCCGGCGGGCAGTCGGCCTCCTCGGCCAGGGTCAGCACCGGCTTCGGCGCCGGCCCGGCCGAGCGCGGCAGCAGGATGCGGATGCTCGTGCCCCGGCCGACCTCGCTGTCGATGCGGATGGCGCCGCCCGACTGCTTGACGAAGCCGTAGATCATGCTGAGCCCCAAGCCGGTGCCGCGGCCCAGCTCCTTGGTGGTGAAGAACGGCTCGAAGGCGCGGTCGCGCACCTCGGGCGGCATGCCGGTGCCGGTGTCCGCCACGGCAAGGTGGATGTAGTCGCCGGGCGCGGCCTCGGGGAACACCCGGTCGCCGTCGCCGATGGTCAGGTTCTCCGTCCCGATGGTGATGGTGCCGCCGTCCGGCATGGCGTCGCGGGCGTTGACCACGAGGTTGAGCAGCATGGACTCGACCTGCGCCCGATCCACCACCAGCGTGCCGAGATCGGCCGCCAGCTTGGTGTCGATGGCGATCTCGTCCTCCAGCGTGCGGTGGAACATCTGCATCATGTCCCGCACCATCCCGTTGACGTCGAGCGGCGCCGCCTGCAACGGCTGGCGCCGCGCGAAGGCGAGCAGCTGGCGCGTCAGGTCGGAGCAGCGCAGCGCCCCCTGCATCGCCATGTCCACGCGCATCGCCAGCTTGGCGTCGCCGGTCTGCAACTGGGTCTGCACCCGCTCCAGGTTGCCGATGATGACGGCCAGCATGTTGTTGAAGTCGTGCGCGATGCCGCCGGTCAGCTGGCCCAGCGCATCGATCTTCTGCACCTGGGCGAGCTGCTGCTCGGCCTTGCGGCGGTCGGTGATGTCGAGCCATGTGCCGACCAGCTCGCGCGCCGACGTCGCGCCGTTGCCGGCGGCGCGCACCAGCACGCCCTGGTCGAGGATGTGGCGGTACTCGCCATCCGCCGCCTTCCAGCGGTACTCGATGGTGAAGGCGCCCGACGCCAGAGCCGCCGCCTTCTCGGTCAGCGCGCGGCTGAGGTCGTCGGGATGGATGCGCGACCGCCAGAGGTCCGGCGCGTCGGCGAAGGCCTGCGCCGGGAATCCGGACAGGCTCTGGATGGTGTCGCCGACGAACTGCGGCCCGGGCAGGCCGTCGCTCTCGGTGTTGGCCAGATCGACGCTGTAGAGCGCCACCGGCAGCGAGCGGACGATGGCGCCGCGCCGCTCCTCGACGCGCTGCAGCGCCTCCTCGGCCATGCGGCGTTCGGCGTTGGCGCGGATGTTGTCGTCCAGCAGCTTCTGCTTGATGGCGACCTGCCGCTGCAGCTCCCGCGACTTGTTGAACAGGTCGACGAACACCGCGACCTTGGAACGCAGCACCACCGGGTCGGCCGGCTTCAGGACGTAGTCGACCGCCCCGGCGGAATAGCCGCGGAAGAAGTGCACGTCGTCCTTGTCGACGCCCGACAGGAAGATGATCGGCACGTTGCGGTTGCGCTCGCGCTGGCGGACCATGGACGCCACCTCGTAGCCGTTCAGGCCCGGCAGGTGGACGTCCAGCAGGATCAGCGCAAAGTCGCGCTTGAGCAGGTGGCGCAGCGCCGCCTCGCCCGACGCGGCCTTGACCGCGTCGATGTCGAGGGTGGACAGCGCCTGTTCCAGCGCGAACAGGTTGTGCGGGTCGTCGTCGACGAGCAGGACGCTCGCCCGCGTCTCGGTCCCGAAGCCCAACGCCCCGGTATCCCCGTTGCCGGCGATCATCGATGCAGCCACGCCCGCAGCGTGGCGAGCAGGCGGTCGACCTCGACCGGCTTGGCGATGTAGTCGCTGGCCCCGGCCTCCAGGCACTTCTCGCGGTCGCCCTGCATGGCCTTCGCCGTCACGGCGATGACCGGCAGGCGCTGGAAATCCTCGATGGCGCGGATCTCCCGCATCACCTCGTAGCCGTCCATCTCCGGCATCATGACATCGACCAGGGCGACGTCCACGTGCGCGTTGGACTTCAGCAGGTTGATGCCGTCGCGGCCGTTTTCGGCGAACAGGACGTTCATCCGGTGCTGCTCCAGGACGCTGGTCATGGAGAAGATGTTGCGGATGTCGTCATCGACAATGAGGATCGTCCGGCCGGTCAGGGCGCTCTGCTCCTGCCGCAGCGCCTCGACCTTCTGCCGGTCTTCCGGCGTCAGGTTGGACAGCGGCCGGTGCAGCAGCTTGGCCGTCTCGTCGAGCAGCTGGTCCGGCGTCCCGGCGTGGCGCAGCAGGACGGTCTGGCCCAGCACGTCCAGCTTCTCCGCCTCGGCGTCGGTCAGCGGCTTCTTCAGGTAGACCACCACCGGCAGCGCCGGGTTGCTGTCGCGGATCCGCTCGATCAGCGGGATCATCGCCGAGCGCGGCAGGCCGGAGCTGAGGACGACGCAGTCGAACGGCTCCTTCTCCAGCACGCGCTGCGCCTCCTTGGCCGTGGCGGCCTCGGTGATCTGCACGTCCTCGCCGGCGATCTGCGCCGACAGCTCGGCGCGCAGGTCGGCGTCGCTGACCACCAGCAGCACCCGCATCAGGTCGCGCGCCACCACGCCGCGCAGCGCGGTGAAGGCGGCGCCGAGCTTCTGCAGGTCCACCGGCGTCGTGGTGACGCCGAAGGCGCCGACGTCGCGGCAGCGCTGCCGGCTCTCCTCGGGTGCTATGACGTGCACCGGGATGTGCCGCAGCTCCAGGTCGTGCTTGATGAGTTCGAGCAAGGCCACGCCGTCGATGTCCGGCAGGTGCAGGTCGATGGTGACGGCGCTGGGCTTCACCTTGCGGATCAGCGGGATGGCGCCGTTGCCGGTCTGCGACAGCACGACCTTGAAGTCCTTCTCGCGCGCCAGCTCCATGATCGAGCGGGCGGCGGTCGGGTCGGGCTCCACCACCACCATGATGACGTCGTTGCCGCTCAGGGCCTCGCGGTCGTCGCGGTGGTCGGTCTGCACCAGCACGAAGCGCTCGGCCGCCGCGGCCACCGGGCTGGCCGGCGTGTGCGCGGCCGGCTTCTCCGCACCCGGCTCCAGGCGCATCGGCAGGTACAGGGTGAAGGTGCTGCCCTCGCCCGGCGCGCTGGCGACGCGGATCTCGCCGCCCAGGCGCTGCGCGATCTCGCGGCTGATGGAGAGGCCCAGGCCGGTGCCGCCGTACTTGCGGCTGGTGGTGCCGTCGGCCTGCTGGAACGCCTCGAAGATGATGCGCTGCTTGTCCTCGGCGATGCCGATTCCGGTGTCGGTGACCGAGAAGGCGAGCACCTGCTCCGCCCCGGCCAAGGCACCGTTCTGCGGGTCCCAGCCCTCCGGCACCGGAGCGATGCCGAGCGTCACGCCGCCCGTATCGGTGAACTTGAAGGCGTTGGCCAGCAGGTTGTTGATGACCTGCTGCAGGCGCTTCTCGTCGGTGCGGATGATCTTCGGCACCACCTCGTCCACGGCGATCCTGAACGACAGCTTCTTGTTCTGCGCCACCTGACGGAACGAGCGCTCCAGGTGCTCCACCATGTCGGGGAGCTGGACGTCGCCCACCTCGATGGACACCGTGCCGGACTCGATCTTCGACAGGTCGAGGATGTCGTTGATCAGCGCCAGCAGGTCGGAGCCGGCGGCGTGGATGGTGCGCGAGAACTCGATCTGCTTGTCGTTCAGGTTGCCCTGCGGGTTGTCGGCCAGCAGCTTCGACAGGATCAGCAGGGAGTTCAGCGGCGTGCGCAGCTCGTGGCTCATGTTGGCCAGGAACTCGCTCTTGTACTTGGAGGTGAGGGCCAGCTGCTCGGCCTTCTCCTCCAGCGCCCGCTTGGCCATCTCGACCTCGCGGTTCTTCGCCTCCACCTGCATCTTCTGGCGGGACAGCAGCTCCGCCTTCTCCTCCAGCTCCTCGTTGGTGCGGCGCAGCTCGTCCTGCTGGGACTTGAGCATCTCCTCGGATTGGCGCAGCGAGGTGGCCTGCTGCTCCAGCCGGTCGTTGGTCTTCTTCAGCTCCTCCTGCTGGCTCTGCAGCTCGGCGGTCAGCAGCTGCGACTGCTTCAGCAGGCCCTCGGTGCGCATGGTCGCCGCGATCGTGTTCAGCACGATGCCGATCGATTCCATGAGCTGGTCGAGGAAGCTGCGGTGCGTCTCGCTGAACAGGCTGAAGGAAGCCAGCTCCAGCACCGCCTTCACCTCGCCCTCGAAGAGGACGGGCAGCACGATGATGCTCATCGGCGGCGATTCGCCCAGGCCCGAGTTGATCTGGATATAGTCGCTGGGCACGTTGGTCAGCAGGATCGGCTGCTTCTCGAACGCGCACTGGCCGACCAGGCTCTCGCGCAGCTTGAAGCTGTTGGAGAGGTGCTTGCGGGTCTTGTAGGCGTAGGACGCCACGAGGTCGAAGCTGACCTCCTCGTCCTCGGTGTTGGCGATGTAGAAGACGCCGTGCTGCGCCAGCACCAGCGGCGCCAGCTCGGACAGGATCAGGTTGGAGACCGTCACCAGATCGCGCTCGCCCTGCAGCATGCGGGTGAACTTGGCGAGGTTGGTCTTCAGCCAGTCCTGCTCCGCGTTCTTCAAGGTGGTGTCCTTGAGGTTGCGGATCATCTCGTTGATGTTGTCCTTCAGCGCCGCGACCTCGCCCGAGGCCTCGACGGTGATGGACCGGGTCAGGTCGCCCTTGGTCACGGCGGTGGCGACCTCGGCGATGGCGCGCACCTGGGTGGTCAGGTTGGCGGCCATGGCGTTGACGTTGTCGGTCAGGTCGCGCCACACGCCGGTGGCGCCCGGCACCTTGGCCTGCCCGCCCAGCTTGCCCTCGATGCCGACCTCGCGGGCGACGTTGGTCACCTGATCGGCGAAGATGGCCAGCGTCTCGATCATGCCGTTGATGGTGTCGGCCAGCGCCGCGATCTCGCCCTTGGCGTCCACCGTCAGCTTGCGCTTCAGGTTGCCCTGGGCAACCGCGGTGACCACCTCGGCGATGCCGCGCACCTGGTTGGTCAGGTTGGTCGCCATCATGTTGACGTTGTCGGTCAGGTCCTTCCAGGTGCCGGCCACGCCCTTCACCACCGCCTGACCGCCGAGACGGCCTTCCGTGCCGACCTCGCGGGCCACGCGGGTCACTTCCGAGGCGAAGCTGTTCAGCTGGTCCACCATGGTGTTGATGGTGTTCTTCAGCTCCAGGATCTCGCCCTTCACGTCCACCGTGATCTTCTTCGACAGGTCGCCGTTCGCCACGGCGGTCGTCACCTCGGCGATGTTGCGCACCTGACCGGTCAGGTTCGCCGCCATCAGGTTGACGTTGTCGGTCAGGTCCTTCCACGTGCCGGCAACGCCCTTCACCACCGCCTGGCCGCCCAGCTTGCCCTCCGTGCCGACCTCGCGGGCGACGCGCGTCACCTCGCTGGCGAAGCTGTTCAGCTGGTCCACCATCGTGTTGATGGTGTTCTTCAGCTCCAGGATCTCGCCGCGGACGTCCACCGTGATCTTCTTCGACAGGTCGCCGTTCGCCACCGCCGTCGTCACCTCGGCGATGTTGCGCACCTGGTTGGTCAGGTTCGCCGCCATCGCGTTGACGTTGTCGGTCAGGTCCTTCCACGTGCCGGCCACGCCCTCGACCTGCGCCTGACCGCCCAGCTTGCCCTCGGTGCCGACCTCGCGGGCCACGCGGGTCACCTCCGAGGCGAAGGATCCCAGCTGGTCCACCATGATGTTGATGGTGTTCTTCAGCTCCAGGATCTCGCCCTTCACGTCCACCGTGATCTTCTTCGACAGGTCGCCCTTCGCCACCGCCGTCGTCACCTCGGCGATGTTGCGCACCTGATAGGTCAGGTTCGACGCCATCAGGTTGACGTTGTCGGTCAGGTCCTTCCACGTGCCGGCCACGCCCTTCACCACCGCCTGACCGCCGAGACGGCCTTCCGTGCCGACCTCGCGGGCCACGCGGGTGACTTCCGAGGCGAAGGATCCCAGCTGGTCCACCATCGTGTTGATGGTGTTCTTCAGCTCCAGGATCTCGCCCTTCACGTCCACCGTGATCTTCTTCGACAGGTCGCCGTTCGCCACCGCCGTCGTCACCTCGGCGATGTTGCGGACCTGACCCGTCAGGTTCGCCGCCATCAGGTTGACGTTGTCGGTCAGGTCCTTCCACGTGCCGGCGACACCCTCCACCTGCGCCTGACCGCCGAGCTTGCCTTCCGACCCCACCTCGCGCGCCACGCGCGTCACTTCCGAGGCGAAGCTGTTGAGCTGGTCCACCATGATGTTGATGGTGTTCTTCAGCTCCAGAATCTCGCCCTTCACATCGACGGTGATCTTCTTCGACAGGTCGCCCTTCGCCACGGCGGTCGTCACCTCGGCGATGTTGCGCACCTGCGCGGTCAGGTTCGTCGCCATCAGGTTGACGTTGTCGGTCAGGTCCTTCCAGGTGCCGGCCACGCCTTCCACGCGGGCCTGACCGCCGAGGCGGCCTTCGGTGCCGACCTCGCGGGCCACGCGGGTCACCTCCGAGGCGAAGCTGTTGAGCTGGTCCACCATGGTGTTGATGGTGTTCTTCAGCTCCAGGATCTCGCCCTTCACGTCCACCGTGATCTTCTTCGACAGATCGCCGTTGGCGACGGCCGTCGTCACCTCGGCGATGTTGCGCACCTGACCGGTCAGGTTGGCGGCCATCAGGTTCACCGAGTCCGTGAGGTCCTTCCAGGTGCCGGCGACGCCCTTGACCTGCGCCTGACCGCCGAGCTTGCCTTCCGAGCCCACCTCGCGGGCGACGCGCGTCACTTCCGAAGCAAAGCTGTTCAGCTGGTCCACCATGGTGTTGATGGTGTTCTTCAGCTCCAGGATCTCACCCTTCACATCGACGGTGATCTTCTTCGACAGGTCGCCGTTCGCCACCGCCGTCGTCACCTCGGCGATGTTGCGCACCTGATTGGTCAGGTTCGCCGCCATGGCGTTGACGTTGTCGGTCAGGTCCTTCCAGGTGCCGGCCACGCCCTCGACCTGGGCCTGACCGCCCAGCTTGCCCTCGGTGCCCACCTCGCGGGCGACGCGGGTCACTTCCGAAGCGAAGGAGCCGAGCTGGTCCACCATGGTGTTGATGGTGTTCTTCAGCTCCAGGATCTCGCCCTTCACGTCGACGGTGATCTTCTTCGACAAGTCGCCCTTCGCCACCGCCGTCGTCACCTCGGCGATGTTGCGCACCTGCGCGGTCAGGTTCGTCGCCATCAGGTTGACGTTGTCGGTCAGATCCTTCCACGTGCCGGCCACGCCCTTCACCACGGCCTGACCGCCGAGACGGCCTTCCGTGCCGACCTCGCGAGCGACGCGCGTCACCTCCGAGGCGAAGGAGCCGAGCTGGTCCACCATGATGTTGATGGTGTTCTTCAGCTCCAGGATCTCGCCCTTCACGTCCACGGTGATCTTCTTCGACAGGTCGCCGTTCGCCACGGCGGTCGTCACGTCGGCGATGTTGCGCACCTGGGCGGTCAGGTTGGCCGCCATGGCGTTGACGTTGTCGGTCAGGTCCTTCCAGGTGCCGGCCACGCCTTCCACGCGGGCCTGACCGCCCAGCTTGCCCTCCGTGCCCACCTCGCGGGCGACACGGGTCACCTCGCTGGCGAAGCTGTTGAGCTGGCCCACCATGGTGTTCACGATCTTGCCGATGCGCAGGAACTCGCCGCGCAGCGGGCGCCCGTCGATCTCCAGCAGCATGGTCTGCGACAGGTCGCCCTTGGCCACCGCGCCGATCACGCGCGCCACCTCGTTGGTCGGCTGCACGAGGTCGCCGATCAGCGTGTTGACCGAATCGACGCACTTCTCCCATTTGCCAGTGGCGCCGCCGAGCTTGGCGCGCTGGCTGATCTTGCCTTCCTTGCCCACCACCGAGCTGAGCCGGCCGAACTCCTCGGTCATCTGCTCGTTCAGCTCGACCACGTCGTTGAAGGCCTCGGCGATCTCGCCGTCGATGCCCGTCAGATGCAGCGGCAGGCGGACGGAGAAGTCGCCCTTCTTGAAACGGCGAAGCGCGGCCAGAAGGTCGCGCGCGGTCAGCTCGACGGAGGTCGTCTCGGCCATCGTGATCCTCAGGATCGGCTTGTTCTTGTTTCCCGGTGCCTTGGGGGTGGACTGGCGCTCGTCGGTCATCGGGCGCACCTTCGCCAGATCGGGCCGGTGCGCGCCCGGTGCTGACCGCCTCCGGCCAAGGTCGGATTGCCCCCTCCAGACATGCCCATCCCCATGACGTTACACTTAGGGTTGGGTTGAGAATGTAATCGCACTCGATACCAAGCTCCTCCCTGAAGAGGTTCTATATGACCAAAGCCATAAAGCATAAAACCGGGAGCAATTCGGTATTTCCCTACATCATTTCGGCTATTACCCCGACAAATTGCGGCGCGCTGTCGCGGCGATGATTTGAACATTCGAAGATTTGACACGCGACATCACCGCCGCCGCCAGCAGCAACGTGAACGCGTTCATGGTTGTGAAAGTTTTTATTGCAATCCGGCGGTTCGGGCGGCCAGCACCCGTTCGGCGAGCGCCACGCTGAGCTTCGCCTCGGCGTGCGACACCGGGTCCTCCAGGCCGCGCTCGGCGCGCAGGCTGGCCAGCCACAGCGTGTTCCAGTGCCGCCGCGCCAGCCGAATGAAGGCCGGCGCCGAGGCGGTGTCGGCCGCCGTCAACGCCTCGCGCACCGCGCGGGTGTTGCCGGCGAAAGTGGTGGGGTCGAGGTCCACCGCCGCCGCCACGGTCAGGAACACCGCGTCGTAGGCGAAGCGGGTCGCGGCGCGCCAGTGCGCTTCCCCGGCCTGCGGCGAGGCCAGCGTCTCGCGGGCGAGGGCGAGGTAATGGTCAGGCAGCATGGTCACGGGCGACGAACCTCAAGGCGAGACCGCCGCACAGGTGCGGCGCCATGGTTTCCACGTGGTCGTGCATGGCATCGACCATGGCGGCGAGCCGGACCGTGTCCTCCAGCAGGTCGCGGGCGACCGGGATGACCATCTCGTAGACGATCATGTCGCCGGCGATGCTGGGGTGCAGCGACATCTCCTCCGGCGTGCCGCCAGCCTCGGCCAGCGCGGCGGTGTACAGCTCGCCCGCCACCACCAGCGTCAGATCGGGCACGCGGCGGCGGCCGATGGCCAGCGCGCGGTGGCGCATCTGGCGGATGATGGTCAGCCACTCGTCCTGGAAGCGTTCCGCCGCCTCGGTGACGTCGCGGACCACGGCCTGCACCTTCTGCGGCATCTGCAGCTTGCGGGCCAGCGCCTTGTACTCGCGGATCACCTCGTTGCCGAGGCGCTTGATCTCCGCCTCGTGCTCGCCGGCCACCTCGATCAGCTGCTCGTGCACCGGGAAGCCGTCGGCGGCGGCGCGCTCGGCCAGGTACATCAGCCGCTCGGCGTCGTAGCGCACCTCGGCGATCACGCGGTTGGCGATGAGTTCCATGGTCTGCTCGACGCGGCGCACGTGCTCCGCGTCCAGGTCGTTGCGGCGCTCCAGCACGTTGTGGATCAGCGCGACGTACTGCTGCGCGACCTTCAGCGGCTGTTCGGGGGTGAAGGGGTCGAGTGCGAGACGGGCCATGCCCGCACCCTGCCGCCGCTGCGCCGATTAAGTCAATCTGACCAATGGCCTGTGCACTACGGCCAAAGGATCAGCCCGGTTCGGGCAGGCCGCCGGCGGTGACGATGAACTGGATGATGTCGTCCAGCCCCTGCCCGCTCTTCAGGTTGGAGAACAGGAACGGCCGCTCGCCTCGCATCTTGCGGGCGTCGCGGTCCATCACCTCCAGGCTGGCGCCGACCAGCGGGGCGAGGTCGATCTTGTTGATCACCAGGAGATCGGAGCGGGTGATCCCAGGCCCGCCCTTGCGCGGGATCTTGTCGCCGGCCGAGACGTCGATGACGTAGATCGTGATGTCCGCCAGCTCCGGCGAGAAGGTCGCGGCGAGGTTGTCGCCGCCCGACTCGATGAAGATCAGGTCGAGGTTCGGGAAGCGCTTCACCATCTCGTCCACGGCGGCGAGGTTGATGGAGGCGTCCTCGCGGATGGCGGTGTGCGGGCAGCCGCCGGTCTCCACGCCCATGATGCGCTCGGGCGCCAGCGCGCCGGAGCGGGTGAGGAACTGCGCGTCCTCCTTGGTGTAGATGTCGTTGGTGATGGCGGCGACCTCCCAGCCCTCCCGCATGCGCTTGCACAGCGCGTCGGTGAGCGCGGTCTTGCCGGAGCCGACCGGCCCACCGATGCCGACGCGCAGCGGTCCGGAATGGCTCTTGGTGATCGGGGCGGCGGTCAGGGTCATGAGCGGAACAGCCTCGTGTACTGGGTTTCGTGAATCATGGAGGTCCAATCGACCATCGGCGCGCAGCCGCCGAGGTCGTCGGGGGATGCGCTCTCGGCCCAGGCGGCGACGCGGGCGGCGACGGGCTCCAGCGCGGCGAGCGCGCGCTGCCCGTCGGTCTGGCCGAGCGGGACGAGGCGCACGCCGGCGGAGACGAGGTTCGCCGCGACGGCATGCAGGAAGCCGGCGAGCGCGGCATTCAGCGGGATGCCGGCCAGCGCGGCGCACAGCGCGACGGCGACGGCGTGCGCCGGGGGGCGGAATTCGGCGCCGATGATGGTCTGCCAACGGTCCAGGCCGGGGAGCGGCCACGCGGCGGCGACGGTGGACAGGAACGCGGTGCCCTGGGCGGAGGATTCCAGCGCCATCTCGCGGCTGCCGCGCATCGCGTCGGCGCGTTCGAGCGCCCAGCGGAAGGCCGGTTCGTCGCCGGCTTCGACGGCACGGTGGGCGGTGGCGAACAGCACGGCATCGCTGCGGCCGGCGCCGTGTTCGAGGATGAAGGCGACCCAGTCGGCCAGCGTGGCGCGGTCGCGCACGAAGCCGGCCTCCACCGCCTGCTCGACGCCGTGCGAGTAGGTGTAGCCGCCGATCGGGAACGAGGGGCTGAGCCACGCGAGGAGGCGGAGCAAACCCTCTCCCGCCTCTCGCGCTGGCCGAAGGCCAGCGCTGCCGGCGTCAGGCGGATGCCCTTGGCATCCGCCGAGAGCCCCGGGAGAGGGAGGGGCCCGCTCGGGACGAGCGGGAGGGTGAGGGTTCGTGCAAGGATCCTTGACGTCACCCTCACCCGGCCGCTGCGCGGCCACCCTCTCCCGGGGCGGGAGAGGGTTAGTCATGGTCATGGTGGTGATGCCCGCCTCCACCCGAATACGCCCCCTGCTCCGGCGTGAAGGGCGCCATCACCTCGTGCACGTGCGCGCCCAGCCCGTGCAGCATGCCGACGATCACGTGGTCCCAGCGCAGCCGCACCACGCCCTTGCCGATCTCCACCGGCAGGTGCCGGTTGCCCAGGTGCCACGCGACACGGGCGAGGTCGCCCTCGCCATGGCAGTGCACCTCGGCCAGCCGCTCCGGCGCGGCGCGGACGCGCAGATAGCCGCCGCCCTCCAGGTCCAGCCCGTCGCCCTCGTTCAGCACCTGCGCGCGGGCGAGGTCGAGCAGGAACGGCTCGCCAGCGTCGTCGGTCAGCCGCACGCGGCGGCGGAAGCGGTCATCGTAGGTCAAGGTGACACTGCCGGACGCCTGCGCTTCGGGCCAGGAGCCGGCGGCGTGCACCGCGGTCGCTCGTCTCATGACTCTGTCTTTTCCTTGGGCCTCAGAACAGGAAGTAGCGTTGCGCCATCGGCAGAACCGCGGCGGGCTCGCAGATCAGCAGCTCGCCGTCGGCGCGCACCTCGTAGGTCTCCGGATCGACCTCGATGTGCGGCGTGGCGTTGTTATGGATCATCCCCGCCTTGCCGATCGAGCGGCAGCCCTGCACCGCCAGCAGCTGGCGCGTCAGGCCGAGCCGGTCGCCCACCCCGGCGTCCAGCGCCGCCGCGCTGACGAAGGTCACCGAGCTGGCCGGCATCGCCTTGCCGAAGGCGCCGAACATCGGGCGGTAGTGCACCGGCTGCGGCGTCGGGATGGAGGCGTTCGGGTCGCCCATGGGCGCCGCGGCGATGGTGCCGCATTTGAGCACCATGTCCGGCTTCACCCCGAAGAAGGCCGGCGACCAGACCACCAGATCGGCCAGCTTGCCCACCTCGACGGAGCCGACATGGCTGGCGATGCCGTGCGCCAGCGCCGGGTTGATGGTGTATTTGGCGACGTAGCGCTTCACCCGCGCGTTGTCGTTCTCGCCCGCCTCGCCCGGCAGCCGGCCGCGCTGCACCTTCATCTTGTGTGCGGTCTGCCAGGTGCGGATCACCACCTCGCCGACCCGGCCCATGGCCTGGCTGTCGCTCGACAGCATGGAGAAGACGCCGAGGTCATGCAGGATGTCCTCGGCCGCGATGGTCTCGCGGCGGATGCGGCTCTCGGCGAAGGCGACGTCCTCGGGGATGCGCGGGCTGAGGTGGTGGCACACCATCAGCATGTCCAGGTGCTCGTCCACCGTGTTGACGGTGAACGGGCGGGTGGGGTTGGTCGAGCTGGGAAGCACGTTGGCCAGCCCGGCCACCTTGATGATGTCCGGCGCGTGGCCGCCGCCGGCACCCTCGGTGTGGAAGGCGTGGATGGTGCGGCCCTTGAACGCCGCGATGGTGTCCTCGACGAAGCCGGACTCGTTCAGCGTGTCGGTGTGGATCGCCACCTGGACGTCGTACTGGTCGGCGACGGTCAGGCAGGTGTCGATGGCCTTCGGCGTGGTGCCCCAGTCCTCGTGCAGCTTGAGGCCGCAGGCGCCCGCCATGATCTGCTCGATCAGCGCGTCGGGGCGGCTGGCGTTGCCCTTGCCGAAGAAGCCCAGGTTGATCGGCAGCCCCTCGGCGGCCTGGAGCATGCGCGCCATGTGCCACGGCCCCGGCGTGCAGGTGGTGGCGTTGGTCCCGGCCGCCGGACCGGTGCCGCCGCCCAGCATGGTGGTGACGCCGGAATACAGCGCCTCGTCCACCTGCTGCGGACAGATGAAGTGGATGTGGCTGTCGATGCCGCCGGCGGTGACGATCTTGCCCTCGCCGGCGATCACCTCGGTGCCGGGGCCGATGACGATGGTGACGCCCGGCTGGACGTCGGGGTTGCCCGCCTTGCCGATGCCGGCGATGCGGCCGTCCTTCAGGCCGATGTCGGCCTTGACGATGCCCCAGTGATCGAGGATCAGCGCGTTGGTGATGACGGTGTCAACGGCGCCCTCGGCGCGGGTCGCCTGCCCCTGCCCCATGCCGTCGCGGATCACCTTGCCGCCGCCGAACTTCACCTCCTCGCCGGGGATGGTGTGATCGCGCTCGACCTCGATGATCAGATCGGTGTCGGCGAGGCGGACGCGGTCGCCGGTGGTGGGGCCGTAGTGCGCGGCGTATTCGGCGCGCTCGATGCGATGAGCCATGGTCCGTCCCCCTTACAGCGCGCCGTTGATCTTGCCGTTGAAGCCGTGCACCACCCGCGCGCCGGTGTAGGCGACCAGCGTGACGGTTCGCGTCTGCCCCGGCTCGAAGCGCACCGCGGTGCCGGCCGGGATGTCCAGGCGCATGCCGCGCGCCCGCTCGCGGTCGAAGGAGAGCGCCGTGTTGGTCTCGTGGAAGTGATAGTGCGAGCCGACCTGGATCGGCCGGTCGCCGGTGTTGGCGACGTCAAGCGTGACCGTGGGACGGCCGGCGTTCAGCTCGATCTCGCCGGGGCCGGTGATGATTTCGCCGGGGATCATGACGTGCCTCATTTCCTGAATCCGAAAGGGCCAGTTGAGTAATACGCCTCCTGTACCTTCGCACTCCATCGGTACAGCATGCGTTTAATTTCCTCTTTTTGCTTTTCGAAATTCGATCCAACCGAGATTTCTTTCACCATTATTTCTGATGTGCCCAGATCGAATATGCCACCCTGGACACCATTTTCCTTAATAACTAGCAAAGGGAGCCCCAGCGCGTAGAGAATTCCAGCCTCCAAATTATTCCAGGGACTTGGGAAATGCGCAGGCTTGGAAATTTCATCCTGCTTCTCAGTTCCTTCCTTAAAAATTCCAGAATCTGCACGAAATTGAGAAAATCCAAGCACGATCCCTCCGGAACAGTGCCTTGCAATCGCATACACCTCTCGCAGCGGGGGATCTATCCCATAATCAGACTTACCAAGTGCACGACCCTCAAAATACAATCCCCGCAAAACCTCATTTATATAATCCTTAACAAGATCTTGAGCAGCATTAAGAGATGTCGCACACGACACAAATACCGGTATCTTCGATAAATCACGCCGATCGGCGGCTTCTCTATTTGAAGATATGCTGTCGCTCATGGCATTTATCACCGAATCGGGTTGTGGACGGTGACGAGCTTGGTGCCGTCGGGGAAGGTGGCTTCCACCTGGATCTCGTGGATCATCTCGGGGATGCCCTCCATCACCTGCTCGCGGGTGAGGACGGAAGCGCCGTCGCGCATCAGTTCGGCAACCGACCTGCCGTCGCGCGCGCCCTCGACCACGAAGTCGGTGATCAGCGCCACCGCCTCCGGGTGGTTGAGCTTGACGCCGCGCTCCAGGCGCCGGCGCGCCACCATGGCCGCCATGGCGACCAGCAGCTTGTCCTTTTCCCTCGGTGTCAGGTTCATGGTGTCGTTCCCCTCGTTTCTTCTTTTTCGTCAACGCTGCGCAGAATTATGGATCCCCGCCTTCGCGGGGATGACGGTCAGAGAAAACTACACATGCCACAGCCTCGGCAGCCGTGCCGGTAAGCCATTCAGTTCTTTGCGCAGCCCCGCCCACACCCGCCCGAAGTCCGCGCGCAGCCGCTGCGCGTCGCGGCCAAGCAGCCGGATCACCAGCACCTCGTCGAGCACCGTCGCCCCGGCGCGCGGCGCCGCGTCCTCCAGCAGGGCGCGGGCGGCGTCCAGGCGGTCCGCGGCATCCCCGCCGACGTACACGATGGTGCCGTACGCCGTCGCCCCGGCGAACCCCGCGGGATGATCGAGCAGCGCCGCCACGTCGCCATCCAGATGCAGCGCGTCGGCCCACGCCAGCCGGCCGTCGCGGCGCACCTCCCAGGCGTCGCGCGCCAGCCCCTGCGTGAAGCGCTCGCCCCGCGCGATGCGGCCGAACACCAGCAGCTCGCCGGCCAGCAGCCGGCCGGAGCCGTTCACCGCCACCGAGGTGGTGCGGCGCAAACGGGCGGCGTCGAACAGAATGGTCTCCTGCGGCAGCCATTCCAGCCAGCCGCCGTCCCCGACCGCCAGCCGCACGTCGACGCGCACGTCCTCGCCGGCCGAGCGGTAGACCTTCTCTGCCGCCTGGGCGGTGACCAGGGCGGACGCCCCCTCGCCGACCGAGACCGCGATCTCCAGCCGGTCGCCGCCGACCAGCCCGCCCGAGGTGGTCACCACCACGGCGGTTACCGGATCGCCGGAGGCCGGCGTCGGGAACAGCAGGCGCAGCGGGTCGGTGTGGTAGACCTCGCGCAGGCGCCCACGGTCGAACGCGACGGTCGCGCGGCCGTGGATGGTCAGGCGCTTGGGCACGGCGGCGATGGCCAAGGGACGGCCTCAGACGGTCAGGTGGCGGCGCACGTCGGACTCGACCATGTCGGATGCGGTCCCGGCAAGCACGATCTCGCCGCGGTCCATCACGGCGAAGCGGTCGGCCAGTTCGCGGGCGAAGTCGAAATACTGTTCGACCAGCAGGATCGCCATGTCGCCGCGCGCCGCCAGCGTCCTGATAACCTCGCCGATCAGCTTGATGATCGAGGGCTGGATGCCCTCGGTCGGCTCGTCGAGGATCAGCAGGCGCGGACGCGTCACCAGGGCGCGGGCGATGGCCAGCTGCTGCTGCTGCCCGCCCGACAGGTCGCCGCCGCGCCGGTGCAGCATCTCCTTCAGCACCGGGAACAGCGTGAAGATCTCGTCGGGGATCGAGCGCTGCGCCTTGGGCAGGGGGGCGAATCCGGTCTGCAGGTTCTCCAGCACGGTGAGGCGCGGGAAGATCTCGCGGCCCTGCGGCACGAAGCCGATGCCGCGCCGCGCCCGGTCGGCGGTGGCGAGCCGGCCGATCTCCTGCCCTTCCCAGCCGATGCGGCCGGAGCGGGCGGATTCCAGCCCCATGATGGCGCGCAGCGTGCTGGTCTTGCCGACGCCGTTGCGGCCGAGCAGGCAGGTCACCGCCCCCTTGGGCGCCTCCAGCGAGACGCCGCGCAGCGCGTGGCTGGCGCCGTAGTACAGGTGCACGTTCTCGACGGTCAGCATGGTCTAGCGCCCCAGATAGACTTCGATCACCCGCTGGTCGGCCTGCACCGTCTCCAGCGAGCCCTCGGCCAGCACCGAACCCTCGTGCAGCACCGTCACCTTGGCGCCCAGGCGGCGCACGAACTCCATGTCGTGCTCCACCACCACCACCGAGCGGTCCTGGTTGATCTCCAGGATCAGGTCGGCGGTGCGCTCGGTCTCGGCGTCGGTCATGCCGGCCACCGGCTCGTCGAGCAGGACGAGCTTCGGTTCCTGCATCAGCAGCATGCCGATCTCCAGCCACTGCTTCTGGCCGTGGCTGAGCGCCCCGGCCGGGCTGCCGAGGCGGTCGCCCAGGCGGATCAGCGCCACCACCTCGTCGATGCGGCGGGCCTGCTCGCGGCTCAGCATGAAGAACAGCGTCCTCATGGTGCGGCGGTCGCATTTGAGCGCCAGTTCCAGGTTCTCGAACACCGTCAGGTGCTCGAACACCGTGGGCTTCTGGAACTTGCGGCCTATCCCCAAGTTGGCGATGCGCGTCTCGTCCAGCTTGGTGAGATCCACGCCGCCGTCGAACAGCACGTCACCCTTATCGGGCTTGGTCTTGCCGGTGACGATGTCCATCATCGTCGTCTTACCGGCGCCGTTCGGGCCGATGATGGTGCGCAGCTCGCCGGGGGCCAGGACCAGACTGAGGTTGTTGATCGCCTTGAAGCCGTCGAAGGCGACCGAGACGCCGTCCAGGTAGAGGATCGAGCCGTGCGCCGGGTGCGGGTCGCCGGCGACGCCGTAGGACGGCTCGGCCAGCGAGACGCTGTTGTCGTCAGGCATTGCGGTTCTGCGCCACCGGGACGCCCCCCTTCTTGATCCGGGCCTTGAGCTGCCCGGCGAGGCCCATCAGCCCCTTCGGCATGAACAGGGTGACGAGGATGAACAGGCCGCCCAGGAAGAACAGCCAGATCTCCGGCGCCGCCCCGGTGAAGTAGCTCTTGGCGCCGTTCACCGTGAAGGCGCCGAGGATCGAGCCGACCAGCGTGCCGCGCCCGCCGACCGCCACCCAGATCGCCACCTCGATGGAGTTGGCGGCCGAGAATTCGGACGGGTTGATGATGCCGACCTGCGGCACGTACAGCGCGCCCGCCAGCCCGGCCAGCACCGCCGAGACCGTGAAGACGAACAGCTTGGCCGCCGTCACGTCGTAGCCGAGGAAGCGCACCCGGCTCTCGGCGTCGCGGATCGCCATCAGCACGCGGCCGAGCTTCGACGACACGATGAAGCGCGCCGCCAGGTAGCCCGCCGCCAGCAGCAGCGCCGAGGCGACGTACAGCCCGACGCGCGTGCCGGTCGCCTGCATGGGGAAGCCCAGGACGTCCTTGAAGTCGGTCAGGCCGTTGTTGCCGCCGAAGCCCATCTCGTTGCGGAAGAAGGCGAGCATCAGCGCGAAGGTCATCGCCTGCGTGATGATCGAGAAGTAGACGCCGTTGATGCGCGAGCGGAAGGCGAACCAGCCCATGACGAAGGCCAGCAGCCCCGGCACGGCGACGACCATCAGCAGCGTCCACACCGGGTTGTCGAAGCCCCACCAGTACCAGGGCAGCTCCTTCCAGTTCAGGAACACCATGAAGTCGGGCAGGCTGGCGTTGCCGTAGACGCCGCGGGTGCCGATCTGCCGCATCAGGTGCATGCCCATGCAGTAGCCGCCCAGCGCGAAGAACGCGCCGTGCCCCAGCGACAGCGCCCCCGCGTAGCCCCACACGAGGTCGAGGCTGAGCGCCAGCAGCGCGTAGCACAGGTACTTGCCGAGCAGGCTGACCATGTAGGCCGGCACGTGGAACACCGAGTCCGGCGGGGTGGCGAGGTGCAGCACCGGCACCAGCCCGGCGGCCACCACCAGCAGCCCCATGAACACCGACCAGCCGCGCCGGGATTCCAAGGCGAGGAGACGTGATGTCAACGGACCCATCGCTTACGCCTCCGCCGCGCGGCCCTTGAGCGCGAACAGGCCGCGCGGGCGCTTCTGGATGAACAGGATGATGAAGACCAGCACCAGGATCTTGCCCAGCATGGCGCCGGCGTACGGCTCGAGGATCTTGTTGACCACGCCCAGGCTGAGCGCCCCGGCGAGCACGCCCCACAGGCTGCCCACCCCGCCGAACACCACCACCATGAAGCTATCGACGATGTAGCCCTGCCCGAGGTTCGGGCTGACGTTGCCGACCTGGGACAGCGCCACGCCGGCCACCCCGGCGATGCCGGAGCCGAGGCCGAAGGTCAGCGCGTCCACCCAGCCGGTGCGGATGCCCATGCTGGCCGCCATGGACCGGTTCTGCGTCACCGCGCGCATCTGCAGGCCGAGGCTGGTGTAGCGCAGCGTCGCCGCCAGCGCGCCGATCACCGCCAGCGCGAAGACGACGATGGCGATGCGGTTCCAGGTCAGCACGAGGCCCGGCAGGGCCTCCCAGGCGCCGGTCATCCAGGCGGGATTGGCGACCTCCTTGTTCGGCGCGCCGAAGATCGAGCGCACCACCTGCTGGAGCATCAGCGAGATACCCCAGGTCGCCAGCATGGTCTCCAGCGGGCGGCCGTAGAGGAAGCGGATGATGCCGCGCTCCAGCGCCACGCCAACCGCTCCGGCGACCAGGAAGGCGGCGGGGATGGAGACGATCAGATAGAGGCCGAAGACGCCCGGCGGCAGGAAGGCGCGGAACGCCTCCTGCACCACGAAGGCGGTGTAGGCGCCGAGCATGATCATCTCGCCGTGCGCCATGTTGATGACGCCCATCACGCCGAAGGTGATGGCGAGGCCGACCGCGGCGAGCAGCAGCACCGAGCCGAGGCTCAGCCCCTGGAACAGGGTGAGCGCGCCGGCGGTCAGCATCTCGCGGCGCTCGATGGCGGCGACCAGGGCTTCGGCCGCGGCGCGCACCTGGGCGTCCGGGTCCTTGGCCAGCGGCGCCACCAGGGTGCGCGTCTCGGCGGTCTGGACGGCGGACAGCTCCTCGACGGCCTTCAGGCGCTCGGCGGCGTCGGGGCTGGCGAGGGCGGCGCGGGCGAAGGCGCGGGCGATGACCAGCTTGACGCTCGCGTCGGTCTCGCGGGCCAGCGCGTCGCGCAGCTTGGCGGCGGTCTCCGGCGTGGCGTTGCGCGCCATGCTCTCGACGGCGGCGAGGCGGCGCGCCGGGTCCGGCGACGTCAGGTCGAGCCGCCCGACGGCGGCGGAGATCGCGCTGCGCAGCGCGTTGTTCACGGTGATCTTGGTCAGGTCGCGGCTGGCGACGGTGCCCAGCGTGGCGCCGGTCAGCGGGTCGGTGAGGGTGACCTCGCGCCCGTTCACCGCGCCGGTGACGACCTTGTTGTCGTCCTTGCGCACGAACAGGGTGCCGGCCTCCATGGCCTGAAGGACGGGCAGCGCGCGGGCGTCGCCGGTGGCGGCGACCCGCTCGGCGGCGGCGGCCTTCTCGGCGAACCCCTCGGCGGCGAGGCCGGACAGCGCGGCGGAGAACGCGGCGTCGTCGGCGCGGGCGGGGGCGGCGAGAAGAGTTACGAATAGGAGGGCTGCGGAGAGCAGGCGGACGAACGGCATGTGGAGGTCCCCTTATCTCCCTCCCCCGCCCCGGGGGAGGGCCAGGGTGGGGGTAAAACCAAGGATCCTTGGCTTTACCCTCACCCGACGCCTTCGGCGTCACCCTCTCCCGGGACGGGAGAGGGTTTGCACACTTCGCTTACTTCAGCTTGCCGTACTTCGGCTCGGCGCAGTTGCCGCAGACCCAGGGGAAGGTCCAGTCGGCGGTCAGCTTGGCGCTCTCCGGGATGAACGGCGACCAGGCGTCGGCCTTGATGGCGGCCTTGGTCTGGTTGACGATCTGGAACTGGCCGTTGGCCTGGATCTCGCCGATCATCACCGGCTTCGACAGGTGGTGGTTGGTGTTCATCGCGATGTCGTAGCCCGACGGCGAGCGGACCTTCTGGCCGTACATGGCCTGACGCACCGCGTCGACGTCGGTGGTGCCGGCCTGCGCGACCGCCTGCGTCCACATCTTGAAGCCGATGTAGGTGGCCTCCATGGGATCGTTGGTCACGCGCTTGTCGTTCTTGATGAACGTCTTCCACTGCTTGATGAACGCGTCGTTCTCGGCCGAGTCCACCGACTGGAAGTAGTTCCAGGCGGCCAGGTGGCCGACCAGGTTCTTGGTGTCGATGCCGGCCAGCTCCTCCTCACCGACCGAGAAGGCCACCACCGGGATGTCGGTCGCCTTGATGCCCTGGTTCGCCAGCTCCTTGTAGAACGGCACGTTGGCGTCGCCGTTGATGGTCGACACCACGGCCGTCTTCTTGCCGGCCGAGGCGAACTTCTTGATGTCCGCGACGATCGTCTGCCAGTCGGCGTGGCCGAACGGCGTGTAGTTGATCATGATGTCGTCCTTGGGCACACCCTTGGAGATCAGGTACGCCTCGAGGATCTTGTTGGTCGTGCGCGGGTAGACGTAGTCGGTGCCGGCCAGCACCCAGCGCTTGGCCTCGCCGCCGTCCTTGCCCATCAGGTAGTCGACCGCGGGGATCGCCTGCTGGTTGGGCGCGGCGCCGGTGTAGAAGACGTTGCGCGAGGACTCCTCGCCCTCGTACTGCACGGGGTAGAAGAGCATGCCGTTCAGCTCCTCGAACACCGGGAGCACCGACTTGCGGCTCACCGAGGTCCAGCAGCCGAACACCGCGGCGACCTTCTCCTTCTGCAGCAGCTCGCGCGCCTTCTCGGCGAACAGCGGCCAGTTGGAGGCCGGATCGACCACCACCGCCTCGACCTTGCGGCCGAGCAGACCGCCCTTCTTGTTGATGTCGTCCACCATCATCAGGACGGTGTCCTTCAGCGTCGTCTCGCTGATCGCCATCGTGCCCGACAGCGAGTGCAGGACGCCGATCTTGATCGGGTCCGCCGCCATCGCCGCCGTGGCGAACAAGCCCGCGGCCAGCGCGCAGCCCGCCACCATGCCCTTCATCGCAAGCGCTTTGATGCCCATCTGTCTCCCCTTTTTTTAGCTGGGTCGGTTCACGACAGGGCGAGCATTCGCAAACGCGATGCCAAGACCGTTCGCCGCCCGGAAACCCAAGGGGTCTAAGCGTTTGGAGGCGAGAGCGGGCGTGCCGCCGCCGGTCGCCGGATGCCCGCTTCCTGGGCAAGCCCGTTTGGAAGGCAGGAAACTGCACAAAATTTGCGCGATCGCCGCAACGACCGAGGTTCAAGGCGCTGAACGGTGCATGCACGCGGGTGTCGGGCCGAGGCGAACCTCGGCCCGGAGGCCTTCGGCCCTCCGTTGACGACGGATCAGTTCACCGTGCGCCAGCTGCCGTCCGCCTGCTGGCAGGCGGTGCCGAACGCCCGCTGCGGCGTGCCGTCGACCGTGACCGTCGTCTGGTACTCGCGGCAGGTCTGCCCGTTGCGGGTGTAGGGCGGCGACGCCGGCGTCGCCGACAGGCCGGCGCCGGCCATCGGCGCGTACACCACGGCCGGCGGGGGCGGCTGGTAGACCACGACCGGTGGCGGCGCACCGTACACCACCACGGGCGGCGGATAATGACGGTGCCGGTGCACCGGATACACCGGAATCCCAGCGCCCAGGAAAACCGTCGTGTCCGCCATCGCCGGCAGCGGCACCGCCAGCGCGGCCACACCCAAGACCAGTCCGACCCACGCGCGCATCGTCGTACTCCAGATTCGATGCGCCCAGTATATGGGCGTCCCGCCCGCTCCCGCATCTTCGCAAGTGTAACAGATGGTTACAGCGCATCCCTTGACCCCGTCCGGGAAATATTTGACTATGTCAATTAATTCTCACCCACCCTGGAGGGTGTCCGTCATGCTGGATCCGGACCGTCTGCGGCGCATCGAGGCGGTGCGCCGGTTCAGCCGCTTCTACACGCGGAAAGTCGGCGTGCTGCACGAGGGGCTGCTGGGCAGTCCGTTCTCGCTCGCCGAGGCGCGCGTCGTCTACGAACTGGCGCACCACGAGACCACCACCGCCAACGAACTGTGCGAGGAGCTGGAACTCGACGCGGGCTACCTCAGCCGCATCCTGCGCGGCTTCGAGCAGAAGGGGCTGATCAGCAAGCAGCCCTCCCCCGCCGACGCGCGGCAGAACCTGCTGGCGCTCACGGCCGAGGGGCAGGAGGCGTTCGCCCGCCTCAACGACCGCTCCCGCTACGAGATCGGCGCGATGCTGGACACCCTGCCCGACGCCGACCAGGAACGGCTGGTCGATGCCATGCGCGTGGTCGAGGACCTGCTGGGCGAGCGGCCGCCGCGCAAGGTGCCCTACATCCTGCGCCCGCCGCGCCCCGGGGACATGGGCTGGGTGATCGAGCGGCACGGCACGCTGTACGCCCAGGAATACGGCTGGGACGAGAGTTTCGAGGCGCTGGTCGCCGAGATCGCCGCCGGCTTCCTCCGCAACTACGACCCGAAGCGCGAGCGCTGCTGGATCGCCGAGATGGACGGCCGCAACGTCGGTTCGGTTTTCATCGTGAAGGCATCCGACGACGTCGCGAAGCTGCGCATGCTGATCGTCGATCCGTCGGCGCGCGGCCTGGGCATCGGCCACCGCCTCGTGGACGAGTGCCTGCGCTTCGCCCGGCAGGCCGGCTACCGCCGCATGACGCTGTGGACCAACAGCATCCTGCTGGCGGCCCGCGGCATCTATGTGAAGGCCGGCTTCGAACTGGTGGCGTCGGAGCCGTACCACAGCTTCGGCAAGGATCTGGTCAGCGAGACGTGGGAACGGGATTTGTGAGCACGTCATCACTTGCCCCCACCCCGACCCTCCCCCGCTTCGCAGGGGAGGGGGGAGAGCGGCGGAGTTCCCTCCCCTGCGACAGCGGGGGAGGGTTAGGGTGGGGGCAATGAACGACCGCCACGCCCGCCTCGCCATCCTCGCCGCCGCCGCGGTCGGCGTGCAGGTCGGCGCGGCCATCGTCGCCACACGCTTCGTCGTCGGGCAGACCGGGCCGGCGTCGCTGGCGCTGCTGCGCTACGCCATCGGCTTCCTGTGCCTGCTGCCGCCGGTGCTGGCCTCCCGCCGCCTGCGTTTCGACGCCAAGGACGTGATACCGATCGCGCTACTGGGTATTATCCAGTTTGCGGTGGTCATCGCGCTGCTGAATTTCGCCCTGCAGACCGTGCCCTCCGGGCGGGTGGCGCTGCTGTTCGCCAGCTTTCCGCTGATGACCATGCTGCTCGCCGCCGGGCTGGGACGGGAAAGGCTCGGCCTGCGCAAGTCGGCCGGCGTGGCGCTGACGCTGGCCGGAGTCGGCATCGTGCTGGGCGAGAAGGCGTTCGCCGCCGGCACCTCGCCCGAGGAATGGCTGGGCACCCTGGCGGTGCTGGGCAGCGCGTTCGCCGGAGCGCTGTGCAGCGTGCTGTACCGGCCGTATCTGCGCAAGTACGACCCGCTGCCGGTCAGCGCCTTCGCCATGCTGGCCTCGGTGGGGTTCCTGGCGCTGCTGGCCGGCGGCGAGGGCTTCTTCGACGGCGCGCCGCGCATCACGCCGGCCGGCTGGGCGGCGGTCGTCTTCATCGGGGTGAGCAGCGGCGTGGGCTATTTCCTGTGGCTCTGGGCGCTGCGCCACACCACGCCGACGCGCGTCACCGTCTTCCTGGCGCTCAGCCCGGTGACCGCCGCGGCGCTCAGCGCGCTGCTGCTGGGCGAGCCGGTGACGGTGCAGCTGGCGTCGGCCATCGCGGTGCTGTCGGCCGGGTTGTGGCTGGCGCTGCGGGCACCGGCCTGACGCGATTTGCCATTTGACTCGCATAGTTTCACCGCGACATCATTTCGACTCTGAGACATCCGCACGAGCCCGCAAAGGGCCGGCAGGCAACAGGGACAAACAGGGTTTGGACAAGACCTCACGGGACGTGATCGCCCGGCTGGTGGGATTCGACACCGTTTCGCGCCACTCCAACATGGCCCTCATCGACTGGGTCAGGAACTATCTGGCGGGGCTGGGAGTCGAAAGCCGGCTGGTACCCAACGAAGACGGCAGCAAGGCCAACCTCTACGCCACCATCGGCCCGATGGCCGAGGGTGGAGTCGTCCTCTCCGGCCACACCGACGTGGTGCCGGTGGACGGGCAGGCCTGGGACACCGATCCCTTCACCCTGGTCGAGCGCGACGGCAAGCTGTACGGCCGCGGCACCGCCGACATGAAAAGCTTCTCCGCCATCGCGCTGGCCCTGGTGCCGGAGATGCTGGCGGCGAACCTCAAGCGCCCCATCCACCTCGCCCTCTCCTATGATGAAGAGATCGGCTGCTTCGGCGCCCCCTTCATGATCCAGCGCATGGTGCAGGAGCTGCCGCCGGTCGGCGCCGTCATCGTCGGCGAGCCGACCAGCATGGGCGTGGTGCTGGCGCACAAGGGCTGCTACGCGCTGCGCACCACCGTCACCGGGCACGAGGTGCACTCCAGCCAGGTGAACCGCGGCGTCAGCGCGGTGATGGTGGCGGCGCGGCTGGCCACCTTCGTCGCCGACATGATGGCGGAGAACAAGGCCGCCGCCGACCCGGCCTCGCCGTTCGACCCGCCCTACACGACGCTGCACGTCGGGACGATCAACGGCGGCACGGCGCTCAACATCATGGCGAAGCGCTGCGACTTCCTGTGGGACATCCGCACCGTCACCGGCGACGACTGGCGGACCTATCTGAACCGCTTCCAGGCCTTCTGCGACACGCTGCTGCCGGAGATGTCGGCGATCTCCCCCGACTGCGGCATCGTCACCGAGGTGCTGGCCGGCGCCCCCGGCCTCGCCCCCGACCCGCAGGGCCGCGCGGCGCAGCTGGTGCACGCGCTGACCGGGCGCAACGACACCACGGTCGTCGCCTACGGCGCCGAGGCCGGGCAGTTCCAGGAGGCCGGCTACTCCACCGTGATGTGCGGCCCGGGTTCCATCGACCAGGCGCACCAGGCCAACGAGTTCATCGAGATCGACCAGGTCACCGCCTGCGAGCGGTTCCTGCGCGGACTGATCACACGCCTATCTGCCTAACGACAAAAGCCCCAGAGGGCGGACAACAGGGAGACACAGGACATGAAGATCGCGACCGTACTCCTCCGATCGGCCGCCGTGATCGCGCTCGCCGGCGCCGTCTTCGCGGGGGCCGCCGAGGCCAAGACCCTGCGCTGGTCCTATCAGGGCGACGCCACCACCATGGACCCGTACGGCCTGAACGAGACGTTCACGCTGGGCTTCCAGGGCAACATCTACGAGCCGCTGGTCGGCTACGACGCCAAGTTGCAGCCGGTGCCGATGCTGGCGGAGAAGTGGGAGAACCCCGAGCCCACCAAGTGGGTCTTCCACCTGCGCAAGGGCGTCACCTTCCACGACGGCTCGCCCTTCACCGCCGACGACGTGATCTTCTCGTGGAAGCGCACGCTGACCGAAGGCTCGGACATGAAGGGCTACGGCGCCAAGGCGAAGGAGATCCGCAAGATCGACGACCACACGGTCGAGGTCATCACGCCGACGCCGAACCCGATCCTGGAGCGCGAGTGGTCGCTCTTCTACATCATGTCGAAGACGTGGTCGGAGATGAACAACACGACCGAGGCGACCAACGTCAAGGGCTCCAACCAGGGCAACCACGCCAACCGCGCGGCCAACGGCACCGGCCCCTTCGTGCTGACCGAGCGGCAGCCGGACTCCAAGACGGTGCTGAAGCGCTTCCCCAACTACTGGGACAAGTCGATCAAGACCAACGTGGACGAGGTGGTGTTCACCCCCGTCTCGCAGCCGGCGACCCGCGTCGCGGCGCTGATGTCGGGCGAGCTGGACGTGATCCAGCCGGTGCCGGTGCAGGACTGGGAGCGCCTGGAGCAGACCAAGGGCGTCAAGCCGCTGACCGGCGCCGAGGCGCGCGCCATCTTCGTCAGCTTCGATCAGGTCCGCGACGAGCTGAAGTACTCCGACGTCAAGGGCAAGAACCCGTTCAAGGACGTGCGGGTGCGCGCCGCCTTCGTGCACGCGGTGAACCTGGAGGCGATCAACAAGCAGATCATGCGCGGCTCCGCCGTGCCGCTCGGCACGCTGATCGCGCCGGAGGTCAACGGCTTCGACAAGTCGTTCGGCGCCCCCTACCCCTACGACCCGGAGAAGTCGAAGAAGCTGCTGGCCGAGGCCGGCTACCCGAACGGCTTCACCGTGACCATGGACTGCCCGAACGACCGCTACGTCAACGACGAGAAGGTCTGCCAGGCGGTGGCCGGCATGCTGGCCAAGGTCGGCGTCAAGATCGACCTGCTGGCGCAGACCAAGGGCAAGTATTTCGGCAAGGTGCTGGCGCAGGCCGGCTACGACACCAGCTTCTACATGCTGGGCTGGACGCCGAGTTCCATCGACAGCCACAACTCGCTGCTCAACCTCGCGGGCTGCCGCAACAAGGAGACGCAGTCGGGCCTGTTCAACCTGGGCGGCTACTGCAACCCGAAGGTCGATGAGCTGACGACGAAGATCGGCGCCGAGACCGACCAGGCCAAGCGCAACGCCATGATCAAGGAGGCGTGGGAGATCGTCCGCGCCGACTACGGTTACATGCCGCTGCACGCGCAACCGATGTCGTGGGGCGTGCGCGAGGGCGTGCAGGTGGTGCAGCGCGCCGACGACGTGCTCGACCTGCGCTCGGCGGTGGTTCCGTAATAATTCCCCTCTCCCGCCCCGGGAGAGGGAGGGGCCCGCTCGGAACGAGCGGGAGGGTGAGGGTAAATCCAAGGATCCTTGGCTGTACCCTCACCCGGCCGGCTTCGCCGGCCACCCTCTCCCGGGGCGGGAGAGGGACTCAAGGCGCCCCATGCTCACCTTCATCCTCCACCGCCTGCTGCAGTCCGTCCTGGTCATCCTGGCCGTGGCGCTGATCGCCTTCTCGCTGTTCCGCTACGTGGGCGACCCGGTCAACGCCATGACCGGGCAGGACACCACGCTGCAGCAGCGCGAGGAACTGCGCGAGCGCCTCGGCCTCAACGACCCGTTCCTGGTGCAGTACGGCCGCTTCGTCGCCGACGCCGCGCAGGCCGAGTTCGGCATCTCCTACCGCCATCGCCGCCCGGTGCGCGAGCTGCTGGCCGAACGCCTCCCCGCGACACTGGAGCTGTCCATCGTCTCCATGGCGCTGGCGCTGCTGCTGGGCATCCCCATGGGCGTCTATACGGCGCTGAAGCCCAAGGGCATCCTGTCCCGGGGCTTCATGTCGCTGTCGCTGGTCGGCGTGTCGCTGCCGACCTTCCTGATCGGCATCCTGCTGATCCTGCTGTTCGGCGTGGTGCTGCGCTGGCTGCCGACCTTCGGGCGGGGCGAGGTGGTCCACTTAAGCGGCTGGACGACCGGGCTGCTGACCAAGTCGGGCCTGCAATCCCTGATCCTGCCGGCCTTCACGCTGGCGCTGTTCCAGATGACGCTGATCATGCGCCTGGTGCGCTCGGAGATGCTGGAGGTGCTGCGCACCGACTTCATCAAGTTCTGCCGCGCCCGCGGCCTGCCCAGCCGGCTGGTGCACTTCCGCCACGCGCTGAAGAACACGCTGGTGCCGGTCATCACCATCACCGGCCTGCAACTGGGCTCGATCATCGCCTTCGCCATCATCACCGAGAGCGTGTTCCAGTGGCCCGGCATGGGCCTGCTGTTCATCCAGGCGATCACCACCGTCGATATCCCGGTGATGGCGGCGTACCTGTGCATGGTCGCCTTCTTCTTCGTCGTCATCAATCTGGTGGTCGACCTGCTGTACTTCGCCGTCGATCCGCGGCTGCGTGTCCGGAGGGCGGCATGAGCTTCCTGAGCGGCTTCACCGACAGCGACCTCTGGCACAGCTTCATCCGCACGCCGACGGCGCTGGTCTCGGCGCTGCTGACCCTGATCCTGATCGCCGGCGCGCTGGCCGCCCCGCTGGTGGCACCGCACAACCCGTTCGACCTCGCGTCGCTCGACATCATGAGCGCCCACCTGCCGCCAGTGTGGATGAAGGACGGCGACCCCGCCTTCCTGCTGGGCACCGACGACCAGGGGCGCGACGTGCTGTCGGCCATCTTCTACGGCGCGCGCATCTCGCTGCTGGTCGGCTTCGCCTCGGTGCTGCTGGCGGTGCTGATCGGGGTGACGCTCGGGCTGGTCAGCGGCTACCTCGGCGGCCGGGCCGACGCAGCGATCATGCGGGTGGCCGACGTGCAGCTCTCCTTCCCCGCCATCCTGATCGCGCTGCTGATCGACGGCGTGGCGCGCGGCGTGCTGCCGCGCGAGGCGCAGGAGCACATGGCGGTGTACGTGCTGGTGTTCGCCATCGGCATCTCCAACTGGGTGCAGTACGCCCGCACCGTGCGCGGCGCGGCGATGGTCGAGAGCCGCAAGGAGTACGTGCAGGCCGCCCGCATCATCGGCATCGGCCCGGTGGCGATCCTGTGGCGGCACATCCTGCCCAACGTGCTGGGCCCGGTGCTGGTGATCGCCACCATCAACCTGGCGCTGGCCATCATCACCGAGGCGACGCTGAGCTTCCTCGGCGTCGGCGTGCCGCCGACCACGCCGTCGCTCGGCACGCTGATCCGCATCGGCAACGACTACCTGTTCAGCGGCGAGTGGTGGATCTCCATCTTCCCCGGCGTCGTGCTGGTCCTGCTGGTTCTTTCGGTGAACCTGCTGGGCGACTGGCTGCGCGACGCCCTCAACCCCAAGCTCCGGTGAGGTGGGGGCATGGCGCTCCTCGACGTCGAGAACCTGTCGGTCGAATTCCCCAGCCGTCGCGGCACCTTCGTCGCCGTGAACGGGGTGACCATCGCCGTTCAGCCCGGCGAGATCCTCGGCGTGGTCGGCGAGTCCGGCGCCGGCAAGTCCACCATCGGCAACGCGGTGATCGGCCTGCTGGAGCCGCCCGGCCGCATCGGCGCGGGCCAGATCCGCCTGGACGGCCAGCGCATCGACGACCTGGACGACGACGCCAAGCGCCGCATCCGCGGCCGGCGCGTGTCCATGATCTTCCAGGACCCGCAGACCTCGCTCGACCCGCTGCAGACCATCGAGAGCCAACTGGTCGAGACCATCCGGGTGCACCTGGGCCTCGACCACCGCGCCGCGCAGGCGCGCGCCGTGGACCTGCTGCGCCAGGTCGGCATCCCGGAGCCGGAGCTGCGCGTCAAGCTCTACCCGCACCAGTTCTCCGGCGGCATGCGCCAGCGCGTCGTCATCGCGCTCGCCCTGTGCGCCGAGCCCGAGGTGGTGGTGGCGGACGAGCCGACCACCGCGCTCGACGTCTCCATCCAGGCGCAGATCCTCACGCTGCTGAAGCGGCTGTGCCGGGACAAGCGCGTCGGCATGATCGTCATCACCCACGACATGGGCGTGATCGCCGAGATCACCGACCGCGTCGCCGTGATGTACCGCGGCAAGGTGGTGGAGGAAGGCCCGACGTCGAAGATCCTCGGCGACCCGGACCACCCCTACACCCGCGCGCTGATCGGCGCGGTGCCGCGCCCGGACCTGCGGCTGCACCGCTTCCCCTACGTCGACTACATCGAGGGCATCGCCGAGAAGCCCGCCGCGATCAGCCTCAAGGACCACTGGCTGGGCCGCAGCCGCGACTTTCAGCGCCGGCACGACGGCCCGCTGCTGGAGCTGCGCGACCTGTCCATCCGCTTCCCGCTGAACACCGCGTGGCTGGAGCGCAACCGGCGCTACGTGGACGCGGTGAAGGGCGTCAGCTTCGCCATCCGCGAGGGCGAGACCTTCGGTCTGGTCGGCGAGAGCGGCAGCGGCAAATCCACCATCGCCCGCCTGATCACCCAGCTCTACCGCCCGTCCGGCGGCTCGGTGGTCTTCGACGGAACGGACGTGACGGCGCTGAAGCGCGACCGCGACCTGAACCCGTTCCGCCGGCAGATCCAGATGGTGTTCCAGGACCCGTATTCGTCGCTGAACCCCCGCATGCGCGTGCTCGACATCGTCGCCGAGCCGATCCGCTTCCACAGGCTGGCCGGCAGCCGGGCCGAGGTGAACCGGATCGTCCGCGACCTGCTCGACCACGTCGGCCTGGGCGCCAAGGCCGCCGAGAAGTACCCGCACGAGTTCTCCGGCGGCCAGCGCCAGCGCATCGTCATCGCCCGCGCGCTGGCGACCCGCCCGCGCTTCCTGATCTGCGACGAACCGACCTCCGCGCTCGACGTGTCGATCCAGGCGCAGATCCTCAACCTGCTGAAGGACCTGCAGGAGGAACTGCGGCTGACCATGCTGTTCATCAGCCACGACCTGCCGGTGATCCGGCAGATGTGCGACCGCGTCGGCGTCATGCGCTTCGGCCAGCTGCTGGAAGTGGCGCCCACCGAGGAGCTGTTCGTCAGTCCACAGCACCCCTACACCCAGGAGTTGCTGTCGCTGATGCCGAACTTCCGCGGCCTGACGCACCGCGGGCTGGACGTCGAGGATCGGGCGACAGGTTAGATCTCACCCGCAAGGAAACAGCGAAGCTCGGTTAAAACAGCTTTTAAATTCCAAAGAATTTTATTTTCAAATTCCCATTTATTGGAGAAACCGCCCTGCGGTTTCCCTCAACCCAACCTTGACCTTTGCTCAAACATATTCGAATCATCTTGACTGCTGACGGTTGCTTGACAACCCTATCGAGTACACAAGAATTCATTAACCCTTTCGGAAGGGCTAGCCCCCGGCGCGCGCATGCACGACCACAGCCAGACCGTCACCGCGGAGCGTGTCCGCCTGCTGTACCGGCAGATGCCGCTGGTGCTGGCGATCAACGTCGTGAACGCGACGCTGGTCGGTGTCGCGCTGTGGGGACCGGCAACGGCGCCGACGCTGGCCCTGTGGATGGGCGCGCTGGCGCTGGTCACCGCGGTGCGCGCCGCGCTGTGGCGCCGGTACGTGCATCGCCGGCCGGACGATGCCGGAATGGCCGCGTGGGGCCGCCGCTTCGCCGTCGCCTCGGCGGCGTCGGGGGCGCTGTGGGGTGCCACGGCGCTGCTGTTCATGGACTTCGAGCAGCCGCAGACGGTGCTGCTGATCGCCTTCGTCGTTGCCGGCATGGCGGCGGGTGCGGTCACCGGGCTGGCGAGCCACCTGCCCACCTTCTACGCCTACCTGCTGGCCAGCGTGCCGCTGATGGCCCTGCGGCTGTTCATCGAGGGCGACCGCATCAGCGTCAGCATGGGCGCGCTGGTGCTGATCTTCACCGCCGGACTCGTGCTGATCGGCCGCACCTTCAACGCCACGCTGACCCGCCGCATCCAGCTGGCGGCGGAGATGCAGCGCCTCGCCGGCGGGCTGGAGCACGAGGTGCGCGAGCGCACCGACGCCCTCCAGGCGCTCAACGACCGCTTCCACGGCATCCTGTCGAGCATCGACGACCACGTCTTCATGATCGGCCGCTCCGGCGCGCTGCTCTACGTCAGCCCGTCGGCGCTGCGCGACTTCGGCGCCGCCGGCGGGCCGGACCGCATCGCGGCCTGGAACGACCTCGGCCTGCCGCCCGACGAGACGGCGGTGATCGAAGCCCTCCACCGCGAGGTCCTCGACACCGGCATCGGCATCACCGGCGAGGTCACTCACCTCCGTCCCGACGGGCCGCGGAGCCACGAGTACCGCCTGAACCCGCTGACCGGTCCGGACGGCGCGATCCGCGCGGTGGTCGCCGTCTCGCGCGACATCACCGAGCGGCGGCAGGCCGAAGAGGCGCTGGAGGAAGCACGCGCCGCCGCCGAGCAGGCCAACCAGGCGAAGTCGCGCTTCCTCGCCGCCGCCAGCCACGACCTGCGCCAGCCCATGCAGTCGATGTTCCTGTTCGCCGGCGCCCTGCGTGCCCGGCTGGACGACCCGCAGGGGCAGGACATGCTGACCATGCTGGAGCGCGGGCTGGACACGCTGAAGGGGCTGCTGGACAGCCTGCTCGACGTCTCCCGGCTTGACGCCAACGTGATCGAGCCGCGGCTGGAGGCGATGCCGATCCGCCCCTTCCTCGCCGACATCGTCGCCGCCTACCAGCCGGTGGCGGCGTCGCGCGGGCTGGACGTGCGCCTCGGCGAGCACGCCGAGGTGCAGGTGCGCAGCGACCCGATGCTGCTCGGACGCATGGTGCGCAACCTCGTCGAGAACGCCATCCGCTACACCGAGCGCGGCGGCGTCGTGGTGGATTGCATGATCGACGGCGACGCCGTGCTGATCGAGGTGCGCGACACCGGCATCGGCATCGCCCCGGACCAGCTCGACCGCATCTTCGAGGAGTTCCACCAGATCGGCAATCCCGGCCGCGACAAGGCGCGCGGGCTGGGCCTGGGCCTCGCCATCGTGCAGCGGCTGTCGGGGATCCTCGACCATCCGGTGGCGGTGCGCTCGGCGCCCGGGCGCGGTTCGGTGTTCTCGGTCCGCGTGCCGCTGGACCCGGTCTCGCCGCTCCCGTCGCCGATCCCCGAACCGCACGCCGAGGCGCAGCCCGACGGCAAGCTGGTGGTGCTGGTGGACGATGACGCCATCGTGCTGCTCGGCCTGCGGGCCACGCTGGAGTCCTGCGGCTATCAGACGTTGATCGCCGGCTCCATCGACCAGGCGCTCGACCGCCTGTCGGCCGACGGCCGCACACCGGACTTGGTGATCGCCGACTACCGTCTGCGCGGAGGCGCGGTGGGCACCGACGCCGTGCAGGCGATCCGCGAGCGCACCGGCCGGCCGCTGCCCGGCATCATCCTGACCGGCGAGACCGGCGCGGAGTGCGCCCGCGACGCCGCCGAACACAGCTGCAGCATCATCCTCAAGCCGGTCACCCCGCGCCAGCTGGCCGCGTGCCTGGAACGGCTGACCGGCGAATCCCGCGAAGCAAAGCCCGCCACGCCCTGTTAGGATCCCATCGACTGATCGACTTCGAAGGGGACGAGCAATGCCCGGCCTGGTGAACGGCGCGTGGGTCAAGGGACCGATCGCGGCGAGCGAGATCAAGGACGGCGCCTTCCACCGGGAGCCGACGCGCTTCCGCCGCTGGATCACCGCGGACGGCGCGCCGGCCCCCGACGGCACGCCGGCGCTGCCGGCCGAGGCCGGGCGCTACCACCTCTACGTCGCCTACCTATGCCCGTGGGCGTCCCGGACGCTGATCTTCCGGACGCTGAAGGGGCTGGAGGGCGTCGTCGGCGTCTCGGTGGCGGAGCCGGTGATCGGCGAGAATGGCTGGACCTTCACCGAGCCGCCGGACGCCGGCCCCAGGGTCGGCCGCTTCCAGCACCTCCACCAGCTCTACACCGCGTCGGATCCGACCTACACCGGCAAGGTCTCGGTGCCGGTGCTGTGGGACCGCAAGGACGGGCGGATCGTCAACAACGAGTCCGCGGACATCATCCGCATCCTCAACACCGCGTTCGACGGGCTGACCGGCAACACCCTCGATCTCTACCCCGAACCGCTGCGCGCGGAGATCGACGCCTGGAACGAGCGCATCTACGTCACCGTCAACAACGGCGTCTACCGCGCCGGCTTCGCCAAGACGCAGGCCAGCTACGACGAGGCGGTCGCCGCCCTGTTCGAGACGCTGGACGCCCTGGAGCAGCGCCTGTCGGCCAGCCGCTATCTGGCGGGCGAGTTCCTCACCGAGGCCGACTGGCGGCTGTTCGTCACGCTGGTGCGCTTCGACGTCGCCTACCACGGTGCCTTCAAGTGCAACCTGCGGCGCATCGAGGACTATCCGGCGCTGTCCAACACCCTGCGCGAGCTGTACCAGTGGCCGGGCATCCGGGCGACGGTGAACATCGAGCACATCAAGCGCGGCTACTACGTCAACCCGGCGATCAACCCGACGCTGATCGTGCCCAAGGGGCCGCTCATCGACCTCGACCGCCCGCACGACCGCCACCGCCTGCCGGGGCGGGGGATCTGGGCAGAAAAAAGGCCGCTGCGGTAAGGCAGCGGCCTCGAGTCTAAGGGAGGAAACGCATAAAGCGTGGAAGGAACCGTATCACGATCGGCCGTATGACGTTTGACTCAGATCAAGCGGCGGGCGCATTCGGAACGCCGCCGCGCGATGTCACAGCGCCGTAGCGCGCCGCGCCTCCATCGGCGCACCGGACGCCCCACCCATCCGACATACGGCCTCCGAACGGCGGCACGGGCCGGGGGCTCCCGGCGTTCTCTGGACACGGGTCTTCCCCAACCCGCCTGAAACCGCCCGAGCACGCCGGGCGGCCGGCACGGCGACCTCCCCCCGGCCGCCGCGCCCGTCGAGCGGCAGCCGCGCATCCCCCTCGCGCGGTTGCCGCCCGTCCCTGTCCAGGCGGGCCCTGTCCAGGCGGCCATGCCCGCGACACCCGCCCCCGCCGGCTGTTCTGTATCGGGCCACGCAACGCCGGAGACGACGGTGACGGCATCGACGCAGGTTCACAGGCGCACGCATGTCAAGGCGGACGGGCGCAAGCTCTTCCTGTACGGCTGGCGTCCGCACGGACTGCCGCTGACCGAGGAGCTGGAGCCCGGCCCGGCACCGCAGCCGCACCTGCGCTGGCACCCGCTGCGCGGGGAATGGGTCGGCTACGCCAGCCACCGGCAGGAGCGCACCTTCAAGCCGCCGGCCGAGTTCTGCCCGCTCTGCCCCGTCCAGCCGCACGGCTTCCCCGGCGAGGTCCCGTTCGCCGATTTCGAGATCGCCGTGTTCGAGAACCGCTTCCCCGCCTTCCACCCCGACGCCCCCGCCCCGCCCGAGCTGCCCATCCCCACCGCCCCCGCCAAGGGGC
>NZ_LGQZ01000039.1 GCF_003116015.1 Azospirillum sp. TSO22-1
GCCAGATCGATGGCGTTCTGCACGATGTCGACCTTGTCCTCCAGCGTCGGGTAGATGTTGATCGCCGCATCGGTGATCAGCAGCGCCCGCGGGTAGGTCGGCACGTTCATCACGAAGACGTGGCTGAGACGGCGGCCGGTGCGCAGGCCCTTCTCCTTGCGGACCACCTCGGCCATCAGCTCGTCGGTGTGCAGCGAGCCCTTCATCACCGCCTCGACCTCGCCGGAGCGGGCGAGCGCGACGCCGGTCTCGGCGGCGGCGTGGCTGTGCTCGACGTCCACGATGCGGCAGCGCGACAGATCGATGCCGAAGGTGTCGGCGACCGAGCGGATCTTGCTCTCCGGCCCGACCAGCACCGGCGCGATCAGCCCGGCCTCGGCGGCCTCGGCGGCGCCCTTCAGCGAGCTTTCGTCGCACGGGTGCACGACGGCGGTCGGCACCGGCGGAAGCGCCTCGCACTTCTTCAGCATCTCGTCGTGCTTGTCGTGGCGGATGACCTGCACCTGCGGCAGCTCGTGCGCCTCGCGGCGGACCTTCATGGTCGGCGCGATCACCTCGGCGGTGCCGGTGACGACCTCCTTGCCGTCCTGGTTCAGGCAGACGCAGTCGAAGACCACGACCTGCTTGTCGTCGCGCTTCTCGCGCGCGGTGACGGTGGCGGTGATGACGTCGCCCACGCCGACCGGGCGGCGGAAGCGCAGGTCCTGCCCCAGATAGATGGTGCCCGGGCCCGGCAGCAGCGTGCCGAGCACCGCCGAGATCAGCGAACCCGACCACATGCCGTGGCCGATCACCTTGTGGAACAGGCTGTCGGCCGCATACTCCTCGTCGAGGTGGGCCGGGTTGATGTCGCCGGACACGGTGGCGAACAGCTCGATGTCGGACATCGTCAAACGACGCGACAGGCTGGCCGACTGGCCGATCTGGATCTCTTCGAAGGTGACGTTCTCGATCATGGCGGCAGCCCCATTCTTGGCGACGTCGATCATGCTGTCCATACTGGCGGCTCCTAGGGAAGACGGCTTTTGTCTTTTGGTGCGTTGCGCGACCGGCCGTACATACCCCGGCACGATGAAACGGTCGTGACAGCCCGCCCCTTTTCAGCGTCCGGTGCGCTGCATTGCACACCGCCCGCAGAGCGGGCCGAGCCCCCGCATCACCCGCCGGTGAGGACCAGCAATCGGCGCCGGATCGCAGCCGAGGGCGCCAAGTGCCACTGTTCTCGCGGCCGAGCGGAAGATATTTACTGTCGGACTATGCAAAAAGTCAAGTCGCTCCGCCCAAGCGCAGCCCCGGCGGTAAAGTATTTACCTTCCGTTAACTATTTTCATACTGAAGCAGATCAGCGCCACAAAGAGCGCGCGATACGGCGGATTCTTTCACGTGCGACACGAAAGTCGCCTTGCCGTTGCGCAGCATAACCCTGCTGCAACGCAGCAATACCGCCATCGCACGGGCTCCGCGCAACGGCTTGCGGTGAGAAAATTGTGCACTGCGACAGAATGCAGCACGTCGCGGGGACGGGGTCAGGCCCGCACGGACACCGTCCGGGGCGCTTCGCCGACGCCGCCATCGGCGATCAGCGGCATGGAAATGGCGAACACCGTCCCGTGCCCGACGCGCGAGCGGACGGTCACCCGGTGGTTGAGGATCTGCGCCGTGCGCCGCACGATCGACAGGCCGAGGCCGAGGCCGCCGCTGTCGTCGTTGCGGCTGGCGTCGCAGCGGTAGAAGTCCTCGAAGATGCGCTGCAGCTGGTCGTCGGGGATGCCCGGCCCGGTGTCCCACACCTCGATCGACAGCGCCGCGCCGCGCCGCCGGCACCCCAGCAGGATGCCCCCGGCCTTGGTGTAGCGCAGCGCGTTGACCAGCAGGTTGCGCACCATGCGCTCCAGCAGCACCGGGTCGCTGCGCACGATGGCCGCGCAGCCGACGGTGCGGAAGCACAGCCCCTTGCCGGCCGCCTGGTCGGCCATCTCGGTCGCCAGCCGCTCAACGATGTCGCCCACGGCGACGTCGTCGATGCGCGGCTTGACGTTGCCGGCCTCCAGCGCCGAGGTGTCGAGCAGCGCGTTCAGCAGCGCGTTGCCGGCCGACAGCGCCTCGCCCAGCTTGGTCGCCACCTCCAGCTGCTTGGGCTCGTGCAGGCGGGCCATCAGGATGTGGTGGAACAGGCTCATCGCCTGGAAGGGCTGACGCAGGTCGTGGCTGGCGGCGGCGAGGAAGCGGGTCTTGGCCTGGTTGGCGCGCTCCGCCTCGGCGTGCGCGTCGGCCAGCGCCTCCTTGATCTGGGTGCTCTCGGTGACGTCGATCTCGGCGCAGATGATGCCGCACACCGTGCCCGTCTCGTCGCGCAGGGGCTCCACCACCAGATCGGCGACCAGCGTGCGGCCGGCCATGGTCACCCGCACCTCCTGCCGGGTGCCGACACCGGTCTCGACCACCGGGCGCTTCAGCGCGTCGAGCACGGCGGCGGCGTGGGAATCGAACAGGTCGCCGTGCGTCTTGCCGATGAAGCGCTCCGCCGGGATGGGCACCTGCGGGTTGTAGACCCAGACGTAGCGCAGGTCACAGTCCTGGCTGAACAGCGACACCCGCGAATGGCGCAGCGCCAGGCGAAAGCGCTCCTCGCTGTCGCGCAGCATGCGGGCCATGGCGGCGCGCGCGCGCGCCTCGGTGTGCAGCAGCGCCTTGGCGCGCGCCTCGCGGCGCAGGTACACGGTGAGCAGCCCGGTCAGCATCAGCCCGACCACCAGCAGGCCGTACGCGCCGATCTCGCCGGGCGCCAGCAGGGCCGGCTGCGGCACCAGCACCACCTCCCAGCGCCGGCCGCCGACCTCCAGCCCCTCGACGAAGCGGTACAGCCCGACCAGTTCCGCCTCGTCCCGCATGGGCGCGCCCGGGGCCGGCCGGCCCGCCAGCAGGCGCCGGCCGGCCGGGGCGGCGGTGTCCAGCAGGTAGACGTCGCCGCGCCCGGGACGGGCGCCGAACACCTCCTCCGCCAGGCGGCCGACGCAGAACTCCACCATCAGCAGGCCGCCGGCGGTGGCACAGCCGACGCTCGGGTGGTCCGGTTCGCCGAACACGCCGTAGACCGGCATGTAGAGGACGACGTTGTGCGCCTCGCCCGTGCCGGTGGGCAGCGCGCCGGTGGCGGTGATGCGGCCGGCCGCGCACGCCTCCTCCAGCACCGCCCGCCGCCCGTCCAGCGAGGCGAGGTCGAGCCCCGGCTCCGCCTCGCCGCCGACGCGCGGCTCCAGGTAGGAGACGATGAAGTGGTCGCCCCCATCCGGCAACACCTCCGCCAGTCCGCTCTCCTTGCCGCGGGCGTGCGCCTCGAAGTCCCGGTAGCCCTGGGCGCGTGCGTCGCGCTCCACCATGGCGACGTCGCGGGCGACGACGTGGCGCACCCAGCCGACCGCGACCAGCTCCGGGAACAGCGGCCGCATCGGCGCCACCGCGGCGGCGAAGTCGCTGCGCGTCATCGCCCCGCCGGCGAACAGCCCGCGCAACGCGTGCAGCAGCAGCGCCTGACGGTCGAAGCGATCCACCAGCGCCTGCTGAAGCTGCACGACCTGCCGTTCGAGCAGCGCGCGGTCGGCATCGCGCGAGGCCTCGCGCAGCAGAACGAAGACGGCGACCGACAGCACCACCCCGGCTGCCGCCAGGAGAAGGATCGCCGGGGAACCGTTCCGCCTGTGCACCGCTCCGAACACCATCGCACCCTGCCGCTGCCTCCCGCGCCCGCACCGCCGGAAGATTTAGAAGCATACTAAACAACCTCGATGCTGCAAGGCAAAATCCAGGTCATCGGCCAAAAGGCAAGACTTCCCCAGCCTTCGTCGGATCGACGATTCTATTGAAATCCCGCCGGACAAGATTGGCGCCGGGATGATTACAAAACAGAAATCTGCAATAGTGGCGGAAAGGCACGCCACAAAACGCACGATTACAATTCTTTGCTATGGACGCAACCGTTCGCGGCCGAGCAGATTGGCGAGCGCCGTGCGCAACGCCAGCGGCGCCACCGGCTTGTGCAGAAGCGGATAGCCGGACAGCCGCGCCTCGCGCAGGCGCTTCGGGTCGGTGTCGCCGGTCAGGATCAGGCCGGGCATCGCGGTGCCGAGCGCCTTGGCGATCTGCCGGATGGCGACGATGCCGTTGGCCGCGCCCTTGAGCCGCAGGTCGGCGATGATCAGGTCGGGCGCCTGCGGATCGGGGCCGAGCACCTCCATGGCGTCGTCGAAGGACTCCGCGCCGATCACCGCACAGCCCCACTGGCCGAGCAGCACGCCCAGCGCGTCGAGCACCAGCCGGTCGTCCTCGATGACCAGCACGCGGGCGCGGCTGACGTCCGCCTCGGCCTCCGCCTCGGGCAGGGGCGGCGCCGCGGGGTCCTCCTCCTGGTCCGGCACCAGGCGCACGATGACGGAGAAGCGCGAGCAGCGCCCGGGCACGGAGTCGACCTCGATGCGGTGTCCCAGCCGCTGCGCCAGCCCGCCCGCCAGCGTCAGGCCGAGGCCGAGCACGCTGCCCGACTGCTCGTCGCCCGGCGGCCGCGCCAGCTCGGCGCGCAGCAGGGCGAGCTGGTCCGACGGCACGCCGCGGCCGCTGTCCCAAACCTCGATGCGCAGCTCGCCGCCGCGCCGCCGGCAGCCGAGCAGGACCCGCCCGCGCTCGGTGTGGCGCAACGCGTTGGCGAGCAGGGCGTGCAGGATGCGCTCCAGCAGAGTAGCGTCGGTCTCCACCATGGCCGAGCAGGGCAGCACCGAGAAGCGCAATCGCCGCGCCTCGAAGCGCGGCGCGAAGTCGAGCGCCAGCCGCGTCAGGATGCCGTTCACGGCGTGCCGGCCGACCTCCGGCTCCAGCAGCCCGGCCTGCAGCCGCACCAGGTCGAAGTGGCCGTCCACCATGGTCTTCATGGACTGCACGGCGGCGGCCATGGAGCGCAGCACATCGCGCGCCGCCGGCTCGCCGACCCGACCGTCCAGCGCGCCGACCAGCAGCGACAGCGCCGCCAACGGCTGGCGCAGGTCGTGGCTGGCAGCGGCGAACAGCCGGCTGCCGCGATCGGCGCTCAGGCCCGGCGCGGCGCCCAGCGTGCGCACCAGCCCGCCGTCCGCCAGGCGGGCGTCCCGCACCGGCACGCCCGCCAGCCGCTCGTCCAGCGCGGCCACGGACGCGCCCTCGGCGAGCGCCCCGGCGAGGGCCGGGAAAGCCTGGGCCGCCGCGTTCCAGGCGACCAGCCGCAACGCCCGGTCGAAGACCAGGAGCGGCTCCTGAACCACGTTTCCGCCGCCGTCCATCACGGGATCCCCATCGTCAGCCCGTAACCCCTTCCGCAACCGTACAAAATTGCTTCCGCTCCGCCAACCCTCGCCTTCGAACGAGCCTATGACCGGTCACGCGCCTTCCTAAAGTTTTATTCAAACCTCCAAAGCATAGCCGGCAGGGTTAAAGATTATTAGCCAAAAAGAAGGCAAATCCCGCGCGAAATTGTTTATGAATTCTTCATAAGCCGCCTCCGATGATTGCGACCATGATTCGTCGCACCGACACCCCACGGCAGCGCCCGGACGGCGCCGGATCCGGCGGCTCCGCCGTCCCGGCGGCGTCCCTGCTGGCGGCGCTGCCCGATGGCGCCGGCGTGCTGGCGGCGGTGCGCGGCGCCGACGGGGCGGTGGCGGACTTCGAGTGGACCGCCGCCAACCCGACGGCCGAGCGGCTGCTCGGCGGCCCGCTGGCCGGGCGCCGGCTGGGACGCGACGGTGCCGACGGCGGCTGCCGCGGGCTCGGCGACGTGCTGGCCGACGCCCTGGCGTCGGGCGCGCCGGTGCAGCGCAAGCTGGGCACCGCGACGGCGCGCTGGCGCGTGGCGGCCACGCCGTTCGGCGACGGGGTGTGCGTCACGGTCGCCGATCTCGGCGGCGATCCGGTGCGGGTGGCGCTGGAGCACAGCGCCGAGGGCTTCGCCCTGTTCGACGCACAGGGGCGGCTGGTCGAGTTCAACGGCCGGCTCAAGGCCTTCTTCCCGGAGATCGCCGACACCATCGTGCCCGGCGCCCGCTTCGAGGACTTGCTGCGCCGCTACCTCGCGCTCGATCCCTCGGCGCCGCCGGCCGGGCCGGAGCGCGAGGCGCTGGTGGCGCGCCGGCTGGCCCGCCACCGCAAGTCCGAAACCGAGTCCACCTTCACCTTCCGCACCATCGGCGGCCGCTGGCTGCTGGCCAGCGAGCGGCCGACGCCGGACGGCGGCATCGTCTCCCTCCACTCCGACGTCGGGGCGCTGAAGGAGAAGGAGGAGGCGCTGCGCGCCAGCCAGATGGAGGCGCTGGCCGCCAAGCTGCAGGCGGAGCGGGCCAGCCGCGCCAAGACCGAGTTCCTGGCGCACATGAGTCACGAGCTGCGCACCCCGCTCAACGCCGTGATGGGCTTCACCGAACTGATGCTGGGCGAGACGCTGGGGCCGCTGGGCAGCCCGCGCTACCGCGCCTACGCCCAGGACATCCACGACAGCGGCGGCCACCTGCTGGCCCTCATCAACGACATCCTCGACCTGTCGCGCATCGAGTCCGGCCAGCTGAGCCTGCACGAGGAGATCACCGACCCCGGGGAGGCGGTCCAGCACGCCGCCGCCCTGGTGCGCAAGACCGCGCTGGAGCGCGGTGTCGACCTCGCCGTCGATGTGGAGGCCGGGTTGCCGGTGCTGCACGCCGACGTGCGGGCGCTGCGGCAGATGGTGCTGAACCTCGCCAGCAACGCGGTGAAGTTCACGCCGGAGGGCGGGCACGTGGTGGTTTCGGCCAGCGGCACGCCGGACGGCGGCGTCGGCATCATGGTCGCCGACACCGGCATCGGCATCGACCCGCGGCAGTTGCCGCGCCTGCTGGAGCCGTTCGGCCGCGCCGACGGCTTCAAGGCGCACGAGGGGGAGGGCACCGGCCTCGGCCTGCCGATCGTCAAGCGGCTGATCGAGTTGCACGGCGGCCGGCTGGAGCTGAACAGCGAACCCGGCCGCGGCACCACCGCCATCCTGTTGTTCCCCGCCGCCCGCAGCCTGCCCCGCACCCTGTCCCCGCCGCCGGCGCGGCGGATCGGCTGAACCATTTTGCGCTTGAAGCGCCGGCCCGGCCCGGCGCAAGGTGGATCGTTCGTTCATGACACGTTCCCACCACAGCCATCCCACCATGACCGCCCCACCATGACCGACGACACGCACGACCTCGCCCCCGGCGCCGCCGCGATCTGCCGCGGCGTGCGGCGCGCGCTGTGGCAGCGCGGCTTTTCCAGCCTGACCGAGTTCCGGCTGGCGAACGGCCGGCGCGCCGACGTGCTGGCGGTGGACGAGGCCGGCCGCGTGGTCATCGTCGAGGCGAAGAGCTGCGTCGCCGACTTCCGCGCCGACCAGAAGTGGCCGGAGTACCGGGACTGGTGCGACGCCTTCTTCTTCGCCGTGGACGAGGCGTTCCCGGCCGAGCTGATCCCCGAGGACTGCGGGCTGATGGTGGCGGACTCCTTCGGCGCCGCGGTGCTGCGCGAGGCGCCGGAGAGCCGGCTCGCCCCGGCGCGGCGCAAGGCGCTGCTGCTGCGCACCGCGCTGGTCGCCGCGGCCCGCCTGCACCGCATCGACGACCCGCAGTTCGCCCCCGATCAGATGAGCGGGTAAGGCGGATCGTCCGGTGGCGGGCACACCCAGCGCGCGCTATAACCGGTCGCTGCTACACGCGAGGCGCCCGCATGCCCCATCCGCCCGACACGCCCTCCCCCACCGAGCAGCGCCGCGCGGCGCTGCTCGGCGGCGCCGCGCTGGCCGGGCTGGCAGCGGCGGCGGTGGTGGCGGGCGCGGTGTGGATGGCCGCCCGCCCCGCCCTGCTCCTGATGGAGGAGCGCGCGGCGCACGACCACGCGGCCGCCATGGCGGCGCTGCGGCTGGCGGAGGCGGTCGGGCGGCTGGCCGCCGCGACGCCGCCGCTGGCCGACGCCCGCACCGGCGCCGCCCGCCTCGCCGCCCGCACCGAGCTGCACGGGCAGGCGCGCGACATCGCCGGCCTCGCGGCGGAGGTCGGGCAGAGCGGGCTGCACCGCGCCACCATCGAGGGGCTGCGCCGCCCGCTGTCCGGCCTGGGCGGCGAGGTCGAGGAGCTCGACCGCGCCGTCGAGGCGCGCATCGCCGCCGAAGCGGAGTTGCACAACGCCCTGAGCCAGGTGCCCGAGCGCCACGCCGCGCTTCGCGCCGCCCTGGCGCCGCTGGCCCCGGAAGCGCTGGCCCAGGCGCCGGCGGCCGGCCCGCGCGCCGCCGCACTGCTGGCCGCGCGCGACGGCATCGCCGAGCGCGCGCAACGGCTGGCGGACCGGCTGCTCACCGGCAGCGGCGACGTGGATGGCTTCCGCGCCGACGCGCGGGCGATGGAAGGGCTGCTCGACCAATTGCCGATCGGTCCGGCCAGCGTCGGCCGCGCGGAGGCGGCGCGCGAGTTGATGGCGTTCGGCCTCGATCCCGGCAACGTCTTCGAGTTGCGGCAGGAACTGGTCCGGCTCAACGGCCTGATCGCCGAGCGCGCCCGCATCGGACGCGCCAAGGCGGAGGAGGTGTCGCAGCTCGCCCGCCGCGCCGCCGACGGGCTTGGCGACGCCGCCGACGCCGACCGCGCCAACGCCACCGCCCTGCTGCGCGCCGCGCCGGTGCTCGCCGCGACGCTGGCCGGCCTGGCGGTGCTGGTCGCCGGCGCGCGCCGGCCGGCCGAACCGTCCCCGCCGGAGGAGCCCGACGCGGCACCGACGGACGACGCCCCGGCCGGCCTGCGCGTGCTGCTGGCCGAGGACGAGCGCATGACCCAGGCGGTGGCCGCCGCCCTGCTGCGCCGCGCCGGGCACGCGGTGACCGTGGTGGACGATGGCCGCGCCGCGCTGGAGGCGGTGCGGGCGCAGCCGTTCGACCTCGTGCTGCTCGATCTGCGCATGCCGGAGATGGACGGCGTCGAGGCGCTGCGCCGCATCCGCGCCCTGCCCGACCGCGCGCGGGCGGCGGTCCGCGTCGTCGTGCTGACCGCCAGCGCCGTGCCGGAAGACGCCGACCGCTGCCGCGCCGCCGGCGCCGACGCCGTGCTGGCCAAGCCGCTGCGGCTCGACGCCCTGCTGCCGGTGCTGGAAGGCCGCGCCGCGCCGGACGCGGCGGAGGCGGCGCCGGTGTTCGATCCGGCGGCGCTGGACCCGATGCTCGACGCCCTGCCGCCGCCGCGCGTGGCGGCGCTGATCGCCAGCACGCTGAAAGCGCTGGGCGACTACCGGGAGACGCTGCGCACGGCGTGGGCCGCGGGCGACCGCGCAGGCGTCGGCGCCATGGCGCACAAGGTGGCCGGGGTGGCCGGCGTCTATGGGTGCCTGGCGTTGCGTCAGGCGGCGCAGGCGCTGGAGCGCGCCGTGGAGGCGGGCGACGCCGATCCGGCGGCCCTGATGAAAGCGCTGGATGCGGCCTACGGCCCGGCGCTGGCGGCGCTGGAGCGCGAACGGGGCCTGCTGCCCGCCGCCCCGCCGGTGGCGGATTAGGTCCGGTCGGCGGCCGTCGGCGCCAGGGCGACGCAGCGCTGGCCGCTCTTCAGCAGCGCGGTGCAGGCGCTGCGGGCGGCCTTCTCGTCCAGGCCGGTCAGGCGGGCCCGGTACATCTTGCCCTTCTTGCTGGAGATCTCGACGACGCTCGGCTTGGCGGCGGAGAGCAGGCGCGGCAGCTTCTGCGACGCCTGGGTCAGCGCCTTCTGCCCGGCGGCCTTGGTGCCGAAGGCGCCGACCTGCACGGTCCAGCCCTCGGCGCCGCGGGCCGGCGTCGCCGGCGCCACGGCCGCGGCGAGCTGGGCGATCGACTGCGGCTTCGGATCGACCTTCTTCGGGGCCGGCGCGGCCTTCTTCACGGCGCGCGGCGCCGGCCGCGGCTCGTCCTCGTCGTCCTCATCCGCGGCCTGGGCGATCTGCGGCGCCGGCACGGCCTGCGCCACCACCGGGGCGTCGGGGTCGCCCCCCTTGCCGCGGCGCAGCTTGGCGAACGCCTCGTCGAGCAGCACCGCCATGCGGTTGTCGCGCGACACCGCCGACTTGCCGCCCATCACCACCGCGATCAGCCGGTGCCCGTCGCGCGCCACCGAGGCGGCGAGGTTGAAGCCGGAGGCCACGGTATAGCCGGTCTTGATGCCGTCCATGCCCTCATAGCGCAGCATCAGGCGGTTGTGGTTGCGCAGCGAGCGGCCGCCGTACACGAAGTTGCGGCGGCTGAAATACGGGTAGTACTTCGGATGGTCCTTGAGCAGCGCCTGGCTGAGCACCGCAAAGTCGCGCGCCGTGCTCACCTGCTCCGGGTTGGGCAGGCCGTTCGGGTTGCGGAAGACGGTGCGCTTCATGCCCAGTTCGCGCGCCTTGCGGGTCATCGTCTCGGCGAAGCGGGCCTCGCTGCCGCCCAGCGCCTCGGCCAGCACCACCGCGGCGTCGTTGGCCGACTTGGTGACGAGGCCGAGGATCGCCTGCTCCACCCGGATGGTCGAGCCGGGACGCAGGCCGAGCTTGGTCGGCGACTGCGACGACGCGTACTCCGACACCGGCAGCGCCTGGTCGAGCGTCAGCCGCCCTTCGTCCAGCGCGTCGAAGGTGAGGTAGAGCGTCATCATCTTGGTCAGCGACGCCGGCGGCGTCAGGGCGTCGGCGTCGTGCTCGTGCAGCACCTCGCCGGTGCGGGCGTCGATCACGATGGCCTCGTAGCGGGCGGCCAGCGCCGGGGCGGCACCGGTCAGCGCGGCAAAGACGAACGCCGCAACCGGGGTTCGCAGGAACGCGACCGCGGCCGGCCCGCACCGCACGGCCTGGACGAGTTGAGCCAAGGCGAAGTGCGCGCGGCGCTGCGTCACGGTCATGATGCCCCCGGAAATCGACCTGTGTCGACCAACAAACGCAATGGTAAATACGAGTGGAATCAGTGTCTAGCAGGAATTCGTTAATTTCCTGCTTTGCGATTTCCGGCCACCGTCGATGAAAATGGGTTAGGCTGCTCGCCGGACCGGGGCCTGCCGCGTTGTGCGGTGAGGGGCCCGCCTCGTCCGTGGGACCCTTCCATGGGACAGGGGGGACGCGATGACGCAGACGACGGCGACAAGGGCGGCAACAAGGCTGGGCTGGACTTTGGCGGGCGCGATGCTGGCCGCCGGTTGCGCCTCGTCGGGGCCCACCGACAACCCGGTGGCGCGGCGGATGAGCTGGATCAGCTACGTCAGCGGCGACGACCTGCGGACGTCGTGCCGCAGCGACGGGCCGGAGCGCTACCGGCTGGTGTTCAACGCCGACTACAACCAGCACGTCCGCACCTACGACCTGACCGCCGATCCGGCGGACGGCGGCGCCGTGCTGGAGGCGCGGGTGATCCAGGCGACCGACCTCGCCCGCATGGACGCCTCCGACCCGCTGGCCAACCTGCGCGGCGCCAAGGCGCAGACCAAGCTGACGGCGCCGCAGTTCGCCGCCTTCATCGCCTCGCTGACCGAGAGCGGCGCCTTCGACGGCGTGCCCGACCGGCTGCGGCTGCGCTCCAACGGCATCTACTGGCTGGTCAACGGCTGCCACGGCGGGCGGTGGTTCTTCTCCGCCTACCCCTACCCGGATCACCGTTTCGTCGATGTCCGCTTCGCCGACCCGCTGGCGGCGCTCGACGGCACCGGCGTGCCCTTCCCCGCCCTGCCGGCGCCCGGCACGCGGTCGGACCGCCCACGCGACGACCCGGGCGCGGACTTCCAGATCGACGTCGATGCCAACGGCGTCATCGGCCCGACGCGCCTGTTCGGGCCATGGACGCTGGCGGGCCGCTAGAGCGGATTGCCATCCGCTCTAGCTTCATATGGCCTCACACGCCGGCCGGGCTTCGGGCACATGCGTGCCCGGGACCGCCGTCGCGGTCCAGATCGGATCGCAATCCGATCTAATCCTTCTGGCGCAGCGCCTCGGGCACCAGCGTCTCGACCCACGGTCCGTCCGGCATGCGGCGGACCAGGTCGGTGATGTTGCGGTTCCACCACAGGCGCTGCTCGACCAGGTCGTCGTAGTCGAAGTTGGTCTGCCGCCACGCCCGCCCGGCGCGGTCGTAGCTGACCATGTCGATGGGGAAGCCGACGTCGTTCGAGGAATAGCGGGTGGAATCGAAGGACAGATAGGCGATCTTCAGCGCCGTCGACATGTCGGTGTCGTACTTCAGCGCGCGGTCGAGGATCGGCTTGCCGTAGGCGGTGGCGCCGATCGACAGGTAGGGCGTGCGCTCGTCCACCTCGATCCAGTTGCCCTCGGGATAGATCAGGTACATGCCCGGCTCGTCGTCCTCGGCCAGCTGGCCGCCGATGATGGCGTGCAGGTTGAAGTGCAGCTTGGACGCCTCCAGCGCCTCCTTGTCCTCGGCCGAGACCTGGCGCAGGCACTGCGAGAAGGCGGTGACCGCGTCCAGCATGGTGGCGAAGCTCTCGCCCCGGCGGTGCCCCATGTCGCGGCGCAGGTAGGCCAGCGTCTTGTCGCGCACGCTGCGCAGGCCGGAGTTCAGGATGAAGAAGCGGTCGCCGCCCGCCCCCATCATGGTCACCTTGCGCGCCGAGGAAAGCTGCGTGCCGCTGGTGATGCGGCCGTCCGACAGGCCGATCAGGCCGTCGCGGGTCTTGATGCCGAGGCAATAGGTCATGAGGCGGTGCGTTCCCGAGAGTGTCCCGCCGTCCCAGGGTCGCGCTGCGGCATCCCGCCGCAGGTCTTACGGCCTCTGGCGGCAACGCATCCGGCGGACGGTTCGGGTAGGATTGGGCACGCGCGCCGGTAAAGCTTTCGTTAAGCAAAGCTTCGCGCACGAAGCTCGGCAAGTTTCGAATGTTTTTGTGCAGTGCACAATTTTTCCGTTGACTCTTGCCTCCTTCTTGATCACATTGGCGATGCTGCACCGCAACATCCAACCGCGTCGACACTCCGCCGTTGAGGTCCGATGCGGGACGTCGTCAACGAAGGAAGGCGCCACCATGACCACTGCCGCGACCACTGCCGCTCTCAAGGCCAAGCCCGCCGCCAAGCTGATCATCGAGGACGTCGCCGCCCAGGCGAAGGACCACTTCGAGGGCATCGTCAAGGCCGGCCAGGAGCAGGCCACCAAGCACTTCGAGCAGACCGTCGCCGCGACCAAGGAGCAGGTCGAGAAGGCCTCGGCCCAGCTGCTGAAGAGCTACGAGGAATACACCGCGTTCAGCAAGGCGAACGTCGACGCCCTGCTGAAGTCCGGCACCATCGCCGCCAAGGGCGCCGAGGACATCAACAAGGAGCTGGTCGCCTTCGCCCAGGCCTCGTTCGACAAGTCCGTGGCCGCCGGCCGTGCGCTGCTGTCGGCGAAGTCGATCAACGAGGTGGTCGAGCTGCAGAACAGCTACGCCAAGCAGAGCTTCGACTCGCTGGTCGCCGAGGCCACCAAGCTGCAGGAGCTGTCGGTCAAGGTCGCCAACGAGGCGTTCGCCCCGCTGAACGCCCGCGTCAACGCGGCGGTCGAGAAGTTCGCCAAGCCGCTCGCTGCCTAAGCGACGCGGTTCCATCCTGGTGAAGGCACGGCCCGGCGGTCTTCGTACCGCCGGGCCGTCGCCGTGTACGGGGCCCGTGAAAGCGCCTCCGTTCTTTTTGTGCAGTGCACAAAAATCCCGTTGACTCCCCCGCCGGACCGCCTATATTGAAGGCATATGCTGCACCGCAGCAAAAGACCCGGGACCATCACGGGTCCGGGCTTTTACCTTCCGCGATCCGGTTGCCTGGTGAGGGGTCGGCGCGCGGTACCAGACACGGGAACACGGACATGAACGACAAGATCGCCGCCGCTCAGAAGGTTTTCGAGGACGTCGTCGGCCAGACCAAGCAGAGCCTCGAGGGCTACGCCAAGGCCCAGCAGGAGCAGATCCAGAAGGCCTCGGCCCAGCTGCTGAAGAGCTACGAGGAGCTGAACACGCTGGCCAAGGGCAACGTCGAGGCCGTCGTGCAGTCGGGCACCATCGTCGCCAAGGGCGCCGAGGAGGCCGGCAAGCAGGTCGCCGCCTTCACCCAGTCCTCGCTGGAGCAGAGCCTCGCCATCGGCAAGTCGGCGCTGGCGGTCAAGTCGATCCGCGAGCTGGTCGACCTGCAGAACGCCTACCTGAAGTCCTCGCTGGACGCGCTGGTCGCCGAGAGCACCAAGCTGCAGCAGCTGTCGATCAAGGTCACCAACGAGGCGCTCGCCCCGCTGAACGCCCGCGTCAACGTGGCCGTCGAGAAGCTGGGCAAGCCGCTGGCCGCCTAATACGGCTCGCAGCCTGACGAACGAAGGCCCGGAGGCGCCCGCCTCCGGGCCTTCTTCGTTTTCGGTGCCGCCTCGGGTCCTCATTGGTGGAGCCCGACTTTTGTCACCGCACCCGGTGCCGTCCGACGTTCATAGCTGTTGGCACAGCTGTCGGGCGGAAGCGGACCGGCGGGATAGGCGGAGCGGCGGTTTGCCCTATTCGGAGGTAACAAGCCGTGGCTCGATCCAATGGGGCTTCTCCCAAATGGAGAGCAAACGCATTCGGCCCCTTCCCTCCGCGCCTGGAGTGCTCATATCATTGAAGCGATGCGCATCGCTGAGATCACCTGCTAGGGGCCATGGCCGATTCCGACAGAAACGGGGATGAGGGCACCGGGACGGGAGTGGTCATCAAGGCCAAGCCCAAGACCAAAAAGCCCTCCATGTACAAGGTCTTGATGCTGAACGACGACTACACCCCGATGGAGTTCGTCGTTCACGTGTTGGAGCGTTTCTTCAGCAAATCGCGCGAGGAGGCTACGACGATCATGCTGCATGTGCACCGCCGGGGCGTGGGCGTGTGCGGCGTGTTCACGTACGAGGTCGCGGAGACCAAGGTGACGCAAGTCATGGACTTCGCACGCCAACACCAGCACCCGCTGCAATGCACGCTTGAGAAGGATTAGATACGCACATGCTGTCGCGTAACCTCGAACAAACGCTGCACCGAGCCCTCGCCTATGCGAATGAGCGCCGGCACGAATACGCGACGCTCGAACATCTTCTTCTCGCATTGACCGAGGATTCGGATGCCATGGCGGTGCTGCGCGCCTGTGGCGTGGAGCTGGACCGTCTTCGTACGGAACTCTCGGATTACCTCGACAACGAACTTGCGAACCTCGTCACCAGCAGGCCCGATGATGCCAAGCCCACGGCCGGGTTCCAGCGGGTTCTGCAGCGCGCCGCGATCCACGTCCAGTCGTCGGGGCGCGAGGAGGTGACGGGAGCAAACGTGCTCGTCGCCTTGTTCTCAGAACGCGAGAGCCACGCGGTTTATTTCCTGCAGGAACAGGAAATGACCCGGTTCGACGCGGTGAACTACATCTCTCACGGTATCGCGAAGGCTCCGGGACGCTCCGAGACCAAGCGGGTGTCCGGATCCGACGACGACGCGGCGGCGGAGAAGGTCGTGAAGAAAGGCAGCGAGGCCCTTGAGGCCTATTGCGTGAACCTGAACAAGAAGGCGGCGGGCGGCAAGATCGATCCGCTCATCGGCCGGGAGCAGGAGGTCGAACGGACCATCCAGATCCTGTGCCGCCGCTCCAAGAACAACCCGCTCTACGTGGGCGATCCGGGCGTCGGCAAGACCGCCATCGCGGAAGGCCTGGCGCGCCGCATCGTGCACGGCGAGGTGCCGGAGGTGCTGAAGGGCGCCACCATCTTCTCGCTCGACATGGGCTCGCTGCTGGCGGGCACGCGGTACCGCGGCGACTTCGAGGAGCGCCTCAAGGCCGTCATCTCCGAGCTGGAGGCACAGGACAACGCCATCCTGTTCATTGACGAGATCCACACGGTGATCGGCGCCGGTGCGACCTCGGGCGGCGCCATGGACGCGTCCAACCTGCTGAAGCCGGCGCTCGCCTCGGGCACGCTGCGCTGCGTGGGCTCGACGACGTACAAGGAGTACCGCAACTACTTCGAGAAGGACCGCGCGCTGGTCCGGCGCTTCCAGAAGATCGACGTCAACGAGCCGACGATCGAGGACGCCATCAAGATCCTGCAGGGGATCAAGCCGTACTACGAGAAGCATCACCGCGTCAGCTACACCAACGACGCCATCCGCTCGGCGGTGGAGCTGTCGGCCAAGTACATCGGCGACCGCAAGCTGCCGGACAAGGCCATCGACATCATCGACGAGGTCGGGGCCGCGCAGATGCTGCTGCCGGAGAACAAGCGCAAGAAGAAGATCGGCGTGAAGGACGTGGAGGCGGTGGTCGCCAAGATCGCCCGCATCCCGCCGAAGTCGGTCAGCCGCGACGACCGGGAAGTGCTGCTGAACCTGGAGCGTGACCTGAAGACCATGGTCTTCGGCCAGGAGAAGGCCATCGACGCGCTGGTCTCCGCCATCAAGCTGGCCCGTGCCGGCCTGCGCGAGCCGGAGAAGCCCATCGGCAACTACCTGTTCACCGGCCCGACCGGCGTGGGCAAGACCGAGGTGGCGAAGCAGCTGTCGCACACGCTGGGCATCGAGCTGATCCGCTTCGACATGTCGGAGTACATGGAGCGGCACACCGTGTCGCGCCTGATCGGCGCCCCGCCGGGCTACGTCGGGTTCGACCAGGGCGGCCTGCTGACCGACTCCATCGATCAGCACCCGCACTGCGTGCTGCTGCTGGACGAGATCGAGAAGGCGCACCCGGATCTGTTCAACATCCTGTTGCAGATCATGGACCACGGCAAGCTGACCGACCACAACGGCAAGTCGGTGGACTTCCGCAACGTGATCCTGATCATGACCTCGAACGCCGGTGCGGCGGACATGGCGAAGCCGGCCATCGGCTTCGAGCGCGAGCGCCGGATCGGCGAGGACATGGAAGCGGTGGAGAAGCTGTTCACGCCGGAGTTCCGCAACCGTCTGGACGCCATCATCCCGTTCGCGGCGCTCAGCAAGGAGGTCATCAACCGCGTGGTGGACAAGTTCATCATGCAGTTGGAGGCGCAGCTGGAGGATCGCGGCGTGTCGATCGAGCTGACCGACGCGGCGCGCGACTGGCTGGGCAAGAAGGGCTACGACCCGCTGTACGGTGCCCGTCCGCTCGGCCGCGTCATCCAGGAGCACATCAAGAAGCCGCTCGCCGAGGAGGTCCTGTTCGGCAAGCTGTCGAAGGGCGGCCTGGTGCGCGTCGCGGTCAAGGACGACAAGCCGGCGTTCGAGTACGTCGAGGGCCACCGTCCGAAGCGCCGCGCCGGCTCGGACGAGGACGAGATGGAGCATGTGATGGCGGAGTGATCCGCCGTCCGCCGATCGAAGGCGAAGGGGGCCGGTTTCGGCCCCCTTTTCTTTTGCCCGCACCCCTTTCGGACGAATGGCGTGCGGCCGAAAACGCGCCATATCGAAGGGAGAGCGCCAGCCCAAATTTGTCCCAGCCCAGCCGCGCACAAGCGCGGGCGACACGGCGGGGACCGGTGCTAAGGTGCTCGGATCGTGTGCAAAAAAGGGTTGGACGGATGTTCGGGACGGCTGTTGTTCGCGCGCTCACTCTCGCCGGGGGCTTGGCCCTGCCGCTGGCGCTGGCCGCCCCGGCGGCGGCGGATCCGGGCGGGCACGGGCGCGGCCATGGCTGGGGCCACCACAAGCACAAGCACAAGCACCACCACGACGACGTCTACGTCTACGGCGCCCCGCCGGTGGTGGTGATGCCGCCACCGCCGCGCCGCGTCATCGTGGCGCCGCCGCCGGCGGCGGTGGTCTACCCGCAGCCCTACTACATGGCGCCGCCGGTGGTGTACGGCCCGGCGCCGGGCCTCAGCGTTCAGATGAACATCCCGCTGCGCTGAGCGCGACCGGTCAGGTCGCGCCCGGGCTGAAGGACGGCGGGTCGCTGGCCGGGAAGGATTCGTCCACCACTTGGTCGACCTTGCTCCACGGCCGGCGGGGCTCGTCGCGCATGTGCTCCGGCCCGGCGTCGCGCACCTGGCTGTGGCAGTTCGGGTCGGTCGGCCCCTGCGGCTGGCCGTCGCGGAAGGCCGGCGCCATGCGCTGCGCTCCCGCGCCTTGGCGGCGGCTCCACACCGTGTAGGCGGCGGCGCCGGCCATCATCGCCGCGGCACCCCACACCCACCAGCGCCCCGTCTCGCGCCCCATCTCGCGTCGATCCCTCATCGTCTCTCCCTTCCCGTGCAGTGCGGCATGAGAGGAGAACGCCCGAGCGCACCCCGAGGTTTCACATCCGCCGCCGACCGGCTAAAAGGGGACACCGCAAACCGTCAGGGGGCCCATCCATGCCGCTCACCTTTCTTGCCGGTGTCCGTGTCATCGATCTCGGACAATACCTGCCCGGCCCGCACGCGGCGCAGATCCTCGCCGACCTCGGCGCCGAGGTGGTGAAGGTCGAGCCGCCGGAGGGCGACCCGCTGCGCCGCCTCGGCCCGCCGGACTCCGACGGCACCGCCGCCGCCTACAAGCTGCTGACCGCCGGCAAGACGGTGGTGCGCCTCGATCTCAAGAGCACGGAGGGCCGCGCCCGCTTCGAGGATCTGATCGCGCGTGCCGACGCGCTGGTGGAGAGCTACCGGCCCGGCGTGCTCACCAAGCTCGGGCTGGCGCCGGAGCGGCTGCGCGCGCTGAACCCCGGGCTGGTGCACGCCAGTCTGTCCGGCTGGGGCTACGGCGGGCCCTACGCGCTGCGCGCCGGGCACGATATGAACTACATGGCGGTCGGCGGCGGGCTGGCGGTGTCGGGCACCGAGGAGCGGCCGGTCTTCGCCTTCCCGCCGGTCGCCGACTTCGCCTCGGCGCAGCAGACGGCGCTGGCGGTGTGCGCCGCGCTGTTCGGGCGCGAGCGCACGGGGAAAGGCGCGTTCCTCGACCTGTCGATCATGGAGACGGTGCTGGGCTGGCAGGGCCTCAACCTCACCGCGGCGGCGCGCGGCGACCTGCCGGCGCGCGGCCAGGGCCTGCTGTCCGGCGGCGCCGCGTTCTACGCCGTCTACCCGACCAAGGACGGCCGCTTCGCCACCCTGTCGGCCATCGAGGCGAAGTTCTGGCGCGGCTTCTGCGAGGCGGTCGGCCGTCCCGACTGGATCGCTCGCCAGGGCGAGCCGCTGCCGCAGCGCGCGCTGATGGCCGAGGTCGCGGCGCTGTTCGCCGGGCGCACGCTGGCGGAGTGGCAGGCGGTGCTCGACCCCGCCGACTGCTGCTTCGAGGCGCTGCCGGAGATCGCCGAGATCCCGACCCACCCGCACGTCGCCGCCCGCGGCCAGGTGGTGGCGCACGGCGGCCCGGAGCCGCTGGTGGAGACGCTGCTCGGCCTGCGCGTCGACGGCGGCCCGCCGCCGGCCCGCAGCCCGCTGGTGGAGGCGGAGGCGGAGGCGGTGCTGAAGGCGTGGAAGTGAGGGCTACACCGCCAGCACCACCTCGGGCTTCCGCTCCTCCACGTCCCTGGCCAGCGTCCCACGGCGCAGGCCGAGGGTGACGGCCTGCGACAGGTCCACCGCGACCTCGTCGCAGCCGCGCAGGTCGGCCGAGGTCAGGTTCGCCCGGTCGAACTGCGCGCCGGCCAGCCGCGCGCCCTGCAGACGGGCACCGCGCAGGTCGGCGTTGGCGAACACCGCGCGCGTCAGGTTCGCCGGCCACATGCGCCCGGTCGGCCGGCCGTCCGGCGTGCGCAGCTCGACCATGCCGAAGTCGGCGCCGGCCGCCTGCGCGCCGGTCAGGTCGGCCTCGGTGAGGTTGGCGCCGGTGAGGATCGCCTGTTCCAGCTGCGCCCCGCGCAGCGACGCGCCGCCCATGTCGGCCAGCGCCAGATAGGCGTTCGCCAGCGTCGCGCCGTCCAGCGACGCCTCGCGGAACAGGGCGCCGCTGAGGTCGCAGGCGCTCAGGTCCACCCCATGCAGGTCGAGCCCGGAGAGGTCCGCCCGCTCGCCCCGCTTGCCGCCGGAGTTGATCCACAGCGTGTGCGGGTCGAGCTTGCTGCGCACCTCGTCGGGCAGCTTGCCGCGGTCCTTCGGGTAGATGGCGCCGTTCAGGTTGGCGCCGGTGATGTCGGCGCCGGACAGATCGACGTTGCGCAGCACCGCGTTGCGCAGGTCGGCGTTGCGCAGGCAGCAGCGGCTGAGGTTGGCGCCGTTGAGGATCGCCTGCTTCAGCTTGGCGCCGGTGAAATTCGCATCGCTGAGGTCGGCGCCCGACAGGTTGGCGGAGAACAGGTTGGCGTTGGTGAAGTCGCCATGCGTCAGGGACGACATCGACAGGTCGGCGTTCGACAGGTCGGCGTCCTTGAAGCGCACGCCGTCCAGCGTGGCGTCCTTCAGGCTGGTGCGCTGGGCGGCGCCGTCGCGCTTGTTGGCGGTGGCCAGCACCTGTCCGGGGCGGAGGTCGGCGCCCTCGAAATCGGTCTGCCGCAGGTTGGCCTTGTAGAAGTTGGTGCCGCGCAGGTCGGCGCGCATGAACGACGACCCCATCAGCGAGGCCCGGCTGAAGTTCGCCCCAAACAGGTCGGCCATGGCGAAGCTCACCTCCTCCAGCTTGCTGTCGGAGAAGTCGCACTGCGTGAGGACCGCGTTCTTGAGGTCGAACCCCTTGAGGTGCAGGGCCGACAAGTCCATCCCCTTGGCCTGCAGCCGCATGCCGCCGGGCCGCAGCTTCAGATAGAGCAGATGGTCGCGCACGCGTTTGAGGAAATGGATCGTCTTGTCGTCGGTCATCAGACGGTCCCCCGGTTACCGGGATCTCTTCACCCTGTGAAAGCTTAACCCAAAGCCCCCGGGAGGCAAACGCCCTCAAGGTAATACTTCGTACCGCCAAGGAAACGGCAATCTAACGTTTTCGACAACGCAGAGAATTGCAGCGAAATGCGTCAATATCGGGCTTGCGAAAAGCTTGGCAAGGATTGCATTTTAGGCAACGGCGTCACGATTGCTTCCAGGGCCGTCAATCGCCGGCCTGACGGTAGGGAGAGCACTCAGAGAGCATTTCTATTTCCTGGTGCACGGCGGCGCGCTCCCGATCCAGATGCGCGGCCAGGACCCGACGGAAACCCGCGTCGGGAATCCAGTGCGCGCTGTAGGTGATCTGCGGCAGATAGCCGCGCTGGATCTTATGCTCGCCCTGCGCGCCGGCCTCGACGCGGGTCAGGCCGTGTTCGATGGCGAAGTCGATGGCGCGGTAGTAGCACGCCTCGAAATGCAGGAAGCGGTAGCGCCCGTCGGAGCCCCAGTTGCGCCCGTACAGCACGCCGCCGCCCATCAGGTTCAGCGCGCCGGCCACCCATTCCCCGTTGTCCTCGCACATCACCAGCACGACCGACTCGGCCATGGAGGCTCCCAGGCGGCGGAAGAAGGCGCGGTTCAGGTAGCCGCCGCCCCACTTGCGGTCGGCGGTCTCCAGGTAGAAGCGGTGGAAGGCGTCCCAGTGCTCCGGCTTCAGGTCGTCGCCGGTCAGCGTGTGCAGGCGCACCGAGCTGTCGGCCACCTCGCGCCGCTCGCGTTTCACCGCCTTGCGCTTGCGGGCGTTGAGCACGCCCAGGAAGTCGTCGAACGAACCGTAGCCGCGGTTGTCCCAATGGTACTGCATGCCAAGCCGCCGCAGCCAGCCGGCCTCGCCGAGCCGCTCGTACTCCTCCGCCAGCGGGAAGGTGACATGCGCCGAGGACAGACCGGTGCGGCGCACCAGTTCCTCCAGCGCCTGGATCAGCGCCGCCGTCACGCCCGGCCCGGCGTCGGGGCGCACCAGAAGGCGCGGCCCGGTCACCGGGGTGAACGGCACCGCCACCTGCAGCTTCGGGTAATAGCTTCCGCCCGCCCGCTCGTAGGCGTTCGCCCAGGCGTGGTCGAAGACGTACTCGCCGTAGGAGTGGCCCTTGAAGTAGGCCGGCACCACGCCCTGCACGCGCCCCTGCGCGTCGAGCGCCGCCAGATGCGCCGGCTGCCAGCCGGTGCGCGCGCCGGCCGAGCCGGACTCCTCCAGCGCCGCCAGGAAGGCATGGCGGACGAACGGGTTGCCGTCGGTGGCGCAGGCGTCCCACTCGGCCGCGGCGACCTCGCCGATGCCGTTCAGGACCTTGACGGTGATGGCATCGCTGCCGTCGGGCATGCCCCCTCCTTCGTGCTGACCGGAAGGGACCTAGGCATGTCCCGGTCCTATGACAAGGGCGGGTGGAAGCCCTTACGCATCCACAGGCCCGTCGTCCGTGTCCAGCCCGACCCGCCTGGCCAGCGCGTCACGCCGCCGGCGCAGGCTGCTGCGCAGCGAGTGGTCCTGGATCTCCGCCACCGCCTCGTCCATGCTCCGCAGGCGCTTCAGCAGATAAGGGCTGACGTTCCGCGGCGGGTCGGATGGGGTGTTCTTCATGGCGCTCGTCCAGCTTTGCATACTAGCTTATGCAATTCGTACGCAAATCGTATGCCAGTTGAGCTAACACGCTGGGAGAGGGGCCGGGCGTGTTTTCAAGCCACGCGGACCGGCCGGCGCGCGGACGCACGCCGGCCGGAATGACCGAATCGCGTCGCAACTTGCAAAGCGCGACGACGCGTCCTCACACCAGCTCGAACACGGCCTCGACCTCGACGGCGACGTTCAGCGGCAGCGACGGCGCGCCGACGGCGAAGCGGGCGTGGCGGCCGGCGTCGCCGAACACCTCGACCATCAGTTCGGACGCGCCGTTGATCACCGCCGGATGATCATGGAAGTCCGGGCCGCAAGCGACGAAGCCGCCCAGTTTCAGGCAGCTCGCCACGCGGTCGAGGTTGCCGCCGCAGGCCGCCTTGACTTGGGCGATGATGTTGAGGCCGCACAGGCGGGCCGCCTGCTTGCCCTCCTCCACCGAGAACTCCTGGCCGAGCTTGCCGAGGAACTTGCGCTCGCCGTTCCACACCGTCACCTGGCCGGAGACGAACAGGATCTTGCCGGCCTGCGTGGTCGGCACATAGGCGGCCACCGGCGCCGCCGGCTGCGGCAGCTCGATCCCCAGTTCCTTGAGGCGCGCCTCGATGCGTCCGGACATTGGATATACCCTCCTGGTCTTGTTTGCGGTGACGATAGCCTCAGCGCAGCGCGTCGTCGAGCAGCGCGCGGGCATCCTCGGCCAGCCGGGCGCGCGGGCCGGGCAGCGTGTACATCATGTGGCCGCCGTCGTAGACCGGCACGCGGATGCGCCCGCGCTCCGCGGCCGGCAGTTCCAGTTGCGCCGCCAGCCAGCGCGAGCCGAGGTACGGCGTCACCATGTCGTTGCGGCCGTGCGCGATCATCAGGTGCAGGTTCGGCGTCAGGGTGAGCGCCTGCTGCAAATCCTCCAGCGCGCTGGGGTGGGCCTCGCGCGGCCACTCCCAGCCACGGTTGACGGCGCCGCTCAGCAGGTGGAACGGCAGCTCGGTGCGGAAATTCAGCTCCTGCTGCACGTAGGTGGCGAAGGCGGTGGCGTAGATCTGCTGGGTGCCGGTGAGGAACGGATCCTCGCGCACGCGCGACGCGCCCGGATCGGGGTCGGGGCCGCCGAAGCTGCCGTCGTAGAGGCTGACGACGCGCCCCTGCCCGCGCAGCAGCTCCCGCGCGAACACCCCCGCCGGCACCCGTCCGCGGTGGCGGGCGACCAGGTCCACCGGCAGGCCGGTCAGCCGCGCCACCTCGGCGAACAGCGGCGCCGACGCGTCGAGCCTGCCGACGTCCAGCGTCGCCAGCGCGGCCAGATACCCGGTCAGGGCGTAGCGTTCCGCCTGCTGCGCCGCCGCCGCGGGATCGCCGCCCTGGCCCAGCCCGTGCGCGGCGGCGCTGGCCGCCATGGCCGGCAGCTTGAACGCCGCGGTGAGCAGCCCGGTGGTCTCGTCGTTGATGGTGCCGAAGTCGATGGCCGGAGCCACCATGATCAGCGCGTTGAGCCCGATGCCGGCCGGCTGCACCATGTGGCGCGCCATCTTGGCGATGCGGAAGCCGCCGTAGCTCTCCCCCACCAGCAGCTTGGGCGAGGCCCAGCGGTCGTTGCGGGCGATCCACAGGCGGACGGTCTCGGAGAGCGTGCGCGCGTCGGCGTCCGGCTTCCAGAAGCGCTTCTCGGCGTCGTCGCCGGACTTCAGCGCGCGGCTGTAGCCGGTGCCGACCGGGTCGACGAACACCAGGTCGGTAAAGCGCAGCCACGTGTCCGGGTTGTCGATGATGGGCGCCGGCGGGCGCGGCAGCGTGCCGTCGTCGTTGAAGCGCACGATGCGCGGGCCCAGCGCGCCGAGGTGCAGGTAGGCCGAGGCGGCGCCGGGGCCGCCGTTGAACACGAAGGCGACCGGCCGCTTGCCGGCGTCCGCGCCGTCGAGGGTGTAGGTGGTGGTGAAGATCCGCGCCAGCACCTCGTCCTTGCCGCCCTCGCGCACCGGCAGGAACTCCGTCACCGCGGTGTAGGCCAGCCCGGCCCGGCTGTGGTGGGTGACGGTGCGCTGCGCCTCGAACGGCGCCGGCTTGTCGCTGCGCTCGGCCTTCGCCGGTTCGGGTTTGGCGTCGTCGGCGCGCGGGACGGCCGGCAGCGCCAGCAGGACGGCAACGGACAGCGCGGCGAGGGAGCGGTGGAACGGCATCGGGATGGTCCGGGGATCGTGCGGCCAGGAATCGCGCAAGGGTGCCCTGCCCATGTGGGGTGCGGGACCGGCCGGGCAAGCCGGCCGATCGTCGGCGTTGCGCCTGGGCGCGGCGATGGCGATCATGCCGCACCCCCCGGCCCGAGGAAACCGCCATGCCCGCCCGCAGCCTGATCGTCGTCGCCCTCCTCCTCGCCCCCGCCGCCGCACTCGCCCAGACCTCGCCCTATGCCGGACAGGAGACGCGCACCATCAAGGCGCTGTCGGCGGAGGACGTGGACGGCCTGCTGCAGGGCAAGGGCATGGCGCTGGCCAAGGCGGCGGAGCTGAACGGCTATCCGGGACCGCCGCACGCCCTCGACCTCGCGGCAGAGCTGGCGCTGAGCCCCGAACAGATCGCCACGCTGAAGGACATCCAGGCCCGCATGACCGCCGCGGCGAAGCCGCTGGGCGCCGCCATCGTCGAGGCCGAGCGCGCGCTCGACCGCCGCTTCGCCGAGCGCCGCATCGACCGCGAGTCGCTGGCCGAGGCGACCGCCGGGATCGGCAAGCTGTGGGGCGAGCTGCGCGCCGTCCACCTCGCCGCACACCTGGAGACGCGCGCGGCGCTGAGCGGGGAGCAGATCGCCCGCTACGACGCGCTGCGCGGCTACACCGGCAACGCGGAGCAGCATCCGGGGCACGGGCACCATGGAAAGCATGGCGGCTGAGGCCGGGATGCACCCGAACGGCTGATCCACGCGTTCTCCTCCCGGGGGTGGCCGGGTCCGGCGGCCGGGGAGAGCGTGCATCATGGACTCCTACATCACGGCTCTGGTCTGCATCGGCCTGCTGATCCTGCTGGTGGCGTGGCTGCCGATGGTGCTGAAGGAACTGCCGCTGTCGCTGCCGATCGTCTGCGTGCTGTTCGGCTTCGGGCTGTTCCAGATCCCGATCCTGAAATTCCCCGACCCGCTGCAATACCCGCTGGCGACCGAGCGGCTGACCGAACTGATCGTCATCGTCGCGCTGATGGGCGCCGGGCTGAAGCTCGACCGGCCGGTCGGTTGGCGATCGTGGATGGTCACGTGGCGGCTGCTCGGCATCACCATGCCGCTGTCGATCGCCGCCATCGCGCTGATCGGCTGGTGGGGGCTGGGGCTGTCGGTGGCGGAGGCGGTGCTGCTGGGTGCGGCGCTGGCGCCGACCGACCCGGTGCTGGCGTCGGACGTGCAGGTCGGCCCGCCGCGCTCCGGCGAGGAGGACGAGGTGCGCTTCAGCCTGACCTCGGAGGCCGGGCTGAACGACGGCCTCGCCTTCCCCTTCGTGCACCTCGCCGTCGCCCTGGCGCTCGCCTCCGGCCCGGAGCCGGGTTCGTGGACGGTGGAGTGGTTCGGCATCGACGTGGTGTGGAAGCTGCTCGCCGGGGTCGGGGTCGGCTGGCTGGTCGGCAAGGCGCTGGGCTTCCTGACCTTTCACGTGCCGAACCGGGCGCGGTTGTCGAGCACCGGCGACGGCTTCGTGTCGCTGGGCATCACGCTGATCGCCTACGGGGTGACCGAGGCGGCACACGGCTACGGCTTCCTCGCCGTGTTCGTCGCCGCGGTGGCGCTGCGCCACGAGGAGCGCTCGCACCACTACCACGAGAAGCTGCACGACTTCGTCGAGCAGACCGAGCGCCTGCTGATGATGGCGCTGCTGGTGCTGTTCGGCGGTGCGCTGGCGCGCGGTCTGCTGGAGCCGCTGACCTGGGTCGACGCGCTGGGCGCGGCGGTCATTCTGTTCGCGGTGCGGCCGGCGGCGGGCTTCGCCGGGCTGCTGGGGTCCGGGATGCCGCGGCACGAGCAGGCGGTGATCGGCTTCTTCGGGATCCGCGGGATGGGATCCTTCTACTACCTCGCCTACGCGCTGAACGCGGCGAACTTCCCGCGGCCGGACCGGCTGTGGGCGGTGGTGGGCTTCATCGTGCTGGTGTCGATCGTCGTGCACGGCACGACGGTGACGCCGGTGATGCGCCGGGTCGATTCCGCCCGCACCCGCGCCGGCGAGCAGCTGGGCCTGCCCCTGCGGCAGGCCCAGCGCCGGATGCGCGGCGGTTAGCGGCTCTGCAGGTACCCGAGCACGCTCTCGGGCGCCGACTCGCCGTACGGGTCGCCGTTCTTGCCCTCGTCGTTGATGCCCGGCTCCTCGAACCACTTCTCGACGACGCCGTCGTTGACCACCATGGCGTAGCGCCAGGAGCGCATGCCGAAGCCGACATGATCCTTGTCGATCAGCATGCCCATGCGGCGGGTGAAGTGGCCCGAGCCGTCGGGGATCAGCTTCACCTTGGCAAGGTTCAGGCTCTTGCCCCACTGGAACATGACGAAGGCGTCGTTGACGCTGAGGCAGTAGATCTCGTCGATGCCGAGGGCGCGGAACTCGTCGTACAGCCGCTCGAACGCCGGGCACTGCTCGTTGGAGCAGGTGGGCGTGAAGGCGCCGGGCAGCGAGAACACCACCACGCGCTTGCCGGCGAACAGCTCGTCGCTGGCGACGTCCTGCCAGCGGAACGGGTTCGGGCCGCCGACGCTCTCGTCACGCACCCGGGTCTTGAAGACGACCGACGGAACCTTGCGCCCTTCCATGGACACTCTCCTGAATTTCGTGGTGAGACATTGGCCGAAACGTGAGCGCGACGGTACCGGGGTTGCCGGCCCATTCCAACTCTGCCGATGGGAGGCGCGCGCTCATGCCGCGCCCGCTGCGGCCTCGCGCTCCGCCCGCAACGCCGCCAGCTTCTCCTCAAGCCTGGCGATCTTGCGGTCGAGTTTGCGCAGCCGCTTGCGCCCGCCCTTTCCGCCGGCGTCCATCAGCGGCCGCACGTGCGCGTTGACCGCCTCCTTCTCGCCATCGGGCAGCCGCTTCCAGCGCCGCGCCTCATCGAGCGTGCGGAAGCAGGCACGGCACAGGTCGGCCGCGTCGAACGAGCACGCCTTGACGCACGGGTTGTCCGTCGTGTTCTTCCCCATGATGTCAGGGCATCAACCGGCGGACAGCGGCGGTGTTGCCTCGCCTGCCCGTCCGAGCACCCCCAGCACCCGGGTGAAGGTGGTGGCCCCGGCGCTGCGCACCGGCAGGAACCGCTTGTCGAGGCGGCGGCAGAGCCCCTTCACGCGCAGGCAGGCGTCGTGGCTGACGCAGTCGATCGGGCACACCACCACGTCGGCGCGCTCGACCAGCCCTTCCAGGCAGCGGGTGGCCTGCTCGAACCCGCCGTCGTGGTGCAGCAGGCAGCCGTTGCGCGACTCCACCGCCGCCCGCAGGAACGGCAGCAGGCTGGGCCGCCCGCCGACGTAGAGGATCGCCTGCCCGCCAAGGTCGCGCGGCGCGGGTGCCACTTCGGACTCCGATCCGACCGGCCGTTGCGTGCGCGGCGCGTCGTCGAGCAGGCGCCGCAGCCGGTCCAGCTCCGCCTCGGCGGTGCGGGCGCGCAGCCGCTCGACCGCCACGCGCCGGCGCAAGGCGTTCACCTCGCGCAGCAGCCGCCCCGACCGCGGACCGGAGGCGGAGCGCGGCGCGCGCATCGGCGCGGCGGCGCGGCGCTGGCCCAGTTCCGCCTCGAGCTCGCGGATGCGCGCATCCTTTTCCTCCAGCCGCTCGGCCGCCGAGCGCTCGGCGCGCGCCAGCCGGCCTTCCAGCTCAGCGCAGCGCCGGCCGAGGTTCTGGTTCTCCCGCAGGCTGCGCCGGTTCTCGCCGCCCATCAGGTGCGACAGCATGTGCACGTCGGCGTAGGCCCGCAGCTTCAGGTCGTCGGACACGCAGCCGTGGCTGGCCAGCGCCCAGAACGCCGCCGCGACGCTGCCGGAAGCCAGCGCCTGTTCCCACAGCGCGCGCCAGCCCTCCTCGCCCGTTTCACGGGCGAAACGGCGCACCTCGCCGGAAAACTTCTCGTCCAGGCGCTTGTGCATCAGCCGGGACGCCGGCCCGGATAGCCCCGCCTGCTCGACGAAGTACCGGTGGACGTCGTACTCGCGGGCGTCCGGAGCGAGCGTCAGCTTCAGCTTGCGGCGCAGCCACGCCATGTCCTCGGGCGAGAAGCAGGTGCCGACGATGGCGCAGTGGTAGCTGTGCGGGATCTCCCACAGCTTGCGCCGGTCGCGGCGGAGGATGGGCAGGCTGATCCCTTGGCAGCGCTCGCACATGGCCGACTCCCTGGCATAACCCCTGAGAGCTTCCTTGATAATGCGAGTAAGTCGCATTTGCAAGTTGTCATGTTTCCCGCTCCATGAGGGACGGTTGTAGAGAGGCTCGATTCGCTCTATCTTGGTGGCATGGAGGACAGGGGCTCCGATCCCCCTGTCCTCCATGCCCGATCCTTACCGATTCAGGTAATCAAGCAATGCCTTGGTCACCTGAAGCAGCAGGATCAGGAGAGTGAGGATCTCTTTCATCCTCGTCCCTCCGTTAGGCGGCGGGGGTGGTGGCCTGCCCACCACCCCGTCCGCACCGGGACTGTGGCGCACCTCTGCGCTGTAACGCGAGATGATTATTCCCGTATTCGGCGGCATGCCCGACCCGTCGGCGCTGGCGCGCGCCCAAACGAAAAGGGGCGCTCCGAGAAGCGCCCCTTTCCTTCATCGGCCGGGATGGCGGCCGGTCACGAGCAGCCCGTCGTCGAGCCGCAGGTGTCGCACTTGAGGCAGGTGCCGTTGCGGACCAGCGTCATGTTCCCGCACTCGCCGCACGGATCGCCCTCGTAGCCGCGGGCCTTGGCCTCGCGCACGCGGTCGTAGCGGTTGTCCGAGTAGCTGCCGCCGTAGGCGGTGCCGACCGCCACCGTGGCCGAGGCGGCGACCGCCGCCGCGGTCGAGACCGGGGCTGCGCCGGTGGTGCCGGTGGCCGCCGCGGTGGCGACGGTGGCCTGCGCGGCGATCTGCATCGCCGCCGCCGCCCGCTGCGCCTGCCCGCCGTCGAGGACGCGCAGGTTGTTGCGGACGTAGCCGGTCGAGGCGACGCGGCGGACGATGTCCGACGGCTGCACCTGGGCGGCTTCCGGCAGGTCGGCCTGCTTGTCGCCGGTGCCCACGGTGAACGGCAGCAGGTCGTCCGGCGTGGCGTGCGCCAGGTCGTTGCGGCCGAGGTAGGAGATCGCCAGCTCGCGGAACAGGTAGTCGATCACCGACGTCGCCATCTTGATGGCGTCGTTGCCGCTCACCATGCCCGACGGCTCGAAGCGGGTGAAGGTGAAGGCTTCGACGAACTCCTCCAGCGGCACGCCGTACTGCAGGCCGATGGACACCGCGATGGCGAAGTTGTTCATCAGCGAGCGGAAGGCGGCACCTTCCTTGTGCATGTCGATGAAGATCTCGCCCAGGCGACCGTCCTCGTACTCGCCGGTGCGCAGGTAGACCTTGTGCCCGCCGACCATAGCCTTCTGGGTGTAGCCCTTGCGGCGGTGCGGCAGCTTCTGGCGGTCGGCGATCTTCCGCTCGACGATCTTCTCGATGACCTTCTCGACGATGCGCTCGGACACCATCTGGGTGCGGGCGGCGTTCGGCGCCTCGACGATGGCCTCGACGCCGTCCTCCTCGTCCTCGACCAGCGCGGCCGACAGCGGCTGGCTCAGCTTCGAGCCGTCGCGGTACAGCGCGTTCGCCTTCAGGCCGAGGCGCCAGGACATCAGGTAGGCGTCCTTGCACTCCTCCACCGTCGCCGAGTTCGGCATGTTGATGGTCTTGGAGATGGCGCCGGAGATGAAGGGCTGCGCCGCCGCCATCATGGTGATGTGGCTCTCCCACGACAGGAAGCGCTTGCCGATGCGGCCGCACGGGTTGGCGCAGTCGAACACCGCGAGGTGCTCGTCCTTCAGGTACGGCGCGCCCTCCAGCGTCATGGCGCCGCAGCAGAAGGTGTTGGCCTCCTCGATCTCGGCCTTGCCGAAGCCCAGCGCGGTCAGCAGGTCGAAGCCGGGGGCGTCGAGCTGCTCCGCGGAGATGCCGAGCTGCTGGGTGATGAAGTCGACACCCAGCGTCCACTTGTTGAAGACGAACTTGATGTCGAAGGCGGTGCCCAGCGACAGCTCGAGCTTGGTCAGCGCCTCGGTGGTGAAGCCCTTGGCGCGCAGGCTCTCGTGGTTGACGCCCGGCGCGCCCTTCAGCGTGCCGTGGCCGACCGCGTAGCGCTCGATCTCCTCGATCTCCTCGTCGGAGTAGCCGAGCGTGCCCAGCGCCTCCGGCACCAGCCGGTTGACGATCTTGAAGTAGCCGCCGCCGGCCAGCTTCTTGAACTTCACCAGGGCGAAGTCCGGCTCGATGCCGGTGGTGTCGCAGTCCATCACCAGACCGATGGTGCCCGTGGGCGCGACCACCGTGGCCTGGGCGTTGCGGTAGCCGTGCTGCTCGCCGAGGCTCAGCGCCTCGTCCCACACCCGGCGGGCGGCGAAGGCCAGCTCGTCGTCCGGGCAGAGGTCGGCGACGAAGGGCACCGGCTTGACCGACAGGCCCTCATAGCCCTCCGACTCGCCGTACGCGGCGCGGCGGTGGTTGCGGATGACCCGCAGCATCTGCTCGCGGTTGGTTTCGAAGGCCGGGAACGGGCCCAGCTCCTGCGCCATCTCGGCCGAGGTGGCGTAGGCGACGCCGGTCATCACGGCGGAGATGGCGGCGCACAGCGCGCGGCCCTCGTCCGAGTCGTAGGACAGGCCGGACGCCATCAGCAGACCGCCGAGGTTGGCGAAGCCGAGGCCGAGGGTGCGGAACTCGTAGGAGAGCTGGGCGATCTCCTTCGACGGGAACTGCGCCATCAGCACGGAGATTTCCAGCACGACGGTCCACAGGCGGCAGGCGTGCTCGAACGACTCGACGTCGAAGCTGCCGTCCGGACGGCGGAACGTCATCAGGTTCAGCGACGCCAGGTTGCACGCCGTGTCGTCGAGGAACATGTACTCCGAGCACGGGTTGGACGCGTTGATGCGCCCCGACGCCGGGCAGGTGTGCCAGTCGTTGATGGTGGTGTCGAACTGCACGCCGGGGTCGGCGCAGGCCCAGGCGGCGTGGCCGATCTTGTCCCACAGGTCGCGGGCGCGCAGCGTCTTGACGACCTTGCCGTTGGTGCGGCCGATCAGGTCCCAGGCGCCGTCGTCCATCACCGCGTGGATGAACTTGTCCGACACGCGCACCGAGTTGTTGGAGTTCTGGCCGGCCACCGTCAGGTAGGCCTCCGAATCCCAGTCGGTGTCGTAGGTCTTGAAGTCGATGTGGGTGTAGCCCTGGCTGGCGAACTGCATCACGCGCTGGATGTAGTTCTCCGGGATCTGCGCCTTGCGGGCAGCGACGATCGCCTTCTTGAGCTCGCGGTTCTCCTTGGGATCCGTGCCGTTCTGGCAGGCGGCCATCACCTGGGTCAGGTGCTGCTGGCAGATCTTCGAGCCGGCGACCAGCGCGGCCACCTTCTGCTCCTCGACCGCCTTCCAGTCGATGTACGCCTCGATGTCCGGGTGGTCGAGGTCGACGGTGACCATCTTGGCGGCGCGGCGGGTGGTGCCGCCCGACTTGATGGCGCCGGCGGCGCGGTCGCCGATCTTCAGGAAGCTCATCAGGCCCGACGACTTGCCGCCGCCGGCCAGACGCTCGCCCTCGCCGCGCAGCTTGGAGAAGTTGGAGCCGGTGCCCGAGCCGTACTTGAACAGGCGCGCCTCGCGCACCCACAGGTCCATGATGCCGCCCTCGTTGACGAGGTCGTCGGCGACCGACTGGATGAAGCAGGCGTGCGGCTGCGGGTGCTCGTAGGCCGAGGCCGAGGAGGTCAGCAGGCCGGTCTTGAAGTCGACGTAGAAGTGGCCCTGACTCGGGCCGTCGATGCCGTACGCCCAGTGCAGGCCGGTGTTGAACCACTGCGGGCTGTTCGGCGCCGCCATCTGCGAGGCGAACATGAAGCGCATCTCGTCGAAGAAGGCGCGCGCGTCGCCCTCCGAATCGAAATAGCCGCCCTTCCAGCCCCAGTAGGTCCAGGTGCCGGCCAGACGGTCGAAGACCTGCTTGGCCGAGGTCTCGCCGACGGCGCGCTTCTCCTTCGGGAGATTCGCCAGCGCGGCCTCGTCGGCCTCCTTGCGCCACAGCCAGGAGGGAACGGTGTTCTCCTCGACGGCCTTGAGGGCGGCCGGGACGCCGGCCTTGCGGAAGTACTTCTGGGCCAGGATGTCGGAGGCGACTTGGCTCATGCCCTCCGGCACCTCGATGTCCTGCTGCGAAAAGACCACCGAGCCGTCGGGGTTGCGGATCTCACTGCCGGTGCGGCGGAAGCCGATGCTGGCGTACGCGTCCTGACCTTCGCTCGTGAAACGTCGCTGGATCCGCATGGTACTTCTCGAGCTCCCTTCCCCTTGGCACAGGCACGCAAAAATCCGCCGCCCGACACCAGATGATGTGTGGTGTGCGCACCCTACCACGTATGGGTGGTCGGTCAACAAGCACTAGGGGGCCGTGCCGACTTATCCCCAGGATATGGTGTGCCTGTGAACAACGTGCATAGTTTTCCAAGGTTCCCCAGCCCCGACGGAAACACCAGATCTGGTACGCCGCAGGCACGCCGAAAGCCGCGCGGACGGGCGTCGCGCGGGGGAAAGCGGGGTGCCGCGGGGGACTCTCCCCGCGGGTGCCCCGAACGGCGGACGGCTTATTCCGGAACGCCGCGCTCGCGCAGGAAGGCGCCGAGCTTCTTGTCGACTCCGAGGATGTGCCCGGACAGCCACTTGCCGAGGAAGCCCAGCACGTAGGCCCCCTGCTCGCCGCCGGCGTCCAGCGCGTTGTTCACGTCGTGGATCTGGCGCACGAAGGTGTCGTGCATGGTCTTGTGGGCGGCGAAGTCCGGGTAGGCGTGCTCGCGCATCAGCCGCTCCTCGCGGTCGAAGTGGCTGTCGGTGTACTCCAGCAGCTCGACCAGGACGCCTTCGATCTCCGAATCCGCGCGGTTGTCGTTCACCGCGGTGACCAGTTCGTTGAACAGCTCGAACAGGCGCTTGTGGTCGGCGTCGATGCCCGGATGGCCGACTCCGAACCCGTCCTGCCACCGGACCGCGTCCCAGCGCGGGTCGGCAGAGGGCTTCATGGTCTTGGCGTGCATCGGCGTGTTCCCCCATATGGCCGCCCGTTGCCCGGCGCGGCGCTGTCGTCGCTCTCCCAGGGGCCGCTATACGCTTGCACCGGGAGTCGCCGAAGGTGGCATGATGTCTCACACGCCCCCGGGGACGCCGCCGTGGCCCGCGCCGAACGCCTGCTCGACCTCATCCAGATCCTGCGCCGCCATCGCCGGCCGGTGAGCGGCCGCGCGCTCGCCGACGAGCTGGGGGTCAGCCTGCGCACGCTGTACCGCGACATCGCCGCGCTGCAGGCGCAGGGAGCGCGCATCGACGGCGAGGCGGGGGTGGGCTACCTGCTGCGCCCCGGCTTCCTGATGCCACCGCTGATGTTCACCGAGGAGGAGATCGAGGCGCTGGTGCTGGGCGCGCGCTGGGTGGCGCGGCGGGGCGATTCGCAGCTCGGCGCCGCCGCCCGCAGCGCGCTGGCCCGCATCGCCGCGGTGCTGCCGCCCGATCTGCGCGATTCCCTCGACGCCTCGGCCCTGCTGGTCGGCCCCGGCGAGCCGATCGCCGCCGGCGACGCCGAACTCGCCTCGATCCGGCAAGCGATCCGGACCGAGCGCAAGCTGGTCATCGCCTACCGCGACGCGTCGGACGCGCAGACGCAACGCACCGTCTGGCCCTTCGCCCTGGGATTCTTCGACCGGACGCGCGTGGTGGCGGCGTGGTGCGAGCTGCGCCGGGCGATCCGCCACTTCCGCACCGACCGCATCGTCGCGCTGGAGGTCAGCGAGACCCGCTACCCGCGGCGGCGGCACGCGCTGCTGAAGGCGTGGCGGGAGGAAACCGGCATCGCGCCGCCATGAACGCTGCTGACAGAATCTGACAGCAGGTGCGTCTAGGATCCTCCAACAGACACGAACCGGAGGACACCGCCATGCACGACCCGAACTTCGTCATCCTCTACGTCGCCGACGCGCCGGCCAGCGCCGCCTTCTACGCCGAGCTGCTGGGGATCCAGCCGGTCGAGTCCTCGCCGGGCTTCGCCATGTTCGCGCTGCCCTCGGGCTTCAAGCTCGGCCTGTGGGCCCGGCACACGGTGCAGCCGGCCGCGGCCAGTGCGGCTGGCAGCGGCGAGCTGGTGTTCACCGTGGCCGACGCCGACGCGGTGGGCGCCACGCACGCCGACTGGAGCCGGCGCGGTCTACGCATCGCGCAGGAGCCGACGGCCATGGAGTTCGGCCACACCTTCACGGCGCTCGACCCGGACGGGCACCGCCTGCGCGTCTACGCCCCGGGCGAGCCGTGAGCGCGCGGGCCTGGATCGCCGTCGCCTCGGCCGAGCACGTGCGCATCGGCCGGGCCGGCGGCTTCATGCAGGTCTGCCACGGCAAGGCGGCGCCGCTGCGCCGCCTGCGGCCGGGGGACCGGGTGGCCTACTACTCGCCCACCGGCACCTTCCGCGGCGGCGACACGCTGCAGGCCTTCACGGCGCTGGGCGTGGTGAAGCCGGGCGAGGTCTACCAAGCCGACATGGGCGGCGGCTTCCACCCGTTCCGCCGCGACGTGGCCTGGAACGACGCCCGCGAGGCGCCGATCCGGCCGCTGCTGGGGGCGCTGGACTTCGCGGCCGGCGGACGGAACTGGGGCTATCAGCTGCGCTTCGGGCTCTTTGGCGTCAGCGATCACGATATGGATGTGATCGCGGAGGCGATGGGGACGTTGGTGGAGGCGTGACTCTTGCCCCCACCCCTGCCCCCTCCCCCGCTGCGCAGGGGAGGGGAAAACTCCTCCCCCTGCGAAGCGGGGGGAGGTTGGGAGGGGGGCAAAACGCGTCAGGAAATCGACGCCAGCGGCAGATTCATCAGCAAGTTCTGCGGCTTGAGGCGCAGCGTGCGGTCCGGCGCCATCGCCATGGCCAAGTACACCGGCCGGCCGGCGAGGTCCGGGCGCATGGCGGCGGAATCGGCGAACTCCAGCCGGAACAGCGCCAGGATGCGGGCAAGGCGGTCCTCGCCGACCTCGGCCCCGTTGTAGAGGTCGTTGAGGATCGCCGTCGCCTCGGCGTCCAGCCCGACGTGCCACACCCAGCGCTCGTCACGGATGGTCTGCACCGGGTGGATGACGACCGTCACGCCGAGGAAATGCGCCACCCACCGCTCCAGCAACCGGCACAGCGCGTCCAGCCCGGCGGCGCCGAAGGTGACGTCGAGCACCGTGTCGTACGCCTCGTCGCGGCCCCAGTAGTGGACGTGCGAGCGCTCGTCGAGCACGTCCAGTTCCACCGAGCGCGGCGCCGTGCCGGCCTCGACCACCAGCCGGCCGAGGTTGCCGAAGCCGCCGGTGGCGGCGTGCATGGCGACCGTCTCGGAATCGGCGAGCCGCACCCGGCCGTCGTCCAGCGACACCGTCTGGCCCCGGAAGAACAGCTCGCCCGCCCGCGCCCGCAGGCCGGACGGCGTCTCGTCGAGCAGACCGCGCAGGATCGCGTGCACCAGCTGGTCGATGAACAGCCCCGGCACGCCGCGCGCGCCCTCGCGGAACAGGCGCAGGTAGCAGCCCTCCAGCGTGCCGGCGGCCAACAGGCGGTCGCGGAAGCCCAGCCAGACCTGGAAGTTCTCGCGCGCGTCCGGGTCGGCCAGCGCCGCCACCTCGGATTCGGCGACCGGACGGCGCGGCTCCTCCAGGAGACCGTTGTAGAGAGCGACCTCGTTGGCGCAGGCCTCGGACGGCGGCTGCATCTCCGGGCGCAGCAGGTAGGCGCGCAGGAAGTCGTCGGTGACCTCCAGCCTCCCCTCAGCATCGCGGGCCAGCAGGTGGTAGCCGGAACTTCTCCAGAAATCGGGCATGGTGCACTCTACAGGGAATGGCGGACGAGAAAGGCGTCGATGTCCGCCCACACGCGGTCGCGGATCGCGTCGCACTCCATCAACACTTCGTGGCGGGCCTGCGCGTACTCGACCAGTTCGCAGGACGGCCAGCGCTTGGCGACCGCGCGCTGCGCCGCCGAATCGACCACTTGGTCGCCGGGTGCGCTGAGCAGCAGCGCCGGATAGCGCACGCGGTCCAGCGGCTCGGTGGTGCGCACGGCGTCGGACGCCCGGAAGGCGGCGCGCAGCCAGGCGAAGCTGACGCCGCCGACGCGCAGCTCCGGCCGGTCGCGGTAGGCGTCGTGGAAGACGGCGTAGCGGCGCGGATCGCCGGTGATGACGTTGCCGTCGAACGCCGCCTCGCGCGGGTCATAATCGCCCTGGCCGAAGGCGTAGCGCGCCCCGAAGCCCAGCGCGCAGGCCGCGTCCGCCAGGAATCGGGCCAGCCACGCCGGGAAGCCGCGCAGGTTGATGTCGTGCATGGGGGCGGAGAGGATGGCGGCGCGGAAACGTTCCGGATGCCGCGCGGCGTGCAGCGTCGCCACCAGCCCGCCCATGGAGTGCGCCAGCAGCACCAGCGGCCCGCGCGCCCTCGGCGCCACGACCTCGGCGACGAATCGCTCCAGGTCGCCGGCGAGGGCGGCGAAGTCCTCGACGTGATGCCGCTGCGGGTTCGGGGACGGCCGGGTCGAGAGACCCTGGTTGCGCCAGTCCATGGCGAACACCTCGAAGCCGCGCATCAGCAGCGTCCGGGCGGTCTCCTCGTACTTCTCGATGAATTCGGCGCGGCCGGTGAGGACCACGAACGTGCCGCGCACCTCGCCGGATGCCGGCCAATGGGCGGTGCGCAGGCGCGCGCCGTCGGGCAGCTCCAGCCAGCCGAACGCCGGCCCCGTTCCCGTCACCCCGCTCGCGTCCGCCATCGTCCCTCCCGTTCCCCGCGCGGCATTGAAGCACCGCGGCGGAAACGGAACAAGTCAGGCGGTGCAGCCGCAGCCGAACGGTTCCGCCCCCTTCAGCGCCCAGTCGTGCGCGCAGCGCAGCGACTCCGGACCCGGATCGGCCGCCACCAGCACGCGGGCGCGCTCGGCCAGCCCGGCGGCGCGCAGCGCGCCGGCCACCACCGCCGCGTCCTCGCCGCCGCGCACCAGCGCCGCGACGCGACCGGCGTCGTGCTGCCGGGCGAGGTGCATGGGGGCGGCCAGACGCTCGTGCAGGTCCGGCGACAGCGACACGCCGCAGAGATCGGCGACGATGCTCCACCCCGCGCCGCGCCCGCGCAGGAACCAGCAGGCGCGCTGGAACAGGTCGGCGAACTCGTCGCGCTCGGCCTCGCTCAGCGCGCGCCGCACGGTGACGTACAAACCCCAGCGCCGGGGCGCCAGCGCGAACCCGTCCATGTCCGTCGATCCTTGCCCTGCCTGAGCTGCGGGCGACGGTTTAGCCTCCATCCCACCGGGAATCCCAATGAAGGTTTTGTTATCCGGTCAGGCATCCGTCCGGCGGCCGAAGCGGCCACCGCGGTCGAACACCGCCAGCACCGCGCCCAGGCCCCCCGCCGCGGTGTGGCGCGACCACAGGAAGGGGGCGAGCGCCGTGCGCCTGGCCATGCCCATGACGTGCACGGTGCGCCGGCCCAGCGCATCCAGCCCGGCGCGCGCCACGCGGTCCGGATTGTCGGCGCCGGGCAGCCGGCCGACCCGGAACCCCGCGCCCCGACCGAAGCCGGTGCGCGTGGCACCGGGGCACAGCACCAGCACGTCCACCGGCTTGCCGCGCAGTTCCGCCGCCAGCGCCTCGCCGTAGCACAGCAGGAACGCCTTGCTGGCGCTGTAGGTGGCGAGGTACGGCACCGGCTGGAACGCCGTGGTGCTGGACACCAGCAGCAGCCCGGCCCGGCGGTTCGCCGCGGCGGCGCGGTCGATCATGCCGGGCAGCAGCGCGCGGGTCAGCACCGTCACCGCGGTGACGTTCAGCTCGACGGTGGCGCGCTCATCCTCCGGCGCGTTGGCGATCACCGAGCCAAAGGCGCCGACGCCCGCGTTGTTGATCAGCAGGTCGATGCCCAGCGCCTCCGCCCTGGCGATCAGGGCGGTGCGGCCGTCGTCGGCGGTGAGGTCGGCGGCCAGCACCTCCACCGTGCGGCCGGGGCGGGACAATGCCTGCTGCGCGCGGGCCAACGCCTCGGCGTCGCGCGCGGTCAGCAGCAGGTTCGTCTCGGCCGGCAGCGCGCGGGCGAAGGCGGCGCCGATGCCCGACGAAGCACCGGTGACCAGGGCGAAGCGGTGGAACATCGCGGCATCCTTGATGACACGGACCGTCCGTCTGACCATCGTGCCGGAACGGCAGGGATCAACCCTGCCGAACGTCATCGTCCGAGTCGCCGATCGTCAGGAGTCGTACGACCGGGACGCCGAGACAGCCCCCCTTCTCCAGAGGAATAGATACCCGGTCCAAGGCGGATCCGATTCAGTTTCCGGCCGTTTTGCAGATGCGATGAGAAAAAGATGACACCCGTCGTCCTTTCGTGGCGCCCCGCAAAAATTTACCGTTTTTTTCCCTGGAGTGTATTGTCATCATGGTTCCGCGGTGCACATATCGCACCGCATCATTTCCCCGCTGCGCTGCAAACGCACAGCATCGGAACGAGAAGGACCACGCGTATGGACGACGTTCGTCAGATCTCCAAGGAACTGGACGGTCACTATGTGGAGGACCTGTCCGTCGGCATGACGGCCGCCTACGCCAAGACCATCACGGACGCGGACATCGTCCTGTTCGCCGGCATCTCGGGCGACACCAACCCGGTGCACCTGAACCAGGAATACGCCAGCGGCACCATGTTCCAGGGCCGCATCGCGCACGGCATGCTGTCGGCCGGCTTCATCTCGGCGGTGCTGGGCACCAAGCTGCCGGGTCCGGGCTGCATCTACATGTCGCAGACGCTGAAGTTCAAGGCGCCGGTCCGCTCGGGCGACACCGTCACCGCCCGCGCCACCATCACCGAAGTCATCCCGGAGAAGCGCCGCGTCATCATGCGCACGGTCTGCAGCGTCGGCGACACCGTCGTCCTCGAGGGCGAGGCCATGCTGATGGTTCCGTCGCGCGGCTGATCCGCGCCCGACATCGCGCCTTGATCGATCCGGCAGCGCCGGCGCGTTTACCCCGCGCCGGCGCTGTTCTATATACTCGCCAGCCGGCGGCACACCCCGGCACCCGGCGAGAGGCATCCTCCTTGCGACTGTTCCGACACACCGACGACCTGCCCGAAGACGCGCGCGGCGCCGTTCTGGCGCTCGGCAACTTCGACGGCGTGCACCGCGGCCACCAGGCGGTGATCGGCACCGCGCAACGCATCGCGCGCGAGCTGGGCGTCCCGGCCGGCGTGCTGACCTTCGAGCCGCACCCGCGCAGCCTGTTCCGCCCGGACGAACCGCCGTTCCGCCTGTCGCCGTTCCGCGTCAAGACGCGCCAGCTGGAAGCGCTGGGCCTGGACCTCGCGGTGGTCTGCCATTTCGACGAGGGCTTCCTGCACAAAAGCGCGGTCGCCTTCATCGAGGAGGATCTGGGCCGCGGCCTCGCCATCCGGCACGCGGTGTGCGGCAGCGACTTCCTGTTCGGCCACAAGCGCGCCGGCGACGTGGCGCTGCTGGAGCGCTACGGCAAGAGGCATGGCTTCGGCGTGACCGCGGTGGGGCCGGTGACCGACCCGCGCGGCGGCGTCTACTCCTCCACCCGCGTGCGCGACGCGCTGCTGGCCGGCGACACGCGCAGCGCGGCGCACATCCTCGGCCACTTCTGGGAGATCGAGGGCCGCGTCGAGCACGGCGAGAAGCGCGGCCGCACCATCGGCTTCCCCACCGCCAACATCGAGCTGGGCGACTACCTGCGCCCGGCCTTCGGCGTCTACGCCGTGCGCGCCGGGGTGGACCGCGGCGCCGGGACGGAGTGGATCGACGGCGTCGCCAACCTCGGCCTGCGCCCGACCGTCGGCGGCACGGTGGAACGGCTGGAGGCGCACCTGTTCGACTTCGACGGCGACCTCTACGGCCTGCACCTGCGCGTCCAGCTGATCGAGCACATCCGGGCGGAACGCAAGTTCGCCAGCTTCGACGAGTTGAAGGCGCAGATCATCCGCGACGCCGAGGCCGCCCGTGCGGCGCTGGTGCGGCCGGTGGAAATCTGAGGCGTTTCGCCCTACTCTCTCGAAGGATCGAGAGGACGCCATGCCCGACGCCCGACTCTACGACACCGACTTCTACGCCTGGACCCAGGAGCAGGCCGCCGCGCTGCGCCGCATGGCGGAGGCGCGCGTCAACACGGAACTGGACCTGGAGAATCTGGCGGAGGCCATCGAAGACATGGGCGGCAGCGATCTGCGGGCACTGGAAAGCGATCTCGTCCGCGTCATCGAGCACCTGTTGAAACTGGAGTATTCACCGGCGGCGGACCCGCGCCGAAAGTGGATGCTCAGCACCGTCGAGCATCGCGGCCGGGCGCAGCGAGAAATCAGGAGGAGCGGTACCCTGAGGCGGATGCTGCCCGAACTGCTCCCCGACGCCTGGAAATCCGCCCGTAAAGTTGCCGGCAAGGCGATGGAGCTGTTCGACGGCTTCGACCCGTCCATCCTCCCCGCCGAGTGCCCCTACACGCTGGAGCAGATCCTCGACGACGACCACTGGCCGGCCAGCCGGCACGGGCTGGGCTGACCCCGGCCCCTCGCCGGTTGCGAATCCCCGCGCGGCTGTTTACACAGGGCTTCCGCCCGTCAGCCAGCCCGCCGGAGTGCATCGCCATGCAGTCGCTCGCCGCCCTTCCCGACCGCGAGGTCATCGCGTCCACCGCCGCCAAGCTGCTGCTTGAGATCAAGGCGCTGCACTTCAACGCCGAGACGCCGTTCATCTTCACCTCCGGCTGGGCGAGCCCGGTGTACACCGACTGCCGGCGCATCATCTCCTTCCCGCGCGCCCGCGCGGCGCTGATGGACTTCGGCGTCGCCACCATCCTGCGCGAATGCGGCTACGAGAGCATCGACGCCATCGCCGGCGGCGAGACCGCGGGCATCCCCTTCGCCGCGTGGATCGCCGAGCGCATGGGCCTGCCCATGCAGTACATCCGCAAGAAGCCGAAGGGCTTCGGCCGCAACGCCCAGATCGAGGGCGTGGTGGAGGAAGGGCAGCGCGTCCTGCTGGTCGAGGATCTCGCCACCGACGGCAAGAGCAAGGTCAACTTCGTCAACGCGCTGCGCGACGCCGGCTGCGAGTGCACGGACACCTTCGTGATCTTCTATTACGGCATCTTCCCGCAATCGAAGGAGATCATGGACGGCATCGGCGTGCGCCTGCACAGCCTGTGCACCTGGTGGGACGTGCTGAAGGTGGCGCGCGAGAACAACTACTTCGACGTCAAGACCTTGGACGAGGTGGAGAAGTTCCTGCACACCCCCGTCGAGTGGTCGGCCGCCCACGGCGGCAAGGCGACGATGGACTGAGCGCCGCCTTGACCGAACCCCACGCACGGCTAATATCCGGGCCCATGACGCAGCGGCAGATGACACGGCGGCCGGGGCCTGATCGGCGAATTATGAACCCGGTCCTCTGAGGAGGGCCGGGACGGACGTGCTGCTGCCGGGGGCCCGGACCGAGGCGCCCCGGACCTTTTTGCCCCAGGGACCCCCGATGACCCGCGATTACAAGTCCACCGTCTTCCTGCCCCGCACCGACTTCCCCATGCGCGGCGGGCTGCCCACCAAGGAGCCCGAGCTGCTGACGCGCTGGGCGGAGATGGACCTGTTCGCCACGCTGCGCGAGACCTCCAGGGACCGGCCGAAGTTCATCCTGCACGACGGCCCGCCGTACGCGAACGGCAACATCCACATCGGCCACGCGCTGAACAAGATCCTCAAGGACGTGATCAACCGGTCGCGCCAGATGCAGGGCTTCGACGCGAACTACGTCCCCGGCTGGGACTGCCACGGCCTGCCGATCGAGTGGAAGATCGAGGAGAAGTATCGCGGCGCCGGCCAGGACAAGGACGCGGTTCCGATCATCCAGTTCCGCGCGGAGTGCCGGGAGTTCGCCCAGCACTGGGTGGACGTGCAGACGACCGAGTTCAAGCGCCTGGGCATCGAGGGCGACTGGAAGCGCCCCTACCTGACCATGACGCTGCCGGCCGAGGCGCAGATCGTCCGCGAGATCCACAAGTTCGCCATGAACGGCGGCCTCTACAAGGGCGCCAAGCCGGTCATGTGGTCGGTGGTCGAGAAGACCGCGCTGGCCGACGCCGAGATCGAGTACCACGACCACACCTCCACCACCTGCTTCGTGCGCTTCAAGGTGGAGGGTGCCGGCGCGCCGGAGGTCGATCACGCCACCGTCGTGATCTGGACCACCACGCCCTGGACGCTGCCGGCCAACCGCGCCGTCGCGTTCGGCGAGGAGATCGAGTACGGCACCTACAAGGTCACCGGCGTCGCCGAGGGCAGCCTCGCCCAGGCCGGCGAGCGCCTGATCCTCGCCACCGCGCTGGCCGAGCAGGTGTTCAAGGACACCAAGGTCACCGAGTACCAGCTGCTGCACCGCTTCCCGGGCTCGCGGATCGCCGGCACCATCTGCCGCCACCCGCTGCACGGCCAGGGCTACGACTTCAAGGTGCCGCTGCTGCCCGGCGACTTCGTTACCACCGACGCCGGCACCGGCTTCGTCCACATCGCCCCCACGCACGGCGAGGACGACTTCCACCTCGGCCAGGCGCACGGCATCGAGGTGCCGCAGACGGTGGGCGAGGACGGCCGCTACTACGACCACGTGCCGCTGTTCGCCGGCCTGCGCGTCTACACCGCCGAGGGCAAGCCGGGCGAGGCCAACAACGCCGTGCTGAAGGCGATCCAGGAGGCCGGCGGCCTTTTGGGCCGCGACAAGGTCAAGCACAGCTACCCGCACTCCTGGCGCTCCAAGGCGCCGCTGATCTTCCGCACCACGCCGCAGTGGTTCATCTCCATGGAGACGAACGAGCTGCGCACGGTGGCGCTGCAGGCGATCAGCGACACCCGCTGGGTGCCGCCGCAGGGCGAGAACCGCATCCGCTCGATGATCGAGAGCCGGCCGGACTGGTGCATCAGCCGCCAGCGCGCCTGGGGCGTGCCGATCGCGCTGTTCGTGAAGAAGTCCGACGGCTCGATCCTGCGCGACGAGGCGGTGTTCGCCCGCATCGCCGAGACCTTCGAGCAGGAAGGCTCGGACGCCTGGTTCGCCCGCGATCCGCAATACTTCCTGGGCAACGCCTACAAGGCCGATGACTTCGAGCAGATCAAGGACATCGTCGACGTGTGGTTCGAGTCCGGCTCGACGCACGCCTTCGTGCTGCGCCAGCGCCCGGAGCTGGGCTGGCCGGCGTCGCTGTACCTGGAGGGCTCGGACCAGCATCGCGGCTGGTTCCACTCCTCGCTGCTGGAGTCCTGCGGCACCAACGGCCGCGCGCCCTACGACGCCGTGCTGACGCACGGCTTCACCATGGACGAGCAGGGCCGCAAGATGTCCAAGTCGCTGGGCAACGTGGTGGCCCCGCAGGAGGTCTGCGAGAAGTACGGCGCCGACATCCTGCGCCTGTGGGTGGTCGGCACCGACTACACCGAGGACCAGCGCATCGGTCCGGAGATTATCAAGTACCAGGCCGACCTCTACCGCCGCCTGCGCAACACGCTGCGCTACCTGCTGGGCGCGCTGGCCGACTTCAAGCCCGAGGAGCGCATCGAAAAGGCTGAGATGCCGGAGCTGGAGCGCTGGGTGCTGCACCGCCTGTCGGAGATGGACGCCCTGGTGCGCGACCGCATCGAGGCGTACGACTTCCACGGCCTGTACACGGCGGTGCACAACTTCTGCGCCGTGGACCTGTCGGCCTTCTACTTCGACGTCCGCAAGGACAGCCTGTACTGCGACGCGCCGGGATCGGTGCGCCGCCGCTCGGTGCGCACGGTGATGGAGCAGCTGTTCTCGTGCCTCACCGCGTGGCTGGCGCCCGCCATCTGCTTCACCGCCGAGGAGGCGTGGCTGGCCCGCCCCGACGGCCTGAAGTCCGGCACCGGCTGGACCGAGGAGAGCGTGCACCTGCGCGTCTTCCCGGTGGTGCCGGCGTCCTGGCGCGACGACGCGCTGGCCGGGAAGTGGGCGAAGATCCGCGACGTCCGCCGCGTGGTGACCGGTGCCCTGGAACTGGAGCGCGCCAACAAGACGATCGGCTCGTCCCTGCAGGCGAGCCCGACGGTGTACGTGGACGCGGACACCACGGCGTTGCTGGCCGGGCTGGACTTCCAGGACGTCTGCATCACCTCGGCGATCACGGTGGCCGAGGGCGCGGCACCGGAAGGGGCCTTCGCACTGGCCGACGTGCCCGGCATCGGCGTGGCGCCGGGGCTGGCCGCGGGCGGGAAGTGCGAGCGCTGCTGGAAGGTGCTGCCGGAGGTCGGAACCGCCAAGGACCACCCGACGCTGTGCCTGCGCTGCGCCGAAGCCGTGGACGCGGCGTTCTGAGTTCGTAGAGCCCCCACCCCGGCCCTCCCCCGCCCAGCGGGGGAGGGCCGGGGTGGGGGTTCCAGGCAGACACCTCCCAGGAGCCTCCGCATGCAAGCCTTCGTCGCATCGCAGCGTCCGTCGCGTTTCGGCTTCGGGATCGCCGTCGCGGTGCTCGTCGTCGTGCTCGACCAGATCAGCAAGTGGTGGGTGCTCGAGCACGTCATGCGCCCGCCGCGCGTCGTCGAGGTGACGCCCTTCTTCAACCTCGTGATGGCGTGGAACCAGGGCGTCAGCTTCGGCATGTTCTCGCACGAGGCGGCGATCATGCCCTACGTGCTGTCCGGCGTGGCGCTGGTCATCGTCGCGGTGCTGCTCGCCTGGCTGCGCGGGGCGGAGCGGGCGCTGGTGGCGCTCGCCATCGGGCTGATCGTCGGCGGCGCCGTCGGCAACGTCGTCGACCGGCTGCGCTTCGGCGCGGTGGCCGACTTCCTCGATTTCCACGCCCTGGGCTTCCACTTCTGGGCCTTCAACGTCGCCGACACTGGGATAAGTGTGGGCGTCGTGCTGCTCATCCTCGACGGATTGTTGGCAGGGCACGACAAGGCGTAGTAGAAACATGCGCGCCGACGCCGCTCCGCGACCCGGCCGCCTATGACACACGACGGGACTGACAGCCGTGCACAGCAGCACCCTCACCGCTTCCCCGCGCCGCATCGCGACCCCGATCCTCGGGCTGGCGCTGCTCGTCCTGGCTCTCACCGGCTGTTCCGACGCGCGCCGGGCCATCGGCCTGGACCGCAACCCGCCGGACGAGTTCGCCGTCGTATCGCGCGCCCCGCTGACCCTGCCGCCGGACATGCGCCTCACCCCGCCGCGCCCCGGCGCCATGCGCCCGCAGGAGGCCACGCCGACGCAGCTCGCCGCCTCCAGCGTGTTCGGCGGCGCGTCCCGCACCGGCGCGCCGGGCAAGGCCGCCCAGGCGCCGGCCTCGCAGGGCGAAGCGGCGCTGCTGACCAAGGCCGGCCCGGCCGACCCGGGCATCCGCAACCGGGTCGATGAGGAGACCTCCGCACTGATCGTCGCCGACAAGCGCTGGATCGACCGCCTGCTGTTCTGGCAGAAGCAGGAGCAGCCCTACGAGATCGTCGATCCGAAGAAGGAAAGCCAGCGCCTGCGCGAAGCCCAGGCCCAGGGCAAGCCGGTCAACGACGGCACCGTCCCGACCATCGAGCGCAAGCGCAAGGCGCCGCTCGAAGGATTGTTCTGAGCACCGCAAGATCCCAGGTTCTAGGGGCGCCCATCCGGGCGCCCCTTTTCGATTCCGGAGACGGTCGATGTTGCGCACCACCCGCGCCCTGCTGTCGGCGCTCGTCCTGCTGACCGCCGCGCCTCAGGTCCAGGCCGCCGAGAAAGGCGTCTTCTTCCCCGAGACGTTCACGCTGTCGAACGGCATGCAGGTGGTGATCGTCACCAACCGCCGCGTGCCGGTCGTCACCCACATGGTCTGGTACAAGGTCGGCGCCGCCGACGAGGAGCGCGGCCATTCCGGCCTCGCCCACTTCCTCGAGCACCTGATGTTCAAGGGCACCGACGAGCTGCCGCCCGGCGCCTTCTCGCGCATCGTCGCCAAGAACGGCGGCAAGGACAACGCCTTCACTTCCTGGGATTACACTGCGTACTTCCAGAGCGTCGCCCGCGACCGGCTGGAGCTGGTGATGCGGATGGAGGCGGACCGCATGGCCAACCTCAAGCTCACCGACGCCGTCGTCTACCCCGAGCGCGACGTGGTGATGGAGGAGCGCCGCCAGCGCGTCGAGAACGAGCCGGCCGACAAGATCGGTGAGCAGATCAACGCCACCCTCTTCGTCCACCACCCCTACGGCACGCCGATCATCGGCTGGCCGCAGGAGATGGCGGCGATGACCCGCGAGGAGGCGGAAGCCTTCTACAAGCGCTGGTACGCGCCCAACAACGCCATCCTGATCGTCTCCGGCGACGTCTCGGCCGAGGAGCTGAAGCCGCTGGCCGAGAAATACTACGGCAAGCTGCCGGCCAAGCCGGTGCCCGAGCGCAGGCGCGTCAGCGAGCCGCCGATCGGCGCCGAGCGCCGAGTCATCCTGCGCGACGCCGAGGTGCGCCAGCCGTCGATCCGCCGGCTGTGGCAGGCGCCGTCCTACCGCACCGACAAGGAGGGGCACGCCTACGCGCTCCAGGTGCTGGCCGAGATCATGAGCGGCGGCGCCACCGGGCGGCTGTACCGCTCGCTGGTGGTGGAGCAGAAGCTGGCCACCTCGGCGTGGCTCGGCTACGGCGCGTCGTCGTGGGACGACACCACGCTGTCCATGGGCGGCACCCCGGCGCCCGGAGTCGACATGGACAAGCTGGAGGCGGCGCTGGACGCCGAGCGCACCAGGCTGCTGAAGGAGGGCGTCACCCCCGAGGAGGTCGCCACCGCCAGGAAGCGCATGCTGACCGAGGCGGCCTACGCCCGCGACAGCCTGTCCGGCCCGGCCAACGCGCTGGGCCAGGCGCTCGCCAGCGGGCAGAGCATCGACGACGTCGAGAGCTGGCCGGTGCGCATCGACGCGGTGACGGCCGAGCAGGTCAACGCCGCCGCCCGCGCCGTGCTGGGCAAGACCAACCACGTGACCGGCCTGCTGCTGCCGGCCAACCACAAGGGGAGCTGACGCATGCGCTCCATCGTCGCGGCACTGCTGGTGCTGTTCGTCACGTTGCCCGCGCACGCCATCGAGGTGAAGCGGGTGGTCAGCCCCGGCGGCATCGAGGCGTGGCTGGTCGAGGACCACAAGATCCCCGTCGTCGCTCTGGAATGGGCGTTCGAGGGCGTCGGCGGCACCGACCCGGCCGGCAGGGAGGGGCGCGCCAACCTCGTCGCCTCCACCCTCGACGAGGGCGCCGGCCCCTACGACGCGCAGGCCTTCCAGGGCCGCATGCAGGACCTCGCGGTCAGCCTGGGCTTCGACGCCGGGCGCGACGGCTTCACCGGAAGCTTGCGCACGCTGAAGGACAACCGCGACGAGGCGTTCGAGCTGGCGCGGCTGTCGCTCGCCGAGCCGCGCTTCGACGCCGAGGCGGTGGAGCGCGTGCGCACCTCGATCCTGTCCAGCCTGCGGCGCGACCTCGCCGACCCGAACTACGTGGCGCGCCGGGCCTTCTACGCCGCCGCCTACCCCGACCACCCCTATGGGGGCGAGGTGCGCGGCTCGCTGGAGAGCCTGCCCAAGGTCGCCATCGATGATCTGCGCGCTTTCATGAAGACCGAACTCGGCCGCGACCGGCTGGTGGTCGCCGCCTCAGGCGCCATCACGCCGGAGGAGCTGGGCAAGGCGCTCGACCGCGTGTTCGGCGGTCTGCCGGCCAAGAGCCAGAGCGCCCGCCTGCCCGACGCCGTCGCCAAGGGGACCGGCGAGACGCTGGTGGCGCCGCGCCCGACGGCGCAGACGCTGATCCTGCTCGGCCAGCAGGGGGTGCAGCGCGAGGACCCGGACTGGTACGCCGCCAGCGTGATGAACTACATCCTCGGCGGCGGCGGGTTCACCTCGCGCCTGATGGAGGAGGTGCGCGAGAAGCGCGGCCTGTCCTACGGCGTCTACAGCTACCTGATCCCGCTCGACCACGGCGCGCTGATCCTGGCCAGCGGCTCGACGGTGAACGCCAAGGCCGCCGAGACGCTGGAGATCATCCGCGCCGAGTGGAAGCGCATGGCCGACGGCGGCGCCACGGAGCAGGAGATCCAGGACGCCAAGACCTACCTGACCGGCTCGTTCCCGCTGCAGTTCAGCTCGACCTCGGCGATCGCGCGGATCCTGCTGCAGGTGAAGCGCGACAACCTGGGCATCGACTACCTGGACAAGCGCGATGCGCTGATCAACGGCGTGACGAAGGACGACGTGCAGCGCGTCGCCAAGCGGCTGCTCGACCCCGCCAGGCTGCTGACCGTGCTGGTCGGCCGGCCGGAGGGGGTAACCGCGACGAAGACGCTGGAAGGCGGGAGCTGAGGGGCGGCTTGCCCCCACCCCATCCCTCCCCCGCTTCGCAGGGGAGGGGGCAGAGCGGCGGAGTTCCCTCCCCTGCGCAGCGGGGGAGGGTTAGGGTGGGGGCAATAGCCCTGCACCCGCGCGTTTTGCCCCATACCCCGCGCTCCGTCCCCGGTGCTACCGTCCCAGGGATCCTTGAGGAGGAGAAGACCGTCGATGTCCGCACTCACCCAATCCGCCGCCTGGGCGGCGCTGTCGGCGCATCGCGCAGCCATGGCCGGCGTCCACATGCGCGACCTGTTCGCCAGTGATCCCGGCCGCTTCTCGCGCTTCTCGCTGGAGGCCGCGGGGCTGCTGTTCGACCACTCCAAGAACCGCATCACCGACGAGACGGTGGCGCTGCTGCTCGACCTCGCCCGCCAGCAGGACGTCGAGGGCTGGCGCGACCGCATGTTCGCCGGCGAGAGGATCAACACCACCGAGAACCGCGCGGTGCTGCACACCGCGCTGCGCAACCGCTCCAACCGGCCGGTGCTGGTGGACGGCAAGGACGTCATGCCCGACGTGAACGGCGTGCTGGCGCGCATGGGCCGCTTCGTCGAGGCGGTGCGCAACGGGGCGTGGGCCGGCTACACCGGCCAGCCGATCACCGACATCGTCAACATCGGCATCGGCGGCTCCGACCTCGGGCCCGTCATGGCGACCGAGGCGCTGACCCCCTACCTGCACCCGAACATCGGCGTGCACTTCGTCTCCAACGTGGACGGCACCCACATCATGGAGACGCTGGAGTGGCTGGACCCCGAATCGACGCTGTTCGTCATCGCGTCGAAGACCTTCACCACCCAGGAGACGCTGACCAACGCCCACACCGCCCGCCGCTGGTTCCTGGAGACCGCCGAGGACGAGGCGCACGTCGCCCGGCACTTCGTCGCCGTCTCCACCAACGAGCCGGAGGTGCGCAGGTTCGGCATCGACCCGGAGAACATGTTCGGCTTCTGGGACTGGGTCGGCGGCCGCTACTCGCTGTGGTCGGCCATCGGCCTGCCGATCGCGCTGGGCATCGGCATGGAGGCGTTCGAGGAGCTGCTGGACGGCGCCCACGCCATGGACGAGCACTTCCGCACGGCACCCCTGGAGCGGAACATGCCGGTGCTGATGGCGATGCTGGGCGTCTGGTACATCGACTTCTGGGGCGCCCGGTCGCACGCCGTGCTGCCCTACGACCAGTACCTGCACCGTTTCCCGGCCTACCTGCAGCAGCTCGACATGGAGTCGAACGGCAAGTCGGTGGACCGCCAGGGCAACCCGGTGGACTACGCCACCGGCCCGGTGGTGTTCGGCGAGCCCGGCACCAACGGCCAGCACGCCTTCTACCAGCTGATCCACCAGGGCACCGAGCTGGTCCCCTGCGACTTCCTGGCCCCGGCGGTGACGCACAACCCGGTCGGCGAGCACCACCGCATCCTGCTGTCCAACGCCTTCGCCCAGCCCGAGGCGCTGATGCGCGGCAAGACGGCGGACGAGGTGCGCGACGAGATGCGCAGGAAGGGCGTGCCGGACGCGGAGATCGAGGCGCTGGTGCCGCACCGCGTCTTCGCCGGCAACAAGCCCAGCAATTCGATCCTGTTCAAGAAGCTGAGCCCGCACACGCTGGGCGCCCTGGTGGCGCTGTACGAGCACAAGGTGTTCGTGCAGGGCGTGGTGTGGGGCATCAACAGCTTCGACCAGTGGGGCGTCGAGCTGGGCAAGCAGCTGGCCGGCAAGATCCTGCCGGAGCTGACGGCGCCCTGCGCCGCCGCCCCGGTGTCGGGCCACGACAGCTCGACGGCCGGGCTGATCGGCTGGTACCAGCGGAACCGGTAGGGGCGGCCTACACCGCCGCCATGCTGGCCGGCGCCACGCCCAGGCGCGCCGGCACCGGCCAGACCCGCTCGATCCCGTCGCCGACCACGGCGAGGCAGGCGTCCACCGCCGCCGCGTCCAGCTTGCCGCCGCGCTGGGCGCGGATCTCCTCCACCGCCGCCTGGACGCCCAGGCCGGGGCGGTACGGGCGGTGCGAGGTCATCGCCTCGACCACGTCGGCCACGGCGACGATGCGCGCCTCCAGCGCGATGGCGTCGCCCGCGAGCGCCGCAGGGTAGCCGGAGCCGTCCAGCCGCTCGTGGTGCTGCCCGACGACGGCGTGCACCGCCTCGGGAAAGGCGATCTTGCCGACGATGGCCTGGCCGCTGGCGACGTGCCCCTTGACCAGCGCGAACTCGTCCGCGGTCAGGCGGCCGGGCTTCGACAGCAGCTCGGCCGGGATGGCGATCTTGCCGATGTCGTGCAGCAGCGCCCCGATGCGGATCAGGTCCACCCGCTCCCGGTCCAGGCCCATGCGCTGCGCGATGGCGACGGACAGCGCGGCGACGCGTTCCTGGTGGCCGGCGGTGTAGGGATCGCGCTGGCTGAGCGTGTGCGACAGCGCGCCGACCGTCTCTTGCAGCAGCACCTCCAGCCGCTCCGCCGTGTGGGCGTGCGCCTCCTCGCTCTCGCTGCGCCGCCGCAGCTCGCGCCGCAGCAGCAGCTTGAGCGCCAGCGCCGTCACCCCGACGAAGACCAGCCCTTTGGCGATCTCGAACCACCACAGCGCGGCGATGTCGGCCCCGAACAAATGATCGGCCGCCCCGCTGCCCGCCAGGATCCACGCCGCCCCCGCCGCGGCGTAGGCCACGCTGATCCTGGTGGAAAAAGATCGGACCGCCATGGCCCACCCGCGACAAAACATCGACATACCGTTTTATTCTACAAGCGCACCGTTTCTTGCCAATGACTTTTTTTCTACCGCCGATTAGTTCGCGGAAACATATTTTGGTAAGCGCGCGTGACAGAATCGGTCGCGGCACGGCCCCGGTCGTTTCGTGACCGCGCCTCGCAACCGGCACATTGCTGGTGGCAGCACCGCGGAGCACCCCCTATATTTGGCCCATGCCGATCCGCCTATTGCCCGACACGCTCGTCAACCGCATCGCCGCCGGCGAGGTGGTCGAGCGCCCCGCCGCCGCCGTCAAGGAGCTGGTGGAGAACGCCATCGACGCCGGGGCCACCCGCATCGACGTGGTGGTGCGCGAGGGCGGCAAGTCGCTGATCTCCATCACCGACGACGGTTGTGGCATGACGCCGGACGAGCTGGAGCTGGCGGTCGAGCGGCACGCCACCTCCAAGCTGCCCTCGGACGACCTGCTGGACATCCGCTCCCTGGGGTTCCGCGGCGAGGCGCTGCCCTCCATCGGCGCGGTCAGCCGGCTGACGCTGACCAGCCGGCCGAAGGGCGCCGACTCGGCCTGGGCGCTGCTGGTGGACGCCGGTGCCAAGGGCAAGCCGCAACCGGCGGCGCTGGCCGGCGGCACGCGGGTCGAGGTGCGCGACCTGTTCGCCGCGGTGCCGGCGCGCCTGAAGTTCCTCAAGGCGGCGCGCACCGAGCTGGAACACATCTCCGACGGCATCGAGCGCCTCGCCATGGCGCACCCGAAGGTCGCCTTCACGCTGGCCGACGACGCGCGCTCCATGCTGCGCCTCAGCGCCGCGCAGGGCGAGCTGCTGGACGCGCGGCTGACCCGGCTGGGTGCGCTGATGGGCCGCGACTTCCAGGAAAACGCGGTGCCGGTCGAGGCGGAGCGCGAGGGCGTGCGGCTGACCGGCTGGATCGGCCTGCCGACGCTGCACCGCCCCACCGCGCGCCACCAGCACCTGTTCGTCAACGGCCGGCCGGTGCGCGATAAGCTGATGGTCGGCGCGGTGCGCGGCGCCTACGCCGACTTCCTGCCGCGCGACCGCCACCCGATGCTGGCGCTGTTCCTGGAGATCGACCCGCAGGAGGTGGACGTCAACGTCCACCCGGCCAAGGCCGAGGTGCGCTTCCGCGACCAGGGGCTGGTGCGCGGCCTGATCGTCGGCTCGCTCAAGCACGCCCTGGCCGAAGCCGGGCACCGTGCCTCGACCACCGTGGGCCTCGCCACGCTGGGCGCGCTGCGGCCGGAGGGCAGCGCCCCCCTGCCCTACCGCGCACCGCAGCCGGCATCCTCGGGCGGATCGTGGGGCGGCGGGGCGGCGCGCTGGCGCGACTCCTACACGCCGCCGGCCCCGCCGCCGCGCGGGCTGGCCGACCGCTCGGTGGCGTTCCAGGCGCCGCTGTCGGGCCTTGAGGCCGCACCGGCGGCGCGCGCGCCGGAGTACGCCCCTCCCGCCCCCGCGGCCCCGCCGCTCGACGAGCACCCGCTGGGC
>NZ_LGQZ01000038.1 GCF_003116015.1 Azospirillum sp. TSO22-1
GGGGGGGGGGACCATTGCAAGGGAATGATACCAGTACACGCGGCGCGCGCAAGGTGTGACGAGCGGCGCTGTCCCGCATTACGCCTTGCTGGCAATGCGCTCTTTTTTCCGCGCGTCGATGCCACGCCGTAGCAGATCGCGGATGGCTTCGTTACGGGACCGCATCCGGTCCTCATGCCATGCGTCCTCAATCTCGCGCAACTCATCCTCGGTGATGAGCATCGTGACTTTGCGGTCTGCCTTTTGAGCCATGTCAGGCTGCATATCAAGGTCACAGACCATGGTCAAAGTCCGTCTTTACGAAACATCCGATGTTTTATAACATCCGATAGATGGGGGTATCAACACCCCCTTCATGCCTGTCCCATCAGTGGAGCATCGGATGTGTAGACGCTCGGCATAGCCACGAGCAGCGGGGCTCACTCCCCGCAAATGAGTAGGGCCGGCTGGCACCGCGAATGCCAATCCGGCCCCTGACATACCGCCCAGCTAGAGAGGAGCTGCCGGCAATGCCTAAACTCGTCCCCATCATACCCGAACCGGTTGCAGACGCAAGCCCCGTTGCGCCGGCCCATTCCGAACAATCCGCACTGGACCGCCGCGCGCTGCTTAGCACCGCTGCGGTTCTCGCCTCCGCTGCCCCCGTCGTCGTCGCTGCGGCGCCGCTGGCGGCCCTACCAGCCACCATCCCCGTTGCCGTGACCAGGGCGGAGGTTCCGCCTGTGGTCGCGCTGTGCGGGACGGGCTGGGAAGAGGAGTGGCTGCGGAGTGACGGAACCACCCGCGAGTTCGTGCGGCTCATGTGCGAGATCCGCCACCACAGCCCGACCGACGAATACGAAGAGACCTGTAACGCCATCGTCGCCCGCTTCCGCGAGATCCGGGACGACGAGGCGGCGGCCGAGGAAACGGAGAAGGTTCTACCCTCGCCTGACCTCGCTTCCTTCGAGGGCATGTTTGAACTGGCGGCTGACACCATTCCTGATCTGCCGCCCGACCGGGCCTTGACCATCGCCATCAACGCCATGCGGATGGCCCGCGGCAGGTGGGGCAAGGAAGCGCACGCCAACGCCAACATGAACGCCCTGCTGATGGCCCACGCCTACACGGGCCTTATGCTGACCGGGTTGGGGCATCCCGACTTCCTGACCGAGGCTGAGAAGGCGGAGGCGGCCCATGGTTGACCTGCATACCCGCCGCCGCATTGGCCCGGACGCCACCGGCTCCGCGCTGCTGCAATCCGCCCTGGCCGACGTGCAGACGTTCGGCCGGCTGCCCGGCTACCGCCGCCGGCAGATCGAGCGGACGATAGACGAGCTGATCGCCTTCCTCGACACGGTGGACGGCGACCCCGACCGGGAGCCGGAGGAGGATCGAGGTGAACTCGACCAACTGCCCGACGATAACCGGCTGTCCGTCTTCGACGTGCTGCCGCTGTGCCGCTCCAACCTGTTCGCCCGTGCGCAGGGGGTGCGCCATGGCTAATCCCGAACGGTCTGAATGGTCCAGGCTCTCCGAGCTTGAGCACCCGCTCACCATGGCCGAGGGCGCGGCGGCGGCGCTCAACATGATGGCGGAGAGCTTCGGCGCCACGAACAGCGGTACGGCTTTAGCCTTCCTGGCGCATCATCTGGCCGGCCATCTGGAGGAGCTGCGGAACAAGTGGGAGAAGGTGCTCACAGAGGCGACGGGGGCGGGCAATGGGTGACCTCCCGTCCTGGCAGATCACAGCTATCCGGCGCGCGCATGGAGTGCTGGACGTGCACACCCTCGCCGCTTGCTGCAACGTCCCGCTGGAAGACATCCTCAAAGTTCTTGGCTTGACGAAAGCGCCACCCAGCCCGCCGCCGACGTTCGAGAGAGTGAACCGGCGCTTCCCGCCTTCGGTATTGGACGAAGTCTGACGAACAAGCCCCGGCCCAGCGCCGGGGCTTTCTTTATGGGAACGCAGCACGAACAGATCGGCCGTTCGGTGTTGCATCGGTGTTGCACGGAAAATCCGGCAACGCTTGGAAACCGAGGAAAATCAACGGTTCCAGCTTACCACACCTTGCAACACGAAATAAGGGGGCCGAAGCCCCCTTACTTGTTGATTTGCTTAGCTTTTTCACCCTTGGAGGGGCACCGTACCATCATCCCATGTTGATGATGATCGTCTTCTTGTGGGTGAAGTGCTCCAGCATCGACTCCAGCGTCGCCTCCTTGCCCAGGCCCGATGCCTTGACGCCGCCGTAGCTGAGGTTCGGCTGCACCACCAGGTTCTGGTTCACCTGCACGAAGCCGGCCTCCAGGCGGTGCACCGCGTCCATGGCGGTCTTCAGGTCGCGCGTCCAGATGGTGGCGGCGAGGCCGTACTCCGTGTCGTTGGCCGCCTGGATGGCGTCCTCGTACTCGGTGAACTTGAAGATGCAGGCGACCGGGCCGAAGATCTCCTCGCGCGCCGGGGCGGAATCGCGCGGGATGTCCACCAGCAGCGCCGGCTGCACGAACAGCCCCTTGCCCAGCTTCGGGTCCGCCGGCATGGCCGAGCACTTCAGCACCGTGGCGCCGGGGCTCTCCTCGCCGATGCGGATGTAGGTGCGCACCTTGTCGAACTGCTGGCGGCTGACGATGGCGCCGATGTCGGTGGCCTCGTCCAGCGGGTCGCCCATCACCATGGCGTCGACCTTGGCCTTCAGCTTGGCCACGAAGTCGTCGTGCACGTCGGCGTGCACGTACATGCGCGAGGAGGCGGTGCAGCTCTGGCCCTGGCGGGTGAAGCGCATGCCGGCCACCGCGCCGGCCACCGCCTTGTCCACGTCGGCGTCGCCCATGACGATCATCGGGCTCTTGCCGCCCAGCTCCAGCGTCACCGGGATCAGCTTGTCGGCGGCGGTCTTGTAGACGATCTTGCCGGTCTCGACCGAGCCGGTGAAGGTCACCTTGCCGACCTTCGGGTGCGCCACCAGCGGCGCGCCGCACTCCGGCCCCATGCCGGACAGGAGGTTCAGCAGGCCCGGAGGCAGCACCGTCTGCATCAGCTGGCAGGCGCGCAGCACGGCGAACGGCGCCTCCTCGGCCGACTTCACCACCACCGCGTTGCCCGCCACCATCGCCGGCGCGATCTTCAGCGCCATCAGCAGCAGCGGCACGTTCCACGGGATGATCGCGCCGACCACGCCGATCGGCTCGCGCACCGTCATGGTCAGCATCGCCGGGTTGAAGGGCACCGTCTCGCCCTTCATCTCCGGAGCCAGGCCGCCGAAGAAGGTGAAGGCGTCCGACAGCACGCCGGCCTCGACCCGGCTCTCGGTGCGCAGCGCCTTGCCGGTCTCCAGCGCGACGAGGCGCGCGATCTCCTCCTTGTGGGCGTCGAGGATGCGGCCGCACTCGGCCACCAGCCGGCCGCGCTCGCGCGCCGGGCGCCGGGCCCACTCCTTCTGCGCCTTCACCGCGGCGGCCACCGCGGCGGCCACGTCGGCCTCGTCGCCCCAGGCGGCCTGCCCCACGGTCTCCTGCGTGGCCGGGTTCACCACGTCGAACGTGCGGCCCGAACGCGAGGCAACCAGCTGGCCGTCGATCAGCTGCTTTCCCGACAGTTCGCGGGCGAGGGCGAAGGGATCGAGCACGGGCTCGATGGTGCTGGACATGGTCGTTTCCTCTTCCTCCACCGGCTCTCCGGCCGGCACCGTGTGATATGGGAGCGCCGGGCGCATCCATTCGGCACCGTATGCTTGCCGAGTCGCCCTGACAAGGTCATTATCCCCGCATCCATTCGGGGAGAGAGATGCGTTTCCTGCGCGCTTTGCCGGTGCTCCTGCTGGTCCTGGCGACCGTTCCGTTCGCGGCGGCGCGGGCGGGCGCACCCAGCGTGGAGAACGGCGTGGCGGTGGTCCGGGGTCCGGGAACCTCGGCGGTTCCGGCCAACCCCCCGGCGGTCCTCAAGCGCGAGTGCGAGGCGGCCGAGTCCGGCGACGCCGAGGCCGCCTACCGCATGGCCCGGCGCTTCCTGTTCGGCCTGGGCGTGGAGCGGGACCGCCGCGTCGGCGCCGCGTGGCTGCGCGCCGCCGCCAGCCGCGGCCACGCCGAGGCGCGCAAACTGGTGGCCTACGTGCCCGGCGAGGTCGGCCGCATCCGCCCCTGGTGCCGTCCGGGCGGCGCGCCGCCGCGCGGCGTCGCGGCCCCGCCGGAGGAGATCGTGCGCATGGTCCGCGCCATGGCGCCGACCTACGGCCTCGACCCCGACCTCGTGCTGGCCGTGGTGCGGGTGGAGAGCGCCTTCCGCACCAACGCGGTGTCGCCCAAGGAGGCCGCCGGCTTGATGCAACTGATCCCGGAGACCGCCGAGCGCTTCGCCGTGCGCGACGTCTTCGACCCGCAGGAGAACCTGCGCGGCGGCATGAAGTACCTGCGCTGGCTGCTCGCCTACTTCAGCGGCGACGTGACGCTGGCGCTGGCCGGCTACAACGCCGGCGAAGGCGCGGTGGACAAGCACCGCGGCGTGCCGCCCTACGAGGAGACGCGCAGCTACGTGCAACTGATCCGCCGGCTGTACGCGCGCGACAACCATCCCTTCGACCCGGCGGCGGCCGATCCGTCGCCCGTCATCGCGCGGCGGACAGCGACCCTGCCGCGCTGATACACTGCCGGCGACCAACCGGAAGGGGAGACGCCCGCATGCCGATGTCCGAACGCCGCGTCCTGGGCCTGAGCGCGCTGGGCTTCCATGCCATCGCCTACACCCAGTGGGGCCGGGATGACGCGCCGCGCACGGTGGTGTGCATGCACGGGCTGACCCGCAACGGCCGCGACTTCGACCATCTGGCGCTCGACCTCGCCGACGCCTACCGCGTCGTCTGCCCCGACGTGGTCGGACGCGGCCGCAGCGACCGGCTCGCCAACCCCGACCTTTACGGCTACCCGCAGTACCTCGCCGACGCCGCGGCGCTGATCGCCCGGCTCGACGTGGAGTCGGTGGACTGGATCGGCACCTCCATGGGCGGGCTGGTCGGCCTGATGCTGGCGGCGCAGCCGAAGTCGCCGATCCGCCGGCTGGTGATCAACGACGTCGGCCCTTTCCTCCCCAAGGCGGCGCTGGAGCGCATCGCCGGCTACGTCGGCAAGGACCCGGTGTTCGACGACATCCGCGGCGTCGAAGCCTACCTGCGCCTGGTGCTTATGGGCTTCGGCCGGCTGTCCGACGAGGAGTGGCGCCACATGGCCGAGCACGGCGCGCGCCGCTTGCCGGACGGCCGCTTCGCGCTGGCCTACGACCCCGGCATCGGCAAGGCGTTCACCGCGCAGCCCCTGGCCGACGTCGATCTCTGGCCGCTTTGGGACCGCATCACCTGCCCGGTGCTGGTGCTGCGCGGCGCCGATTCGGACCTGTTGCTGCCCGAGACGGCGGTGGAGATGACCCGGCGGGGGCCGAAGGCGCGCCTCGTCGAGGTGCCGCACTGCGGCCACGCGCCGTCGCTGATGAAGCCCGAGCAGATTGCCGCGGTGCGCGGCTTCCTCCTCGAACGCTGAGTCCGCACCACATCGCCGCATCGACGGGTTGCGCTGAATACCATAGAATGCCCGCGCCAAGGGCAATCCCGCCCACGGCGTATCGGAGGGTACAGACGATGCGGAAGCTGACTCTGACCCTGTGGGTAAAGATCAGGGCGATGCGGATGGCACTCCACATCGCCCTTGAATTCTAAACCTCACAGGCGGGCGGCAGGGGGAGACCCCTGTCGTCTGCCCTCCCTATATAAGGGATTCCCCATGCCCGGGCAAGCCTCCACCAAGCTCCACGCGTTTGGGATCGCGGTTCTCGTCGCGCTGGTTGTGGGCGGGGCGCTGCTGTTCGCGTCGGGCCTGCTGCTGGCGCTCGCCGTGGCGATCCCCGTGGGCGTCGTCGTGCTGGTGGTCGGCGCCCTGCTCTTCGGCAAGGCCGAGGTGCACGTGATCCGTGACGAGTGACCGGCCGGGCCGTATAACCGCGGCATGACCGCCGCCCCCTTCGATCCGCACAGCCTTCCGCCGCTGCGCGACGTCATCGCCCGCTTCGGGCTCGGCGCCCGCAAGGCGCTGGGCCAGAACTTCCTGCTCGACCTCAACCTGACCGGCCGCATCGCGCGCTCGGCCGGGCTGGCGGAGGGGATGTCCGTGGTCGAGGTCGGCCCCGGCCCCGGCGGCCTGACACGCGCGCTGCTCGCCTCGCCCGCCCGCGAGGTGGTGGCGATCGAGCGCGATTCCCGCTTCGTCGAGGCCCTGCAGGACGTGGTGCAGGCGGCGGACGGACGGCTGCGCATCGTCGAGGCCGACGCGCTGGAGGTTGACCCCGCCGCGCTGACCGAAGCCCCCCGCGCCATCGTCGCCAACCTGCCCTACAACGTGGCGACGCCGCTGCTGATTGGCTGGCTGAAGCGGATCGAGGACTATGTCAGCCTGACCCTGATGTTCCAGAAGGAGGTCGCCGACCGCCTCGTCGCCCAGCCGGGCAGCAAGGCGTACGGCCGGCTGTCGGTGATCACGCAGTGGCGGGCGGAGACCCGCGTGCTGTTCAACCTGCCTCCCCGCGCCTTCACGCCGCCGCCGAAGGTGGACTCGACCGTCGTCCACCTGACGCCGCGCGCCGCGCCCGAGCCGGCCGACTGGGCGGACCTGGAGGCGGTGACCGCCGCCGCCTTCGGCCAGCGCCGCAAGATGCTGCGCCAGAGCCTGAAGCCGCTGGGCAACGCCGAGGCGCTGCTGACGGAAGCCGGCATCGCGCCGACCGCGCGCGCCGAGGAGGTGCCGGTGGCCGGCTTCGCCGCACTGGCGCGCGCCGTGCGGGCGGCACGGGCGTAACCACGGGAATCCGCACGCGAACTATGGCTTTGTACCCCCTTGCGCGGAGCCCCTGTCTTCCGTCAAAAGAGGCGCAAAGGTGTTACCATTTTGGTTGCGGCCCGTAAGGGATTTCCGCAGCTTGCGGAAGGGCCGCGATCCGGGCTCATCCTGACCGGATGATCCCGCACGAGCCGGGCACCAAGAATCAGGCGGGTCCAAGCCCGCAGCGAGGGAACAGGGAGATCCGCTTTTGAGCATCCTGCTGAAACTGAGCGGGCTGATCGACGCGCTGAACGAGGCCGTCGGCAAGCTCGTCTATTGGCTGGTGCTGGTCGCCGTGGTGATCAGCGCCGGTAACGCGTCGGTCCGCTACGTGTTCAGCACCAGTTCCAACGCGTGGCTGGAGCTGCAGTGGTACCTGTTCTCGGCGGTGTTCCTGCTGTGCTCCGGCTACACGCTGCTGCGCAACGAGCACATCCGCATCGACGTGGTCATCGGCCGCTTCTCCAAGCGCACGCAGGCCTGGATCGACGTCTTCGGGTTCATCTTCTTCATGTTCCCGATGGCGCTGCTGATCCTCTGGCTGTCCTGGCCGATGTTCTGGGACAGCTTCATCCACTCGGAGATGTCCAACAACGCCGGCGGCCTGATCCGCTGGCCCGCCAAGATCCTGGTGCCCGCCGGTTTCCTGCTGCTCAGCCTGCAGGGCGCGTCGGAGCTCATCAAGCGCATCGCCTTCCTGATGGGGCTGCGCGATGAGCCCGGCGACAAGATGCACGGCCATTCGTGAGCACGGGGGACACACCGCAATGACCGCCTTCCTGATCGAGAACATGGCGCCCCTGATGTTCGGGGCGCTGGTGATCTTCCTGCTGATCGGCTTCCCCGTCGCCTTCGCGCTGGCCGCCAACGGCTTGGTCTTCGGCCTCATCGGCATCAAGCTCGGCCTGCTCACCCCGGCGCTGTTCCAGGCGCTGCCGGAGCGCGTGTTCGGCATCATGCAGAACGACACGCTGCTGGCCATCCCGTTCTTCACCTTCATGGGCCTGATCCTCGAACGGTCGGGCATGGCCGAGGACCTGCTGGACACCATCGGCCAGCTGTTCGGGCCGATCCGCGGCGGCCTCGCCTACGCGGTGATCTTCGTCGGCGCGCTGCTGGCCGCCACCACCGGCGTGGTCGCCGCGTCGGTGATCTCCATGGGCCTGATCTCGCTGCCGATCATGCTGCGCTACGGCTACGACCGGCGGCTCGCGTCGGGCGTCATCGCGGCGTCGGGCACGCTGGCGCAGATCATCCCGCCGTCGCTGGTGCTGATCATCCTGGCCGACCAGCTCGGCCGCTCGGTCGGCGACATGTACGCCGGCGCCATGGCCCCGGGCCTGGTGCTGACCGCGCTGTACGCCGGCTATGTGCTGCTGGTCACCATCTTCCGCCCGAACGCCGCCCCGGCGCTGCCGCCGGAGGCGCGCACGCTGCGCGGCATGAAGCTGTTCATCCGGGTGATCGTCTCGCTGGTGCCGCCGCTGGTGCTGATCTTCCTGGTGCTCGGCACGATCTTCATCGGCGTGGCGACGCCGACCGAGGGCGGCGCCATGGGTGCCGCCGGCGCGCTGATCCTGGCGCTGGCCAAGCGCAAGCTGTCGTGGAGCCTGATGCGGCAGGCGATGGACACCACGGCCAAGCTGTCGTCCTTCGTGGTGTTCATCCTGATCGGCTCGACGGTGTTCGGCCTGGTGTTCCGCGGCGTCAACGGCGACCTGTGGGTGGAGCACCTGCTGGTCGGGCTGCCGGGCGGCGCGCTCGGCTTCCTGGTCGTGACGAACATCCTGGTGTTCGTGCTGGCCTTCTTCCTCGACTTCTTCGAGCTGGCCTTCATCATCGTGCCGCTGCTCGGGCCGGTGGCGGAGAAGCTGGGCATCGACCTGATCTGGTTCGGCGTCCTGCTAGGCGTGAACATGCAGACCTCGTTCATGCACCCGCCGTTCGGCTTCGCGCTGTTCTACCTGCGCTCGGTGGCGCCGCGCACCGACTACACCGACAAGATCACCGGCAAGCTGATCGGCAAGATCACCACCGGCCAGATCTACTGGGGCGCGGTGCCGTTCGTGATCATCCAGGTCATCATGGTGGGCATCGTCATCATGTTCCCGGGCTTGGTGGAGGTCGGCCTCGACCGCGGCACCAAGGTGGATCCGAACACCATCCAGATCGAGATCCCGCAGATGGACTTCGGCGCCCCGCCGGCCTACCCGGGCATGGAGCCGCAGCCGGGCGACAACAACCCTGGCGACGTCAACGACCTGATGAAGCAGCTGCAGCAGCAGAAGCAGTGACCATTGCAAGAGCCCTCCCCCGCCTCCGGCGGGGGCGCGGCGCCGGTGCCGAAGGCAATGAGCGCCGGAGGCGATCATAGGCAAAGTGCGGTCGCCCGACTTACGGGCGACCGGTGGATGGGTGGGGGCAAGCTGCTCCCAAGTTCCAGAGCACAAAAGAAAAGCCCCGCTCGCGCGGGGCTTTTTCAGTTTCTGTGCTTTGCGGAGGCCGCTGCCCCCACCCAACCTCCCCCGCCAGAGGCGGGGGAGGGGTCAACTCACGTCAGCCCTTCTTCGGCGCCGGGCTGTTGTAGACGAAGCTGTCGAAGTAGTATTCGGCGACGCGGAACCACTGGTACTCCTCGTCGCGGAACTTGCGCCACGCTTCGTAGACCTTCTTGAAGTTGGCGTTGTTCTTCGCCTCCTCCTCGTAGGTGTCGAAGGCGGCCTGATAGCAGGCCTGCATGACCTCGCGCGGGAACGGGCGCAGCTGGGTGCCGCTGCCGACGAGGCGCTTCAGCGCGGTCATGTTCTGCACGTCGTACTTGCCGAGCATCGAGGTGTTGGCCGCGGCGCAGGCCTGGTCGAGGATCGCCTGGTAGTGCTTCGGCAGCGCCGCGTACTCGTTGGCGTTGGTCAGCAGCGACACCTGCGGCCCGCCTTCCCACCAGCCCGGGTAGTAGTAGTACTGCGCGACCTTGTTGAAGCCGAGCTTCTCGTCGTCGTACGGGCCGACCCACTCGGCGGCGTCGATGGTGCCCTTCTCCAGCGACGGGTAGATGTCGCCGCCGGCGATCTGCTGCGGCACCACGCCGAGGCGCGAGATGACCTTGCCGGCATAACCGCCGATGCGGAACTTCAGGCCCTTCAGATCCTCGACGGTCTTGATCTCCTTGCGGAACCAGCCGCCCATCTGGGTGCCGGTGTTGCCGGCCGGGAACTGCACGATGTTGTAGGCCTTGAACACCTCGCGCATCAGCTCGAGGCCGCCGCCGTGCGTCATCCACGCCATCTGCTGGCGGGCGTTGAGGCCGAACGGCATGGAGGCGTCGAAGCCCAGCGTCGGGTCCTTGCCCACGTAGTAGTAGGACACGGTGTGGCCGCACTGCACGGTGCCGTTCTGCACGGCGTCGAGCACCTGCAGGCCCGGCACGATCTCGCCCGCCGCGAAGGTGCGGATCTGGAACTTGCCGTCGGTGGCTTCGGACACGCGCTTGGCGACCTCCTCGGCGGCGCCGAAGATGGTGTCGAGGCTCTTCGGGAAGCTGGACGCGCAGCGCCACTTCACCTCGGGCATCGACTGCGCGATGGCCGGGGCGGCGATGGTGGCCGTGGCGGCCGCGGCGGCGGTGCCGACGCCGGCGGTGGACAGGAACTCGCGACGCTTCATCGGGTGGTCTCCCTGGGTTCTCGTTCTTGAGGTCAAGGTGAAGCGGACAGCGCCCATCGGCCCGGCCGGCATGGCGGACGGGAACGGTGCGGCGGTGTGCCCGGATGGTGCTGGAGGTGCGCGAAACGCGTGCGGGGCGTTCCCCGGCGGTTCATCGGGCGGGGCCCGAAGACGGTCCGCCAGCGTGGTCCTGCATGCTCATACGACGCCTCCCTCGTGTCGTCCCGGTGGCGGCTGCGGCCGATGGAACGGCCGGCGCCCCGGTATTCTTTTGATTGCAGTACTATGCCGTATACCCATGGCTGGCATCAAGCCGGAGCATGGCTCGGTATTACCATTTTCGGGGGAGTTTGGGGATTGCGGTTTTCCGCAATAGCGGGGGGGGGGCGGCGACACGTCCGGCCCCGGCCGACAAAGGAATGGCCGGGACGAGCCCGGCCATCGCGCAACGGGAAAAACGGTTCCGAACGCCTTACGAGAACCGGTTGTTCTTCGGGAAGCCGTTCGGCGGGAACTTGCCGACGCCGGCGCGGTGGGCGAGCCAGGGGCGCATGTCGGCCTCGGTGCGCACCCGGTCGCCGAGGTTCCAGGTCAGGCCCTCGGCCGCCTTGAAGGTCTTCAGGTCGGACAGGCTGGCGTCCTTGTACTTCTGCAGGTGCATGCCCTTGCCGCGGGCCAGCACCGGCACCTCCTCCAGGGGGAAGACCAGCAGCTTGCGGTTGTTGCCGATGACCGCCACGTGGTCGTCGCCGGCCCCGACGAAGACGCAGGCCTTCGCACCCCGGCCGTTCTCCAGGGTCAGCACCTGACGGCCGGAGCGGGTCTGGGCGATCACCTCGCCCTCCTCCACCAGGAAGCCGCGGCCGTCCTCGCTGGCGACGATCAGCCGGCGGTCCGGCTGGTGCTTGAACAGCGCGACGATCTCGGTGTCGTTGCCGAGGTCGATCATCAGGCGCACCGGCTCGCCGAAGCCGCGGCCGCGCGGCAGCTTGTCGGCGCCCAGCGTGAAGAACTTGCCGTTGGAGGCGAAGACCAGCAGCTTGTCCGTCGTCTCGCAGTGGATGGCGAAGCGGGCGGCGTCGCCCTCCTTGTACTTGACGTCGGCGACCTCGGTCTCGTTCATGTGGCCGCGCACCGCGCGGATCCAGCCCATCTGCGAGCACAGCACGGTCAGCGGCTCGCGCTCGACCATGGCCTCCAGCGGGATGTCGATGACCAGCGGCGCGTCGGTCACCTGGGTGCGGCGGTCGTCGCCGAAGCGCTTGCGCGTCTCCTCCAGTTCCTTGCCCAGCCGCTTCCAGCGCAGACTCTCGTCGCCCAGCAGCTCGACGATCTCCGCCTTCTCGGCGGACAGCGCGTCGTGCTCCTTGCGGATCTCCATCTCCTCCAGCTTGCGCAAGTTGCGCAGGCGCATGTCGAGGATGGCGTTGGCCTGCACCTCGGTCAGCTCGAAGGCCTTCATCAGCCGGAGCTTCGGCTCGTCCTCCTCACGGATGATGCGGATCACCTCGTCGAGGTTCAGGTAGGCGATCAGAGTGCCGCCCAGCACCTCCAGCCGGTGGTCGATCTTCGCCAGCCGGTGGCGCGAGCGCCGCACCAGCACTTCGTGCCGGTGGTCGAGGAAGGCGTCCAGCACCTCCAGCAGGTTCATGACGCGCGGGACGTTGTCCTTGTCCAGCACGTTCATGTTCATGGCGAAGCGGGTTTCCAGGTCGGTCGCCTGGAACAGCGAGGCCATGAGGACCTCGGGATCGACGTTGCGGCTCTTCGGCACCAGGACGAGGCGGATGTCCTCGGCCGACTCGTCGCGCACGTCCTCCAGCAGCACCAGCTTCCGGTTGGTCAGCAACTCGGCGATCTTCTCGACGAGCCGCGCCTTCTGCACCTGGTAGGGGATCTCGGTGACGACGATCTGCCAGGTGCCCTGGGCCAGCGGTTCCTTGTGCCACTTGGCGCGCAGGCGGAACGAGCCGCGGCCGGTGCGGTAGGTCTCGATCACCGTGGCGCGCGGCTCGACCAGCACGCCGCCGGTCGGGAAGTCGGGGCCCGACATCAGCGAGACGAGGTCCTCGATCCTCGGCGGCGCCGGCATCTCCTTGCCGGCGAGCGCGGCCTTGACGCGGTCCTGCCGGTGCTTGAGCACGAGGCGCAGCGCCGCGCAGATCTCGCCGACGTTGTGCGGTGGGATGTTGGTCGCCATGCCCACGGCGATGCCGCTGGAGCCGTTGGCGAGCAGGTTGGGGAAGTTGGCCGGCAGCACCGCCGGCTCCTCGCCGTCGCCGTCGTAGGTGGCGCGGAAATCAACCGCGTCCTCGTCGATGCCCTCCAGCAGCGCCTTGGCGACGTCGGTCAGGCGCGCCTCGGTGTATCGCATGGCCGCGGCGTTGTCGCCGTCGATGTTGCCGAAGTTGCCCTGGCCGTCGATCAGACGGTAGCGCACCGCGAAGTCCTGCGCCAGCCGGACCAGCGCGTCGTACACCGCGGTGTCGCCGTGCGGGTGATACTTGCCGATGACGTCGCCGACCACGCGCGCCGACTTCTTGGGCGGCGTCTCGGGGTTCAGGCGCAGCTCGTTCATGGCGTAGAGCAGGCGCCGGTGCACCGGCTTCAGCCCGTCGCGCACATCGGGCAGCGAGCGCGCCATGATGGTGGAGAGCGCATAGCTCAGATACCGCTCGGAGAGCGCTTGCTCGAGCGGCTTGTCGATGATGTCGGATGCAGGCACTGGGGTCTTCATGCCGGCAACCTACCAGATCTGGGGAGAAAATCCAGCAGGATATGTTCTTGTTATGTTCTCATAAGGCGCACCGCCAGCCGTTCCCGCGCCGGCGGCAGCGGGGCGTTCAGCACGTGGCGTTCCAGGAAGTGCCCGGTCAGCCGCAGCCCCGCCGCCACCTCGTCCGGCCCGCCCTGCCCGCGCCCGACCAGGAAGCCCGGCAACGCCAGCAGGCGGTCGCGGTAGGGCTCGCCGGCGGAGACCGACACCGCCCGCCCGGTGCGCGGGCTGACGAAGGCCAGATACTCGTTGCCCGACACCTCCCCGGTCACCGCACAGCGCTCGAGATCCAACCCGAAGCCCAGTTCCGCCAGCAACCCGACCTCCCAGCGCACATAGGCTTCAGCCCAGGCGGGGGCGCCGTCCAGCACCTCGAACAGGGCGCACAGGCCGTCGTACAGCGCCGGATGCGGCTGGTGCTCGGGCAGCGCCGCCTCGGCCAGCGCGCAGGCCGAGGCGAGCGCCGCCAGCCGCGGCGGGTCGTCGAGCAGCCCGGCGGCGTAGCCCCTCAGCGGTTCCAGCACGTAGGTGCCCAGGTGCTCGGCCAGCCGGCCGCGCCAGCGTACGGCGACGACGCTGCCCGGCTCGGTGTGGCCGCGCTGGCGCGAGGACCGGCCGCCCATGACGAGCCCCGCGTGGCGGCCGTGCTCGCGCGCCAGCAGAGTCACCACCGCCGCGCTCTCGCCGTGCGGACGGGTCGACAGCACGATGCCCTGGTCGGTCCATTCCATGGAACGAAAATAGTACATCCGCGCCGCGGATGCACCCCCCGGCACCACAGGGTGCACGGTGCTCCGGGGTCCGTGTCATAGCAGTTGCAATTTGATGCGATCTAAGCGGCAATGGATGGAGAGAGACCTTAAAAAAGGCCCAAGGGTTTTGACCAGTCCCGTCGACCGATACCTGCTTGCCGAGAAAGCCGGCACCGAAGGCGTGTGGGACTGGGACCTGCGCGCCGGCACGCTGTATCTGTCGCCGCGCTTCCGTGATTTCCTCGGCCTGCCGCCCTCCGAATCGCCGGGCCCGCCGGACGACTGGCTGGAGCGCGTGCACCCCGAGGACCTCGACTGGCTGCACGCGGCGCTGGAGGGCCAGCGCGGCGGCGTCACCCTGCCCTTCCACATCGAGCACCGCGTCCGCCCGCGGAACGCCCCTGGGGAGTCGGGGGAGTGGCGCTGGCTGGTCTGCCGCGGCATGGCGGTGTGCGACGAATCGCAGCAGCCGGTGCGCCTCGTCGGCTCGGTCGCCGACGTCACCGAGCGCAAGCTGGCCGAACTCCAGCTCCGCCGCAGCGAGGAGCGCTACGCGCTGGCCGCTGCCGCCAGCAACGACGGCCTGTACGACTGGGACCTGGCCACCGGCCGCGTCTACTACGCGCCGCGCTGGAAGGCGATGCTGGGCTTCGACGAGCACGCCGTCGGCGACGGCCCGCAGGAGTGGCTGGGCCGCGTGCACGAGGAGGACCTGATCTGGCTGACCGCCGCGCTGGGCGGCGCCGAGGAGGACGGCAAACCGTTCCAGATCGAGTACCGGATGCGCGACGCCCGGGACACGCAGCGCTGGATGTCGTGCCGCGGCATCGCGGTGAAGGACGCCGCCGGCGCTCCGGTGCGCATCGTCGGCAGCCAGGCCGACGTCACCGACCGCAAGCTGGCCGAGCAGCAACTGCGCCTCAGCGAGGAGCGCTACGCGCTCGCCGCGCAAGGCGCCAACGACGGGCTGTGGGACTGGTGGCTGGACCGCGACGAGGTCTACTACTCGCCGCGCTGGAAGGCGATGCTGGGCTACGCCGACGACCGGATCGGTTCGGCCAGCCGCGAGTGGTTCTCCCGCGTCCACAAGGAGGACGTGGACGGGCTGCGCGCGGCGCTGGATCTGCATCTGGCCGGCGAGCGCGAGAATTTGCAGCACGAGTTCCGCATGCACGCCGCCGACGGCGCCGTGCTGTGGATGCTGGCGCGCGGCCTGGCGGTGCGCGACGACAGCGGGCAGCCGGTGCGCCTCGCCGGTTCGATGACCGACATCACGGCGCGCAAGAAGGCGGAGCAGCAGCTGCTGTTCGACGCGGTGCACGACGGCATGACCGGGCTGCCGAACCGCACGCTGCTGATCGACCGCACCGGGCTTGCGCTCGACCGCCACCGGCGGGCGCGGGGCAAGCACTTCGCGCTGCTGCTGATCGACCTCGACCGCTTCAAGGCGATCAACGACGCCAAGGGCCCGGCCATCGGCGACCTGATCCTGCGCACCATGTCGCGGCGGCTGGAGGACAGTCGACGCATGGGCGACACGCTGGCGCGGCTGTCGGCGGACGAGTTCGCGCTGCTGCTGAACGACGTGGACGATGTCGGCGACGCGCTGACCGCGGCGCGGCGCCTCGCCGCCATCGTGGCGGAGCCGGTGCCCCTGGACGACCACGCGGTGGTGCTGACCGCGTCCATCGGCGTGGCGCTGAGCGCCACCGGCTACGACCGGCCGGAGGACATGCTGCGCGACGCCGGCCTCGCGGTGTACCGGGCCAAGCAGAACGGCCGCAACCGGGTGGACGTCTTCGACTCCACGCTGCGCCGGCAGGCGATGTCGCAGATGCGCACCGAGGCCGACCTGCGCACCGCGCTGGAGCGCGGCCAGCTCTGCCTGTTCTACCAGCCCATCGTCAGCGTGCTGACCGGCCGCATCGCCGGGTTCGAGGCGCTGATGCGCTGGCGCCACCCGAAGCGCGGTCTCGTCTCTCCGGCCGAGTTCATCCCGCTGGCCGAGGAATGCGGCCTGATCGTGCCGATGGGCCGCTGGGCCCTGCAGGAGGCGACGCGCCAGCTGGCCGGCTGGCAGGCGCGCTTCCCGCGGCCGAAGCCGCTGTTCATGAGCGTCAATGTCTCCTCCCAGCAGTTCCGCGACGACGATCTGTTGAGTCTGGTCGAGGCGGCGCTGGCCGAGCACCGCATCCCGCCTTCCTCGCTGAAGCTGGAGATCACCGAGAGCCTGCTGATGCAGGACCCGGAGAAATGCCGCGAGCTGATGCGGGCGATCCGCGACCTCGACGTGCGCTTCAGCATCGACGATTTCGGCACCGGCTATTCGTCGCTGGCGTATCTGCACAAGTTCCCGGCCGACACGCTGAAGATCGACCGCACCTTCGTCTCCGCCATCTCCAAGGGCGAGAGCAGCGCCGCCATCGTCCAGGTCATCACCACGCTGGCGGCGATCCTCAACATGGACGTGGTGGCCGAGGGTGTGGAGACCGAGACCGAGGCGGAGTTCCTGCGCGACATCGTCTGCACCTACGGCCAGGGCTACTTGTGGGCACGGCCGGAACCGGCCGAGGAGGCGGAGGCGCGGCTGGTGGGGGAGAGCGTGGAACTGGGAGCGGCGTAGGGGGTTACGCCGGCGACCGATTACGGCACGCGTGCTCGGTCCGGTCCACCGATTCGACCACCGCCAGCCCCATCCTCACCTCCCCATGCCAGAGGCACGGGAAACCGGTGCGGGATCACCGAATGCCGGGGCGACACCGTCGCTTTCCCATAAAGTCCGTCATGGCCCTCTTCGCTCAAAGTCATGCTTTGCTGACTTGGCCGGCGATTCCTCATATCTCTGGGTCACACCGATCCAGGAAGAATGACGCAAAACAGTATGAAGCCCGACGACTCATAATATTCGCCCCCAAGAGACCTATAGCAGGCGTGCGCCAGGTTATCAGGTGATGAGGTCGGCAATATGAGCACTTTATCAACCACCCTCCACACGCCTTCAGCAAAGATCTCAAGCTGGCTGTCTGCACTATAACGATACGGAACGGGACGACAATCTTGACCATTGCAACATGATTTCCCAAATGGGCCGACCAGATCCGTGTACCAATCGTGAGTGAAGAACCGTTCTGACGGGGTCAAGGACAACAGAGCCCCGGACGCTATGGCTAAGGGAAGGTGCAACATCGCCCGATCCTCCCGCTTGCTGCCCCAAGATGGTGCCTCAACAGCACGAAAAATCACAGTGAGAGTAAGGATTACGCGCACTCCGTGGCGTTAGCGCAGTAACTCCGATATGAGCGCCACATCACTCAATGGCTGTCCAATTGCCAGGGATGAGAACTGGTATTTCACTCTATGGTAGGGGCTGAACGGCCCGCCTTGCGCATACTGAACGCCACGGAAGGCCGCTGATCACGGACTCCAGATCAGCCACAACATGTTCGTATATTTGGAATGCGACGGGACAACGTCTTATCCATATTCGGCGCTTTTCCTGCTTCTGTTGATGTTGCGTTCGCAGCCGATCCGTGATAGGATAATTTTCTTATTATCGCCCCAGGAGCCCCGCGCAGGACCGTGTGAAGTGAACAGCCTCCGCACAATGTTTCAGGACGTTCCACGCTGTTCCACTCCGGCCTCCGCACCCCCGCCGCGGCGCAGCCGGCGGAGCGGCGGCAGCCACCGGTTGGCGGTGCCCGATTGCCCCGCGCGCCTTGCGACCACACTCTCCTTGGCAAGGGCCAGCGTACGGCCCGCAGGAGGGACGCCCGATGGACGAGATCCGATCCACACCGCCGACGCTGGGCTCGGCGGACGTCAGCGCGCTGGCCCACCTCTACCGGGGCGAGTTGTACCGCAGCACGGTCTGGCGCACCCGGCTCGACGCCACCACCAACTGGGCGGTGGTCACCACCGGCCTGGCGCTGTCGCTGTCCTTCTCCAGCGCCGACGCCTCGCCGCTGCCGCTGGTGCTGGTCGGGCTGCTGGTCGCGGTGTTCCTGATGATCGAGGCGCGGCGCTACCGCTTCTTCGATTTCTGGCGGATCCGCGCCCACATCCTGGAAGTGCACTTCTTCGGCCCGATCCTGCTGGGCCAGGGGGTACGGCTGGACACCGGCTGGAACACGGTGCTGCACCAGGACTACCGCGCACCGGCCCTGCACATCACGCTGATGGAGGCCGCCGGGCGCCGCCTGCGCCGCAACTACGGCTGGATCTTCGGCATCCAGGTGGCGGCCTACGTGGGCAAGCTGCTGATCCACCCGACGCCGATCGCCACCCTCGACCAGCTGTGGACGCGCGCCACCATCGGGCCGGTGCCGGGCGCGGTGGTGATCCTGTGCGGCGTGCTGTTCCACGCCACCTGGATCACCATCGCCGTGCGCACCTACCGCAGCCGCCGCGGCGCCGACCGCGACCGCCCGCCGAGGCCGGCGCGGGATTCGGTGCTCGATCTGGCGCGCGGGGCGTCGTGACTATTTCTGTTCGAAGTCGAGGCCCCAGACGCTGTAGCGCTCGGGGTCCTCGGTCCAGTTCTCGCGGACCTTGACGAACAGCATCAGGTGGACGCGGCGCTCCAGGAACGCCTCCAGCTCGGTGCGGGCGGCGAGGCCGATCTGCTTGACGCGCGCCCCGCCCTTGCCCAGCACGATGGCCTTCTGGCTGTCGCGCTGCACGTAGACCACCTGCCGGATCTTCACCGAGCCGTCCTGGAACTCCTCCCACTCCTCGGTCTCGACCGTGGCGGCGTAGGGCAGCTCCTGGTGCAGCTGGAGGAACAGCTTCTCGCGCGTCACCTCGGCGGCCAGCAGGCGCATCGGCATGTCGGAGATCTGGTCCTCCGGGTACAGCCACGGCCCCTCCGGCAGGCGCTCGGCGAGGAATTTGCGCAGGTCCTGCACGCCGTCGCCGGTGGCCGCCGACACCATGAAGGTGTCGGTGAAGATGCCCGCGTCGTTCAGCTCGGCGGTCAGGGCCAGCAGGTTCTCGCGGTGCTTCACCAGGTCGATCTTGTTGAGGACCAGGATCGCCTTGCGCTGCTGCTCCTGCAGCGCCGCAATGATGCCGCGGGTGTCGTCGTCGATGCCGCGGCGCGACGCGTCCACCAGCACGCCGACGAGGTCGGCGTCGTGCGCGCCCTGCCAGGCGGCGGCGACCATGGCGCGCTCCAGCCGCTTCTTCGGCGTGAAGATGCCGGGCGTGTCGACGAAGAGGATCTGGCTGTCGCCCTCGATGGTGATGCCCAGCACGCGCGAGCGCGTGGTCTGCACCTTCGGGCTGACGATCGACACCTTGGCGCCGATCATCGCGTTCAGCAGCGTCGACTTGCCGGCGTTCGGCGCGCCCACCAGCGCGACGAAGCCGCAGCGGGGATTCTCCGGCTGGTGGCCGGGCAGATCGTCGATGTCGGTCTCGTCAGTCATGCACGGCAACTCCCAACTGGCGCAGCAGCGCGCTGGCCGCCTGCTTCTCGGCGGCGCGCTTGGACGACCCGGTGGCCGTCGCCGGCTCCTCGCCCTGCACCGTCACGCGCACGCAGAACACCGGCTCGTGCGCCGGGCCGCTCTGGTCCATCATCTCGTAAACCGGCAACGGCCGGCCGCGTCCCTGCGCCCATTCCTGCAGCGCCGTCTTCGGGTCGAGCGGCGGTGGCTGGTGGCGGTCGATCATGCCGGCCCAGGCGCCGCGGATGAAGCGCTTCGCCGCCTCCAGCCCGCCGTCCAGGTAGAGCGCGCCGATGGCCGCCTCGCAGGCGTCGGCCAGGATGGTGCGGTTGCCGCGCCCGCCGCCGGAATCCTCGGCCGGCGACAGGCGCAGGTAGCGCCCGAGGTCGAGCCCCGCGGCCACCGCGCCCAGCGCCTCGCGCCGCACCAGCGCGGCGTGCCGCTTGGCGAGCGCCCCTTCCTTCTCGTTCGGAAAGCGCTCCAGCAGCCAGTCGGCGATGCACAGGCCGAGCACCCGGTCGCCGAGGAACTCCAGCCGCTCGTAGGCGATGCCGGGGCCCTGCGAGGGCGAGGTGCCCTTGTCCGAGCGCTCCAGCCCCATCAGGCTGGGGTGCGTCACCGCATCGGCGAGCAGGCCGAGGTCGGCGAACGTGTGGCCGAGCGCCGCAGCGAGTTCGGCGACGTCTGCCCCGCCTTCGGGCTCGATGGCTTCGTTCGTCACGTCAGTTCACGCCGTTGAACAGGCGCGAGAAGCGCAGGTCGAAGGGCCAGCGCCAGACCTCGAAGAAGCGGGTGCCGTCCTCCAGCGAGAAGAACAGGAACTCCGCCCGGCCGACCACGTTCTCGACCGGCACGTAGCCGACCATGCTGGGAACGCGGCTGTCCAGTGAGTTGTCGCGGTTGTCGCCCATCATGAACAGGTGGTTCTCGGGCACCTTGTAGAGCGGCGTGTCGTCCAGCGCCCCGTGGTCGGTCTCCTCGATGATGCGGTGCTTCTTGCCGTTCGGCAGCGTCTCGATGTACTGCGCCACGCGGGTCTCGCGGCCCAGGCTGTCCTTGGCGACGTAGTCCTCGATGCGGTCGCGCTGCACGGCCTTGCCGTTGATGTGCAGGACGCCGCCGATCATCTGCACCGTGTCGCCGGGCAGGCCGATGACGCGCTTGATGTAGTCGGTCTTGTTGTCGCGCGGCAGCTTGAACACCGCGACGTCGCCGCGCTCCGGCGTCTTGCCCAGCACGCGCCCCTCGAACAGCGGCAGGCCGAAGGCCACCGTGTGCTTGCTGTAGCCGTACGAGAACTTCGACACGAACAGGTAGTCGCCGATCAGCAGCGTCGGGATCATCGAGCCCGAGGGGATGTTGAACGGCTCGTAGGCGAAGGTGCGCACGCCGAACGCGATCAGCACCGCGTAGAACACCGTCTTCAGCGTCTCGCCGATGCTGCCGGCGTCCTTCTTCTTCTCGACCAAGGCCATGGGAACTCGATTCTGCGTGTCGGTGTGAGTTATTCGGGTTCGGCGCTGATGACGACGAAAGCTTCGGCCAGCGGGTACTCGTCGGTCAGCGTGACGTGGATGCGGGCGACCATGCCCTTGGGAGTGATCGCCTTCAGGCGGTCGAGCGCACCGCCGGTGAGCGCCATGGTCGGCTGGCCGCTGGGCAGGTTGACCACGCCCATGTCGCGCCAGAACACGCCGTTGCGGAAGCCGGTGCCCAGCGCCTTGGCGCACGCCTCCTTGGCGGCGAAGCGCTTGGCGTAGCTGCCGGCGCGCGCGTCGTACTTGCCGCCCTTGCCGACCCGGCGCTCCGACTTGGTGCGCTCGGTGGGCGTGAAGCAGCGGTCGATGAAGCGCTCGCCGAAGCGCTCCAGGGTCTGCTCGACGCGGCGGATGTCGGTGAGGTCGTTGCCGATGCCGAGGATCATCGCACCGCCCCGGCCCGTGCTCCCGGTCGTTCTTCGTCCATGCGCCGGCGCATGGCGCGGATGGTCTCGCCCAGGCCGACGAACAGCGCCTCGCCGACCAGGAAGTGGCCGATGTTCAGCTCGACGATGGTCGGGATGGCGGCGACCGGGCCGACGGTGCCGTAATCCAGCCCGTGTCCGGCGTGGCACTCCAGCCCGATGGCCTCGGCGTGCGCCGCCGCCTGCACCAGACGGGTCAGCTCCGACCCGCGGCCGGCTCCCGGTGGGGTGTCGCAGTAGGCGCCGGTGTGCAGCTCGACCACCGGGGCGCCCAGCGCGCGCGCGGCGTCCAGCTGGCGCACCTCCGGGTCGATGAACAGCGAGACGCGGATGCCGGCGGCGCCCAGCTCGGCGACGTAGCGCTCCAGGTGGCCGCGCCCGCCGTCGACGTCCAGGCCGCCCTCGGTGGTGACCTCGGTGCGCTTCTCCGGCACCAGGCAGACGGCGTGCGGGCGGTGCCGCAGCGCGATGGCCAGCATCTCGTCGGTGGCCGCCATCTCCAGGTTGAGCGGCAGCGTCAGCTCGGCCATCAGGCGCTCGACGTCGGCGTCGCGGATGTGGCGGCGGTCCTCGCGCAGGTGGGCGGTGATGCCGTCGGCGCCGGCCTCGGCGGCGAGGTGGGCGGCGCGCACGGGGTCGGGATGCTTGCCGCCGCGCGCGTTGCGCACAGTCGCCACATGGTCGATGTTCACGCCCAGGCGCAGGTAACGGGTCATCGCGACGCTCCCGGAATCGGCCACGCACCGGCCGGGAGGGCCGGCGCGGGCACTCGGGACTATATAGCGACGCCGGAGCGCCGCGTCACGCCTCCTGCACGGCGCGCAGGAAGTGCTCCACCTCGCCGCGCAGCAAACGGCTCTCGCCGTTCAGCCGGTCGGCCGCGGAGGCGACGACGCCGGCCATGCCGGTGGTGCGGGAGGCGCCGTCGCTGACCTCGACGATGCTGTTGGACACTTGGCGGGCGCCGTGCGCCGCCTCCTCGACGTTGCGGACGATCTCGCTGGTCGCCGCCCCCTGCTGCTCGACCGCGCCGGCGATGCAGGTCGCCAGTTCGCTGAGGCGGCCGATCACCTCCGACACCTCGCGGATGGCCGACACCGCGCCCTCGGTCTGGCCCTGCACGGCGGCGATCTGCTGAATGATCTCCTCGGTGGCGTGCGCGGTCTGGTTGGCGAGGTTCTTCACCTCGGTGGCGACCACCGCGAAGCCCTTGCCGGCCTCTCCCGCGCGAGCCGCCTCGATGGTGGCGTTGAGCGCCAGCAGGTTGGTCTGCGAGGCGATGGAGGTGATGAGCTGCACCACCTCGCCGATGCGGCGGCCGGAGTCCGACAGGTCGGCGATGCGGGCGTTCGCCGCCTCGGCCTGCGCCTGGGCGGCGCGCGAGATGTCGGCGGCCATGCGCACCTGCCGGTCGATCTCTCCGGTGGAGGCGATCAGCTCGCTGGCGGCGGCGGCGACCGTCTCGACGTTGGCGGTGGACTGCTGGGTGGCGGCCGACACCTCGCCGCTGCGCGCCTGGGTCTGCGACGCGGTGGCGGACAGCTCGCCCGACGCCGAGGTCAGCTTCTCCAGCGCGTCCTGCACCGCGTGCATCAGCTGCTGTACGGCGCCGTCGAAGTCCCTCGACAACCCCTCCACCCGCTGCTGGCGGGCGAGGCGGCGCCCGGCGGCGGCATCGGCCTCGTCCTGCAGGCGGCGGTACTCGACGGCACGGTCCTTGAAGGTCTGCAGGGCGGCGGCCATGCCGCCCACCTCGTCGCCTCGGCCGGCGTGGCCGACCTCCACCGCCAGATCACCCTCGGCCAAGCTCCGCATGGTGCCGGACAGGCCGGCCAGCGGCTTCGTGATGTCGCGGGAGATCAGGTGCGCGGCGACCAGCGACAGCAGCACCAGAACCGTGCCGATGCCCATGACCTGGGCGGCGTTCGCCTGGAAGGCGGCATCGACGTCGTCGGTGTAGACGCCGGTGCCGAGCATCCAGCCCCACGGCGCGAAGGGCGCCGCGTAGGACAGCTTCGGCTGCGGGTCCTTGAAGCCCTGGCGCGCCACCACGTAGGGGACGAAGCCGCCGCCGGCCTGCGCCGCCTCGATCATGGCGCGGATGTAGGGCTTGCCGGCGGCGTCCAGCGCGTCCATGCGCGGCTTGCCCTCGTCCTGCGGGCGCGGGCCGATGACCAGCGAGGTGCCGTCCATCCGGTAGACGAAGACGTAGTCGTTGAGCGGCCCGTAGCGCAACGGCCGCAGCGTGGCGAGGGTCTGGGCCTTGGCCTGCTCCTCGCTCATCTCGCCCTTGGCGGCGCGCTGCTGGTACGAGGCGGCGATGGAGAGGGCGGCCTGCACCATGTTGCGGACTTGCCCCTCCTTCTCCGCGACGATGGCGGCGCGCAGGTTGTACAGCGCCACGGCGGACCCCAGCGCCATGCCGGTCAGCACCGCCCCGATCATCAGCAGAATCTTGGTGCGGATCTTCAGGTTGCTCAGCATGGCGTGCCATTCCCCCGTGTTCTTCGCATGACGCGGACGAATGTCTTTTTGCCGAATTTTCTCGATAGTTGAGCAAAATGCCATCTATTCGAGTACAAAACAGCACCCGTTACGCGCGAACGAGGTGATACACCACACCAGACGCTTTTCCCAGCCGCCCTGGCTATGCCATTTGGTCGCAGGCCGGCAGTGTCCTACTATTTTACACGGATACGCGCCGCCAGCTCTTTCAGCGTGTCGAGCGGCGGCCCCTTGCGCGGCCATTCCAGACCGACGCCGTCGCCCTCGTGGCGCGGCAGCACGTGCAGGTGGACGTGCGGCACCGTCTGCCAGCCGGCCGGCCGGTTGGCCTGGAGGATGGTGAGGCCGGCGGGCTCGAATGCCGCCTGCACGGCGCGGGCGACCTTGTGCGCGGTGCGGAACAGCGCCGCCGCCTCGTCCTCGGTCAGGTCGAGGATGGTCTCCGCCGGGCGCCTCGACGCCACCAGCACGTGGCCGGGGTTGACCTGCCCGGCGTCCATGAAGGCGAAGCTGTGCTCGTCCTCGTAGACCTTGGCGCAGGGGATCTCCCCGGCGATGATCCGGCTGAAGACGGTCTCGGTCATGCCCTTCCTCCCGTTATTTGGTCAGGAAGAAATACACCGTCATGGCCGAGCCGACGAGGATGATGAACTTGCGCAGGTAGGGCGGCGGGATGCGGCGGGCGATGCGGGCACCGGAATAGCCGCCGGCCACGCAGGCCACCAGCATGATCAGCGCCTCCGTCCAGTAGACCGCGCCGCCGGCGACGAAGGCGACCACCGCGATGGCGTTCAGGCAGCCCGACAGCAGCGACTTCAGCCCGTTCATGGTGTGGATGTCGCGCAGCCCGAAGACGCCGAAGGTCGCCAGCATCAGGATGCCGATGCCGCCGCCGAAATAGCCGCCGTAGACGGCGATGAAGAACTGCACGATCAGCACGCCGACCGGCCCCAGATGCGTCTTCCTGCGGATGCACGCCGCCAGCTTCGGCCCGGCGGCGAACAGCGCGGTGGCGAACAGCAGCAGCCACGGGATGAGCACGGCGAAGGTGGCGTCCGGCGTCCACAGCAGCAGCAGCGCCCCCAGCAGCCCGCCGATCAGGCTGATGCCGATGAAGGCCGGCAGGTTGATCTCGGTCAGCTTGCCCAGCTCGCTGCGGTAGCCGTAGGCGCCGGCCAGCGCGCCGGGGCACACGGCGACGGTGCTGGTGGCGTTGGCGGCGACCGGCGGCACCCCGGCGAACACCAGCGCCGGAAAGGTCAGGAAGCTGCCGCCACCGGCAACGGCGTTGACCACGCCGGCCGCGTACGCGGCGACGATCAGGAGCAGGGTGGAGAGCATCGGCGGGCCCGGAGCGATTGTGCGGCGCACTATGCCCCGAACGATTGAGGGGTTCAACGCCCCCGCGCGCGGTCAACCGCGTTGATCACCGGCGTGGCCCGCAGCGCTGCCATGATGTTGGTCAGGTGCTTGGCGTCCTTGACGTCGATGTCGATGATCAGCTCGAAGAAGTCGGTGTTGCGGTTGGTGATCTTCAGGTTGGTGATGTTGCCGCCGTTCTTGCCGATCACCGTGGACAGACTGCCCAGGCTGCCCGGCTCGTTGGCGACCACCAGATGGATGCGGCCGACGTGCTCCTCCGGGTTGTCGGGGCCGACGTCCCAGGCGACGTCGATCCAGCGCTCCGGCGAGTCGTTGAAGCTCTCCAGCGTCTCGCAGTCGATGGTGTGGATGGTCACGCCCTTGCCGGTGGTGACGATGCCGACGATGCGGTCGCCCGGCAGCGGGTGACAGCAGCGCGCGTAATGCACCGCCATGCCGGGGATCAGCCCGCGGATCGGCAGCGGCGCCTCGCGGCCCTTCGGCTTCGGCTTGGGCTTGGCGATCAGCGCCGCGGCCTTGTCGTCGCCGTCCTTGAGCTGCACCGTCTGCTGCGCCAGCGCGTGCGGCTTGTGGCCGGGGAAGACGGCGTGGAAGACCTCGCGCCCCGAATGCAGGCCCGACCCGACCGCCGCCAGCAGATCGTCCACGCCGGGCTGCTGGAAGATCTTGAGGACGCCCTCCAGCGCCTTTTCGCCGTAGTCGTAGCCTTCTTGGCGGAACTGCCGCTGCAGGATGGCGCGGCCGAGTTCGATGTACTGCGAGCGCTGCTGGGTGCGCAGGAACTTGCGGATGCGGGCGCGCGCCTTGCCGGTGACGACGAAGCGCTCCCACCCCGGCACCGGCGTCTGCGCCTTGGAGGTGATGATGTCGACCTGGTCGCCGTTCTGCAGCTGGGTGCGCAGCGGCAGCATGCGCCCGTTGATCTTGGCGCCGACGCAGTGGTCGCCGACCTCGGAGTGCACGGCGTAGGCGAAGTCCACCGGCGTGGCGCCGCGCGGCAGGGCGATCAAATCACCCTTCGGCGTGAAGCAGAACACCTGGTCCTGGAACAGCTCCAGCTTGGTGTGCTCCAGGAACTCCTCGGGCTTGGTGGCGTGCTCCAGGATGTCGAGCAGCTCGCGCAGCCAGCGGTATTCGCGCGCCCCGGCGCGCGGCTGCCCCTGCTTGTAGGCCCAGTGCGCGGCGACGCCCAGCTCGCACACCTCGTGCATGTCCTTGGTGCGGATCTGCACCTCGATGCGGTTGCGCTGCGGGCCGATGACGCCGGTGTGCAGGCTCTTGTAGCCGTTCGGCTTCGGCGTCGAGATGTAGTCCTTGAAGCGGCCCGGCACCACCGGATAGCGGCTGTGGATGATGCCCAGCGCTTGGTAGCACTCGCCGACGTTCCCGACGATGATGCGGAAGGCCATGATGTCCGACAGCTGCTCGAAGCTGACGTTCTTCTGCTGCAGCTTGCGCCAGATCGAGTAGGGCGTCTTCTCGCGCCCGCTGATCTGGGCGCCCTCGACGCCGTCGTCCCGCAGCACCTTGCCGAGCTCGTCGATGATGCGCTGGACGCGGTCCTCGCCCTCCGAGCGCAGGCGCGAGAGCTGCGCCAGGATCGAGTCGCGGGCCTCCGCGTTCAGCTGGGCGAAGGCGAGGTCTTCCAGCTCGTCCTTCACCTGGTGCATGCCGATGCGCTCGGCCAGCGGCGCGTAGATCTCCAGCGTCTCGCGGGCGATGCGCTTGCGCTTGTCCGGGTTCTTGATGTGGTGGAGCGTGCGCATGTTGTGCAGCCGGTCGGCCAGCTTGACCAGCAGCACGCGGATGTCCTCGGACATCGCCAGCACCAGCTTGCGGAAGTTCTCCGCCTGCTTGGCCTGTTCGCTCTGCATCTCCAGGCGCGACAGCTTGGTCACGCCGTCCACCAGCCGGCCGATCTCCCGGCCGAACAGGCGTTCGATGTCCTCCTGGGTGGCGACCGTGTCCTCGACCGTGTCGTGCAGCAGCGCCGTCACGATGGTGGCGGCGTCGAGCTTCAGGTTGGTGAGGATGCCGGCGACTTCCAGCGGGTGCGAGAAGTACGGGTCGCCCGAGGCGCGGGTCTGCGACCCGTGCGCTTTCATGGAGAAGACGTAGGCGCGGTTCAGCAGGTCCTCGTCGGCCGACGGATCGTAGGCCCTTACCCGCTCAACGAGTTCATATTGCCGGATCATGCCACCCGACCCGGCGCCATCCGCGCCCTAACGGTTGAAATATCTGGATATATGGATGCGGGTGGCGCGAACGGCCACCCGCGCGCCCGCACCGGATCAGAAGTCGCCCTCGGCGTCGCGGCCCACCACGTCGTCCTCGGTCGCGCCGAAGGCCTTGGCGGGGTCGGCGTCCATGTCGGCGGCGAGATCGTCGTCCTCGCCCAGTTCCTCGCCCATGGCATCGTCGCCATCCAGCGAGTTGTCGGCGCCGCGGGCCCAATCGTGCTCGCCGGCCATCAACTCGACGATCTCCTCCTCGGGCTCGTCGGGTTCGACGTGCTTCTGGTGGCCCTTGATCAGGGAATTCTTCAGGTGCTCCAGCACCACCGTCTCGTCAGCGATCTCACGCAACGCCACGACCGGGTTCTTGTCGTTGTCACGGTCGATGGACAGCGGGGCGCCGGAGGCAACCTCGCGGGCGCGCTGGGCGGCCATCATCACCAGCTCGAACCGGTTGGGAACCTTGAGAACGCAATCTTCGACGGTAACGCGGGCCATGCCAAACCAACTCCGGAATCCTGGGAGGGGTCCGAATATATTGACCGCGCGCCGCCCATGCAAGCGGCAAGACTCCCCGCGCCGCCCGCCGGACGTAGGGGTCCCCCGTCCGCAGGACGTCCCGTTGCACCCTTGCCGCACCTCGACGACCCGCCTATTTTACAGACTGCCGTATTGCATTACGGCGGATCTCCTAATATTTCCATCATTGCTTGTAGAAGGACGATGACATTGGATCGATCAGCCACATTGCCAAAGGAATTGAGCCGACTGTTCTATAAAGAAGAACGCTTGGCTATGTTCATCGATGGCGCCAATCTCTACGCAGCCGCCCGAGCCCTGGGATTCGACATCGACTACAAGAGATTGCGGGACGGCTTTGCGGCGGAGGGGCGTCTGGTCCGCGCCTTCTATTACACGGCACTGGTCGAGGACCAGGAGTATTCGCCGATCCGTCCGCTGGTCGACTGGCTGGACTACAACGGCTACACGATGGTGACGAAGCCGACCAAGGAGTTCACCGACGCGTCCGGCCGCCGCAAGATCAAGGGCAACATGGACATCGAGCTGGCTATCGACGTGATGGAGATGGCCGAGCGGGTGGACCACATCCTGCTGTTCTCCGGCGACGGCGACTTCCGCCGGCTGGTCGAGGCGGTGCAGCGCAAGGGCGTGCGCGTCAGCGTGATCTCCACCGTGCGCTCGCAGCCGCCGATGGTGGCGGACGAGCTGCGCCGGCAGGCCGACAACTTCATCGAGCTGCAGGACCTCGCCGGTTCGATCGCCCGCGTCCACCACCACCGCGAGCCGCCGCAGCATGGCGGCATGGGGGGCGGCACCGTCCAGCAGGGACCGTCCCAGACCCAGAGCCCGATGCAGGACTACGGCAACGGCGACGACTTGCTGTAACGGGCCGGATCGCGACTGCGCGCGGTGCCCGCGTCTGGCGGCGTTCCGCGCGCAGAACCGCGTCACGTTCGCGGACTTCCACAACGCCCCGGTGCCGTCGGAGGGCAGCATCGGTGCGCGTATTCTTGTGGTCGGCCTCGCGCCGGCCCTGAAGGGCGGCAATCGGACCGGCCTGCCGTTTCGCGGCGACGCCTCCGGCCGCTGGCTGCGCGCGGCCTTGGAACGGCACGGGCTGGGCGAGGACGTCGTCCGCATCACCAACGCCGTGCGTTGCGTGCCGCCGGCGAACAGGCCCACCGCCGCGGAGGTGGCGGCGTGCCGGCCATTCCTCGTGGATGAGTTATCGAGTCCGGACCTGCGTGCGGTGGTGGCCCTCGGCCGGGTGGCGCACGACGCGGTGCTGGCGGCCTCGGACCTTCGAGGGTTCGCGTTCGGCCACGGCGCGGTGCACGCGCTCGGAAGGCTGACGCTGGTGGACAGCTACCACCCCAGCCCGCAGAACACCAACACAGGGCGGCTGACGCCGGCGATGTTCGACACCGTGTTTGAAACGGCGGCCAGGATTCTGATCGAACTCGACCAAGCTATCGTGGATATTCAACGGAAACCTTATATCCAAGCGGTGGATTCGCGACGAAATTGAAAAAAGTGATCGTTACCGGTCCGGGCTGAAGCACACGGCGCCGTGAGTTTGATTTCGCAACCTGTTCACGCGAAGGGCAAGCATTTCCCTCCTCCGCCGAACAGATGGACATGAAGAGTTCCGGAAGCCCCGGGCTCTTCTGGCGCCCGCTCCAATCCGGAACGATGTCCTCCACGAAGACATCCACTGGCCCGGCGTGCTTAAGGTTCAGCGCATAATTGAGCGCGGCACCGGGCTCTATTCTCTCTTCGTGAATAGCCTTCGTCACACGTTCCGTGGGGAACAGGTACTCGTAGATGTCCTTACCGAAGAGGATGCCGGCGAAGAGGACGCCGGCACCAATCACGCCGGATACCCCCCAGCCCCGTTTCGACGGCGGCGTCTTCCCGAGCTTCCTTATCAGGTTCGCGGTGTCGTCGCTCCACCGCTCGTCCCTCAGCTTGACCGCGTTGCGGTCCAGCAATCCTTGGATATCCTCCGGCAGGAACTCCCGCCTGGGCAATTCAGCGTCGCCAACCAGAATGGGAATGGTCGGAATGCTCCGCCGCAGAGCCGATGCAATCTCCAAGCGGACGTGATCATCCGGTTCCATAAGCCGGGGCCGGCCCTCCGCATTGGTCACGGTCAACCAATGCGGACCGACGATCACCAGGGCCGCATCCACTTTATCGAGCGTTTCCTCAATCACCACGCGGAAATTGGAGCCCGGGGGAATGCCGTCCACGTCGTAGAAGACGTTTCTCCGACCGAACACCGACCACAACTCCTCGACGAGCCGCCCGCCCCACCCCGCACTGTCCTTGCGTCTGTAGCTGACGAACAGTGAGTTCAGCTTTGGTGCGTCGCCCATCGCACAGCCCCCCGGCATTACGGAGCGCCACGGGCCTCGCGACGCACCGACAGCCCCTGAAGTGTGCCCGATTGCCGTCGTTGCGTCGAGATCGACATCATCCCGATATGGTGGCGCTCCGCCCCGGCACAACCATTTCGGGACGGCAATGAATATTGGAAATACTAACAAACCCGCATGAGGAACGGGCACCGTCCGGCGCGGAAAAGGCGGATTACGCCTTCCGGCGAGCCGTTTTGGTGCCGCCCGCCCGCGCCACCGCCATCTCCGCGGCCATCCGCATCGCCGCCACGAGGCTGGAGGCACTCGCCTTCCCCGTCCCGGCAAGATCCAGCGCCGTCCCGTGGTCCGGCGAGGTCCGCACGAAGGGCAGCCCCAGCGTCACGTTCACCCCGGTGTCGAAGTCCACGGTCTTCAGCGGGATCAGCGCCTGGTCGTGGTACATGCACAGCACCGCGTCGTAGCGCGCCCGCGCCCGGGCGTGGAACAGCGTGTCCGCCGGCCACGGCCCCGTGGCGTCGATGCCCTCGGCGCAGAGTGCGGCGACCGCCGGCGCGATCACTTCGATCTCCTCGCGGCCCATGGAGCCGCCCTCGCCCGCGTGCGGGTTGAGCGCCGCCACCGCCAGCCGCGGCACCGCGATGCCGAAGTCGCGCGCCAGCGCCGCCGCCGTCACCCGGCCGCAATGCACGATGGCCTCGGCGGTGAGCATCTCGACCGCCTGACGCACCGACACGTGGATGGTCACCGGCACCACCCGCAGCCCGCCGCCGGCCAGCATCATCACCGGCTCCTCGCTCATCCCGGCGAGGTGGGCGAGGTATTCGGTGTGGCCGGGGTGGCGGAAGCCGGCGGCGTAGAGCGCCGATTTCTGGATCGGGTTGGTCACCACCGCCGACGCCCGCCCGGCGCGGACCAGTTCCACCGCGCGGTCGATGCCGGCGATCACCGCCGCCCCGTTGGCCGGGTCGGGCCGCCCGGGCTCGACCGGCGCCGCCAGGGCCAGCGGCAGCACGGGCAGCGCGGAGTCGAAGACGGCGCCCGCCTCTTCCGGCCCGGCGACGGCGCGCACCGGCGCCGCCAGCCCGATCAGCGACGCGAGGCGGGTGAGGCGATCCGGGTCGTCCAGAACGACGAAGGGCGGAACGCCGGTGCTCCGGCGCTCCGCCCAGGCCTTCAGCACGATCTCGCCACCGATCCCCGCCGGCTCACCCATGGTGACGGCCAACGGGAGGCGAGCGGTCATCAGACGCGGTACTCCACGAACGCGGCGCGGCGCAGGTCGCGCAGGTAGCGGCGGGCCACCAGCTCGGCGCGCTCCTGGATCAGCATGCCCTCGACCTCGTCGCGGGTCGGCAGGCGCGGCGCCTGGGCCTGCTTCGGCGGCGGGGGCGGCGGGGCGGCGACCTTCTCGGTCACCGTCTCGGTGATCATCGGCACATCGCGCTTGCAGACGATCAGGATGAGCGAACCGCCGGGGGTGTTGATCACCGGGCTCGGCTGGCCCAGCGGAATGCCCAGCGCCAGGTTCTGCAGGCCCGGCGCCAGATCCTTGACGCGCAGCATGCCCATGTCGCCGCCGTCCGGCATGCCGATGGCGTTGGCCTTGGCGGTGAAGTCGGCGCAGCTCTTGATCGCCTTGCGCACCTGCTCCATCTGCGCCGCCACCGCCTTGAGCTGCGACGGGTCGGACGCTGGCATGGCGATCTGCTTCATGTTGACCTTGGCCTTGGCGATGTCGGGCTTCTGCACCCGCTGCACCACCGGCTGCGGCGGCGGTGCCGCCTCCTCCTCGCCGCCGACCGCGCGCTTCGAGCGCACCAGCAGGATGTGGTAGCCGGACGCCGTGCGCACCGGCTGCGACAGCTGGCCGGGGCGGAGCTGCGCCAGCGCCGCGTCGATCTGCGGGTCCAGCTCGCCCGGACGCACCCAGCCGAGGTCGCCGCTGGAGGCGGCGGTGGTGGACTGCGAGAACTGGCGGGCCACGGCGGCGAAGTTGCCCCCCTTGCGGATCTCGTCGATCAGGCGCTCGCCGGCGCGGCGCACCTGCTCGTCCTGGTCGGGGTTGTCGACGGCCAGGTAGATCTCGGCGACCAGGTACTCCGGCTTGCCGATGCTCTCCTTGACGCGCTGCATGGCGGCGTCGACGTCCTCGTCGGCGATGGCCACCTCCTGGCGGACGCGGCGCTGCATGACGCGCTGCCACGACAGCTGGGCGCGGACCTGCTCGGTCAGCGTCGCCTGCGGAATGCCGGAGTCGGCGAGGAACTTGACAAGCTTCGCCCTGTCCATGCGGTTCTGCTGGGCCAGCTGCTCGACCGCCTTGTCCACGTCGGCCTTCGGCACCGTGATGCCCTGGCGCTTGGCCTCCTGGATCTGCAGCCGCTCATCCACCAGCTGGCGGAGCACCTGCGGCATCAGGCGCTGGCGCGTCTCGGCGCCGTCGGGCATGCCGGCGCTGACCACCATCAGCCGCAGCCGGGCGTTGACATCCGACACCGAGACCGCATCCTCGTTGACCACCGCGGCGATGCGCTCGCCGACCTGGCCGGCGGACGGGCCGGCGGACTGGCCGCCCTGCGCCGGAGGCTGCGACGACTGGCCCCGGGCCTTCTGCGCCGCGCTCTCGGCCGGGGCGAGCGCCACGACCGCGCACGCGCTTGCCACGGCAAGGGCCGTCCGGACGGCACGCAAACTGAACATGGACTTCCGCTCCCCAGATGAACGGCCCTTAATACGGCTCCGCCGTCCGAGTTGCAAACGGGATCGTTCGTTCGGCCGAGCTATGACACGGGCTCAGCCGTCTTCCAGATGCAACAGCGCGCTGATGCCGATCAGCAACGCGATGCCCGCCGGCATCCAGGCGGCCATGGGCACCGGGATGGTCTCCGACAGGCCCAGCGTCTTGACGATGTCGGTCGCCATGAACAGCGCGAATCCGGTCAGCACGCCGCCCGCCACCATGATCATGGTGCCGCCGCGCCGCGGCAGGCGCAGCGAGAAGGCGGCGGCGAACAGCACCATGGCGCAGTACAGCAGCGGCTGCGACAGCAGCGAGGCGTAGTGCAGCCGGTGCCGCGTCGCCGGAAAACCGGTCAGCTCCAGCGTGTGGATGAAGCGCGGCAGGTCCCAGAACGAGATGGTCTCGGGCGCGGCGAAGCTGCTCTCGATCTGCTCCATGTCCAGTTCGGTGGGAATGGTGTAGGTCGGCAGATCCTCCGGGTCGCGCTTGGGCCGGCTGAGGACCGCCTCGCGCAGTTCCCACTTGCGCTCCTTCAGCACCGCCGACGGGGCATCGATGCGGCCGACGTAGTTCTTGTCGTCCTGGAACAGGAAGACGATGACGTTGCTCAGCTCCAGCGTCGCCGGGTTCACCGTCTCGGCGTGGATGAAGTACTGCTCGCTGTCGAGCTGCTGGCGCAGCCACAGCCCGGACTTGGAGATGTCGAAGCTGCTGGAGCGCTGCTTCAGGTAGCGCGTCTGCAACTGGTCGTACTTGGCGATGAACACCGCGCCGACGGGGTTGATCAGCGTCACCTTGATCACGCCGATCAGCGCCGCGGCCAGCAGCACCGGCATCAGGAACTGCCACGCCGACACGCCGACGGCGCGCGCCACCACCAGTTCGGCGCTGCGCGTCAGCCGCCAGAAGGTGAACATGCCGGCGAACAGGATGACGAACGGGAAGACCTGCTGCCCGATCTCCGGCTGCTTGAGCATCGCCATCTGCATCACCAGGCCGAAGGTGATGTTGGGCTTCGACCCGGCGCGCCGCAGCAGCTCGACCACGTCGAGCAGCAGGATGATGCCGAGGAAGACCAGCAGCAGCAGCACGAACCAGGTGACGAACTGCCGGCCGATGTAGCGCGACAGCGTCGCGGAGGAATACATGAGGTCGGCCTCCAGCGGCCGGAAACGGGAACCGGTGCGCTATGTACGCCCGAACCGCGGCCAAGACAACCCGTGCGGCCAACTCTCTGCGGCCAACCTCTCTGCGGCTTGACAGCCGGTGCAGTCCCTTTACGCTCGGCCGGCCATCCGCTGAAGGAAAGAGGGGGAGATGAAGTTCAGCTTCGCCAAGCCGGCCCTGCCGAAGGCCGGCACCATCGTCGTCACCGTGCTTGCCGAGCGCACGCTGGGCCGCGCCGCCCGCGATCTCGACCAGAAGACCGGCGGCATGCTGACGCGCGCCATGGAGGCGAGCCGCTTCACCGGCAAGAAGGACGAGACGCTGGCCGTCCTCGCCCCTGCCAACCTGGACGCCGGGCGCGTGCTGCTGCTGGGCCTGGGCAAGGCGGAGGACATCGCCCCGCTCGCCCTGCAGTCGGCCGGCGGCACTGTCGTCGCCGCGCTGGAGAAGAGCGGCGAGAGCGAGGCGCACGTCTTCGTCGAACTGCCCCAGGGCTCCGGCATCAAGCCCGCCGAGGCCGCGGCCGAGATGGCGTTCGGCGGCCGGCTGCGCTCCTACCGCTTCGACAAGTACCGCACCAAGGACAAGAAGGACGCCAAGCCGTCCCTGAAGAAGGTCTGCCTGCTGACCGACGAGGCGGAGGCCGCCAAGCGCGCCTTCGGCAAGCTGGACAAGGTGGCCGACGGCGTGCTGTTCGCCCGCGACCTGGTGTCGGAACCGGCCAACGTCATCTACCCTGAGACGCTGGCCGACAAGTGCCGGGAGCTGACCGCCCTCGGCCTCGAGGTCGAGGTGCTGGACCCGAAGAAGCTGCGCAAGATCGGCATGAACGCGCTGCTCGGCGTCGCGCAAGGCAGCGCGCACGAACCGCGCGTCGTCATCATGCGCTGGAACGGCGCGCCCGACGCCCAGGACAAGCGCCCGGTCGCCTTCATCGGCAAGGGCGTCACCTTCGATTCGGGCGGCATCTCCATCAAGCCGGCCGCCGGCATGGAGGAGATGAAGTGGGACATGGCCGGCTCGGCCGTGGTGATCGGCACCATGATGGCGCTGGCCGGCCGCAAGGCGAAGGTCAACGCGGTGGGCGTCGTCGGGCTGGTGGAGAACATGCCGTCCGGCACCGCCCAGCGCCCGGGCGACATCGTCGCCTCGCTGTCCGGCCAGACCATCGAGATCGTCAACACCGACGCCGAGGGCCGGCTCGTGCTGGCCGACTGCCTGTGGTACACGCAGGACCTCTACAAGCCGCGGCTGATGGTGGACGTGGCGACGCTGACCGGCGCCATCATCATCGCGCTGGGCCACGAGCACGCCGGCCTGTTCGCCAGCGACGACGCGCTCGCCGAGGCGCTGACCGGCGCCGGCAAGGCGGTGGGCGAGCCGCTGTGGCGCCTGCCGCTGGCCGACGCCTACGACAAGGACATCAACACCGACGCCGCCGACATGAAGAACACCGGCGGCGGCCGGGGTGCCGGCAGCATCACGGCGGCGCAGTTCCTCAAGCGCTTCGTCAACGACGTGCCGTGGGCGCACCTGGACATCGCCGGCACGGCGTGGTCGAAGAAGGACACCAGCACCGTGCCGAAGGGCGGCACCGCGTTCGGCGTCCGCCTGCTCGACCGCTTCGTCGCGGATTTCCATGAGGGGTGAGGGGCTTTACTCCCCTCCCGACCTCCCCCCGCTCGGCGGGGGGAGGGGTAAGGTGGGGGCTCCCGTTCCATGACCGAAGTCCGCTTCTACCATCTCCAGCGCCGCAGCCTGGAACAGGTGCTGCCGAAGCTGCTGGAGAAGACGCTGGAGCGCGGCTGGCGGGCCGTCGTGCTCGCCGGCTCGGCGGAGCGCGTCGACGCGCTGAACCAGCACCTGTGGACCTACGACCCGGCGTCCTTCCTGCCGCACGGCGCCAAGCGCGACGGATTCGCCGACGCGCAGCCGGTGTGGCTGACGGCGGAGGACGAGAACCCCAACGGCGCCACCGTGCTGTTCCAGATCGACGGCGCGGCCAGCGGGAACCTCGCAACCTATGATCTCGTCTGCGACCTGTTCGACGGCAACGACGAGGAGGCCGTGATGGCCGCCCGCGACCGCTGGAAGGCCTGCAAGGCGGCCGGCCACGGCCTCACCTACTGGCAGGAGAACGAGCGCGGCGCCTGGGAGAAAAAAGCGTAGGCCCGCATCGTCCACAACCCCATTGCTTTTCCGGCAATGATTGGCAAGGCTGATCGCCGGCCGACAGCAAAGGGACAGCAGCGGTTCACCATGGCGCAGGACGACATCAGGGACGCCGCGATCCTGATCGTGGACGACAACGCCTCGAACGTCGAGCTGCTGCGCGAGATGCTGGCGCACGACGGCTACACCAACGTCCGCGGCGAGACCGACCCGCGCAAGGTGCCGCCGTTGTGCGAGGCGCAGGCCTTCGACCTGCTGCTGCTCGACATCCGCATGCCGCACATGAGCGGCTTCGAGCTGATGGAGCGCCTGAAGGCGGTCTACGCCGGCGACTACGTCCCGGTCCTGGTGCTGACCGCGCAGACCGACCAGGACACCCGCCGCAAGTCGCTGGAGCTCGGCGCCAACGACTTCCTGACCAAGCCGTTCATCGCCTGGGAGCTGCTGCACCGCGTGCACAACATGCTGCAGATCCGCACGCTGTACCGGCGGGTCGCCCAGCACAACCGCGACCTGGAGCGCCGCGTCGCCGACCGCACGGCCGAGCTGACCGAAGCGCTGGCCGCCACCCGCCAGGCCGACCGCGCCAAGCTCGACTTCCTGTCGGTGATGAGCCACGAGTTGCGCACGCCCTTGAACTCCATCATCGGCTTCGCCGAGGTGATGGCGGCGGAGTCGCTCGGGCCGCTCGGCCACCCGGACTACAAGGAGTACGTCACGCTGATCGAGGAGAGCGGCAACGTCCTGCTCTCCATGGTCAACAAGATCCTCGACTACACGCGCGGCTCGACCGGATCGGTGGAGATCCAGGAGTCGGACGTGCGGCTTCCGGCGCTGCTGGCGACCTGCGTCAACTTGCTGTCCGCCAAGGCGCAGCCCAAGGGCGTCGCACTGACCCTGTCGCCGGTGCCGCCGGTGACGCTGCGCGCCGACCACCGGCGGCTGCGCGAGATGCTGCTGAACCTGCTGGACAACGCCATCAAGTTCACCCCCTCCGGCGGCCACGTGACGCTCAGCGCCGGCCCGCACGCCGACGGCGTGGCGATCCGCGTCGCCGACGACGGGCCAGGCATCGCACCGGAGATGATCGACCGCATCTTCAACCCCTTCACCCAGGCGGAGCGCTCGCTGGCCCGCCAGCACGAGGGCATCGGGCTCGGCCTGCCGATCGTGCGCCGCTTCGCCGAACTGCACGGCGGCCGGGTGGAGCTCGACAGCGCGCCGGGCCTCGGCACCACGGTCACCATCGTACTGCCGGCGTCGCGGATCATCGGCACGACCACTGCTTGAGTCGCCGCGGCGCGGAAGATTCGATACCGGCTCAACTCGATTCTTTTCCGGACTCGACTGGGGATTGCCGGGGCCGATACACGAACGTGTAATGAATTCGCCTTTTTCACCACGCTAAACACTGGACGATCAGGCACATTCATGTATGCTGTCTGTCAGACTCCAGATAAATGCAGGGAGAGCCCAGGTGGCAGAGGATCTACAGCAGCTTACGGCGCAGATCGTCGCAGCGTACGCGGCGAACAACAGCGTCTCGGTGAATGACCTTCCTTCGGTCATTCAGGGCGTCTATTCGGCGCTCAGCCGTGTCGGCAGTGAAACCGGCGACTCGGCCGTTGCCGAGCCGCAGACCCCCGCGGTTCCGATCAAGAAGTCGGTGAAGCCCGACTACATCACCTGCCTGGAATGCGGCAAGCAGCAGAAGATGCTCAAGCGGCATCTTGCGTCCGACCACGACCTGACGCCGGACCAGTACCGCGCCAAGTGGAATCTGCCGCGTGAATACCCGATGACCGCGCCGAACTACGCGGAAGCACGCTCGCAGCTTGCGAAGGCCTCGGGCCTCGGCCTGCAGGGCGGCCGCACCAAGGGCCGCGCCAAGAAGAAGTGATCCGGCCGGACGCGGGAAGGGCGGGAACCGCGCCTCGCGCGTCGTCCCCGCCCTTCCGTCCGGTTGCTTGTGCGTCCGATCAGTTGTCGAGCGCCGTCCCCACCGCGGCGCCGCCGAGGCCGCCGATGATGGCGCCCCGTTTGCCGCCCAGCGCGTAGCCGCCAGCCGCGCCCGCGCCGCCGCCGACCAGAGTTCCGGTGTTGCACGCCGCCAGCATCATGGTGGCAGCGAGAGCAGCAGCCATCAGCTTGAAACGTTTCATGACGAAGTCCCTCTGTTGCGGTCCGGGTTCCTACCGATCAACAGGGGAAATGCCGATATGCTCCCGGCAAGGTTTCTTTCCCTCCCCCAGCCCCGCTGAAGGAGGGACTTGAAGGAGCCTTGCTCCCACTCTGCGGTGGCGAGCACGACCGACTCGGCATCGAAACGATATCCGGTAGCAGACACACCCACCGCTGAAGGCGCCGTAGCGCTTGGAAGCGTAGGGAATCCGCCTTATTCGTGACGCGAATGGAAACGTCGTCGGCATTCAGGCGTCGCCGACAGCCGACTCGGGTGGAGCGTCATAGACCGCTGACGCGTATCACGGGAATACTCCAAGCGGCGCGCGTTTGGTGCTTGCGCCGTCATGGGGTAAGGAATGCGTCCGAGTTCCTTGGAAAACGAAGCACATGCCGATGACCCATACGCTCCTTGATCCCGCCGGCTACCGTCGCATGCCCTGGAAGAACGGCGGAGGAACCACGGCCGAAATCGCGGTCGCTCCGTCCGCCGGCGCGCCCGGCCGGTTCCTCTGGCGCGCCAGCGTTGCCGATGTCGGACAGTCCGGGCCGTTTTCCGCATTCGACGGTTGCGAGCGCCTGATCGCCGTCGTCGAGGGGGGTGGCATGCGGCTCACCATCGACGGCGTCGCGACGGAGGCGCGCCGCGGCGACCCGGCGGTGCGCTTCTCCGGCGACGCCGGGGTGCGGTGCGACCTGCTCGACGGGCCGATCCGCGATTTCAATCTCATGGTCGACCGTGAGCGGGCGAGGGGATCGCTCGAGGTCGTGACGGCAGGGCATGCCGTGCCGGTGCCCGCCGCGCGCGTCGTTCTGGTCTACGCCGTGGACGGCGCGGTCAGCGTGCGCCGGGCCGGAGGCACCGTGCGCGTGCCGGCGGGCTGGACCCTGCGCCTGGACGGCGAGGACGGCGCCATCGAGGCGGACGCGGGCGCGTGGGCCTTCGTCGCCCGGGTCGACGACCGCCAGAGCGGATCGCGGACGGCCTGAAAGGCCGGAAGCGTGAATCCGCTCGCTCAATCGATATGTTGGGCCGGCGCCGTCCAGCCGAGCTGGCGCGAGATGCTTGCCGCGGTGTCCGCCACCTTGGCGGTCAGGTGGTCGAGGGTCGCCGGCGTGTCCATCACGGCGCTCGGCCCCGACAAGTTGATGGCGGCGACGACCGCGCCGCGGTGGTCGCGGACCGGCGCGGCGATGGCGACGATGCCCGACACGAAGGACGAGCGGTTCAGCGTCCAGCCGCGCGCCCGGTCGGCCGCCACCTGCTGGATCAGCGAGGTCAGCGTGACGGCCGTCGCCTCGCTGAAGCGGTCGAGCCGCACGCCGGTGTAGAGCTGGGCGATGGCGTCGTCGGACAGGCCGCTCAGCAGGATCCGCCCCATCGCCGTGGCGTGCGCCGGCAGCCGGTAGCCGACCGCGATGTTGCTCGACAGCGTCATGTGCGAGTGGGCGCGGTAGACGTAGACGACCTCCGTCCCGTCGCGCACGCCCATGTGGGCGGAGATCTGCGTGGAGTCCCTCAACGCGTCGATGAACGGGATGGCGACTTCGGCGCAGTCGAGGCCCGACAGGTAATGGTAGCCGAGCTGCATCGCCCGCGGGGCGAGGCGGTAGGCCTTGCCGTCGCTGCCGGTCCGATCGAGATAGCCGAGGTGCTCCAGCGTGAACGCCAGCCGGAAGGCCGAGGCGCGGCCGATCCCCAGCGCCTTCGCCATGTCGCTCAGCGTCAGCGTCCGCCGCTGCGGCGTGAACAGCTCGAGGATGGCGAGACCGCGCTGGAGCGCCGGGGCGATGTAGTTGGGCTCGGTGTCGCTCATGAATCCCGCAGCAGCCTCTGAACCGCCTGACGATAGGCGGCCGTGATGCCGTCCTGCCGCACGTGGCGCCCGTCGCGCACGACCAGGCGTCCCGCGGCGACGACGTCGCGCACCGCGCGCCCGCCGCCGGCGAAGACGTAGGCGTCCAGCAGAACGTCGTCGGCGCGAGAAAACAGTTTCGGGTCGTTCGCGTCAAGGACGACCAGGTCGGCGAGGCGTCCCGGCGCCAGCGCGCCGCGGGCGTCCGCCTGCCCCAGCGCCTGCGCGCCGCCGGCCAGCGCCGCCCGGTAGAGGTCGGCGCCGATCGACCGGCCGGGACCGCCGGCCAGCACGTTGCGCCGCCGGTGCACGAGGCGCTGCCCGTATTCCAGCAGACGCAGCTCCTCGGCCGCAGACACGCTGATGTGGCTGTCGGAGCCGATCCCGAACCGGCCGCCCTGCGCCAGGAAGTCCGCGGCGGGAAACACCCCGTCGCCGAGGTTGGCCTCCGTCGTCGGGCACAGGCCGGCGACGGCACCGCTGGCGGCCAGCGCCGTGACCTCGGCGGGCGTCACGTGGGTGGCGTGCACCAGGCACCAGCGCGGCCCGACCGGGGCGTTGCCCAGCAGCCAGTCCACCGGCCGCCGCCCGCTCCAGGCGAGGCCGTCATCGACCTCCGCGGTCTGCTCGGCGATGTGGATGTGCACGGGCGCCGTCGGGTCGAGCGCGTCGAGACCGTCCAGCGCGTCGCGCATCTCCTCCGGCGTCACCGCGCGCAGCGAGTGCAGCGCGAGGCCGACGCGGCGGTTCGGGGAGTCGCCGCACGCCGCGCGCGTCGCCGCGACGATGGACAGCAGCCCGTCGACGTCGTTGACGAAGCGCTTCTGCCCGTCCTTCGGCGGCTGCCCGCCGAAGCCGCCGTGCGCGTAGAGCACCGGCAGGTGGGTCAGGCCGATGCCGGCGCTGTCGGCCGCCGCCAGGATGCGGCGCGACATCTCGGCCCGCTCCGCGAAGGGACGGCCGTCGGCGTCGTGGTGCAGGTAGTGGAACTCCGCCACCGCGGTGTAGCCCTGCTCGAGCATCTCCATGTAGAGCAGCGCCGCCACGGCCTCGACCGCCTCCGGCGTCATCCGCCGGACGAAGCCGTACATCGTCTCCCGCCACGTCCAGAAGCTGTCGTCCGAGGTGCCCGACCGCTCGGCGAGGCCGGCCATGGCGCGCTGGAAGGCGTGGCTGTGCAGGTTCGCCATGCCCGGGACGACCGGCCCGGCGGCGTACGGCAGGCCGGCGCCGTCGCTGCCACGCTCGACGGCGGCGATGCGGCCCTGGCGGTCGAAGCGCAGCGCCACGTCCGACGCCCAGCCGTCCGGCAGCAGCGCCCGCCGGCAGAACAGCCCGTCCAACGGCCCGTCCATCGTTCCCTCCGTCATGCCCGGTCCTCCGCCCACGCCAGCAGGGTCTCGACGAAGCGGCGCAGATGCGGCCGGATCCGCGCCGCCCGCGCCTCGTCGAAGACGTAGGGGGGATCCTCCTCCATGTAGGTCGCCTGCACCAGTTCCAGCTGAACGGCGTGCCAGCCCTCCGCCGGGCGGCCGAAGTGGCGGGTGATGTGGCCGCCCTTGAAGCGGCCGTCGCGCACGTGGGTGAAGCCGTCCGCGCCGGCCGCGGCGCACACCCCGGCCAACCGGGCGCCGAGGCCGGGGTCCAGGCTGCGCCCCTCGTTGGTGCCGAGGTTGAGGTCCGGGAGCCGGCCCTCGAACAGCCGCGGCACGGCCGACCGGATCGAGTGCGCGTCGAACAGCACCGCCCGTCCGAACGTGGCATGGAGGCGCGCCATCTCCGCCGCGATGGCCTCGTGGTACGGGGTCCACCAGCGCGCCACCCGCTCCACCACCTCGGCGGCGTCGGGCCCGGCGCCGGGGCGGTAGGCCGGCGTGCCGTCGAACAGCGTGGACGGGCACAGGCCGGTCGTCGCGCCGGCGTAGAGCGGGGTGTCGTCGCTCGCGCGGTTGAGATCGACGACGAACCGGGAGAACCGCGCCTGGATCACGCCCACGCCCAGTCCGTCCAGGAAATCGTACAGCCGGGGCAGGTGCCAGTCGGTGTCCGGCAACGCCTGTGCCGGGCCGGACAGCCGGTCGGCGAATCCGGGCGGCAGCCCGGTGCCGACGTGCGGCAGGCTGACCAGAAGCGGGCGCCGGGCGGGGCGGAAGTCGAAGACGCTCATGCGTTCATCCTGGTGCGTTGCTGTTTTGCTGACAAAACCATGACGGGCGGAACCGCGGCCGGGGTTGCGAGAGTCATTGCCAAGCCTCCGGCCTCATGCTCACATACTGATGTACGCCGATATGCAGTTGCGTCCACACAACATCTGTTTTATAGGCTAAACACAAAGCTGCCAAGACAGCTGTACGACAGGGACCGGCGTCGCCACCGCCGAACCACGACCAGCCGGCCCTCCACCGGACGGCTGCAACGATCAGGGAGACCATTGCGATGAGGTCTGTTGAAACGCTTCTGGCCGCCGCCACCGTCGCCGCCACGGCGCTCCTCGCCGCCGTCACGGCCACGCCGGCGCGGGCCGACGACGCGGTGCTGGCGTCCATCGCCAAGACCGGCACCTACCGCGTCGGCGTCGACGCGACCTTCGCGCCCTTCGAGTTCAGCCAGGACGGCAAGAAGACCGGCTTCGACATCGAGCTGGTCGAGGCCATCGCCAAGGAGCTGGGCGCCACCAAGGGCGTCGAGTGGGTGGACATCGACTTCAAGGGGCTGATCCCCGGCCTGCTGGCCAACCGCTTCGACATGATCGCCTCGGCGATGTACATCACCGACGAGCGCCGGCAGGTGGTCGGCTTCTCCGACACCTACTATCCGGGCGGCCTCGTCATCATGGTCAAGGCCGGCAACACGGCGATCACCGGGCCGGAGGCCATCGCCGGCAAGACCGCCGCGGTGCAGATCGGCACCAAGTCGGTCAAGTTCCTCAAGGACAACTTCCCGACGGTGAAGGTGGTGGAGGTCGAGACCAACGCCGAGATGTTCGGCCAGGTCGAAACCGGCCGCACCGACTTCGTGGTGACCGGCAAGCCCGCCGCCAAGCTGTACGCCCAGACGCACCCGAGCGTGAAGGTGCTGGACAAGCAGCTGACCACCGAGGACTACGGCTTCGCCATGCGCAAGGACAACCCGGAGCTGGTCGCCAAGGTGAACGCCGCCATCGCCAAGCTGAAGGCCGACGGCACCTACCAGAAGCTCGTGGACAAGTGGTTCGAAGCCAAGAAGTGAACGGAGGACCCTGTCCATGACCCTGAACTTCGATCCGGTCTGGGCGGGGCTGCCGGAACTGCTCAAGGGGGCGGCGGTCACCATCGAGGTGACCGCCGCCGCGCTGCTGCTCAGCGCCGTGCTCGGCCTCGCGGTCGGCATCGCCCGCCTGAACCCGCGGCGGCGCGTGATCTACGGACTGGCGTCCGGCTACGTCGCCTTCATCCGCGGCACGCCGCTCCTGGTCCAGCTGTTCCTGCTGTTCTTCGGCCTGCCGCAGTTCGGCATCCTGCTGCCGGCGCTGCTGTGCGGCGTGCTCGGCCTCGGCATCTACAGCGGGTCCTACGTGTCGGAGGTGGTGCGCGGCGCCATCCAGTCGATCGAGGGCGGGCAGATGGAGGCGGCGCGCTCGCTGGGCATGTCGTACCGGCAGGCGATGCGCGAGGTGATCCTGCCGCAGGCGTTCCGGCGCATGCTGCCGCCGCTCGGCAACGAGACCATCGCGCTCATCAAGAACTCGGCGCTGGTGTCGCTGCTGACCATCGACGACGTGATGCGGGAGGGGCAGCGCATCATCTCCACCAGCTTCCGCGCGCTGGAGGTCTATCTCGTGGTGGCGCTCATCTACTTCGTGCTGACCAACGCGGCGTCGCACCTGCTTCGCATCGCCGAGCGGCGCCTGAGCGTCGGAAGGGGCTGAACCGGTGATCGAGATCCGCAATCTCCACAAGAGCTTCGGCGGCGTCGAGGTGCTGAAGGACGTCAGCCTGACGGTGGCGCCGTCGAGCACCACCGTCGTCATCGGTCCGTCGGGGTCGGGCAAGAGCACGCTGCTGCGCTGCTGCAACTGCCTGGAGATCGCCGACCGCGGCGAGATCCTGATCGGCGGCCGCAGCATCATCAAGGACGGCCGGCCGCTGCCGGACCGCGAGATGAACGCCGTGCGGGCGGAGACCGGCATGGTGTTCCAGTCCTTCAACCTGTTCCCGCACATGACCACCGTCGAGAACGTCATGCGCGCGCCGATGGTCGTGCGCGGGACGCCGAAGGCGGAGGCGCACGACCTCGCCCTCGACCTGCTGCGCAAGGTCGGGCTGGAGGAGAAGGCCGACGTCTACCCGTCGACCCTGTCGGGCGGCCAGAAGCAGCGCGCCGCCATCGCCCGGGCGCTGGCCATGCGCCCCACGGTGATGCTGTTCGACGAGCCGACCTCGGCGCTCGACCCCGAGCTGGTCGGCGAGGTGCTGCAGGTCATGAAGGCGCTGGCCGACGAGGGCATGACCATGATGGTGGTGACGCACGAGATGGGCTTCGCCCGTGAGGTCGCGGACACGGTGGTGGTCATGGCCGAGGGACGGCTGGTCGAATCCGGGCCGCCGGAGCGCGTCTTCTCCGCCCCGGCGCAGGAGCGCACGCGGGCCTTCCTGCGCGCGCTGGTCGACGGGCATCTGGCCGGCGCACGCCCCCTCCCCACGCCGCCAGACGCGCTGGCGGCGTTGCCCGACGACCACTGACCGGCGTTTCCCATCCTCTCCTCCCGCCGCTGCCCCACACCCGTGTTGCATTCCCTGACGCTGGCCTCGCGCACCCCGGTGCTGATCGCGCTGATCCTCGGCGTGTGTCTCGTCCAGGTCGGCAACGGCATCCTGCAGGTTCTGCTGCCGATCCGCCTTGCCGAGGCCATGGCACCGCCGCTTGCCGTCGGCGCCGTGGCCTCGGGCTACTCGATCGGCTTCATCGCCGGCTGCTGGGCCGCGCCCTGGCTGATCGGCCGGATCGGCATGGTGCGGGCGTTCGGCGCCTTCGCCCTGCTGGCCGGCGCCGTGACGGTGTGCCTGGAGGTGCTGCCCAACCCGTGGGCGTGGACCGGGATGCGGGTGCTGATGGGCATGTCCTACGTCGGCATGCTGACCGTGGCCGAAAGCTGGCTGGCCGCCCGGGCGGGGCCCGGGGCGCGCGGCAGCGTGTTCTCGCTGTACATGGTCGCGTGCAAGGTCGCGGTGGTCGGCGGGCAGATGCTGCTGGCCAGCCCGGACCTCCCGGGCGCCTGGCTCATCGCTGCCGCCGCCGTCTGCTATGCGCTGTCGCTTCTGCCGGTGGCCGCCGTGCGGGAGCTGCCGCCGTCGATGACGGCGGCGCAGGCGCGCATGCCATGGCGCTACGTCCGGGTGTCGCCGGTCGCCTTCGTCGGCTGCCTGGTGATCGGCCTGTGCAACACGGCGGTCACCGGGATCGGCCCGGCCTATCTTGCCGGCATGGGGCATTCGGCGACCGTGATCGCGGTGATCATGTCCGGCGTGCAGGTCGGCAGCACCGTCGTGCAATGGCCGATCGGCCGGCTCTCCGACCGCCGCGACCGGCGTCTGGTCATCCTGGCCCTCGCCGGCACCTCCGCGGCCACGGCGTTGCTGATCGCCGCGGCCGGAGGGGCCTCGGAGACCATCCTCTTCGTCCTGTTCACGCTGTGGGGAAGCGCCGCCCTGTCGCTCTACGCCATCTGCGTCGCCCATGCCAACGATCACGCGCCGCCCGGCGAGGCGGTCGCGCTGTCCAGCGCCCTGCTGCTCTCATGGGCGCTCGGCGCCGCGCTCGGACCGATGCTGGCGACGCTGGCGATGGAGTGCTTCGGCAGCCGCGCGCTGTTCGTCTATGTCGGCGCCGTGTCGGGTGTGCTGGCGCTGTTTTCGGCGTGGCGGCGCTGGCGGATGCCGCAGCAGCGGGATCCACCCGCACCGCAGCGCCCGTGACGGGAGGACGACCTCGAAGATTTAAAAGCCATGGGAGCGCGCGAACCTTCCAGGCGGGCACCCAAGCCGCTTGCGGAAGGCCGTGCTGAAGGCACTGGCCGATTCATACCCGATGTCGTCGGCGATCCGGTCGAGCGTCTTTGCACCACGCATCAGCGCATCCTTCGCCAACGCCATGCGCCATCGAGCGAGATATTCGATCGGCCCGCAGCCCAGGGTCTCCGCGAAGCGGGCGGCGAACGCGGATCGCGACATGCCGGCGACCCCGGCGAGTTCGGACACCGTCCAGGCGGCGCGGACGTCGGCGTGCATCGCGCGCAGTGCGCGGGCGAGCCCTGGATCGCGCATGCCGTTGAGAAGGCCGGCGGGAGCCGCGTCCGGATCGATGCCGAGCCGCCGCAGGGCTTCCACGAGCAAAACCTCCAGCAGCCGCTGCAAGATCATTTCCTTGCCCGGGGCCTCGGTCGCGCACTCGTCCATGATCAGTTCGATGACCCGGCCAAGCCTGCCGGCGCCGCCTTCCGATGCCCGGATGTGGATGATATCCGGCAACAGCGCGAGCAGCAGGTGCGCATTGACCTTCTCTATCTGGAACGTCCCGCCGAGGGAGACGAAGTCGGGTTCGCCATCCTGATCCCCGTGCCGGACGGCGGCAGTCTGCGGCTCCCGGAAAGGGCATTCGACACCCGGATGACTGTAAAGCGCGAACGGCGGTGTCGATGGGAGCAGCACGAAGTCGCCCTGCCGGAACTTCACCGGCTCTTTGCCGTCGAGGGCGATCCAACACTCTCCCTGCAGGATGATCGTGAATCCGGGTGCGTCGTGGGCGGCATAGCGGACCCCCCAGCGTCCGCGGCCCGTGATCGGCTTGGAGATCGCGGTGCTGGGGCGAAGCAGCGCGATGATGTCGCTGAGCGGATCCATTCCGGACGATCCATAATATAATGCGGACTGTAGATTATGGTTCGTCCATAGCTCGTTGTCTAGGATGGCCTCATCCAATCGACGGAGGCCTCTATGCCGAAAACAATCCTCATCACCGGAACATCGTCGGGCTACGGCAAGGCCACGGCGGAACTCTTCCTTGAGCACGGCTGGAACGTCGTCGCCACCATGCGCCGCCCGGACCCGACCCTGTTCCGGGCGAAGCCGGAGCAGCTGAAGGTGCTCCCGCTGGACGTCACCAGGGAACAGAGCATCGCCGATGCGATCGACTCCGCCGTGGACGCGTTCGGTGCGATCGACGTCTGGGTGAACAACGCCGGAATCGGCCTCGCCTCGATCGTCGAGGCGACGCCCGACAGCACGGTTCGCGACGTCTTCGAGACCAACACGTTCGGCGTGGTCTCCGCCTGCCGCGCCATCATCCCGCAGATGCGCCGGCAAGGCGGCGGGGTGATCGTGAACGTGACGTCGAGCGTCACGGTCGGCGTGATGCCGTTGGTCGCCGTGTATGCCGCCAGCAAGTTCGCCGTGGAGGGCTTTACCGAGTCGCTCTCCTATGAACTGGCGGAGTTCAACATCAGGGCGCGACTCGTCGAGCCGGGCTACGCCCCGACCACGCGTTTCAGCGCCAACGGCGGCCCACGAATGCAGGGCTTGATCCCCGACGACTACGCCGGCTTCGCGCAGGCCTGCTTCTCCCGGTTCGCCAACTATCCCACCGCCTTCTGCACCGAGGCGGAGGTGGCCGACGCCGTCTACGCGGCCGCCACGGACGAAGGCTTCAGGATCCGATATCCCGCCGGGGCGGACACCAAGCTCCTCGCCGATCTGCGGTGGAGCACATCGGAGGAGCACTATCAGCGCGAGATGCACGAGATGTTCGGCCCTGAACGCTGCTGACCCGTCGCGGACAGTGTGATCATGCATCGTCGCTCGGGGGAAAACCCTGCCTTTACGTTTAACCGTTTGCCCCCCATTCTCGTGGCCGCCACCGCGCAGTATCTGCCACAACGGCGAGCAATAACGCAAACGGCGGCATAGCCAATACAGAATCACGCGACGATGACATCGCCTCTGCTTCCAATAGCCCTGAGATCCGCGCCGATTTCACATGGAGCCTGGGAATACTGGCGTCCAACCGGCAGCGGCATCGTCGAATTGGGAACAGTGCTCGGGCTGGATGTGGCGTTGCCGCCCCACTTTCATGCCGAGGACCAACTCACGTTCGTCCTGTCGGGACGCCGCCGCTTCGTCATCGGCGATGACGTGCTCGGCATCGCCTCGGGCCAGGGCTGGCACATCCCAGCGGGAACACCGCACCGTTCGCTATCCGAACCATCCGAGGTTGTTTGCATCAACATTTACACGTCACCGGGGGAATACGCGACACGCGACCTGCTTTCCAGCTTGGCCCGGCACTGGCGAAGGAGGGGACAGCTCGACTGGGCCGACTTGATGATCATTGCGGAAGACCATCGGTGCTTTGCTGGGAACCGTGTGAACCCAACGGCCGGTCATATGGGCGGTGAGCCATGGCGAACCGTAGGCCAAGCGGCGCACCACGCAGGCATGAGCCGTGAGGGCTATTCCCGTCAGTTCAGAAAGCGTCATGGCATGCCACCGCACGCATACTGGCTGCTGGAGAAGTTGAACGCTGCGCGGCGGCTGCTCCGGGCGGGGGACTCCATTGCCGCGGCTGCCGCCGAGACCGGATTCTCCGATCAAAGCCATCTGGGCCGCTGCTTCAGGCGGGCGTTCGGCGTCACGCCGGGGCGATACCGGGCCGGTTAGGTCACATCCGTTCCAGACCGCTGCGGCACAGGCCTGCTACCCATCGCTCCAGGAGCGCGGCATGCGGAAGAATTCCGCTGCGCGCGCGTTACCGGGGGGGTCGGCATGGCAACAGCTTTGTCTGCATTTTCATATCTCGTGGTGATCGGCGCCGGAGTGAGCGTCGCTCTGCAACAGGTCCTGAACGCGAACTTGAGGGCCGATCTTGGATCGCCGTGGTGGGCGGGGTTCATCAGTTATTTCGTCGGCATGCTGGCGATGCTGGCGGTCGCGCTGACCGCTCCCGGCCCCCGGATTTCGGAATCGCTTGCCGGATCCACGTCGTGGCTGTCATGGACCGGAGGGCTTTTCGGCGCGCTGTTCATCGGGACCGCCATTCTCATGATTCCCCGTCTCGGCACCGCGACCGTTCTCGCCTTGATCGTCGTCGGACAGATGCTCGGTTCGCTCGCCTTCGACCATTTCGGCTTGTTCGGCCTGACGCAGCAGCTGGTGAGTCCCGCGCGGCTGGCCGGCGCAGCCTCCCTGATCCTGGGTGTCGTCCTGATCCGCCTGTAACGTCACGGGCGCAGAGCGCATCCATGGAACCGCCTGTGATCGTCGCTTCAACGGCCGCGCTCGACGCTCATCCGCCGAACGCGATCAGCAGCAGGTTGATCACCACCGCGATCCCCAGGAAGCCGGCGAGGGTGAGGGCCATCTCATGGAGCACCTCCGAGGCCGTCGGATAGGTCTGCTCGTCCTTGGCAGACAGGATGTTGGACCCGCCGTGGCGGCTCTCGAAGAGCGTGCGTTCAGACTTCGTAAGCATGTCGTCCTCATCACCCTCGAATCCCGGCGAGCACCGGAGCGCGGCGTGACGCCGCGGCGGTTCGCCCTCTGCCGGTGAAGCCCGAGGCGGATGCCGCTCGTTTCGGGCTCGACCAACCTCCTAAAAGAAGGGCGAAGGGGCGTATAAAATCGATGGGGCGTTGGCGCTCCCGAAATATGCCCGACGCATACGCCGCGGCGCGCCGGTCGTGCCCGCACCCGGCCGTCATGAAGGAAAGACACCTCAAGACGATTGCGGAAATATATGCGGCATATATGCGACGACGATTTGCGCATAATCAGGAACGTCGTTCGCACATTCGGCCTTGTCTTCTGTTCTCCAGACACGTACGGGATCGTCTTTCCCATCCGGCGGCGCGATGGCCATCGCGTGCGGTGCGGGCCGGTTCCGTTGGCATGAGCAGGCGCATGAGCGAAGCAGGCATCACCACCCCGACCGCCGATACGGCAAAGCTGCGCGCCATGACGCTGGGCGCCCTGGGCGTGGTCTACGGCGACATCGGCACCAGCCCGCTCTACACGCTGCGCGAATGCTTCACCCAGAGCGGCTTGGCCGTGGAGCACGACACCGTGTTGGGCGTGCTGTCGCTGATCTTCTGGGCGCTGATGCTGGTGGTGACGGTGAAGTACGTCACCTTCGTCATGCGCGCCGACAACCAGGGCGAGGGCGGCATCCTGGCGCTGACGGCGCTTGCCCTGCGTGGCATGCGGCCGGGGCACCGCCGCACCGTGGCCGTGATGGGAATCGGCATCGCCGGGGCGGCGCTGTTCTACGGCGACTGCATCATCACGCCCGCCATCTCGGTGCTGAGCGCGGTCGAGGGGCTGAATGTCGCGACGCCGGTGTTCGAGCACTGGGTGCTGCCGATCACGCTGGTCATCCTCGTTCTGCTGTTCGTCGTGCAGCGCTACGGTACGGCGCGGGTCGGCGCCCTGTTCGGGCCGATCATCGCCCTCTGGTTCATCGTCCTCGGCGTGCTCGGCGCCATACAGATCGCGCAGGAGCCGCGGGTGCTGCAGGCGCTGCTGCCGACCCACGCGCTGCGCACCCTGGAGGAGCACGGCGGGCTCGGCTTTGTCCTGCTGGGCGCCGTCGTTCTCGCGGTCACCGGCGGCGAGGCGCTGTACGCCGACATGGGCCACTTCGGCCGGCGGCCGATCCGCATCGCCTGGTACGGCTTGGTGCTGCCGGGGCTGCTGCTCAACTACTTCGGCCAGGGCGCCCTGCTGCTGGCCGATCCCGCCGCCATCGAGAACCCCTTCTTCCATCTGGCGCCGTCATGGGGGCAGTTGCCGCTGGTGCTGCTGGCCACCGCCGCCACGGTGATCGCCAGCCAGGCGGTGATCTCCGGCGCCTTCTCGATGACCCGGCAGGCCATCCATCTGCGCTACCTGCCGCGCATGGAGATCCGCCACACCTCGGCGCACGAGATCGGGCAGATCTACCTGCCGGCGGTCAACTGGCTGCTGCTGGCCGGGGTCGTGATCCTGGTGCTCGGGTTCAAGACGTCGAGCAATCTGGCCGCCGCCTACGGCATCGCGGTGACCGGCACCATGGTGGCGACCACGCTGCTCGCCTACAAGGTGGCGCGGCGGCTCGGCAAGTGGACGCTGTGGCAGGCCGGGCTGGCGCTGGCGGGGTTTCTGACCATCGACGTGGCGTTCTTCGGGGCCAACCTCCTGAAGGTGGTCGAGGGAGGCTGGTTCCCGCTGCTGGTGGCGGCGGCGGTGTTCACGCTCATCATGACGTGGCGGCGCGGCCGCGCCGAACTGCGGGACAAGCTGCAGGAGGCCGGCATGCCCCTGGACGCGCTTCTCGGGCGGATGAAGGGCGGCGGCACCATCCAGCGGGTGCCGGGCACGGCGGTGTTCCTCACCAGCAGCCCGCGCGGCCTGCCGCCGTCGCTGCTGCACAACCTGAAGCACAACAAGGTGTTGCACGAGCGCGTCGTGCTGATGACGGTGGAGATCGAGGATGTCCCGACCATACCGTCCGCGCGGCGGTTCGAGCTGACGCCCCACCCCGCCGGCTTCTTCCGGCTGATCATGCACTACGGGTTCATAGACGAGCCGAACGTCCCCGCCGCGTTGAACGAGCGCCGGATTCCGGGCCTGCCGTTCGACCCGATGGACACGACCTACTTCGTGAGCCGCGAGACGCTGATCCCCACCCGGCGGACCGGGCTGCCGCGCTGGCAGGAGGTGGTCTTCATCGCGCTGTCGAAGATGTCGGCCAGCGCGTCGGAGTATTTCTGCATTCCGCCGGGCCGCGTGGTTGAACTGGGCATGCAGATCGAGATCTGATGGGGGTGAGCTTCCCTCGGGAGAATGGACACCGGGTTACGCGGTCTGCAGTTCGGCCTGCTCTGGGGTGATGTCGCCGAGGGCCGAGTGGAGCGGCTGGCGATTGTAGTAGCCTTCGATGCAGGCGAACAGGT
>NZ_LGQZ01000041.1 GCF_003116015.1 Azospirillum sp. TSO22-1
GCTGGGGCGGCTGGTGGTACTGGGACCCGGTCGAGAACGCCTCGTTCATGCCGTGGCTGGCCGGCACCGCGCTGCTGCACTCGGCGATCATCGTCGAGAAGCGCGACACGCTGAAGACCTGGACCATCCTGCTCGCCATCGTCGCCTTCAGCCTCAGCCTGCTCGGCACCTTCCTGGTGCGCTCGGGCGTCATCAGCTCGGTGCACTCCTTCGCCTCCGACCCGGGGCGCGGCCTGTTCATCCTCGGCCTGCTGCTGGCGACGGTCGGCGGCTCGCTGGGCCTCTACGCGGTGCGGGCGCCGGTGCTGAAGTCGGGCGGGCTGTTCTCCGGTGTCAGCCGCGAGGGCTCGCTGGTGCTCAACAACGTGCTGCTGGCCACCGCCGCCGGCACCGTGCTGCTCGGCACGCTGTACCCGCTGTTCGCCGACGCCCTCAACCTCGGCAAGCTGTCGGTGGGGGCGCCCTTCTTCAACGCGGTGTTCGTGCCGCTGTCGGTGCCGCTGGTGCTTGTCATGGCGATCGGCCCGCTGCTGGCGTGGAAGCGCGGCAACCTGATGCGGGCGCTGAAGACGCTGAGCCCGGCGGTGGCGGTCGCGCTGGCCGTCGCGGCGGCGACGCTGCTGTTCGGCGGCTCCAGGTCGCCGTGGTGGGCGGCGCTCGGCACCGGGCTGGCCGCCTACCTCGCGGTCGGTACGCTGGCCGAAACCGTCGAGCGCGTCCGGCTGTTCCAGATCCCCGTGGGCGACAGCCTGCACCGGCTGGTGCACCTGCCGCGCTCGGCCTACGGGCTGTTGCTGTCGCACCTCGGGCTGGCGCTGGTGATCGCCGGCATCACCGGTTCGTCGGCCTGGAAGGTCGAGAGCATCCAGACCCAGCGCATCGGCGAGACGGTGACGGTCGCCGGCTACGGCTACCGCCTCGACGCGGTCGAGGAGGCGCGCGGGCCCAACTACGTCGCCGCGCGCGCCACCTTTACGGTGACCAGGGACGGCAAGCCCTTCACCGTGATGTACCCGGAAAAGCGCATGTACATGCAGCCGCAGCGCCCGACCACCGAGGCGGCCATCGAGACGACCGTCCTCGGCGACCTCTACGCGGTGATCGGCGACAATGAGAAGGGCGCCTTCGTCACCCGGCTGTACTTCAACCCGCTGGTGCCGTGGCTGTGGGCCGGCGGCATCCTGATGGCGCTGGGCGGGCTGGCCAGCCTGTCCGACCGCCGCCACCGCATCGGCGCGCCGGTGCGGGCGCGCGCCGCGTTGCCGTCCGGCAGCGCGGCCGGGAGGGCCTGAGCCATGAAGCGTCTGCTCTTCGCCGCCCTGCTGCTGGTGCTGCCCGCCTCGGCCGGCGCCGTGATGCCCGACGAGGTGCTGAAGGACCCGACGCTGGAGCTGCGGGCCCGCGAGATCAGCAAGGACCTGCGCTGCCTCGTCTGCCAGAACCAGTCCATCGACGATTCCGACGCGCCGCTCGCCCGCGACCTGCGCGTCATCGTCCGCGAGCGGCTGACCGCCGGCGACAGCGATGCCGACGTGGTGCGCTACCTCACCGACCGCTACGGCGATTACGTGCTGCTGAAGCCGCCGGTCAAGGCGACGACGGTGGCGCTGTGGACCGCGCCGGCGGTCCTGCTGCTGCTGGCGCTGCTGGCCGCGCGCCCGCTGCTGCGCCGCCGCGCCGCCGAGGCCGCCCCGGCGCCGCTCAGCGAGGCCGAACAGGCCCGCCTGCACCAGATCCTGTCCAACGGAGGCCAGGCATGATGACCTTCTGGCTCGTTCTCGCCGCGCTGACCGCGGCGGTTCTCGCGCTCCTGCTGCTGCCGCTGCTGCGCCGGGGCGACGCGTCGGCGTCCGACCGCGCCGCGCACGACGTGGCGGTCTACCGCGACCAGCTCGCCGAGGTGGAGCGCGACGTCGAGGCCGGCCTGCTCACGTCCGACCAGGCCGAGGCGACGCGGATCGAGGTCCAACGCCGCATCCTCGGCGTCGGCCGCGACGGCGCCGCCCGGCCGGTGGGGCGCGGCGCGCGCCTTGTGCTGGCCGGCTCGCTGGCGGTGTTCGTGCCGGCGGTGGCGGTCGGGCTTTACGATCACCTCGGCGTGCCGGGCCTGCCCGACAAGCCGTACGACGTGGCGCAGGCCGAGCGCCAGCAGCTCGGCGGCGACCAGGACCCGACCATCCTGGCGATGATCGAGGGGCTGTCGGCCAAGCTGACCGGGAACCCGAACGACGTCGAGGGCTGGCAGCTGCTCGGCCGCTCCTACCGCGCGCTGAACCGGCTGGACGAAGCCGCGGCGTCGCTGCGGCAGGCGGCCAAGCTCGGCAGCACCGACCCGGAGACCTACGCGACGCTCGGCGAATCCATCACGCTGGCCGGCGGCGGCGCGGTGACGGCGGAGGCCGGCAACGCCTTCCGCAACGCGCTGCGCCTGCACCCGGGCGACCCGCGCTCGCGTTTCTACCTGGGGATGGAGGCGATGCAGCTGGGTGACGCCGTGCAGGCGGTGGCGATCTGGCGCGACCTGGAGAAGGACTCCGCCCCCGAGGCGCCCTGGCTGCCGTTCCTGCGCGAGCGCATGCGCGAGGCCGCCGCCTCGGCCGGCGTCGCTCCGGAGAGCGTGCCGCCGCAGTCGCCGGTCACCGCGTCGGTGGGCGACGCCCGCCACGAGCGCGCCGCCCCGGCCCAGCGCGACACGCCGGAAATGGTCAAGGCGATGGTCGCGCAACTCGCCGACAAGCTGGCGCAGGACGGCGGCGACGTGGAGGGCTGGGTGAAGCTCGGCCGTTCCTACCGGGTGCTCGGCGACATGGAGAAGGCGCGCGACGCCTACGCCAAGGCCGTGGCGCTGAAGCCAACGGACGTGCAGACCAGGATGGACTACGCCGACGTCCTGCTGCTGATGGCCGGCGAGCCGGAGCAGTTGCCGGACGCGTATGTCGCGGTGATGCGCGAGATCCTGGCGCTCGATCCGGCGAACGCCGACGCGCAGTACTTCGTCGGGCTGGCCGAGCTGCAGGCCGGCCGCTACCGGCTGGCGCGGACGCACTGGTCGAAGCTGCTCGGCGGGCTGGATCCGAAGTCGGCCGAGTTCAAGGAGCTGAAGAAGCAGATCGAGGAGTTGCCGGAGGGCTGAGCGGGCGTTCGGGGTTTTCGGGACGGGGCCGCGCGGGTGTCGCGCGGCCCCCTTTCCGTTACGGCTGGAGATGCTCCAGCAGCGGCTCCGCTCCGGAGCGCTCCTGCCAGCGGTCGAACCAGACGGCATCCCGCAGCGGCGTGCGCGGCAGCCAGCCGGCGGTTTCCAGCTCGGGCTTCTCGAAGAAGTGCGAGACGCGGCCGACGCACAGGTAGGCGATCGGCCGGATCGACGGCGGAATGCCCAGCGCCTTGCGCAGGTCGGCGTGCCGCATGATGCTCACCCAGCCGACGCCGAGGTTCTCCGCCCGCGCCGCCAGCCACAGGTTCTGGACGGCGCAGACGGCGCTGTAGAGGTCCATCTCCTTCTGGTGCGTCCGTCCGACAACGACCGGGCCGGTGCGGCGGCGGTCGCAGGTGACGCAGATGCCCACCGGCGCCTCGAGAATGCCTTCCAGCTTGAGCGTGCGGTAGGTCCGCTGCCGGTCGCCCTCGAACATCGTCGCGGCTTCGGCGTTGGCGGCGGCGAAGGCGTCGTGCACCCGCCGCTTGGCCTCGGGATCGCGCACGACAATGAAGTCCCAGGGCTGCATGAAGCCGACCGAGGGGGCGTGGTGCGCGGCCCGCAGCAGGCGTGCCAGCGTCGCGTCCGGGATCGGATCGGCTAGGAACTGGCCGCGGACGTCGCGCCGCTGGCGGATGCACCGGTAGACGCTGTCGCGCTCGGCGGCGGAAAAGTCGGGATTGCTCTGGATCAGACTGGCTTCCATGGTGTCCCCTGCATGGGAAAGCGCGAGCCGCCGCCCGTCCATGGCGGGGCCCTATGGCTTTCAGGCCGGTCTTCTGACTCGGGTTCATCCCGTTCGGACGCCTTCCCAGCGCGGGCCAGTGGCGTGTGTCCGGACGGTCCCCCTCACAGCGTTGGGCACGTGGCGGAGTCGCACCGCCTTCCCGATTCTCCCGGGGAAAGCCCCGGGCACCTGAAGCGCGGCCATTCCTACACCGAAGGCGCGGCGCGATCCAGCCCTCAGCTCGGCTTCGGCGCGTCGCCGGCCTGGGCCGGTTCGGCCGGCTTGCCCTCCGCCGGCGCGTCCGCCTTGCGCTCCTGCTGCTGCGGGGCCTTCTTGTCGCGCTTGGCCGTCTTGGCTTGCCAGGACTTTTCGGCCGGGGTGGCGTTCTGCGGGATCGACTTGGCGGGCGAGGGCAGGGGCATCATCGGCTTGGTGCCCGCGGCGTCGGCCGAGGCGTCCACCTTCACCGCCGGGCGCGGCACCGCGGGTGGTGCCTTCTGCTCGGGGTACTGCGGCTTGGCGACGACCTGGGTGTCCTCCGGCTTGGCGTCGGCGGGCGGCGTCGGCTTGCTCTCCGCCGGCTTGGACTCGACCGGCTTGGGCTCGGTCGGGGCCTTGTCCTTGTTATCGACGCGCTCCTGCGCCTTCTTCAGGATGGCGACGTCCGAATCCTCTCCGGGCTTGCCGTCGCCGCCCTTCTTGCCCTTCTCCGCCTCCGCCTCGGCCTTGGTCTTGACGATGACCTTGCGGCGGCGCGCGCCGTCGCGTTCCTCGGCGTAGGTCGGCTTCTTGGCGACCTCCAGCTTGGCGCCGGTCACGAACTGGATCAGCGTCTGGTTCGTGTCCCACAGGCCATAGCATCCGCAGAGCGGAAGGCTGAGCATGGCGGCGAGGACGAGACGGCGGGACATGGTTCCGAACCACGGCTGCGGGAGGGGCGCCGCACGGACGCCCGCCGGGTTCCATGCCAAAGCCGGGCCACTGCGGCACGGTCGCAAAAAATTGTGGGCTGCCCGCCGCCGCTGGCACGCGCCTTGCGGATGTCAGCGTGCACAGCGCGGCTTCACGATCTCTCCCAACGCCGCTTCCTCGACGCACCGCCCGTTTCCACGGCCGGTGCGTTTTCTTTTACGGGGTGCCCCGCCCGCCGGCTTCCCCACGCCGGGAAGCGATTCCCGGAAATGGAAACGCCGGAACGGACTCCCAACCTTGGGAACGCCGCGCACACCGGGCGCCGCGTTGGTCCGGATCTTGCTGCCGTGTCCGCGGGCGTCGAGCCCGATGCAACCGGACACCTGCCATGAGCGGCAACACCTCCCAAGCCCGGACCGTGGAGTCCACCCCCTGCGCGATGCGCCGCGCGCCGGCGCGGCCGTCGGCCGTCGCCGCGCTGGCCCGCGCCGTCGAGGGCTTCTTCGTCCGCCACCGCCGCCGGCTGGCCGCCGTGCACGCGGCGATGTTCGTCGTCTTCATGACGATCATCTTCGGCCCGCTGTTCACGCCGGAAGCGCCTCCGGGCGCCGGGGCGTTCGACCACATCACGCCGTTCGCCTCCTACGTGCTGTGGGGGCTGTGGTTTCCGCTGGTGTTCCTGTCCGTCATTTTTACCGGGCGCTCCTGGTGCGGCATCCTCTGCCCGATGGGCGCGGCGGCCGAGTGGGGCAACCGCTTCGGCCCGCAGTGGGGCATTCCCGCCTGGATGCGCTGGGAAGGCCTGCCGGTGGTCAGCTTCCTGGTCATCACCATCCTCGGCCAGACCGTCGGCGTGCGCGACCACCCGGAAGCCGCGGCCGGCGTGTTCGGCGGCACCATGGCGGCGGCCATCGCCGTCGGCTTCCTGTACGGCCGGCGCCGGCGCGCGTGGTGCCGGCACATGTGCCCGATCGGCCTGCTGCTCGGCGTGTTCTCGCGCCTCGGCGCGGTGGAGTTCCAGCCGAAGCTGCGGCTGCCCGGCGGCGAGGCCTACACCGAGCACGGCGTCTGCCCGACCATGATCGACGTGACGCGCAAACAGGAATCGCGCCACTGCATCGAGTGCTTCCGCTGCGTCAACCCCGAGGCCAAGGGCGGCGTCGCACTGCGCCTGCGCCGGCCGGGCGAGGAGGTGGAGGAGATCCGCCGCCACCACGCCAGCCCGATGGAGGTATGGTTCCTGTTCATCGGCACCGGCATCGCGCTGGGCGGCTTCCTGTGGCAGATCCTGCCGGTGTGGCAGGACCTCCGGCAGGCGTTCGGCGAATGGGCCATCGAGCGCGACCTGCTCTGGCTCGCCGAGCCGGGGCCGGCGTGGCTGATGAGCGTCCACCCGGAGCGCCGCGAGGTCCTGGTCTGGCTCGACTTCTTCCTGATCGTCGCGGCGATGCTGGCGGTGATGGCGCTGTACGCCGCGCTGCTGGGCGCCACCACGGCCGCCGCGGCGCGCCTCGCCGGCCGGGCCGGGGCGGATTCCGGCTTCGCCCGCCGCTTCACCGAGCTGGGCTACCAGTACGCGCCGGTGGCCATGGTGTCGCTGGCCGTCGGGCTCGGCACCGCGCTGTTCGCGCCGCTGCAACTGCTCGGCTTCGGGCCGGAGGCGGTGCGCGCCGCCAAGGGCCTGCTGTTCGCCGCCAGCCTGGTGTGGAGCGGCTGGCTCGGCTGGCGCATCCTGGCCGGCCAGGGCGTGGCGGCGCCGCGGCGCTGGCTGCCGCTGCTGCCCGGCGCGCTGGGCAGCGCCGCCATCGCGTTCGGCTGGTGGCCGGCGCTGTTCGGCCTGTGATCCGGACTTTGACGACCTTCCGTTTGCCTGAGGATTTCCCGATGAAGACCCTGTACGCCCTTCCGCTCGCCGCCCTGCTGCTGGGCGCCGCCGCCCCGGCGGCGCTCGCCGCCGGCCGCGACATCGGCGCCGCCGAGCGCGAGGGCATGAGCATCGTCACCCGCTACATCCAGGCCGTCGAGGTGGAGACCGGCGACGAGTCCGGCAAGCCGGCCGCCAACCCGCACGCCGGCCACGGCGGCCCGGCTGACGCCCACCTGGAAGCGGTGATCACCGCCACCAGGGACAACGCCTACGGCTTCTTCCCCGGCGCCTTCGTGCCCTACCTGCAGGTCGAGTACATCGTGCGCAAGCAGGGCACCGACTGGGTCGGCGACGGCGTGCTGAAGCCGATGATCGCCTCGGACGGCCCGCACTACGCGGCCAACCTGCTGCTGAACGGGCCGGGCAAGTACACGGTCGAGCTGATCGTCGCCCCGCCGTCGGCCAAGGTGTTCCCGCGCCACCTCGACAAGGAGACCGGCGCGAAGCCCTGGTGGCAGCCGGTGTCGCTGGAGTGGGCGTTCACCTTCGTCGGCAGCACCGGGAAGAAGGGCGGGTATTGAGCTGCCCTCCCGGCACCGCGCCGAACAAAAAAGGCCGGGCGTTTTGCCCGGCCTTTTCCGTGGGGTGTCCCCCGTTCATTCCGCCTGGATGGCGGCGATGACGTAGACGCCCGCGAAGGTGCGGTTCAGGTCGGCGGCGTGGAGGTTGCGTTGCAGCGTGCCGTCGGAATGGCGCACCGCCATGCCCGGCTTCACCGCGGCGCGCGGGGCGGCCAGCCAGCGGCGGCCGTCCTCGTCCTCGACCAGGGCGTAGGTGTGGTCGGCGGTGTCGTAGGCCTCGATCACCGTCGCGGTGAAGGGCATCTCGACCGCGAGGGAGAGGGCGGTGCCGGCGCGGTGCAGCGGTGCGGCGTCGCGCGGGGTGGCGGAGGACAGGGCGGCCGGAGCGGCGATGGCCAGCAGGGCGGCGAGGGCGGTCAGAGTGCGCGTCATGGCGGTCTCCCTTGTCCGGTGCGCGGGTCCGGGGGCCGGTGCCGCGCACCCTGGTCTTCGCAAGGGGCGTGCCAGGGGCGGGGACCCGTGATTCCGCGGAATCGCCCCGCCGGGATTCCCCGTTCCCGGAAAACCGCGCCGCGGCATTCCCGCAGCGGAGACGGAGCCGTTCCGTGGTCAGCGCGGACGGATCTCCGGGCGCAGCTCGGTGCCGGCGCGGCGCTTCGCGTCGATCTCGCGGGCGGCGGACTCCAGGGCGACGAAGCGGGCGGGGTTGGTCGGGTGGCTGGTGGACATGGTGATGGTGCGCGGGTTGACCGCCGCCAGGCGGCGCCAGACGCCGGCCGCCGCCGCCACGTCGACGCCGGCGCGCGCCGCGTAGTAGGCGCCGACGTAGTCGGCCTCCGCCTCGAAGTCGCGGCCGTAGGCGCCGCGCGCCACGTCGGCCCAGTAGCCGCCGAGATGCTCCGCCCCGGTGAGCAGGTCGAGGACGGCGCCGACCGTCGAGCCGGCACGCGCGTTCTCCTCGCGCTTGTCCATGTGCTCCATGGCGTTGTGGCCCAGCTCGTGGCCGAAGATCAGCCCCAGCTCGTCGTCGCCGGCGAAGTCGATCATGCCGGTGGTGAAGCGCACCGAGCGGCCGTCGGCGAAGGCGTTGACCACGCTTGCGCGCTCCAGCAGCACGTCGTAGTCGCACCGCGGCGTGGGCGTCAGCCGAAGCTCCAGCGGTTTGCCGGCCCGGTTCAGCGACAGCGCGACCGGCCGGCCGCCCTCGGCCGCGCGCTTCAGCAGCGCCTGGACCTGCGGGAGCGTGTCGCGGCCGGTCGGCATCGGCTCGCCGTCCACCGCCAGCAGCCGGTCGCCGGCGCGTGGCCGGTCCGGCCCGGCGGGGCCGGTGTCGGCGAGCACCACGACGGCCGGATCGTTCTCGAAGTGGCGCAGGAAGTTGGCGGCGAACGGGCTGTCGGAGCGGTTCATCGGCACCACGCCGAGGTCGTGGCGCACCCGCCGGCCGCACAGCGGTGCGTTGGCCTCCAGCACGCGGGCGCCGATGGCGTGCAGGCGTTGCAACTGGGTGATGCCGTCGGCGCCGCCGGGCGCGGCGGGCGGGGCGAACAGGCCGGCGAGGCCGCGTTCGGCGGCGAGGCGGAACTGCAGGTCGGCCTCGGCGCGCTGGCGGTCCTCGTTGATCCTCGGCACCTCGGCCACCGGGCGGCTGCACGCCGCCAGGACGGTCAGCGCCGCCAGCACACCCCACCGCATCCGCATCGGCTTCCTCCACATCCAGGCCGCCGCGCGGCCGCAAGAAGCGTGCCGGGCGCCGGCTTTGTCACGTGTTCCCCGGCGGGGGAGGGACTATGCTGTTGCGAGGTCCGGATGGCCTGGGTAGAAGCGGAACGGTCTGTCGCGGAGCGGTGGTGGTGAGAAGACGCGCGTCCTTCCTGGCGGTCCTGGCGACGGTGCCGGCCCTGCTGTGCGCCGCCCCGGCGCGGGCGGGCAACGCGGACGACGCCGCGGCCCTGTGGGACTGGGTCGCCCGCACCATCGCCGTGGTGGCGCGCTGCGCCGACCACGACGCCGAGCGGCGCGAGGAGCACCTCGACATCCTGGAGCAGTACTTCGATGACGTGAAGGACGCCCAGGCCAAGATCGAGGCGGTGCTGGCGCAGGAGGCCGCGCGCGCCGGCTCCCGCAACCCGGCGCGCGACACCGCGCGGCGCATGGACGAGGTGCTGGTCAGGGCGCGTGCCGCCCTGGACGAGCAGAACCAGGGCCACGACATCCGCTTCGTCAAGAACGTCTGCAAGGGCCTGCCCACCGAGTACCGCGCCGGCAAGGCGCAGTTCGCCCCGCTGGCTGAACGGTTTCCTGGGGAGAGCCGGGCGATCGGGATCGCGGCGCGCTAGATGATCGGGATCGGCACCCGGTCCCGGTAGGCCTGCAGCGCCGCCAGCCCTTCCTGCGCCGCCGCCTCGACGAGGGCATGCAGGGCGCGCACGGCGGCGAGGTCGCCTTCGTGCGCGGCGGCGCAGAGCTGGCGGCAGCGCGCCGGCAGCACGCGCAGGCCGACGTTGCCGGCGTAGGACACCATCGCGTGCGCCCGGCGGTCGACCGCCGCCAGATCGTCGCCGGCGGCGCGCAGGGCGGCCAGCCGCCCGGGCGCCGAGTGCAGGAAATCGTCGATCAGTTCGGCGCAGGAGCCGTTGCTGAGCGATTCCCGCAGCTCATCCAGGATGAACTCGTCCAGCACCGGCAGGTCGGCCTCGTCGGGGTCGAGGGCGTAGGCCATGCGGGCGGCGGCGTTCTGCACGGCGGCCAGCAGGGCGGCGCGCTCGATGGGCTTCAGCACGTGGCCGTCCATCCCGGCGTCGCGGCACTCCTCGATCTGGCGGGGCAGGGCGCCGGCGGTCAGCGCCAGGATCGGCAGCCGCCCGACCGGCGGCGGCAGGGCACGGATGGCGCGCGCCGCCGCCAGACCGTCCATCACCGGCATCTGCACGTCCATCAGCACGAGGTCGTAGCGGGCATGCTGCACGGCGTCCAGCGCCTCGGCGCCGGTCTCCACGGCGTCCACCACGTGCCCGGCGAGGCGCAGGATGGCCGAGGCCACGGTGCGGTTGCTGTCGAGGTCGTCGGCCACCAGGATGCGCAGCGGGTGCGGTGCGGCGGCCGGTGCCGGCTGCGGCGCGCATGGCGCGGTGTGGGGCGCGGCGGCGAGCAGCGCGTCGATCTTCGCCTTCAGCTCCAGCGCCGCGAACGGCTTGGGCAGCATTTCGTAGACCGGCCGCGCGTCGTCGCCGTTGGCCACCGCGTGCGTCGCGAAGCCGGAGGTGACGATGATGCCCGTCGCCGGCCACAGACGCTTCACCTGCTGCGCCAGCTCGATCCCGCTCATGCCCGGCGGCATGATGACGTCGGTGACCAGCAGGTCGATCGCCTCGCCGCCGTTCAGCACCGCCAGCGCCTCGTTGGCGTTGCCGGCCTGCAGCACGCGGTGGCCGTAGCCCTCCAGCACCAGCACGGTGGCCTGGCGCAGCAGCGCGTCGTCGTCCACCACCAGGATGCTGGCGACGCCCGGCGCCTGCGCGGCGGCGGCGCACGGGGCGGGCAGGCGGACCAGCCGTTCCGCCGGGAGGCGCGCGGTGATGGTCGAGCCCTGGCCGACACGGCTGCTCAGCGTCAGCGTGCCGCCGTGCAGTTCCACCAGGTGCCGGGTCAGCGGCAGGCCGAGGCCGGTGCCGGTGAGCTGGCGGTTGGCGGTGTTCTCCACCTGCTCGAACGCCTGGAGGACGCGCGGCATGTCCTTCTCGTCGATGCCGATGCCGGTGTCGGAGACGGTGACCGCCGGCGCCCCGTCCTGGAGATCCACCGTCACCGTGACCCGCCCGCCCGAGGGGGTGTACTTCACCGCGTTGGCCAGCAGGTTCAGCAGGATCTGCCGGATGCGCTTCTCGTCGGCGCGGATGAACTGCGCCTCGGGTGCCACGCTGGCGCCGAGCGCGACGCCGGAGCGTTCGGCGCGCGCGGTGATCATGCGGGTGCAGAAGCGCACGGCGGCCGACAGGTCCACCGTGTCCTCGTCCAGGCGCAGGCGGCCGGCCTCGGCCTTGGCGTGGTCGAGGATCTCGTTGATCAGGCCCAGCAGGTGCTGGCCGCTGTCGCGGATGTCGGAGCCGAACTGCACGTACTGCCGGTCGCCGGCCGGGCCGAACGCCTCGCGCGCGATCAGGTCGGCGAAGCCGATGATGGCGTTCAAGGGCGTGCGCAGCTCATGGCTGAGGCCGGCGAGGAAGTTGCTCTTGGACTGGTTGGCGCGCTCCGCGGTGCGGCGGGCCTCCTCCAGGTCCTCCTCCATGCGCCGACGGTCGGAGATGTCGCGGATGACGAAGACGAACTCCTCCGCCTCGCCGGTGCGCGGGTCGGTGAGCAGGCGGGCCGACGCCTCCGTCCACACCCAACTGCCGTCGCGGTGCTGCATGCGGAAGCTGCCGGTGCCGCGTGGGCTGCCGGGCGTCAGCCGGGTGAACAGGGCGCCGGCCGTGTCCCGGTCGTCGGGGTGGACGTGCGCCGTGAAGCTCTGGCCAGTCAGCTCTCCCGGCCGGTAGCCGAACAGGTCGTGCACCGCCCCGGAGCAATAGGTGCGCACCCCGTCCAGCGACACCCGCACGATCACGTCGGAGACGTTCTCGGCCAGCAGGCGGTAGCGCGCCTCGCTCTCGCGCAGCGCCGCGTCGGACTCGACCCGCTCGGAGATGTCGCGGATCACCATGACGTAGGCCGGCGCCTTGCCGGCGGTGCGGCCGGCGAAGGCGCTCACCCCCACCTCGACCCACACCCAGCGCCCGTCGGCGTGGCGGATGCGGCCGGTGAAACGCGATTCCGGCGCGGGCGGGGTGTGCCCGCCGCCGGGCAGCGCCCCGGCGGCCAGCCGGTCGGCCGGGTGCAGCAGGTCGATGAAGCGCTGGCCGATCAGGTCGGACGGCGCGCAGCCCACGATCTCGCGCACGGCGCCGGAGGCGAAGGTCAGCACGCCGTCCGGCCCGACCTTGCCGATCACGTCGGACACGGCGTCGGCGATCAGGCGGTAGCGGGCCTCGTTGTCACGCAGGGCGCGCTCGCTCTCGACGCGGCGGCGCTCGCGCAGCAGCAGCGTGCCGAGAAACGCGGTGCCGAGCGTCGAGATGGTGATCAGCATCGCGCTGTCGTCGCGCAGCCGCGCACCGCGCAGGTCCGCCGGCAGCAGGAACGCACAGGCCACGTAGGCGAGGCCGGTGCACAGGCCGAGCAGCACCATGTGCCGGCTGCCCAGCCGCACCCGGCGGGCCGCGGCGATGCGGGCGAAGCCGACGCCGATCAGCGCGGACGACACGATGGTGCCCAGGCCGGCGTACATCCCGGCGCCGCCGAGCCACACCCGGTAGGCGGCGGCCATCGCGGCGGCCAGGGCGGCGGCGACCGGCCCGCAGATCGGGCCGGCGAGCCCCAGCATCACCGAGCGCGCGTCGATGATGACGCCCGCCGCCACCGGAACCGGCTGCACCATCGAGATCAGCGTGCCGGCGCCGAACAGCGCGCCGCACACCAGCGGCCACAGCCGGGGGCGGCTGGCGAGCCGGTGCTCCAGGTCGCCGTAGAGGATGGCGACGAGCGCAAGCAGGCCGACTCCCTTCAGGAGCTCGACCAGCGCTTCCGCCCAAGACAACATCCCCAATTGCATCGCCGACGCTTTCCTTCACGCCGCAAGGCGCCGCTACGGTAGCCAATGGTCTCCACACGCCACGGAATGGACATTATACCAAAGGCTTGGTGGTTAAGTTTCTGTCAAACCACGTCCGTATGGACGCTTCATAAGGCCGATTTATTCGGCGATCCGAGATCGGGCTCCGTCCGGCGCCAAGGCGGTGCCGCCACCATCCAGCGCCGGACGCGTTCGACGGCCGCCGCAAGCAGCCATCCCAGGAGCGCCGCGACGCCCCGGACCAGCTTTTGACATTGGTCAAGCGGCAGGCGGTGCGCCGCAGAACGCTCGTCCCGTTTCATGACGAGGCAGCAACAGAAATCGATCCCGTGTGTCGTCATCGAGATCAATGCGTGGTTCTCTTCTCTTTCGAGGTATGGCACTGTTGATACCGGGCGGTGTATCTTCGGGCGGTCAAAATGAAGCGGGTGCTTTTCGGCGCCGCGTTGCTGCTGGGCGGCTGCAGCGCGCACGACGGGGCCTCTCTCAACGAGCGGCTCTACGAGTTCGCCAACGCCGGCATGGTGCGGGTGGGCGACCATGGCGCGCTGAACGCGTCGCAGGTCCATTCCCCGCGCGAGTGCGCCGCGCTGACGCGGCCGGGCGCCCAGATGACGCAGACCAGCTACGAAGCGCTGCGCGCGCTGTGCATCAAGGACGACGCCTTCAGCGCCGAGGTCTCGGCCCTCAACTGAGGTTCAGGGGCATCGGCGGCCTCCTGCCGGCGATGCCGGTCGATGGGGTTCCCACGGCGCAGGTGCGGGCGGCGGCGCGCCGTGCCATCGAGCAGACTCTCCATCGGAAATACTGCCAGTCGCTGTTCTCCCTGTCGGCGGCACGCTGAGGGGGGCGGGCGGATCAGGCCAGGGCGCGGGCCTCATCCAGGTGGCGGCGCGCGAGCGCCAGCGTCTGGCGGTTGCTGTCCAGCCGTTCGCGCAGCGTCCCGCCGGTCGGGTACAGCCGCACATCGCCAAGCGTCCGTTCGGCCTTGTCGAGGAACGCCATGATGGTGAAGGCGGTGTCGGTGGTCATCGGCTGTCCTTCTTCTTCGCGGGCTGCGGGCGTCGGGCGACGTGGGAGGGCGCATCCCCCTAAGCAACCGCCGTGCCGCAGCGCGAAAGACGGCGGATCAACGGGAATCCCCTATCTGAAAAGGGCCATTCTCCCATCCGAGGGAACGTCCGTGTCAAAAGCGGGAGCGAACGGAGGCCGCGCGGCGCGACTCCGGCGGGCGGCGGATGTGGCACGCGCCATGCACTGCTCCCCGCGACACACCGCACCACGACATGAGGTCGCCATGCGCGACGACTATGAATTCCTCCTGGCCCTGAGCAACGAGGCCGACGAGGAGGTCCGCTCCCAGATCCGCCTGATCTGCGAGAAGCCGATGATTGCCGCCCCGGCCAAGCCGCCGCGCCACGGCGCCTTGCCCCGCCGCCCCGAAACCAGCCGGCACGACGCCCGCTAACGCACGAGGCCTCCCATGCAAGGCCGCATCGCCATCAGCGCCTACTGCCACGCCCTGATCCTCGGCTTCGCCGACGGCCGTGCCCGCGACTTCGCCGACAAGGTGTTCCTGGAACTGTTCCCCGACGTCCCCGCCGAGAAGCGCAAGGCCATCCTCGACGCCGAGATCGACGCCGTGGAATCGCGCGGCATGCCCATCGCCCACTGATTCCTTCAACCGGACCCCGCCATGAAGAAGATCCGCACCCGCCGCCAGGCCGAAGCCGCCAAGGCGCTGTCGTCCATCGCCCCCTTCGACCGCCTGTCGCTGCTGCGCTTCTGCGGCGTGACCGAGATGATCGAGGTGCAGAGCCTGCCGCGCGGCACCGTCCTGTTCGCCCGCGGCTCGGTGCCGGACCAGCTGCTCATCCTGCTCGGCGGCACCGTGTCGCTGGAGGCGGCGGTGCGCGAGGGGCAGCCGACGGTGGTCGAGGTGGTGGCGCAGCCCGGCCCGCTCAACGCCATCGCCGCGCTGGCCGGCGGGCCGTGCCCGGTGCAGGCGGTCGCCACCCGCCCGGTGCGGGTCGCCACGCTGCCGGTGGCGGTGGTCCGCTCGCTGACCATGCTGGAGCCGGCCTTCGCCGAGGCGCTGTTCGGCATGATCGCCCAGCAGTACCGCGCCGTGGTCGAGCAGATCGGCGACCTGAAGGCGATGTCGGCGGCCGAGCGGCTGGGCTCCTACCTGCTCCAGCAGGCCTCCGCGGCGGAGCCGGCCGACGGCGGCGGCGTGCGCATGCGCCTGCCCATCGCCAAGAACCAGATCGCGCAGAAGATCGGCATGGTGCCGGAGAGCCTGTCGCGCGCCTTCGTCGGCCTGCGCCGGCTGGGCGTCACCACCGCCGGGCGCGACGTCGCCATCGCCGACGTGGCGCGGCTGCGCGCCTTCTGCGCCAACCGCAACGCCGAACCGGCGCGGGCCGCGTCGTGACCGTCCGGCGCGGCATGCTGCTGGCGGTGCTCCTGCTGACGCCGGCCGTCGCCGCGGCGGACCCGGCGGACGAGATCCGCGCGCTCGATCCGGCCATGGCCGCTGGGCTGGAGCGCGTCGCCACCGCCTGCGCCGAGCCCGACGCCGTCGCCGACTGCCAGACGGCGATCCGCGCCTGGTTCGCCACGCACGACGCGCGCAAGACCGGCTGGCAGCTCGACCGCCTGATCGAGGAGCTGCGCTTCGACATCGAGGTCGCCGCCGTGCTCGGCCGCATGCGGCACGCCGAGGCCGCCGACGCGCTGCAGAGCTTCCGCACCCGGCACGAGGCGCTGCAGGCCGCCCGCCGCGCCGCCGCGAAGCCCCCGCCCGCGGACAATTCCTCGAACCGGTAATGGTCGCCGCGCCATTCCCGCAAGTGGGAGTGGCGGAACGGCGACGGCAGCGACAATGGCGGTGGTGCACGGCTTTCGGGGCGGCATGCCCATTGCTTTACCACCCGTGACACGCCCGAGCCCCGCCTGACCCGCGCTCCCGCCGTGCCGCAACCGTGTCACAGCGCACAAGGAACCCATTCCATGATCCGTCCCGTCCTCGCCGGCCTCCTCCTGGTCTCCACCGCCTCGGGCGCCTACGCCGCCGACGTGCCGGTCATGACCTATCATGAATTCCCGCCCTTCGTGACCGAGCAGGGCAAGGGCCTGACCTACGCGCTGGCCGACTACATGACGAAGAAGTCGGGCGGCAAGTACACCTTCGTGGTCGAGGCGATGCCGCGCAAGCGCCTGGACACCGCGCTGGCCGAAGGCAAGCCGGTGGTGGTGCCGTGGGCGACGCCGGCGTTCTTCGGCGACCAGGAGCAGACCAGGTACAAGTGGTCGGCCACCCTCATCCAGGACGCCAACGCCGTGGTGTCGCCGAAGGCGGCCCCGGTCGAGTACGCCGGCCCGGACAGCCTGTCCGGCAAGACCCTGGGCGGCGTCGCCGGCCACCGCTACGGCCCGGTCGATGCGCTGGTGGACGGCGGCACGATCAAGCGCGACGACGCCAACTCCGAGCTGACCAACCTGAAGAAGGCGGCGCAGGCGCGCATCGACGTGACCATCCTGGCCGACACCGCCGCGCGCTACCTGATCAAGAGCGAGAACCTCGCCGACAAGCTGCACGTCTCGGCGACGCCGCACAGCAAGTACGAGCGCCGCCTGTTCGTCGCCGGCCCGGACGCCGAGCTGGCCGGCTTCATCGCCAGGACGGTCGAGGGCATGGCCGGCGACGCCGACTGGAAGGCGATCAGCGAGCCGTACCTGAAGTAAGCCGACGACCCCGGGGAAGGGGGCGCACACCCTTCCCCTGTTCCACGCCCCGACAGGAAGCCCCGCCATGTCCGCCGCCAGCCGCCGCAAGAGCCTGAAGGTCACGTTCCTCGCCTGGACCGCCGCGCTGCTCGTCCTCGTCTTCGCCGGGTTCAGCGCGTGGCAGCTGCGCAACGAGGCGGCCGCCCAGCGCGCGCTGGTCGAGGCGCGCGGGGCGCTCATCGCCTCCCTGCAGGCCGAGGCGGTGGTGGCGCCGCTGTGGAACATGGAGGACGACACCGTCACCAAGATCCTGGCGAGCTTCGCCCGCGATCCGGACTACCAGGGCTCGCGCGTGCTCGACGCCGCCGGCAAGCCGACGCACACGCACGGCGCCGCCCCCAGCGCGGACGCCATGCTGTTCACCCAGGACGTCGCCCGCGGCGGCAAGAAGATCGGCGTGCTGGAGCTGCGCCTGTCGCGCGCCTCGCTGGAGGCGGCGCAGAGCGCGGCGACGATCCGCACCGTGCTGACGCTGAGCGCGGTGGCGGCGGTGATCCTGGCCGGCTTCTTCGTGATGCTGCGCCACATCCTGCGCCCGCTCGACCGCATCCGCGAGGCGATGTACGCGCTGTCGCACGGCGACCTCACGGCCGACGTCCCCGGCCTGGACCGCGGCGACGAGATCGGCTCGATGGCCGACGCGGTGCAGACCTTCAGGAAGAACGGGCTGGACATGCAGCGCATCGAGGCCGAGCGCGCCGCCGAGAAGCAGGCCGCCGAGGCCGAGAAGCGCCGCGCGCTGGCACAGATGGTCAGCACCTTCGAGGCGTCGGTGCAGACCGTGGTGCAGTCGGTGGCCTCCGCCGCCACCGACCTCCAGGGCTCGGCCGAGACCATGAGCCGCGTCGCCCAGGAGACCCGCCGCCAGTCCAGCGTCGTCAGCACGGCGTCCGAGCAGACCTCGGCCAACGTGCAGACCGTCGCCGCCGCCACCGAGGAGCTGTCCGCCTCCATCGGCGAGATCAGCAAGCAGGTCGGCCACGCCGCCCACGTCGCCAGCCAGGCGGTGGAGGAGGCCAACCACGCCAACACCATCGTCCAGGGCCTCGCCACCGCCGCCGCGCGCATCGGCGAGGTGGTCAACCTGATCAACGACATCGCCAGCCAGACCAACCTGCTCGCCCTCAACGCCACCATCGAGGCGGCGCGGGCCGGCGAGATGGGCAAGGGCTTCGCGGTGGTGGCGAGCGAGGTGAAGGCCCTGGCCACCCAGACCTCGCGCGCCACCGACGACATCCGCAGCCAGATCACCGGCGTGCAGCAGGCCACCAACGAGGCGGTGCAGGCCATCCAGGCCATCACCGGCACCATCGGCGACATCAGCCAAGTGTCCGCCGCCATCGCCTCGGCGGTCGAGCAGCAGGGCGCCTCCACCAGCGAGATCGCCCGCAACGTCGAGCAGGCAGCCGTCGGCACCCAGAACGTGTCGGACAACATCGCCAACGTCAGCGAAGCGGCCGGCGAGGCCGGCACGGTGGCCGACACGGTGCTGACCGCCGCCGTCGCCCTGTCGCAGCAGGCCGGCGCGCTGCGCCGCGAGGTGGATCAGTTCATCAGCAACGTCCGGGCGGCGTGATCCGCCCCTCATCCACCCCTCCCGAGGAGAACGAGCATGTCGATGTCGAGACGAGACGTCATGGCCGCCGGTGCCGTGCTGGCCGCCGCCGTCGTTCCCACCGCAGCCGCCGCGCAGGGCGCCCCGCCCACCCCGACGGCGAGCGCCAACACCAAGCCGAAGCTGAGCACGCACGTGCTCGACACCTATCATGGCCGCCCGGGCGCCGGCGTGACGATCGACTTCTCGCGCGTCGGGAAGGACGGCTCGAAGACCCTGATCAAGACCGTCACCACCAACGCCGACGGCCGCACCGACCAACTGCTGTTCACCGCCGAGGAGATGGTGGTGGGCACCTACGAGCTGGCCTTCCACGTCGCCAACTACTACCGCGCCCAGGGACTGACGCTGCCCGAGCCGGCGTTCCTCGACGTCGTGCCGGTGCGCTTCGGCATCTTCGACGCCAAGCAGGGCTATCACGTGCCGCTGCTGTGCACGCCGTGGACATACACCACGTACCGGGGGAGCTGAGGCGCACGGCCCCCGCTCCGGCACCGCGCTCACTCCGGCGGCGTGCGCCGGTGCGCCGACCGCCAGCGTCGGGCGTTGCGCACCAGCCATCCGACGGGGCGCAGCAGCGGATACAGCCACAACAGCCGGTCGGGCAGCGGGAAGAGGTCCCAGTCGACGGGGTTGACGAGATCCGCCCGCAGTTCGCTCCAGCCGTGCTGCCAGCCCCCCTTCATGGAATACAGGTAATGGCGGCGCCACACCTCGCGGCGCAGCCAGGGCGCGGTGCCCTTCGTGGACGAGTCCAGCCACCGCTTCCCCGCGAAGAAGCGCACGGCGAAGCGCTTGGCCTCCCGTGCCTCCCGGGCGTCGGCCGGCAGGCCGTCGGGAAGCGGCAGGCCCAGCCAGTCGTGCCCCAGCGCCAGCGCCAGGCGCATGGCCGGTCCCAGGCCGGCCGCCTCGGCGTCCGCCAGGGCCGCCGCGGCGCCGTTTCCGTCCTTCAGCAGCACCGCCAGGTCGGCCAGCCAGCACAGACGCTCCCAGCAATGGTGGGCGCCGTGGACGCACAGGTAGAGCGGCAGGACACGCCGGGGAAGGGTGGTGATGGCCGCACCGCCCAGGCCCACCTCCACGCGGTCACGCCATAAGGTCTCGAAATCCGCGGCCATGCGGTTCGGGTTGCTGGTCAGCCGCTGGTGCAGTTCGACCAGCGCACCGCTTTCGCGGTGGCGGTAGGTCAGGTCGCGGATGAACCGCTGGCCCGCGGTGCGGCGGGCGGAGGAGATCGGTGGCCCTTCCCGCTGGTAGCCGGCGGCGGCCAGGACGCCGTCCGCATCCCAGAACCGGGCAGGATCGACCAGCAGGTCGATGTCGCCCGCTCCACGTTGCGCGAGGTTCCCGTAGAGCTGCAGCGAGAGGACCACGCCCTTCAGCACCATGACCCGGATGCCGGCGGCTTCGAAGAGACCGGCGAGTCGGATCACCTCGGCGGCCTGGGCGAGGCAGCGCGCGCCGTTCAGGTCGGCGAGGCGCCGCAGGCGCGAGAGCACCTCGGACGGCACCGCCGCCTTGTCCGCGCGGCGGAGCCCGGCGAGCACGAGGGCCACGGCGCGATGCCGCCCGGCCCCTTCGATCACCGCCGCCCAGTCCGGCGCCCAGCCGGACATGGCATCGGCGAACGGCGCGCCGCCGTTCCCCAGCGCCGAGCGCGCCGCCCGGCACAGCAGCCGGAATTCCGGCGCCAGCGTCCCCAGGGTTCCCAGCACCTCGTCGAACAGCGCCTCGACCGGAGGCACGGTGTGGCGCGGCGCGTAGCGTTCGGCTGCCGCCGGGGCGTTCCGTGCGAGCGCCGCGTGCCAGGCGTCCTCGGTCAGCAGACGGCCCATGGCCGAAGCCAGGGCATCGACGTCATCGACCGGAACGAGTGGCCCGTACGCTCCGTCGGCGAGGATCTCGTCGGGCCCGGCGACGCGCGTGGAAACGACCGGCGTCCCCAGCGCGAGGGCCTCGGCGACCACCAGCGCGAAGCCCTCCAGGCGGGAGGCCAGCACGAGTCCGCGCGCCCGCGCCATCACCGGGTAGGGGTTCTTCAGGTAGCCGAGAAACCGCACGCTGTCCGCCACCCCGAGGCGGTCCGCGAGCGCGCGCAAGTCGTTCGCGAGACTGCCGTCCCCTGCGATGGCCAGCGTGTGGTCGATGCCCGCGGCGCGCAGCTTGGCGTGTGCGGCGATCAGGACATCATAGCCCTTTTGCCATTCCAGCAGGGCGACGGAGAGCAGAACGGGCTTGGCAAACAGGTCGGCTGCCGTCTCCGGCAGGGCATCCGCCGCCCGGGCGCGCACCGCGTCGGTATCGACGGCGTTCGGGATGCACGCGACGTTGGACAGGCCGAACGCCGCTTCGAGGTCGCGGGAGACCGTCCGTCCGACGCCGACCACCCGCGTGAGCCGAGGGTACACGGCCCGGAATACCGGGCGGTGCGCCCACTCGGGACGGAGGCGATGGCGGAAGATCTCGGACTGGTGGATGTGCATCCAACCGATGACCGGCCGTCCGACGATCCAGCCCGCAAGCGCCGTCAGGTAGGTCGGCGTCAACTCCGCATAGGCGACGATCAGGTCGTGCCGGCGCGCCAGGCGGATGATCGCGGGCAGGGCGGCGAAACGGCTGGCGAAGCTCGAGTCACCGTCGAGAATGTGGAATTCGACGTCGTCCGGAAACTCCTCCCTCAAGATGGTGCGGCTGCCGAGCGCGAGGATCGTTGCCGAGAAGCGGGTCCGGTCCATGTGCCGAAGCACCGTCGCGAGAAGGCGCATGGAGCCGAAGAGATGCGGCACCACGAAGAGCACGCACCGTTTCATGCGTTGTCCTTTTTCACGGACCGGGCCTCGATGACGGCGGCGCCGTAGGCCATGCCCATGCCGAGATAATACGGGACGGTGACGAAGGGGGTCTCAAGGGCGTTTCCGAACATGGCCAGCGTCCAGACGGAGGCGAACTGCCCCAGAAGGAACGAGCGGTACGGGGAGCGGGGAAGCCGGTAGAAGGCCCCAAGCAGAGCTCCGGAGAAGCTGAGATAGATCGCCAACCCGATGAGCCCGGTGTATCCAAGAAGGTACAGGATGAAATTGTGCGGAGAGCGCAGGTTCTCCGCTCCGATGATCAGGCTTGGGAGTTCAAGTCCGTAGCCGTGCCCGAGGAACCAGAGTTCGGCGGAGTCGAGGCTGTCGATGATGAATTCCCAGATCGTGTAGCGCCAATTGATGGTGCCGAAGCGCGAATACACCGTTGAGGCTTCGACGCCCTCGTCGCTTTCGATCAACAGATCGTGCGCCATTTCGGGATCGAAGGTCGACAGCACTTGGGCCACGACCCACATCGGCGAAAGCGATCCGCCGCGGCCCTCCGCCGCAGGAATCAGGCTGCCGACGGAGTACACGACGGCGACGACCACCAGAACGCTGATGACCACCTTGACGACCATGCGCCGGTCGGGGCGGAGGGCGAAGACCACGCCGCACCCGAGCAGCATCGACAGCCACAGCGCGCGTCCAGGATTGGTCAGGGACGCCACGAGGTCGACAATGATCGCGACGACGCCGGCGACGCCTGTGTAGGGCGCAAACGCGGTGAGCCCGACCAGGGGATAGGACAGCATCGCCGGCACGTCGAAGGCCGGAACCTCGGGCGCCCACGGCAGGAACAGCTCGATTCTGGACGTGTAGAGCGCATAGATGATGCAGTTGATGCCCGCGAGCAGACCGCTGATCACGAAGAACAGTGCCGCCCGGCGTCGATGGAAATGATGGCTGACAGCCCGGCCGACGAAGAAGTACAGCACGTAGTAGTGGGCGCTGAATTCCTTGAGCGCGATCTCGGGGTCGTAGCCGGCCTCCAGCCCGCGGGCGACCGAGACGACGCCCCACGCGATGACAAGGGCCGAGAGCAGCGCGACCGGCCGCAGGGCGAGCAGATCTCCGATCATGGCGCCAAGCCATCGCCGGGGCAGGAAAAGCGCGGCCAGAAGCAGATAGAGTTCGGCGGGGTAGAATGGCGTCACCCCGAGATAGGCGAAGGGACGACCAAAGATCAGGTAGCCTGACGACAGGCACAGGGCGAGCAGCATCATGCCGAGGCCCCCCACTGCCGGTACAGGCTGCGCCAACGTTCGGCGAACGGCTCCTCGCCGCAGCCCGTGACCGTGCGTGCCGCAGCCTCCCCCATGGACCTGCGCTCGGCCGGCGACAAGGCGAGAAAACGGCCGAGCGCCCGCGCGAGGCCGTCCGTGGTCGGTTCGAGCAGCAGGCCGTTCTCGCCGTCGCGCAGGACTTCTTCCAGGCCGTACACCGCGGTAACGATCAGCGGCAGCTTGGCGGCGGCCGCCTGGAGGCCGGCCAGGGGATAAACTTCGTAGAAGGAGGGCAGGACGAAGGCGTCGGCGCTCCACAGGCAGGGGCGCACGTCCTTCTGCATGCCGGCGAAGCGCACGGCGTGGGCGAGTCCGGCCGCTGCGACCCGTCGCGTCCAGTCCCGCACCGTCGCGTCCGTTCCGCCCACCACGAGCAGCCGGAGGCGCCGGTCGGCCAGACGCGCCATCGCATCGATCAGCGGCGGCAAACCCTTGCGTTCGAAATGGCCGAGCGCGACGAAGCAGAGCACCACGTCGTCCTCCGTGTACCCGTGCCCGCTACGCGCCCGTTGGCGGTCGAAGTCCGCCGGCGGGGTGAAGTGCCCGGTGTCCACGGGGTTCGCGAGGATCCGGAGCTTGGAGTCCACCCACGGGTACTGCCGGGAGAGTTCCGCCGCCAGACCGCGCGACGGCACGACCACCAGTTTGGCCCGGCGGAAGGCGGATGGCTCGGCCACCGCGTGCAGCCAGTGGTCCAGCCATCGCGCCATGCGCCGCAGGCCGCTGGGGCGCGCCGCTTTCCAGTGCGCGTTCAGGTAGGCGCGGTGGCAGAAATGCGCGTACGCGATTCCCGGAAAGCCGAAATTGCTTTCCACGGACTGGATGCAGTCGAAGCGAGGAGTTCCCCGCAGCCGGGCGACCAGGAGCGCGAGCGGGGCGAGGAGGTGGAAGGCGACGAAGAGCAGCGCCAGGGGGCGGGGCGGGGCCGGAACCCGGACGAATCGGATGCGGTCCGGACGCGGGTTGTCGAACGCCACCGCGAAGACGACGAACTCGTGCTCGTCGCACAGGCGGCGCAACAGCGTCAGATGGCAGCGCCCGACCGGGTTGGTCTCGGTCACCAGATAATCAAAAATGGCGATGCGCATATCGACCGTTCCACGACGCCCGGGATTCCGCTGGCGGAGCCATGATCACCGCATTTGGCGAAGCCATGATCACCGCATTGAGAACGGGTCGAGGCGCCGTGCCCGGAGCAGCAGCGCCATGACCGCGAGGCAGAACGCCTCGGCAAGGATGACCGTCGTCGCCATGCCGATGTCGCCGAACGACGGCGTGAGCACGGACGCCAGCGCCATGTACGCGGCACCGGAGGAGAACGCGACGACGACGAACGCGCGATCGAGCCCGAGCGGCACCATCCATTGGAATCCGATGGCCTGCGTCACCGCCGACAGGACGGGCAGCAGCGCCAGGATCTCCAGGTCGGCGACCGAGGGGCGGAACCCGGGACCGAGCAGCAGATCGACGGCGACCGGCGCCAGCAGCCAGAGGGTGAGGCTGATCATCAGGCCGACGGCGGCGAACAGCGTGATGGTGAGCCGTCCGGTGGCCGCAGCCGCCGACCGCGACCGCCGGGCAAGATGGCTCATGTGCGGGAACACGGCTCCGCCGAGCGGCCCTGTCAGCCGGACGGCGGCGCGGGCGATCCGTTCCGCGCCGGCGAAGTAGCCGACCACCTGTGGCGGCGCCATCAATCCGAGAAGGAACGGCGCGCCGACGGTGTACAGCCCTTCCGATACGCGGAACAGGAACATGGCGAACCCTTCACGCATGGTGCGCGCGACGGCCGCCGCCGAGGGAACGGCCGGCGGCGTCGTGCGGCGGGCGAGGCCCAGGCCGATCGCGGCCGCGGCCAGCGCCGCGGCACCGTGCAGGGCGAGGTAGAGCCAGCCGTCCTCCGGCTGCCTGACCACGAGCATGGTCGCGGCGGCGGCGGCGGCCTTGCAGGTCACCTCGGCAGCAACGACCGTCCAGAGCCGTTCGATGCCCTGGAAGAACCACACCATGCTGAGCGACTGTCCCAGCCCCCACAGGAACCCCGACCAGAAAACGGCGTGATGCGCGTGGAACGCCGGGATCAGAAGGAACGCCAGCCCGGCCGCGGTGGCCGCCACGGCCAGGAGGATGAGTTTGGCCGTCAGGACGCACCCGAGGATGTCCGACAGCGACGCCGGATCGTCGCGGTGCCGGGCGATGTTCCGCGCGGCGGACAAGTCGAACCCGAACTCGACGATCCGGGTGACGTAAAAGCCGAAGGATTGCGAGAAGGCGACCAGCCCCAGGCTTTCCGCTCCCAACACCCGGGCGAGGTAGGGGATCATCAGCAGCGGCAGCAGAACGTTCACCGCATGGGCCACGGAAAACGAGGAGACGCTGCCGATGAACGACAGGCCGAACGAGGCGCGCAGCCAGCTCAGCATACGGAAAAATGTCCGATGTTCCGCGGGACGCGACGCGCGGCTGCGATGAACTCGGCCGGCGTACCGCCACAATGACCAGTTTCGTTCCGCATCGCGTCTGGAAGGAAAGAAAGACCACGCTTGTGCTTGGCCCGGGTTCGGCAACTCTAAGGGGGAGGGCTGCGAGGGCTCAACATATTTCTGCGGGTGGAGGATGGGCCTCCATTATGATTGTGCTAACGCTTTTGAGGTAGATCCGCAAGGCGCCGGCCGAGCGGCAGCCCGGCGGCGATGGGAGAGGGCGATGCGCATCCTGCTGGTCCATGAGCGCTACCGTTTGCGCGGCGGTGAGGACGTGGCGGTCGAGACCGAGGAGGGGCTTCTCGCCGCGCACGGCGTCGACGTGGCCACGCTGGTCGAGGACAACGCGCGTATCGGCGGCGGTTCGCTTGGGCTGGCGCTGCGCGCCATTTGGTCGCGCGCCGGCTATGAGGCGGTGTCCAAGGCGATCGCCGCGCAGCGCCCCGACATCGTCCACGTCCACAACACGTTTCCGCTGCTCTCTCCGGCCGTCTACCACGCCGCGCGGGCGCACGGGGTGCCGGTCGTGCAGACGCTGCACAATTTCCGCCTGCTGTGCGCCAACGGATTCATGCTGCGTGACGGCCGGGCGTGCGCCGACTGCGTCGAGCGCACCATCAAATGGCCGGCGGTCGCGCACGCCTGCTATCGGGGCAGCCGCAGGGCGAGCGCGGCGGTGGCCGCGATGACCGGCATCCATCACGTGGCCGGAACGTGGCGGCACGCGGTCGATCTGTTCCTGGCGCTCAATCCCCACGCGCGCGAGGTGTTCGTCCGCGGTGGCCTGCCCGCGGACCGCATCGTCGTCTGTCCGCCCGCGGTGCGCGATCCCGGCCCGGGGCCCGCCCGCAACGGGGAGCGGCGGGGGGCGTTGTTCGTCGGCCGGCTCAGCCCGGAGAAGGGCCTCGAAACACTGATCGAGGCTTGGCGGGGCCTCGACGCACCGCTCGACATCATCGGCGATGGGCCGCTCAGGGAAGGGTTGGCAGGCGCCGCCCCGGACACCGTGCGCTTTCTCGGCGCGATGCCTGCGGACGCCGTGTCGGCGGCGATGACGCGGGCGTCGCTCCTGGTGTTTCCGTCGCTCTGGAACGAGACCTTCGGGCTCGTGGTCGCCGAGGCGATGGCGCATGGCCTGCCGGTTCTGGCCTCCGCCGACGGCGCCGCGGTCCACATGTTGGATGACGGCATCTCCGGCGCCTTCGCACGACCGGGCGACATCGCCGACTGGCGACGGCAGGCAGCGGCGTTGCTGGAACGGCCCGAAGCGCTTCGTCGCATGGGGCAAGCTGCGCGAACGACGTTCATGGCCCGCTTCTCCGACCGGCCGGCCTATGAACGGCGCATGGACGTGTACGGCCGTGTTCTGAACGCTCCTGTGCGCCCTGCACCGTACGCCCCGGGCAACGCACCCGTGCGGGAGCGGGCCGACTAAATCCGGCGGTCCGCCGGGAGGGCGGGGGGCGGGACCGGCCCAGCCGGCGCCATGTCGTGGGGGCGGTTGCCGCGCCGGATCCGGGTGGCGATGCGACGCCCCAGCGCCATGCTGGGGACCTCGACCCAGCGATGCATCCCCTCGGCGGCCAGCAGCGACAGCGCTATGACCGCGGCGACCAGTAGCGCCGGCGTTGCCGTGCCGTGAAGAAAGTGCCCCGCGCCGAGCAGGATCGGCATGTGGACGAGGTACAGGCTGTAGGAAACACGACCGAGCCATAAGGGCAGCGGGCGTTGCAGAACCCGGTCGGCGGGTGGCGAGCCGGCGCAGAGCGCCACCGCAAGGCCCGCCCCCGCGATGCCGGCGGCATCTTCCCGCACCAGCAACAGGACGATCGCAGCCGTCCAAGCCGCGGGCGCCGTTCCGTTCGTCGCCCGCGCGAAGAAGGCCCGGATCCGCTCCCGGCCGTGTGCCAGCACGGCGCCCAGGGCGAAACACCCCAGGAAATGGACGGTCGAGAACAGATCGCGGCCAACGTCGGAGGCGGTCCCGGGGCGCAGCGGGCGCCCGAGGACGACGTGGGACACGATCAGTTCGGCCAGATAGAAGGCCAGCGCTGCGCTGGCCACGGCTCGCGGGCGTCGGCGCGCCAGCACGGCCAGGAACGGGAAAAGAAGGGAAATGCGCAGTTCGTAGACGAGGCTCCACATCGGCGTATTGAAACTGGTGTGGTCGGGCCGGCCCGTCATGAGGGCATGCCCGAGGAGCACCGCAGGGGTCGGAGCGGAATACCAGCCCGCCTGATGCTGGAACCATGCGCTCAAGTTGCCGGCGGGGTGTGGTCCGATCGCCAGATAGAGACCAACGGACAGTGCCACCGAAAGCAGAAGCGGTATCCAGATCCGGCACACCCGCTTCGATACGAACGAGAGGTATGTCCCGTTCTGCTTTTCGACGGAAATGCACAGGACGTAGCCGCTGAGGACGAAGAACACGATGACGGCTGCCCGTCCGTTCTCCAGCACCAACCCCAGGGCCTGCCGTATGCTCCACGGAACATCGAACGGGTTTCCGGCGCCCGCATCAAACCCAATCACCGCCAGCCAGCAGTGGTGCGCCAGGATGAAGGCGGCCGCAATCCCCCTCAAGGAATCCAGGGCTGCGATTCGCGTCTCCGGCCTGCTTCCCACGGCTTGCTCCGTTGTCGTAAGTCGTCTCCCGCCGCCTGCGAGATTGCGCGGGCCGCTGCGCGACCGTTCCGGAACGCTACTTCTGCCCTCCGTGCCGCCGGACGTACTGCGCCATTTCCGCTTCGCTCAGTCCGTCCATGGCGTCGCGCACCAGGGGGGCGAGACCGGGCCGCGCGCTCAGCTTGGCGACGAAGTCCGGATCGAGCGTCCAGGTCAGGCGGATCTGCCGCTGCAGCAGCCCGACGGTTTCCGGATCCATGACCGGCAGAAGTCTCAGGCCCAGTTCGATGCGCGACGCCATCAGCGCTGGAACGAACGAACCGGAGAGCATGGACATGCGCAGCGCGGCCACCGCGGCCGCCGTATCGCCCTTGTGCAGGTGGAGATAGGCGAGGTTCGCCCAGGCGTTCGGCTGTCCCGGAGCGACGGCGAGCGCCGCGCCGAAGGCTGCCGCGGAGGCCGCGAAACGCTCTTCCCGTTCGGCGTCGGTCGGTGCCGCTTGTCCGGCGCGCAGGAGCAGCAGGCCCGCGTCGCCTTCCAGTTCGCCGTCACGCCCCCAGCGCTGCAGGACCCCCAGGTCCGCAATGGCGTCAAGGCGCGCCTTTTCGGGCACCGCCGCCCCGGTGTAGGTCGCCCAGATCACCCCCCGGGCATCGAGCGTGCGCACGGCGGTGACCAGGCTCGGGACGCCGAGCCCGAGCAGGACGCAGCCCATCACCCCTGCGATCACCGCGGCGCCGACGCTGGATGTCTGCCGGGCTTCGCGGTGGGCGGGAGCCTGCGCCGTCTCACTCACCATAGTACTCACGGTAGCGCCCGTAATACTGGCCGTAGTCGCCGTAACCATAGCGGGCGTGCTTGCGCTGGTTCACCTGCGACAGGACGCTTCCGTACAGGTTCACGCCGGCGGCACGCAGAAGCTTCACGCCGTTGCGGACGGCGTCGCGCGCGGTGGAATTCCAGCGGACGAGGTAGATGACACGGTCGGCGAAGCGGGCCAGGAGGCGGGCGTCGGCAACGGCCAGCACCGGCGGCGAGTCGATGACGATCCGCGTGTACCGCTCCGACAGCGCGTTGATCAACGCTTCGATCTGCGGCGCCTGGATGATCTCGGCGACGTTCGCGTAACGGCCGGCCGGCAGGAAGTCGAGGCTGCCGCCGACCCCTCTCTGCACGACGTCGTCGAAGGTCGCCTCGTTCGCCAGGACCTGTGTCAGGCCACGCTCGCCGTCGAGCCCGAGCGCGGTGTGCAGGCGCGGCCGGTGGACGTCGCCGTCGATCAGCAGCACGCGGTCGTCGCTCTTCGAGAACAGCAGAGCCAAGCAAAGCGAGACGAAGGTCTTGCCCTCCTTGGGCACCGACGACGTGACCAGGATGATGCGGTTCTCCTGACCATCCTCGCTCAGGTGGAGCGCGGTGCGCAGGCTGCGCACGCTGTCGGCCAGCGCCGACCTCGGGCGTTGCAGGACCTCGTCGACCGGACGCTCGACGCCGCCGCGCTGCAGCGGGATCATGGCGAGCGTTGGCATGCCGGTGATCTCCTCGGCCTCGTCGGCCGAACGGATGGCGTTGTCGAGGCGGTCGATCAGGAACACGAGGGCGACGCCGCCGAGCGCCGATAGCAGGAGCAGCACCGCCAGCGCCGACCGTGTGGGCGGGAACGAGGCCCCCACCGGAATGCTGGCGGGCGACACGATGCGGGCGTTGGCGCGCTGCATGCGCTCCTGCTCCGCCTCCCGCTTGAAGCGGCTGAGGAACGCCTCGTAGAGGCCCTTCGTCGCATCGGCCTGGCGTTCCAGTTCGCGCAGCCGGACCTCGGCCTCGCCGGCCACGTTGGTCTGCCGGCGCAGCGTGTCGAGTTCCTTCTCCAGCGAGCGCACGCCGGCCGCCGCCACCTCGACGTCGTTGGCGATGGAGGCGCTGATCTTCTCGATCTCCGCCGCGATCTTGCTGCGGAGATCGTCGAGGTCGGCCCGGAAGCCGACCATCCGCGGATGCCTCTCGCCGTAGGTCTTCAGCGCTTCCGACATCTCGCGCGATTTGGCGGCTTCCTGCTCGCGCAGGCGTTGGATCAGCGGCGACTGCAGCACGTCGGACGCGGTATCGACGCTGCCGCGGGTGCGGAGCAGCGAGCGCACCTGGCCGAGCCGGGCCTGCCTCTGCGCCAGGTCCGAGCGCGCGATGACGAGGCGGGAGTTCAGTTCCGAGAGCTGCTGGTCTCCGACGGTCGCCTGGCGTTCGTTCTTGCGGCGCAGTCCATTGACGGCGCGGAACTCCTCCACCGCGGATTCGGCCGCCACCACCTCGCGCTGCAGCGACTCCAGCCGTTCGCCCAGCCATCCGGTGACGCGCCTGGCCTCGTCGAAGCTGGCTTCCAGGCGGTCGAGGACATACAGCTCGCTCACCGTGTTGACGATGAGCGCCGCCTTTTCGCGGTCTTCCGAGGTGAACTGCACGGATATGATGAAGGAGCGGCGCTGAGGACGCACCGTCAGGCGCGATGAGAACGCTCCGACGACGCGGGCCAGTTCGATGTCGTCACGGGCTCCGGGGCTGAGCGCCTGCGGCTCGTCCTGTCGCGCGGTCCAGGATGCGGGGATCCAGGACAGCGGGTTGAGCGACCGCAGGAACACGTCCAGCGGCTTGGGCGCGCGCAGCTTGGCGTTGAATTCCGGATCGCGCTCCAGCTGGAGCTTGGCGACCGCGCGGCGCGCCAGCATGGTCGAGGCGATGAGATCGGCCTCCGTCTGCACCACCGTTTCGCTGAGCCGCTGGCGCCCGACCATCACCGCGCGATCCGACAGCACGTCGTTGGTTTCCGGCGCCTCGATCATGATCTTGGCTTCGGCCGTGTAACGCGGCGTCAGTTGCTGGAAGAACAGGACCGAGGGCACCATCACCAGCGCCATGCAGGCAAGCACGAAGTACTTGCCCCGCCAAACCGTTCTCCAGGCCCAGCGGACCTGCTGGCGGACGTCGATTGTCGGCGCGATGGAGGGCAGGTCGATTTCAGTCATGGTCTCAGTCGAGGCGCGTCTTCAACGCGCGATCCGGAACGGGGGAGACATCATAGCTGCAGTCCTGCGCGCAGCGTAACGATGCTTTGCTTGAAACTCGCCCCGACCGCCTGTGATCTTTTCTGGCGGTGTCCGATTTCGCTGCCCACGAAGAATTCCGGAGTGAAGGCGTAGGTGATGCGGCCCCGGGCCTCGTACGTCCAGGCGTTCTGGTCGTCGACGCCCTGGAATTCGTCATAGAAGACGGCGGTGTAGCCGCTCAGCACGATGTTGCGCTCGAGTTCGTGGCGCACGGTGAGGCTGAGGGCGTTGCGCACCATGGACGAGGAGCGGCTGATGGTGGTCTCGTTCACCGAGCGCTCAAGCGACGGCACGACGATCGTGAGAGTCGTCGGCGTCCAGTTGAACGTGGCACGGAGCGAAAGGCCCTTGGGGTCGTGGAAGCGGGGATCCCGGTAATCCTGCGCCAGATAGCCGACCAGGAAGTCACCGCGGATCAGCTTGCTGAGGTCGAGCCCGATGCCGCTCTCGACCCGGTAACCGTGGCTGCTCCGGTCATAGCCGTTGCGATCGAGGGAACTGTCGTAGAGACGGCGGTTCGCCGTCAGTTCGGTGACGGCGGCGTATCCCGGGAACATCTCGTACGAGCCGCGGCCGCGGACCAGCATTTCCCAACGGTCGCGGTCGTCGTTGCGGACGGTGCTGCCCAGGGCCGTCATGACGTTGCCGTAGGTCCGGCGGTCGAGACCGCCCTCGCCGACCACGGTGAACCGGCCGAACTGGTGCTTGATGCTGCCGCGGTTGACGAAGCCTTGCGTCGGCGTCGGCTCCAGGCCGCGCGCGTCGTCGGGGCTGCCGCGCTCCTCGTGCCGCGAGAAGACCTGGCCGAAATAGTTGGCCTGCGTTTCGCTGGTGAAGTCGTAGCGGCCATCGACGTCCAACTGCAGGTCGAGCCGGTTGTCCTTGGTGAACCGCCGGTGCACGTACTGTTCCGCGAGTGCCGAGAGGTTGATTGCGTGCTCCTTGAAGCGGGAGCGCAGCTTCACTTCGGGGCGTATCGTGGTGACGAAGTCCGAACGGCCGCCCGATTCGACGGCGTGCAGGTTGCTGTTGTACGTTTCGTCGAATTCGATCTTGGGCAGCAGCAGGAACTCGCCGAGTTCGATGCCCTTCGGTTGGAACGCCTCGTGCACCCGCTCCTCGTCCCCGGAGGGGCCCGAGCGTTCCTCCGGATTCATTTCGCCGGTGACCTTGGCGCCGGCCCGTGCACGGCGGGGATCCTGTTCGGGGGCGGTGGTCTGGGCCATCGCCGGCACCGTAAGCGCGGCGCTGATCACCAAGGCTCCGGCCCATGCGGCCACTCCGGAGTTCAGGATGGCCTCAAGTGCACGGCGGCGCGGCCGGGAGGTGGCGGCAGGGTTCGGCATCGGGTCCCAGAAGTTGCATGGCGAGGCGCTACCTTCTTATAGCGAACATCCTGTCTTTTGAACAGATTCAGATGCGTGAAGCAAATTGATGCATACTGTCGCGATTTGTCTCTAAACAGTATGCACGCATGCGATGTATATCAGGGGGCGGTCGCGAGGATCCGGCGCTCGACACCGTGCAGGGCCACCGCGGTCAGCACGCCGGTGGCGTACGCCCCGGTGTCGATGCCGATGCGGTTGTCGAGGATCTCCGGCCGTTCGACGACGGTGTGGCCGTGGACGATGACTTTCTCGTGCCGCCGCGGCGACGACAGGAAGGGTTCGCGGATCCACAGGAGATCGTCAGGATGCTGCCGTTCCAGCGCCACACCGGGCCGGATGCCGGCGTGCACGAAGGCGTAGTCGCCGAACGCGACCATGAGCTCCAGCGTCTCCAGGAACCTCCTGTGTTCATCCGGCAGCCGCTCGTCCAGCGCGTCGCGCAACGCCCGGCAACGCGCCGGTTCGGTCGTGCCGGCGGAGGCGCGCACGCCATAGCTGCCCAGCGTCTCGACGCCGCCGAAGCTCAACCATTGGGAATTGGCCGCAGGCTCTTTCAGGAAGTCCAGCATCGCCGCCTCGTGATTGCCCAGCAGGAAGCGGCAGGCGATGCCGGACCCGTCGGCGGAGCGCTTCGCGAGCGCGCACAGGGAGTCGAGGACGCCGCGGCTGTCCGGCCCGCGGTCGACATAGTCGCCGAGGAAGACGATCCGCGTGTTCAGCCCGTCCGCCCGCATGCGCGCGGCATCCGCTTCCACGCGCGCCAGCAGCGCCTCCAGCTCCTTGCGCTGGCCGTGAACGTCGCCGACCGCGTAGACGCAAAGACCTTCCGTCGGCTTCGGGGGTGCCGTCGAGGAGGCGCTCCGGTTGGTTGCGGACGCAAAGAAATCACGAAGAAGGGATCTGATCATCATGGACCACCATCGCCGGACGGTGTAACCCGTTGTGGGATGTCGGGAAAGTCGTTTATCCACCCTCCGTGTGCATTCTGGCCTTCCGGATGCGTTCTGGTGACGGCAAGGCCGGCAACCGTATCCGTTTCCTTGGGAGCGTCCGTTCCATGAGCCGTGAATTCCCGGGGCGCGCGGCCCGCGCCCTCCTTTGCGTCGCGATGCTCGCTGCCGCGCTGTTGGCGGGCTGCTCCTCGCAGCAGAGCTTTCCGACCGAAGAGGCGCCGATGAAGATCGGCAACCCCGCCGATGCCTACGTGCTGGAACCCGGCAACAGGGTGCGCCTCATCGTCTTCGGCGAGAACAACCTGTCGGGCGACTTCGTCGTCGATCCGGTCGGCAACGTTTCGCTGCCGCTGGTCGGCAACGTGGTGGCGAGCGGCGTGACCGCGAAGACGCTGGCCAAGCGCATCGAGGATCTGCTGCGCAAGGACGCCTACCTCCAGGACCCCAAGGTCGCCGTCGAGGTGCAGACGTTCCGCCCGTTCTATGTGCTCGGCGAGGTGCGCCAGCCCGGCGAGTTCCCCTACACCACCGGCATGACGGTGCTGAGCGCCATCGCCAAGGCCGGCGGCTACGACTACCGCGCCCGTGAGGGCGAGGTGGTGCTGGTCCGCGTGATCGAGGGCGAGCAGAAGGAGTACCGCGCGGTGGAGCGGGCGCCGATCCTGCCCGGCGACATCGTCAGGGTCCTGCAGCGGCGCTTCTGAGGCGCCGCCCCTGTCGCGTGATTAAATGAAAGCATAATCAACTCTGATTTGCACAATCCTAGACCAAGCGGTACCGAGTGTAGTATTTATTGCGTCAGGTCGCCCGTCGGGCGTCGGGACGGTCCTCAAGGAGGGTGACGGCATGAAGATTCACGGCATCTTGGCTGCGACGCTGGTGGTTGCCGGCATCGGGCTGTCTCCGGTGGCCGACGCCCAGTCCCTCCAAGGACAGAATCGCGGCCAAGGTCAGGGCCAAGGCCAAGGCCAGGGGCAGGGCCAAGGCCAGGGGCCAGCCAGCAACGCGGGGGAGGTCCGGCTTCCTCCAGCCCTGCAGGCAGCGGTGCTCACGGGCAACCCGCAGGCGATCCAGCAGGCCATCAACACGCTGGGCGGCGGCAACCCGCAACAGGCGGGGGCGCTGGCCAGCCAGGTGGTGCGTGCGGCCGAGCAGATGCTGAACACCAACCCGCAAGCGGCCGTCCAGATCGCCGCGGCGGCGGTGGAGACGGTGCGCGCCACCACCGTCGTGCAGTCGGCGCCGCAGCAGACGGAGTCGGTGGTGACGGCCGCCGCGCGAATCTTCGTGTCTCCGGCCGCGCAACGCGTCGCGCCGGAGAGCGTCGGGGCGCTGGCGAACGCGGCGGTCCAGGTGGCGGCCAGCACCGGAAACCCCACGTTGACCGCGAACGTCGCGAATCAGGCGGTCAGCGCCGCGGAGAAGATTCTCGCCACGGCGCCGGCGGCGGCGGTGCAGGTCGCCGCCACCGCGGTGCAGTCGGTGAAGGACCTCCCGGTGATGCAGAACGCCCCGCAGACGACCATGCAGGTCGTCACCACGGCGGCGCGCATCATTGTGCAGCCGGAAGCGCAGCGCATTGCGCCCCAACTGGTGGCCAGCATCGCCACCGCCAGCGTGCAGGTGATCGCCAACCCGGTCGTCTACCAGACCGCGCCGAACGCAGCGGTTCTGGTGATGACGAACGCCTATGTCGCGTCGACCAGCGCCCCGGTCGCCACGGTCGTGCCGAACGTGGTGACTGTGGTGCGGAGCGAACTGACGCAGATATCGCAGACGGGCCTCATCAACCAGGCCAATCCGACGAACCCGGTGGTCATCAACGACATCCTGGCCGGCAAAAATCCGGACACGGGCCAACCCTTCAATAACGGCGGGACGACGCCCCCGACGCAGACGAACACCCCCAACCCTCCCAACAACGCGCCGGTCATCGAGGTCAAGCCCATCGCCGCCAGCCAGACCTGAGGCGGCGATCACGGAGAGTGGCGTGCCCACCAGAACCAACGCGGTGATCTTCCGTCTGCTGCTGGCCGTGGTGCTTCTGGCCCCGCTGCCGCTCGGCGGCTATCGCCCGTGGGCGTGGAGTCTGCTTGCGCTGCTGGTGGGGCTCCTGGCGATCGGCTGGAGCCAGGGGGTGCTGCGCGGCCGCGCGCGGGCGCCGGTTCCGTTCGGCCGGCTGTGGCCGGTGGCGCTTCCCTTCGCCGTGGTGCTCGGCTGGGCCTTCGTGCAGACGCTGGACGTCGTGCCGCGCGCGTGGTGGCATCCGCTGTGGGGAGAGGCCGCGGCGGCGCTGGAGGCGCCGGTGGCCGGCGGGATCACCGTCGATCCGGCGATGACGCGCGCCGCCCTCCTGCGCCTGCTCACCTATGGGGGGGTGTTCTGGCTGGCCGTGCAGCTCGGCCGCGACCGGTCGCGGGCCCGTGAGGCGATCGTCGCGACGGCGCTCGCGGGCGTCGTCTACGCCGCGTACGGCCTCGCCGTCCACTTCGCCGGGTGGGAGCGCATCCTGTGGCTCGAGAAATGGGCCTACCTCGGCGATCTCACGGCCACCTTCGTGAACCGCAACGCCTACGGTGCCTACGCCGGCCTGGGCGTGCTCTGCTGCACCGTGCTTTTCATGCACGCCCTGCGGCCGCCGCGCCCCGGCGCGGCGCGGCGCGCCTACGAGGTGACGGAGACCGTGCTGCTGCGGGCCGCGCCGTTCCTGGTCGGTGCGATGGTGATCGGATCGGCGTTGCTGCTGTCGCATTCCCGAGGGGCTTTCCTGGCCACCGGCCTTGCGCTTCTCGTCCTCCTGGCGGCGGCGGTGGCGGGGCGGCTGGCCCGGCCGCGCACGGCGCTGCTCCTCGGCGTCGTGATGGCGGCGGTCGGCCTGTGGGTGGTCGGCACCAGCGGCGGGCAGACCATCGGCCGGCTCGCCGATACGGTCGCGCTCGGCACCGACCGCGACCGCGAGGAACTCTATCGGCTGACGGCCGCGGCGATTGCCGACGCGCCGTGGACCGGACACGGTTTCGGGGCCTTCCTGCCGGCGTTCCGGATGTACCGCGACCCCACGCTCTTCGCCCCGACGGTCTGGGACTTCGCGCACAACGTCTATCTTGAGCTGGCCATGGACTTGGGGCTCCCGGCGGCGGCGCTGTTCTGCCTGTCGCTGGCGATCGTGCTGGCGGTCTGCGCGCGCGGCCTGGTGAGCCGCCGGCGCGACCAGATGTACCCGGCGCTGGCCATCGCGGGCGCCGCGCTGATCGGGCTGCACGGCATGGTCGACTTCAGCGCCCAGATGCCCGCCGTCGCGCTCACGCTGGCGCTTCTGTTGGGGGTTGGCTTCGCGCAATCCTGGCGAACCGCCGAGGGGGGGGCGCCGTGACCCGCCTTCTGCCGAAGACGCCGGTTTTCGACCCCCTCGCCGCCGGCCAGGGGAGGGCCGACGCCTCCGTGCGCGAGCGCAGCCCGGCTGCGCCGGACGGGATGGCCACCCGGGTACCGCGTCGCGGCGTCGCGGCGGCGGTGCTGGTGCTGGGCGATCTCGTGCTGCTCGAAGCGACCGTCCTGCTGGGGATCCTGGTGCGCCTGCACGCCGCCCACTGGTTCGCCATCGACGTCCGTCCGGGAAACTTCGCCGGCGTTGCCGTGGCCGTGGTCTTCCTGCCCTTGGCGTACGCCTTGGCGGGCCTCTATCCCGGCTACGGGCAGACCGGCGTGGAGCGTCTGCGCAAGCGCGTCACCGTCACGGCGCTGTGCTTCGGCGCGATGATCCTGTTCGACCGGCTGGCGCTGGACGGGCTGTGGTCGCGTGGAATCCTGCTGATGGCTGGAGCCGTCGCGGTCGTGGCCATTCCCTTGTGGGACGCGGTCGCGCAGCACCTGCTGATCCGTTGGGGCGGCTGGGGCGAGGGGGTCGTCGTCTTCGGGCCGGAGGACCGGCGCCGCGCGCTGGCCGACACACTGACCCGGCATCGCGAGTTGGGCTGGATTCCGGTGGCCTGGGCCGAGCGGCCGTCGTCGGGAGAGCCGCCGGTGCCGGGTGTCGGCCTTGCCCTCGTGGCGCTTTCGGGGCCGGGCATCGTCCCGCCGTCCTCGGCCGACGACCTGCCGTACCGGCGCGTCGTGATCGTGCCCGACATCGGCCCCGAAATGGGTGACGTGCAGAGCCTGTGGATCTCCGTGCGCGATCTGGGCGCCGAACTGGGCCTGGAGATGCGGCGCAATCTGCTCGACCCGGTCAACCAGGCGGTCAAGCGGGCGCTCGACGTCGTGTTCGCCGCGGGGGCGCTGGTCCTGGCCGCACCGGTGATCGCCGTCTGTGCCGCCGTGGTCGCCGTCGTGTCGCCGGGTCCGTTCTTCTACGTCCAGATCCGAACCGGTCTGCACGGGCGGCCTTTCCGCATGTGGAAACTGCGCACGATGGTGCCGGACGCCGCTCGCCGGCTCGACCGGGTCATCGCGCAGTCGGACGAGGTGCGGGCCGAGTGGGAACGTTCCATGAAGCTCCGCAACGATCCGCGTGTCGTGCCGGTCGTCGGCGGCTTCATGCGCCGCTTCAGCATCGATGAACTGCCACAGCTGTGGAACGTGCTGTGCGGCGAGATGAGCCTGGTGGGGCCGCGGCCGCTGCCGAACTATCACCTGGTGCGTCTGGAGCCGTGCGCCCAACGGATGCGGCGGCGCGTTCGCCCGGGGATCACCGGCCTGTGGCAGGTGTCGGGCCGCAGCACGACGTCGTTGAGCGAGCAGCAGCGCCTGGACACCTATTACGTGCGCAACTGGTCGCTCTGGCTGGACATCCACATTCTCTGCCGCACGCTCCTGGTCGTGGTTACCGGCCGGGGGGCGTGGTGACGAAGACGATGGCGCCTCTGCTCGCCGAACGGCCCGGCGTCCGCCCGGCGGAGGCGGTGTCCCCCGCGCTTGCCGCCGTTCCGGCTCCGCGCGTCGACATCCTGGGCGTTCGCGTGTGGGCGCAGCGCCTGGACCAGGCCGTGGCCACCCTCGGCGGGTGGATTGCCGAACGCCGTCAGGGCTATGTCTGCGTCACCGGCGTGCACGGCGTCATCGAAAGCCACCGCGACCCCGCGCTCAAGGCGATTCACAATGCCGCAGGCATGGTCACGACGGACGGCATGCCGCTGGTGTGGCTCTGCCGCCGTGCCGGCCACCACCGTGCCGAGCGCGTCTATGGTCCGGACCTGATGCTGGCGATGTGCGCCGCTTCGGAGGAGCGCGGCTGGCGGCATTTCCTCTACGGCGCGACCGACGACGTGCTGGAGAAGCTGCGCGGCAACTTGACCCGGCGCTTCCCCGGCCTGTGCATCGCCGGCGCATACGCTCCCCCGTTCCGGGCGCTGAGCGAGGAGGAGGACCGTGCCGTGGCCGAGCGCATCGACGCGGCCCAGCCCGACATCGTGTGGGTCGGCCTCAGCACGCCGAAGCAGGAGCGTTGGATGGCGGCCCATCTGGGCCGCATCGAGGCGCCGGTCATGATCGGCGTCGGTGCCGCCTTCGACTTCCATGCCGGCACCAAGCGTCAGGCCCCGGTCTGGATGCGGCGCAACGGCTTGGAATGGCTGTTCCGCATGGCCTCGGAACCGAGACGGCTGGCACGGCGCTATTGCGTGTCGAACAGCGTGTTCCTTTGGCTGCTGGGAAAGCAGGCCTTGGGGTTGGGCGGCGCGAGGCGGAGCGACCGGCGCGCCGGCTGACGTTCGCGCGTCCCGGCTGTGTCGTGTGCCAGCATGGCGTCTGTTCGCCGGGCAAGGCGGCAGCAGTCGTTGAAAAGCTCGGCCGCTGTTGCCTGCATAGGTGGGGTTGCCCTACAGTCCTGTCGAGGTTTCGGACGGTGCATCGGGTGGAAGTGGTCCAGTGAAGAAAGCTTTGGTCCTGGGTGCGGGTGGCTTCATTGGCGGCCATCTGGTCGAGCGCCTGAAGCGCGAGGGCTTCTGGGTGCGCGGGGTGGATCTTGCGCGGCCTTCCTACGAGGCCAGTGCCGCCGATGATTTCGTTGTCGCGGACCTCCGCGATCCGGGCGTGTGCGGCAGCGTGGTCGATGCGCCGTTCGACGAGGTCTACCAACTCGCCGCCGACATGGGCGGTGCCGGCTACATCTTCACCGGGCGCAACGACGCCGACATCCTGCACAACTCGGCGGTCGTCAATCTGAACGTTGTCGAGGCCTGCCACAGGCGCGGGGTCGGGCGGCTCTTCTACTCGTCCTCGGCCTGCGTCTACCCACAGGAAAATCAGACCGACACGGCCAACCCGCTTTGCCGCGAGGACACGGCGTACCCGGCCAATCCCGACAGCGATTACGGCTGGGAGAAGCTGTTCAGCGAGCGGCTTTACCTGGCGTACGCGCGCAATCACGGGGTGCCCGTCCGCATCGCCCGCTATCACAACATCTTCGGCCCGCTTGGCGCCTGGGACAACGGCCGCGAGAAGGCGCCGGCCGCCATCTGCCGCAAGGTCGCCCAGGCGGAGGACGGCGGCGAGATTGAGATCTGGGGCGACGGCCAGCAGACGCGGACCTTCCTGTACATCGACGAGTGCCTGGAGGGAACGCTGAGGTTGGCCCGCTCCGACGTCACCGGCCCGGTCAACATCGGTTCCGAGGAGATGGTCAGCATCAACGACCTGGTCGATCTGGTCGCCGGCATCGCGGGCAAGCGCCTGCGCAAGCGCCACGTTCCCGGGCCGCAGGGGGTGCGCGGACGCCGCTCCGACAACACGCTGATACGCCGGGAACTCGGATGGGCGCCGGAGCGGCCCCTGCGCCACGGGCTTGAGCGTACCTACCGCTGGATCGCCGAGCAGGTCGCGGCCGGCCGCAAGGATGCCTGATCCCATGCGGCCGCCGCCGGGCTCGCCGCGGCCGTCGGATCGGCCGGCGTCTCCGGCGCCATCCGCGACCGCGTGCTTCGCCGCCCTGATTCGTGATGTCATGGCGTTCGCTCCCCTGCGTGTGGCGAGGGTGGCGGCGCTCACCATCGTGGCCGTGTGCGCCGAGGGTGCCGGTCTGCTGCTGCTGGTGCCGATCCTCGGCCTCGTTGGCGTGGACGGGCCGGTGCGGACCGCCGGCAGCCTCCTGGACGGCCTGGGCATCGGGGCGTTCGGACTGGAACCGGCGCTGGCCCTGTATGTGCTGCTGGTGGGGATCGCCGCCGCGGTCGTTCAGGCGCGCTGGCTGGCGGTGTTGCGGTTGCGGCTGGACTACGTGGACGACCTTCGCCAGCGCCTGCACGCCGCGCTCATGGGGATGGAATGGCGCGCGTTCGCGCGGCTGCGCGGTGCCGAGGTGGCGCACGTCCTGACGACCGAGGCCGACCGCTCCGCGGTCGGGGTGGAGTTTCTGCTGCGCATGGCCGGCTGGGCGGTCGAGGTGCCGGTGCTGCTTCTGGTCACCGCCAGTCTGTCCCCGGCGATGACGGCGGCGGGGCTGCTGCTGGCCGGCCTCTCCGCGGTGCTGATGAGGCCGCTGAACCGCCGCACCTTCGCCCTCGGCCGCGCGGTGGGCGAGGCCTCGCGCGCATGGCAGGCCGATCTGGCGGACGATCTCGCGGGCATGCGGGTGGTGCGCAGCTTCGCTCTGGAAACCACGCGGCGGGAGCGGTTCAGCGGCGGCGTCGGGACGCTGCGGGAAAGGCAACTGGCGTACCAGCGCGCGGCCGGCATCGCGCGAACCTCGACCCAGATCGGCGCGGCGGCGATCGCGGCGGTGGCCGTTCTCGTCGCCATGCGCGGGTTCGGCGTCGCGCTCGCCGACACGCTGGTGCTCATTGCCGCCTTCGCCCGGATGGCGGCGGCGGCCGTGCGCATCCAGGACGGCTGGCGGATGGTCCTGCACGCCCTGCCGGCGCACGCGGCGACGCAGGAGCGGATGGCCGCATGGCGCGCCGCGGCCGAGGCGGCGCAAACCGAAGCGGAGGCGCCATCGATGCCGCTGCTTCGGGAGATCCGCCTGGAAGGGGTGTCCTACCGTCACGCCGAGGGCGGAGCACCGGCGCTCGACGGCGTGACTGTCGTCATCCCCGCGCGCGCCGTCACCGCGGTGGTCGGCCCGTCCGGGGCGGGGAAATCGACGTTGGGGGACCTGCTGCTTGGCCTCCTGGTGCCGATGGAAGGCCATATCCTGGTGGACGGCCGGCCGCTGGACGGCGCGGCGCGGCGCGCCTGGCGGGCACGGGTCGGCTATGTGCCGCAAGACGGCTTCCTGTTCCATGACACCATCCGGGCAAACCTCGCGCTGGCTGCGCCGGAGGCCGGGGAGGAGGCGATGTGGGCCGCCCTGGAGCAGGCCGCGGCGGCGGACTTCGTGCGGGGGCTGCCGCGTGGGCTGGACACGGTGGTCGGCGATCGCGGCACCGCGCTTTCCGGCGGCGAGCGTCAGCGCCTGTCGCTCGCCCGGGCGCTGCTGCGCGCGCCCGATCTTCTGATCCTCGACGAGGCGACCAGCGCGCTCGACGGCGAGAGCGAGCGGCGCGTTCTTGCCTCGCTGGACGCGCTGCGCGGGAAAGTCACGCTGGTGGTGGTGGCGCATCGCGCCTCCACGGTGCGCGGGGCCGACCGAGTCGTCGTGCTGGACGGCGGGCGGGTCGCGACGGCGGGCGACTGGCAGGCGGTCGAGCGCGCGGCCGGCCCGCTGCTGTCGCGGCTGCACCTGACGGCGTGACCTCGGGCATACGGGGGTATGAAGCCGGGGCGCGAGCGGCGGGTCGGACGTTCAACCATTTGCAGTGGAAGCGGGTGGCGTGGCACACTCGGCAGCATTCCCACCATGCCCTTCCGGACAGGCAGCATGACCGATCTCTCGACGCTGGTTCTCGATTCCTTCGCGCCGCACGTCGGCACCGCCTTCGTGCTGGAACACCCCGAGGTGCAGGAGACGTTCACGCTGGTGGACGCGACGGCGCTGTCCTCGCACGACCACCCGATGAAGAAGCGCGACCCGTTCTCGCTGTTCTTCCACGGCAGCCGCACGGACATCCAGTTCAACCAGCAGATCCTGCCGCTGAAGCACGAGGTCATGGGCGAACTGGAGATCTTCGTGGTGCCCATCGCCCGCAACGACGACGGCACGATCCGCTACCAGGCGGTGTTCAACTGAAAAGGGAAGGGGGCCGCAAGGCCCCCTTCACCGTTTCCGCGGACGCGGCGGCTTACGCCGGCGCCCACTCCATGAGCCAGTACGGGCCGGTCTGGCTGATGTCCCGGAAGCCCAGGCGCGCGTAGAGGCGCTTGGCCGGGTTCTCCTGCTCGACGTGGATGCTGACCTTCTTGCCCTCGGCGAGCGCCTCCTCCTGCACGGCGGTGAGGAAGGCGGTGCCGAAGCTCTTGCCGCGCGCTTCGGGCAGGAAGGCGATGTCGACCACGCGCAGGTCCGAGTGGTGGCCGCGGTCGAGCAGCAGGCGGCCGACCGGTTCGCCGTTCCGCTCGACGATGAAGAAGTCGGAGCGGGTGTAGTGGGTGGTGTAGTGGTGGTGCTGCTTGCTGTACTGGTCCTCCAGGAAGGCGAGGCGGATCTCGTCGTTCCACTGCGGAACGCGCTGCACCTCTTCCCAGCGCAGGGAGACGTAGAGGCGGCACAGGAACGGCACGTCCTCCTCCGTCTGGCGACGGAGGGTGATGCCCTGGCCAACGAGAACGGCCGGAACGGCGAAGGGTCGCCGTTCCGGCATGCCGGAAGCTGCGGTCGCGCCGTCGGCCATCAGGCTTTCACCGGGTACTCGCCGTACGTGCAGATGCAGAAGTTCATCACCAGGTACGGCTGGCGGTCCTCATGCGGCGCGCTGCCGCCTACGACGCCGACCATCTGGACCGACATGGTGGTGTCGTAGGTGTCGGTGGAGGTGTAGTCGAACTGCTTGTACGTGCGCCCCAGATACGAGGTGCTCGTCGGGATGTTCGTCGCCTGCGTCGAATTCGCCACAAACATGGCGTTGAACTGGTGCTGGTGGACCGGCATCTGGCTCTGCACCAGCGTCACCGCGGTGGCGCCGAAGCTCTTGCTGAACGTGCGGGGAGTCAGCCCAGGGCCCGTGCCCTGGTTGCACACCGCGCTGCCCATGAGGTTCGGCAGCTGGAATGTGGTCTGGCCGTTGCCGCCGAACTGGGCTCCGAGGATGGTGAAAAGCACCTGGAACTGGTTGATCTGCAGCATCTGGCCGTTGCACTGCGCCCAGTTTTGCGGCGGGAAGCTGAAGCCGAAGATCCGGATCTCTCCGTAGAAGGCATCCATTGTCCGGGTCTCCCCTCAGTTCGGCCGGGTGGGGTAGTTCCCCAGGATGGCCATGATGAAACTGATCGTGGTGGTGATCATGCAGTTGTTGTGTGGCAGGCCGCCGCCGGAATAGGTGACTGTCTTGGTGTCGAACTGGACCGCGGTCACGGCGGGGGGCAGGGTGGTGGTGTAGAGGCCGGTGATGCCCAGCGCGGTGTCGGGTACCACCTGCGCGTACAGCATGGTCGATCCGACGGTCTGCGAGGTTGCGTTCGCCGTGGTGGCGTAAACCGGGTGGGTGTGCGCCGGCATCTCGGCCTGGGTGAGCGTGTGGTTCTCTTCGCCACCGTTCTGACCGATGACGCGGGCGGTCAGCGGGGGGTTCGTCGTCGTGTTGGTGCCCTGGCCGATCGGAAGGCGGCCGCGCAGGTCGGGCGCGTTGAAGGTGTTCACGCCGTCGCCGCCGTAGGTCACGCCGATCAGCGAGAACAGCGCCTGGTTCTGCTGAACGCTCAGCGACTGGCCGTTGCAGAAGATCCAGTCCTGCGGGTTGTAATTGCCGGCGAACAGGCGGATTTCGCCGAGAAAGCAGTCGGACATGTGTGTTCCTCCGAATCTCCGGGTGCGCCGGGGATCACTGACGCGGCGGGAAGAGGCCCAGGGTGGCGATGCAGAAGTTCATGACCAGGAACGGCTGCACGTTGTTGTGCGGGGAACTGCTGCCTTCGGTCGAGAAGGTGTCGTTCGCCAGGGCAACAGCCGACCCGGATGTCGGCGGAGCGTAGATGTTGATCGAGGTGGTCATGCCCGTGCCGAGGCCGACGGTTGCCGGCAGGGCGCTCTTCGGGGTGCTGGCGTTGGCCTTGGTGCCGCCCAGCGCGTTCACCGCGTGATTGTGCGCCGGCATGTTGGAGACCGACAGCGTCACCGCCTCCGCTCCGCCCGTCTGGCCGATTTGATAGGCAAACCCGTCCTGGCCCACGCCAAGGTGCAGCGGCGTCCGGCCGCGCAGGTCGGGCAGATTGAACGTGGTGCTGCCGTTGCCGCCGAAAGTCTGGCCGAGCAAGGCGTTCAGCGCCGCGTTCTGCTGTACCGGCAGCGACGCGCCGTTGCACAGCGCCCAACCCGTCGGAGCCCAGCTCCATGGAAAAATGCGCACTTCACCCAAGAAGGGATCCACTATAGCCTCCCTCGATCATGCCGACACAAATCGGCGGCGGAGCTCCCGTCGCTGATCTGTGGTTGAAGCAAATCAGAGAAATTGCGAGCGGTCCACACCACACACACGTGGTGGTTTGTTTTTGATCTAGGCGCATACCGCCATATGCGAATGGGCCGCACCAGAACGCGCAATTATGATTGTATGCGACAGATTATTCGCTTGTTCAGACCAAATGCGACATCCCCAGTTCCACGAATCGGGCGGGTATGCCATTGCTGGCAAGACGCGGCTGCCGGGCCGTTTACAAGCATGTGTGTTCGTGTTATGCATGCACCATGGGTTGTAAAGATCCCGTGGGAGATTGTGCGGTGGCCGAGCGCATGGTGGAGCAGAGCGGAGCGGAGCAATCACCCGTGGAGGGAGTGCGCAAGCCCTGGTTCGCGCCTGTTTTGTCGGTGTCGGCCGTCCAGGACGTCACGCTCATGCCGGACGATGCCGGAGAAGTCAACGAGGGCGGTTGGCCCGTCGCGAATTCGTAACCGGCCCAGTTGTGCAGGGTCCCGTTCGGCTTGAGAGTTGGGCCTGCGGGCCGGCAGTTAGACGGTTTTCATGAGCGCATTCGCTGGGTTTGTTTCGTTCGGCCCGGCAGGAATGCCGCCCGGGACCGTTGAGCGCTTTTGCGCCGGCCTGGATGGCAAAGGCCTCGGCAAACACGCGGTTCATTGTTTCGATCAGGGGGTTTTCGTCGTCCGTCAGCGCATCGTTGCGCCGGAGGACCGCCGTGAACGCCAGCCGTCCGCGGGGGCTGGTGGACGGGTGCTGTCGGTGTTCGATGGTCGTCTCGACAATCGGGACGAACTGCTGGACGCCCTGAATCTGCACAGCCTGCCCGACGCACCCCTCCCGGACGGAGAGATCGTCCGGGCCGCCTACGAACGGTGGGAGGAGGACGCCGTCCCCCGCCTGCTCGGCGACTTTGCGTGGGCGGTGTGGAACGGCCGTGACCGGCGGCTGATGCTGGCCCGGGATCACAGCGCGCTGCGCGCTCTGTTCTTCAGCCGCGGCGACGGCTTTGCCGCCTTCGCCACCGGCTACCGACCGCTGCTGGCCTTGCCCGAGATTTCGCGCGACGTGGACGAGTTGGCGGTCGCCGATCTGCTGCTGAGCAGTTCGGACGACAGCGGACGCAGCTTCTACAAATCCATATCGTGGGTCGGGCCGGCGACGCGGGTGGTGGTCGCCGCCGACGGCGTGCGCCAGGAGCGTCTCTGGGAGCCGGCGCTGCGCCCGACGCTGCGGCTGCCGCGCGACGAAGACTATGTCGAGGCGGCGCGAGCCGTCTTCGACGAGGCGGTGGCCTGCCGGCTGCGCATCGCCGGGCCGCTGGTGTCGGCGGTCAGCGGGGGACTGGATTGCAGCGCCGTCGCCGCCACGGCGGCCCGGCAGAGGGCGCCGGACACCGTGCATGGGCTGTGCGCGGTGCCGGTCGGCGGGGCGCCGCTGTTGGCAGGAGCGTCGCGCTACGCCGACGAGCGCCCCTTTGCCATGGCCCTGGCGGCCTGCCACCCGAATCTCAGCGTCGAATGCCTGGCGTCCGCCGAGCCGGCGCCTTTCGAGCTGGACCCCGTGCCGGTCTTTCTGAATGGCGCCGTGCCTTTCTCGGGGCCAACCAACCTCGGCTGGTTCATGGGCGTCTACCAGCGTGCCGGGGAACTGGGAGCGACGACGCTGCTGCAAGGCCATTGCGGCAACATCACCTTGAGCGCCGACGGCTTCGACCGCCTGTCGGTGCTGCGGCGGGACGGGGCGTGGCTGATGCTGCTGCGCGAGTTTGCCGCGCTGCGGCGCACGATGCCGGAGCCCCTTTGGAGAGGCCTGCTGCGCTATCATGCGCTCAAGCCGTTGCCGGGGCGACTGCGGGCGGGCCTGCGGTGGCTGCGGCACGGCGGCATGGTGCCATCGAGGCTCCCGCCCCTGATCCGCCCTGATTTCGTCCGCGACGCGAGCCTCGCAGAACGCTTCGCACGGGACAGCGCGGTGTTCCTGGATACGCGGGCCGCCAATGGGCGCCTGGCTTTCCTGCGCTATCTCGTGCTTCGGTCGCGCCCGGTGGTCGAGGGGATCGGGGCGCTCAGGATCGTCACCGGGATCACCCTATCCGATCCGTTTGGCGATCGCCGGGTGATCGACTTCTGCCTGTCGCTGCCGCCGGAGCAGTTCCAGTACGGCGGGGTGTGGCGGCGGCTGGCGCGCCGCGCCTTCGCCGACCGGCTGCCGCCCGAGATCACCGGGAATCGTCGGCGCGGTGCCCAGAACCCCGACTGGCACCTGCGCCTCACCCCCCACCGTGAGCACTTCGCGGCGGAACTGGAACGGCTGGACGGGTCACAACTGGCCGGCCGCATTCTCGACCTGCCGCGCATGAAGCGGATCCTGGCCGGTTGGCCGGACGATCCGCACGCCGTGGAGGGGAGCGGCGTCCTGTATCACTCAACGCTGATGCGCGCGCTTCACCTCGGCCGGTATCTGCGCTGGGTGGAGGGCGGCAACCAGTAGCGCCCGTGCGGTGCGTCAGCCGCCGTGCCGTGCGGCGATGGCGGCGACGGTGGCGTCGATGGCGCCGAGGTCGCGCAGGCGGACGAGCCGGAAGGACGGCAGCGCCACCAGCCGCATCATCGCCTCCAGCAACGGGGCCCGGCGGCCCATGTGCAGCGCCAGCGGGCGGCGATACACCGCTTCCAGCAGCGCGTCCATGGCCGCCACGCCACGCAGCCGTTCGATGCCGGTGCGATCGGCGTCGTCCGTCGTGGAGAGGTGGTAGACGGCGGCCAGGGGCAACGGACCCGTCCGGAACCGTTCGCCGACCGGAAGATGCAGCTTCTCCGTTTCGGCCCATCCGGGGTTCGGTACGGCAGCGGACAGGCCCAGTCCCGCGGCGGCATCCCGCTTCAGCTTGATCCGCGGGATCGACGGCAGCACCTGTGGTCCGCCGACGGCACAGGCGTCCAGCACGGTGATGTCGTCGGCCAGCACCGGGTGGCCGCCGCGCAGGAACGCGGCGGTCAGCGTCGACTTCCCTTCACCGGACTCGCCGGTGAAGGCCACCGCGCGTCCGCCGATCGCCACGCAGCCGGCGTGCAGCGGCAGCAGGCCGCGCTGGTGGCAGAGAATGCCGAACGTCGTGCCCAGCAGGAACACGCGGACGTCCGCCGCTTCCGCGTGCGGACACGGCTGCACGATGACGCTTCGCCCGGCCTCGACCAGATAGACGGCCACGTCCGCCACGGCGAACCGGCAGCGGCCATCGCCCCCGACCTGGAGCCACGGGCGTTCGTACACCGGCCGCGCCAGACGCTCGGGCACCTCGCCCAGCCGGACCTCGACATCCGGCGCGCGGTCGCCGCCGGCCCAGGGCGGCAGTTCGGGCAACGGCAGGTCGGAGCCGACCCTCAGCCCGCACAGCGCGTAGGTCATGCCCGGAACACCGCGATCGGGGAGTAGGCCGCGCTTTCGGCCCCGCCGCTCACCAGCACGTCGCCGCAGCGGCTCCAGGCGTGCGCCTCGATGCCGCCGCCGCGCCGGGCCACGCCGAAATGCACCTCCGCCGCCAGTCCGCGCCGCCGCAGCATCAGCGCCGCCGCGGTGGCTTGCGGCAGGCACACCGCCGCGAATGGCAGGTTCCGGCCGGCCCGCGCGACGGCCCGCGCGACGGCCCGCGCCGCCGCGGCATCGACGCGGCCGGCCGCCGGTCCGTTCGCATTGAGGCCGAAGAGGCGCATCACCCGCGCGAACGGCAGCGCCTTCAGAAGCGCGCAGACCATGGTGAGCGTCACGACGGCTTCGGTCGTCAGCCGCCGCTCCACCGCCGGAAGCCGCAGGAAACGCACGGCGCGCCGCATCAGCCGATCTCCACGAGCCCCTGCTCGGCCATGCCCGACAGCAGCGCCAGCACATCGCGCTCGATGGTCGCGGCCTCGGCGTCGTAGTGCCGGGACAGGTCGGACGCCAGGGCCGCTGCGGTCGTCGGCGTTTCCAGGCGCTTCCAGATGTCGGTGCCGATGGCGTCCAGGCCGAAATACACGCCCTTCTCGACGTCCATCATCACCACCTCGCCGTCCACCTCGGTGGCGAGCACGTCGACGACGCGCCGAACGCGCGTGTTGCGGTCGAGGGAAGGAATGCCGGACGTAGGCAAGGCAGGCTCGGCTGATCGTTTCGCGCGAGCAACCATGTTTGCAATCATCGCCGCATGCTGTCAAGGAACGGGGGCGGGACATCTTGCGTCCGGGGGGCGGCCTCGGCTAGCGTCGGGGCCGTTTTTCCTGGGAGGGTGGCATGAAGGCGCGCGTGAAGTGGGTGGACGGCATGATGTTCGTCGGCGAGTCCGGCAGCGGCCACGCCGTGGTCATGGACGCCGCCCCCGCGGTCGGCGGCCGCGACCTCGGCATCCGGCCCATGGAGATGCTGCTGCTGGGCATGGGCGGCTGCTCGTCCATCGACGTGCTGATGATCCTGAAGAAGGGCCGGCAGACCGTCACGGATTGCTGGGTCGAGCTGGAGGCCGAGCGCGCCGAGACCGACCCCAAGGTGTTCACGAAGATCCACGCCCACTTCGTGGTGACCGGCAGCAAGCTCGACCCGGCGAAGGTGGAGCGCGCCATCGCGCTGTCGGCGGAGAAGTACTGCTCGGCCTCGGTGATGCTGGGCGCCATGGCCCGGATCACCCACGACTTCGAGGTGCGCGAGGACGCCTGAGGCTCAGTGCGGCAGCGCCAGCAACCCGGCGATGCCGTCCAGCGTGCCGCGGTGCCGGCGCCAGCGCAGGCCGCGCTCGTCCACCTCGAACAAGCGGACGAAGGGGGTGCGCGGCAGGATCGGGTCCAGGTGAACCTCGACGATGTCGGCGCCCGACGGGCAGGTGTCGATCAGCGGGTCGGCGGATTCGAAGTCCCGCCCGCTGCGCAGGCAGCGCTCGGCGAAGCGCTCCAGCAACTCCGACGCGGAGTCGGAATCGCGCAGCGGCCGAAGCTCGGAGATCACCTGCGGCATGTCGCAGAATCCCGCCAGGAACAGGCCGGCGGCGTGCTGGTGGTCGTGCACCACCAGCTTGATGGGGCTGCGTCGCATGGGTGCGGTCCTCACAAGCGGATGTCGACCGAGAACAGGGCCAGGTCCACCGCCGCGTAGGTGGGCCGCCGGGCCAGCGCCGCGCGCAGCAGGCCGGTGAGGGGGGTGAAGAGGTGACGCATCGCCGTGTCCTCCGCCGAACAGGTGTGTCGCCGCCGCTTATGCCCCACGCATTGTGACAGTTTCCATCGCGCCCCCGACGGTCATGGGCCGTCACAAAACCGCAAGACGCGTCTGCTATAGGTTGCGTTCCCCGCCCCCACGCCGGAGCCGACGATGGGCTTGTCGATCCTGGACGCCCTGGAAGATGACGACGACGCGCCGTCGCTCCCGGTGATGGAGCGGTGGCGGGGGGTGCTGGCCGAGGTCGAGTACGCCTTCCAGCCCATCGTGCAGATGCGTTCCGGCCGCTGCCACGGCTACGAGGCGCTGATGCGCGGGCTGGAGCGCACGCCCTACGCCGATCCCGGCGCGCTGCTCGACGCCGCCTGCGCGCAGGGCGTGCTGGTGGAGGTGGAGGCGGCGCTGCACGCCAAGGCCATCGAGACCTACTGCGCGCTGGACGGCTGGCTGAGCGCCAAGCTGTTCCTCAACGTCGACGCCCGCGCGGTGGGGGTGAGCCCGCTCATGTGGCTGCCGGTGCTGGAGCGCTTTCCCGGCCTCGCCGTCACCTTCGAGATCTCCGAGCGCAAGGAGCTGCGGCCCGAGATCGGCATCGAGGCGATGATCGAGCAGTACCGGCGCGGCGGGCTGGGCGTGGCGCTCGACGATTTCGGGGTCGGCTACGCCGGGCTGAAGCTGCTGTACGAGGCGAAGCCAGACTACGTGAAGGTGGACCGCTTCTTCGTCGCCGGCATCGACCGCGACATGCGCAAGCGGGCCATCGCCAACGCGCTGATCAGCTACGCGCACGCGCTGGGCATCCTGACGCTGGCCGAGGGCATCGAGACGGAGTCCGAGTTCTACGCCTGCCGCGACCTGGGCTTCGACTTCGCCCAGGGCTACCTGATCGCCCGGCCGCGCACCGGATTGGCGGAGCTGCCGCTGTCCAGCCAGGTGGTCGAGTCCCTCAACCGCAACGACCGCCGCCGCGGCGCCGACAGCCGCCAGCGCGTCTACGAGGTGATGGAGCGGCTGGCGCCGCTGCCGGTCGGTTCGCCGAAGACGGCGCTGCTCGACTATTTCAGCGGCAGCGGCGCGCCGCTGGTCGCCCCGGTGGTGGACGACCACCGCCGCCCGCTCGGGCTGGTGCGCGAGCGCGACCTGAAGCGCTTCGTCTACTCCCGCTTCGGCGGCGAACTGCTGCGCAACAAGGGGGTGGGCGGCAACCTCGCGGACCTCGTGCTGCGCAGCCCGGTGTGCGACATCGCCACGCCGCTCGACCAGGTGATCGAGGCCTTCTCGGCGGAAGAGGCGACGGACGGGATCATCATCATCGAGGGCGGGGAGTACGCCGGTTTCCTGTCGTCGGGCGCGCTGATCCGGCTGGTGCACGAACGCAACCTCGCGGTCGCCGCCGACCAGAACCCGCTGACCCGCCTGCCCGGCAACACCGCCATCGTCCGCCACATCGAATCCGTGCTGGAGGACCGCGAGCGGCCGCACGTGCTGGCCTACCTCGACTTCGACAACTTCAAGCCGTTCAACGACACCTACGGCTTCCGCCAGGGCGACCGCGCCATCCTGATGTTCAGCGAGCGCCTGAAGGCCCTGGCCGGCGCCGGCGGCGCCTTCGCCGGGCACGTCGGCGGCGACGACTTCTTCCTGGCGGTCAGCGGCCTGGAGGAGGCGGAGGTGTGCGCCCGGCTGGCCGAGCTGGTGACCCGCTTCCGCTCCGACGCCGAGAGCCTGTACGACCCCGACACCCGGCGGGCCGGCCGGCTGGTCGCCAACGACCGCTTCGGCTATCCGCGCGAGTTCCCGCTGCTGTCGGTGAGCGGCGTGGCGGTGGTGCTGCCGCCCGGCGCGCAGGGCCTGACCCCGGATGCCATCAACGCCACCATCGCCGCCAACAAGGAACACGCCAAGAGCAGCGCCGAGAAGCTGCGTGTGGTGCGGCTGGGGTGATGGAATGCGCCCTCTCCCGGCCGGGTCGGGAGAGGGAGGGGACCCAGGCGCAGCCTGAGGAGGGTGAGGGCATCGGCTTCGCGGGAACAACTTGCCCCCACCCCGACCACCGGTCGCCCGCAAGTCGGGCGACCGCGCTCCGCCTACGATCGCCTTCGGCGCTCGTTGCCTTCGGCACCGGCTCCACGCCCCCGCC
>NZ_LGQZ01000026.1 GCF_003116015.1 Azospirillum sp. TSO22-1
TCTCCGAGCTGCGCACCCAGGCCAACGTCGACCTCGCCATGCTCGCCGTCGCAAACCGCCAGCTCAGGGGGTTGACGGCGGGCTGACGCCTGGCCCTCCCCCAGCCCCGCTGGGGGAGGGTTGGGTGGGGGCTCCGGCTATGGTGCAGGCGTTGAGTCTCGTGCGCGCCGCTGCCCCCACCTAACCTCCCCCGCCGGAGGCGGGGGAGGAACTTGGTTCGTCACTTCCCCTTGCGCGCCTTCTTCGGCCGCGCCGCCGCCGGAGCCGCCGCCGGGGCCGGGGCGCCCTCGTCCTTGAGCAGCTTCTCGGCGATGCCGTAGGTCAGCTCGCGCCGGCGCAGCTCGGCCCACACGACATCCGGCTTGATGCCCAGGTCCACCCACAGCGCCACGAGGTGATAGAGCAGGTCGGCGCTCTCCATCACCACGGCGTGCCTGTCGCCGCGCATCGCCTCGATGACCACCTCGACCGCCTCCTCACCGAGCTTGGAGGCCACCTTGCGGCTGCCCTGGGCGAACAGCTTGGCGGTGCGCGAGGCCTTGGCGTCGCCCTTGCGGCGGGCCACGATGCCCTCGTGCAGCGAGCGCAGGACGTCGATGCCGATGTAGTGAACCATCACGCCCCGCCCTTCCGATTCGCCGCCGGCACCCGGCGCGGATTGCCGCACCCGTTGCAACACTTGCGTCATAAATACGTCATGCATCTGGCGGGCACCATCATCCGATGCTACACCACCGCCGCCGAAGCCGGACCGCCCGCCCAGACCGCCTGCAAGGACACGCCATGCTTCTCCGCCTGTTCCGCGCCCTGATGCCCAGGGAAGAGAAGTTCATCGACCATTTCTGCGAGCATTCCGAGCGGATCATGGAGGCGGCCGACGCCCTGCACGACCTGCTGGACCCAACCGGCGACCGGCAGGCGGCGTTCGAGCGCATCCTGGCGGCCGAGCACGCCGCCGACCAGGTCACCAAGCGCACGCTGCAGGCGATCCACCGCACCTTCATCACCCCCTTCGACCGCTCGGACATCCACGCGCTGATCACCGCCATGGACGACACCGTCGACTTCATCGAGGAGGCGGCCCAGCGCATCATGATCTACGGCGTCACCGAGTTCACCCCGGAGATGCGCCAGATGGCCGACGCCGCCCGGCAGTGCGCCAGGCTGCTGCGCGAGGGCGTGCCGCTCCTCGGCTCCATCAACAAGAACGTGATGCATCTGCAGCGCATGAGCGTGGAAATTTCACGCATCGAGGGGGAAACCGACACGCTGCTGCGCGCCTGCCTGTCGCGGCTGACCGCCGGCGAGCACGACCCCAAGCGCTTCGTGATCCTCAAGGAGATCTATGAGCTCCTGGAGGAGATCGTCGACCACTGCGACGACGTGACCAACGTCGTCGACGGCATCGTCATCGAACAGGTCTGAGCGGGAGCCCCCATCCATGGACGTCATGACGATCGCCATGCCGGCGCTGGTCGGCCTCATCGCGCTGGCGCTGTTCTTCGACCTGATCAACGGCATGCACGACGCCGCCAACTCCATCGCCACGGTGGTGTCGACGCGCGTGCTGGCACCGCGCTACGCCGTGGCCTGGGCCGCCTTCTTCAACTTCATCGCCTTCCTGTTCTTCGGCCTGCACGTCGCCAACACCATCGGCACCGGCATCGTGTCGCCGAAGCTGGTGGACGGCGGCGTGATCTTCGGCGCGCTGGTCGGGGCGACGGGGTGGAACCTGATCACCTGGTGGCTGGGGCTGCCCTCCTCCAGCTCGCACGCGCTGATCGGCGGCTTCGCCGGCGCCGGCATGGCCAAGGCGGGGTTCAGCGCCATCGTCTGGAACGGCTTCGGCAAGACCGCCGCGGCCATCGTGATCTCCCCGCTGGTCGGCTTCCTGCTGGCGCTGCTGCTGGTGCTGGCGGTGTCGTGGATCTTCGTGCGCTCGACGCCCTTCTCGGTGGACCGGCGCTTCCGCCAGCTGCAGTTCGTCTCCGCCTCGCTCTACTCGCTCGGGCACGGCGGCAACGACGCGCAGAAGACCATGGGCATCATCGCCGTGCTGCTGTACTCGCAGGGCCTGCTGGGCGAGACCTTCCACGTGCCGTTCTGGGTGGTGCTGGCCTGCCAGGCGGCGATGGGCGCCGGCACGCTGATGGGCGGCTGGCGCATCGTCAAGACCATGGGCTCGAAGATCACCGACCTGAAGCCGATGCAGGGCTTCTGCGCCGAGACCGGCGGCGCCATCACGCTGTTCATGGCGACCTACCTCGGCATCCCGGTGTCGACCACCCACACCATCACCGGCGCCATCGTCGGCGTCGGCGCGGCGCGCAAGGCCTCGGCGGTGCGCTGGGGCATCGCGGGCAACATCGTCATCGCCTGGATCATCACCATCCCGGCGGCCGGCCTGACCGGCGCGCTGGCGTACTGGGCACTGCGGCTGGTGGCGTAGGGACCCGCCGTCCTCACGCCCCGCCGACCACCTGGCGCAGCTCGCTGGGCAGCACCGGCTTGTGCAGCAGGCGGTAGCCGTTGCGCTCCGCCTCGGCAAGCCGCTCGGGCGAGGCGTCGCCGGTCAGGATGACGCCGGGGACGTCATGGCCGACGCGCTCCTGGATGGCGCTCAGCGCCTCCGGTCCGGTGCGGCCGTGCTGGAGCTGGTAGTCCGACAGCAGCAGGCGCGGGCGCCGGCCGTCCTTCTCCAGCAGCGACAGCGCCTGGTCGCCCGACCGCGCCGCCAGCACGTCGTAGCCCCAGCCCTCCAGCATCGCCTTGAGGCCGAGCAGGATGATCGCCTCATCGTCGATCACCAGCACGACGTCCTTCGCCGGGTCCTGCACGGGCGCGTCGTTGGCCGGGCGGCCGAGGTCCACCGTCGGCGCCGGCGCGCCGGCGCGCGGCAGCTCGACCGCGAAGACCGAGCCGCGCCCGGCCACCGAGCGCACCGTCACCCGGTGCTCCAGCAGCCGCGCCAGCCGCTGCACGATGGCAAGGCCGAGGCCGAGGCCGCGCTCGGTCCGGGTGTCGTTCACCTGGGTGAACTCCTCGAAGATCGCGTCGATCTTGTCGGCGGGGATGCCGATGCCGGTGTCCCACACCTCCAGCCGCACGGTGCCGCCGGCGCGCCGGGCGCCGAGCAGGACGCGGCCCGAACGCGTGTACTTCAGCGCGTTCTCGATGAGGTTGCGCAGGATGCGGTCCAGCAGCGCCGGGTCGCTGGTCACCCAGGCGCCGCTGCGCACCACGCGCAGCTCCAGCCCCTTCTGCCGGGCGCGCGGCCCGTATTCGGCGGCCAGCTTGCCGATCACGTCGTCCAGGCGCAGCCGCACCGGCACCGCGCTGATCCGGCCGGACTCCAGCCGCGCCATGTCGAGCAGGCTGTCCAGCAGCGTCTTCAGCGTGTCCAGCGACTGCCGCATGTTGTCGAGCAGCGGCAGCGTCGGATGGCCCTTCAGCCGCTCGCCCAGCGCCGCGGCGAACAGGAACAGCGACTGCACCGGCTGCCGCAGGTCGTGGCTGGCGGCGGCGAGGAACTTCGACTTGGCCTCGTTGGCCTGCTCGGCCGCCACGCGCGCCTGGCGCAGCGCCTCGGCGTCGCGATGCCGCTCGGTGACGTCGAAAGCCGAGCAGGTGACGCCGACGACGGCGCCCGACGCGTCGCGGGTCGGATCGACGACCAGGTCGAACACCATGTCGCGGCCGTGCAGGCAGATGCGCACCTCCTTGCGGGCCGGCTCGCCGGTCTCGACCACCCGGCGCTTGATGGCGGTGAGCGCCGCGGTGTCCTCCGGGCGGTCGAAGATGGTGTCGTCGGTGCGGCCGATGATGCGCTCCGGCTCCAGCAGCACCGGGTTGGCGATCCAGGTGTAGCGCAGGTCGCGGTCCATGCTGAACACCACGGCGCCGGAGTTGGTCAGCGCTGTGCGGAAGCGCTCCTCGGTGGTGCGCAGCGCCGCCTCCGTGCGCTTGCGCTCGGTGATGTCGATGCCCGAGGCGATCAGGTGCTCGACCCGGCCGTCGGCGGACCGCATCGGCGTCAGCGTGATGTCCACCGTCACCGTCCGGCCGCCGGGCAGCCGCACCGCGCTGTCGAACCGCGACGGCATGCCGGCCGCGGCGGCGTCGATGGCGGCGCGCAGGCGCACCTGCACCGGGCGGTCCTCGGCCCAGCAGCGGATGCGGTCGAGCGGGCGGCCGACGACCTCGTCCGCGGTCAGCCCGCCGGCGGACAGCGCCGCCCGGTTGACGTGCAGGACGGCGCCGTCCGGCTTCAGCACCGCGATGAACACCGGCAGCCCGTCGAGCACGGCGCGCAGGTGCCGCTCGTTGCCGCGCAGCGCGGTCTCGCGGGCCTCCAGCGCCTCGGCCATGTCGTCGAAGGCGCGGCCCAGCTGGCCGAGCTCCGATCCGCCGTCGCGCAGGTCGGCGCGGCCGGCGGAATGGCCGTCGCGCCAGCCCTGCACGGCGCGCATCAGCGCCGCCACCGGCCGGCGGACGAACAGCGTGCCGCCGCCCCACGCCGCCAGCATGGCGATGACCAGCCCGACCACCGTCATCACCACGCCTTCGACCGTGGTGCGGTCGATGCGCGCCATGGCGGCGTCGCGGTCGATGGCGACGGCGACGAACAGGTCGTGCACGCCGTCGCGCACCGGTGAATGGGCGACCACCCGCGTGGTGCCGTCGGCGTCCGCCACCTCCGCCACACCGGGATCATTGGCGCGCAGCAGCGGACGCAACGCCTCGGGCAGCGGGCTTCCACCAAGCCGCCCGGTGTCCGGCGCCTGCACCAGCACCGTGCCGTTGCGGTCGGCCAGCGTCAGCCGCACGTCGCCGGACAGCCGCCGCCCGGCCAGGCTGTCGGCCAGCCAGCGCAGATCCAGCGTCACCAGCACGGCCCCGCCGATCTCCCCGTTGCCGTCGACGTAAGGCATGCCGAAGGACAGCACCGGCTCGCCATCCAGCGGCCACTCCATCCACTCGCCGGGGGTGAAGCGGCCCTCGTCCATGGCGCGCTTCAGCACCGGCAGGCCTGCCAGCGAGCGTCCGGTCATCTCCGGCGCGCCGCTGCACAGCACCTTGCCCGCAGTGTCGGTGACGCTCACCGTCTGGCGGTCGAGGGCACGGCGCGACAGGCGGATCAGGTACTGCTCGCACCGCAGGTATTCGTCGGTGCGCACGAAGCTGGCCTCCGCCACCGCGATGGCGAGCTGGCGCACGCCCTCGAACAGGCGCTCCTGCTCGCCCTCGACGAGCTGCATCAGGCGCACGGCCTCGGCGCTCACCTCCTGCGCCCGCTCCGCCCGCAGGCGGACGACGCTGTAGGCCTGGATGCCGATCGCCGGCAGAACCGCAATGAGCACCAGGACGAAGAGGCGGGCGAGAAGCGACATCGGGCGGCGTTCTCCAGGGGCGAAGAGGGCCTTCCGCACTTCGCCGGACGCTGCTCGTCCTAAACGAACATGGTTAAATCACCGTTAATCTGCTGCGGCTAAATTTGACGTATTATGTATTCATCCAATCCATTCTGAAAATCCAGCAGAGACACCTGCAGACCAATACATCTGATTTTCTTAACGAAAACGCTTTAATTGCAAGAAGCAGCGCATTTGGATTACCCCGCAAGGCGAGAACACGAGGCAACGTGCGATGGCGGATGCGGAACCGCGACCGCAAGGCCGGTGTTGTTCCGAGGTCATGACCACCTCCCTGTTGATGCCCCCGCGCCTGACGGCACCCGACGGCTCGCCCCGCCGCGTCGGAGTCGAGCTGGAATTCGCCGACCTCGACGCGCCGAGCGCCGCCCGCCTCGTCCGCGACCTCTACGGCGGCGAGATCGCCATGGAGAACCCGCACCGCTGCCGCGTGCGCGGCACGCGGCTGGGCGACTTCACGGTGGAGCTGGACATGCGCTCCGCCCACCCGCCGAAAACCGAGGGCGAGCCCGGCGCGCTGGACGCCCTCCTGGAGAGGTTGCGGCCGCTGTGGGGCAGCATCGGCAGCCTGGTCATGCCCTTCGAGATCGCCGCCCCGCCGGTGCCGTTCGAGCGGCTGCCGGAGCTGGAGGCGCTGGTCGACGGCCTGCGCGAGCGCGGTGCCGCCGGCACCGGGGCGAGCCCGCTGTTCGCCTTCGGCCTGCACTTCAACCCGGAGGTGGCGGCGGCCGACGCCGGCTACGTGGTCGACCACCTGAAGGCCTTCCTGATCCTGGCGCCGTGGCTGCGCGCGCAGATCCGCATCGACCCGACCCGGCGCATCACCGGCTTCATCGCCGCCTTTCCGGTGCCGTACGCGGCCAAGGTCGTCGATCCCGCCTACCGGCCGGACATGGACACGCTGGTCGCCGACTACCTGGACGCCAACCCGACCCGCAACCGCGAGCTGGACCTGTTCCCGCTGTTCGCCCACCTCGACCCCGAGGCGCTGTCCGCCAGGATCAGGGATCCGCACGTCCGGCCCCGGCCGACCTTCCACTACCGCCTGCCCAACGCGCGCGTCGGCGAGCCCGGCTGGTCGCTGGCGCAGGACTGGAACCGCTGGGTGGCGGTGGAGGAGCTGGCCGCCGACCGCGCGCGGCTGGACGCGCTGGGCACCGCGTTCCGCGACTACGCCGCGCGCCGGAAGCTGGACGACTGGGCGTCCGAGGCCGGCCAGCGGCTGGCCGGCTGAGGGATTGCCGCATGGCCCGGCCGCTCATCGGCATCACCGCCTCGGCGCGCGGCGCGCGCATCAGCTCCTGGGCCAACCGCATGGCGGTGTGGCGGGCCGGCGGCCGCTCGGTGCGCATCACCAGCCTGGAGCCGTTCCCCATCGACCAGCTCGACGGGCTGGTGGTCGGCGGCGGCGACGACATCGACACCGCGCTGTACGGCGAGGCCGCGCAGCCGAAGATCCGCATCGACCCGGAGCGCGACCGGCTGGAGCTGCAGGCGCTCGACGTCGCCGAGGCGCGCGGCATGCCGGTTCTGGGGATCTGCCGCGGCTCGCAGATGATCAACGTGCACCGCGGCGGCTCGCTGCACGTGGACATCCACGAGGTCTACGAGGAGGCGCCGCGGCTGCGCACCGTGCTGCCGCGCAAGCGCGTCTCCATCGTGCCGGACAGCGGGCTGTACCGCATCCTCGGCATCTCGGAATGCCGGGTGAACGCGCTGCACCATCAGGCGGTGAACCGGCTGGGCGAAGCCATCAGCGTGGTCGCGCGCGAGCGCTCGGGCGTCGTCCAGGGCATCGAGGCGGAGGGGGCACGCTTCCTGGTCGGCGTGCAGTGGCACCCGGAGTACCTGGTCGCCGACCCGCGCCAGCAGAACCTGTTCCGCACCCTGGTCGAGGCCGCCAGGGGCCGCCCGGTGTTCGAGCTGCTGGCGGCTTGAGGTTCTTTCCTTATCCGCAAAAACGCGACGGGCGCGTCCGGAGGGATGGCTCCGGACGCGCCCGTGCGTGCACTGCAGCCCTTACTTCGGGCCCGCGCCCGGACGGCAGTCCGGCGTGCCCGGCGGGCAGTGCGTGCCGGTGGCGCGCTGGGCGGCCTGCGGCGAACGGCTGGGCTTGGTCTGCGCCGACTTGGTGGTCGTCGAGCCGCTGACCGCGCGGTCGCCGCTGGAGCCGGCGCTGCCCTTCTTCAGCGTGTCGTACTCGCGGCCCTGGCCCGGCGCGGTCGCGTCGCTGCGGCCATCCGGCGAGCCGCTGGTCGACAGCTCGCCGGGGTTCTTCGCGGTGCCGCGCTCGGTGTAGGCACCCGACGCGCCCGAGCCGGCGGTGGTGCCGCCCGGGTTGCCGGCCGACCAGTTGCGGTCGGTGGTGACGCCCGCCGTGCCCGGCGTCATCGTGGACTTGCCGGCGCGCGGCGCGGTGGTGTTCATATCGGTGCTGCCGCCGCCCGTGTTGCCGGTCGCGCCGGACGACGCGCCCGCACCGCCAGTCCCTCCGGCACCGCCGCTCGCATCTTGAGCCATGGCCGTCCCGGTCACCAGCGCCAGCGCGGCGACGGTACCGATCAGAAACTTACGCATCCTCTCTCTCCGATCCCTGTTTTCAGACATGCCGCGGCCGTGCCGCGGTCGGAGGCCGCGCGCCAAGGGGGCTGCGCCGCCATCCGTCACCGGATAAACACCCAAGGCCGCGAAACGTGCCGCCGCGACTCGAAACTCCTCCCCGCGCCCGAAAATTGACACCGGTCCGGCACCGTCGCGGTAAAGGCCGCTTAACCGCCGCGGCCTAGCCTGCGCGGCCGTACCCCACGCATCCCCCCGGACCCCGACATGAGCACCCCCAAGCTCGGCGGCATCGCCCGGCTCTACGCGACGTTCTGGCGCCACACGGCCGGCGCGCGCGGCCTGCTGGCGACGTTCCTGGCGCTGCTGTTCGTGGCGCAGGTCGTGCGCCTCGCCATCCCCTGGTTCTTCGGCGAGGCGGTGAACGCGCTGCAGGATGCCGCCGCGCAGGATCTGCGCACCGCCGGCGGCTATATGGCGGCGACGCTGGGCGCGGCGGTGCTGGCCTGGGCGCTGCACGGGCCGGGGCGGGTGATCGAGCGCTTCGTCGCCGTGCGCGCCCGCGCCCGCTTCGCCGACGCGCTGTACGCCCGCCTGACCGCGCTGCCGCTCGGCTGGCACGAGCGCCACCACTCCGGCGAGACGATCCAGCGCATGGGCAAGGCGACGTCCGCGCTGTTCGGCTTCGCCCAGCACCAGTTCGTCTATCTGCAGAACGTCGTCTCGGTGGTCGGGCCGATCGTCGCGCTGTTCGTCGTCTCCACGGCGACGGGCGCGGTGGCGCTGGCCGGCTACGCCACGGTGGTGGCGGTGCTGGTGCGCTTCGACGGCACCATGGTCCGCCTGCTGGAGCAGGAGAACCGCGCCGAGCGCCGCTACGTGGCCGAGTTGGTGGACTGCCTGGGCAACATCGCCACGGTGCTGACGCTGCGCCTGCAGGCGGCGACGCGGCGCGTCGTCGGCGAGCGGCTGGCCGCGGTGTTCGTGCCGCTGCGCCGCCACGTGGTGGTCAACGAGGCGAAGTGGTGCGCCATCGACCTCGCCAACAACGCGCTGCGCACCGGGCTGGTGGTGCTGTACGCGTGGCTGGCGTGGCGCGAGGGCGGCGTGGTGCCGTTGGGCACCGCGGTGATGGTGCACCAGTACGCCCAGCAGGTCGGCACCGTCGTCGGCTCCATGGCGACGCACTGGCAGGAGCTGGTGCGCCACACCGCCGACGTGGCCGGCGCCGACGCCATCCTCGACGCCCAGCCGCGCCCCGGCGCCGGGGCCGCCCCGCTGCCCGAGGACTGGCGCGTCGTCGCGGTGCGCGGCCTGGAGTTCCGCTACGGCGCCCGCGCCGCGCTGTCCGGCGTGGAGCTGGATCTGGTGCGCGGCGAGCGGGTGGCGCTGGTCGGCGAGAGCGGGTCGGGCAAGAGCACGCTGCTGCGCGTGCTGTCCGGCCTCTACGAGGCGGAGCGCGTCGACATCGCCGTGGACGGCGCCGGGCGCCCCGACCTGCGCGACCTCGGCGGCATCGCCACGCTGGTGCCGCAGGATCCGGAGATCTTCGAGAGCAGCATCCGCCAGAACATCACCATGGGCATCGACTACCCCGAGCCGGAGGTGCTGCGCGCCTGCCGGCTGGCGCAGCTGCTGCCGGTGGTCGAGCGGCTGCCGGCCGGCCTCGACACGGTGATCAGCGAGCGCGGGCTGAACCTGTCGGGCGGGCAGAAGCAGCGCCTCGCGCTGGCGCGCGGCATCCTGGCCTCACGCGCCTCCAGCCTGATCATGCTGGACGAACCGACCAGCAGCATGGACCCGTCCACCGAGCTGACGGTCTACCGCGGCCTGCTGGACGAGTTCCCGGACGCCTGCGTCGTCTCGGCGGTGCACCGGCTGCACCTTCTCAAGCACTTCGACCGGGTGGTGCTGATGGCGGACGGGCGGCGCGTCGACGCCGGCACGCCGGACGAGCTGCTGGTGCGGCAGCCGGCGTTCCAGGCGATGTGGCGCCACTACCACGGCGCGCCGGCCGCCGCCTGAAGCACCGTCAGCGCGGCACGCCGACGCTGACGCTCTTGCCCGCCCCGACCGAGGTGGTGCTGTCGGGCGTCCACGCCGGCATCGGACCGGTGACCGTGGTGGTGGTGGTGGAACCGCTCGGCTGGCCCCCCTGCGGACTCCACGAGGTCGGACCGCCGTAGGCCTGCGGCGCGCCGGGCACCGTGGTGGTGACGGTGGTCGAGCTGCCGGCCAGCGGCACCGGCAGCGAGCCCTGGGCCATCGCGGTCTGCGTCTTGGTGGTGGCGAGGTCGGCGGCGGCCTGCGCCTCCTCGGCGAGGCGGCGCGCCTCGGTCCGGCTGTCGGCGCGCATCGCCGCGTCGGCCGCGGCCATCTTGGCGCGCGCAGTCTGCAGCTCGACCGGCGCGTACACGGCGGCGCCGGCGCGCTCGGCGGTCAGGATGGCCTGGCTGGAGGCGCCCATCTGCGCGGTGGGCGGGGGAATGTCGTTCACACAGGCGACGAGACCGAACGACATCAGGGCGGCGGCGAACGCAGCGCGGGTCATGGCGGGGCTTCCTTCTCGACGGAACGGCCGAACAACGCGCCCCAGCAACGCCCTGGGTCGGGCGAATGTTCCTCAAGCACTCCCCCGGTGCCGGACGACGCGGACCACGTAGCCGACCAGCACCGCCGCCACCATGGCCAGCGCCGCCGGCACCACACAGTCGGCCAGCTGCGGAAAGCCCGAGCGCACCAGGTACCCGGTCACCGCCAGGGCCGACACCTGCACGCACGAGCCCGCCACGGCGTACAGGAAGAACGGCGCCGGCGGCAGCCCGCACGCCCCGGCCGGGATCGAGATCAGCGTGCGCAGCCCCGGCAGCGGCTGGCACAGCAGCACGGCGATGCCGCCGCGCCGGGCGAACCAGTCGGTCGCCCGCTCCACCTGCTCCGGCTTCACAGTGATCCAGCGGCCGTGCCGGTGCAGGAAGGCGACGAAGCGCTCACGCCCGAGCAGGCGGCTCGGCAGGTACCAGAACAGCTCGCCCACCGCCGAGCCGAGCCCGCCGGCCAGGATCACCCCGGCGAGGCTGAACGACCCGGTCGCCGCCCCCATGCCAGCCAGCGGGATCACCGTCTCCGCCGGCACCGGCGGCACGACGCGGGCGAGCACCAGCAAGAGGAAGATCCCCCCGTAACCAAGCTCCGCCACGATTCCGGTGACCCATTCGGTCATGCGCGCTCCCAAAAAGCCCCTCTCCCGCGAGGGGAGAGGGGCTTTTACGGCTGCCCGAGGGGGAACCCCCGGGCAAGGCCGCCGGTTCCGTTCGCTGCCGGCCAACTTGACCATCATCAAGACGCGCCACCCCGGTTCCATGCTGTACAGTGCGGACGGAGATTGACCGATGCCGACCCTCCTGTACCTCGCCTCCGCCGTTCTGCTGTTCCTCAGCCACGCCGTGCCCTCCTGGCCGGGGGTGCGGCCGGCGCTGCTCGGGCGGCTGGGGCGGCCGGGCTTCATGACGCTGCACTCGCTGCTGTCCATCACGACGCTGACGCTGTTCGTGCTGGCCTACCGCGGGGCCGACACCGCCGGCCACCTGTTCTTCCCCGCCGACGGCGCCGCCAAGCTGGCCGTCGCGCTGATGCCCGTCGCCTTCATCCTGATGGTGGCGCGGGTGACGACCAGGTTCGGCGAACCGGCGGCGCCCCGCCCGGCCGCCGGCATCTACCGCATCACCCGCTTCCCCGGCTCCATGGGGCTGCTGCTGTGGGCGCTGCTGCACCTGCAGGCGACCGGCGACGCGCGGCGCGTCATCCTGTTCGCGACCATGGCCGCCATCGCGCTGTTCGCCATGGTCAAGAACGACTGGGTGCTGCGCCGCTCCCCGGCGCCCAAGGCCGCCGCCTTCCGCGCCGGGACCGGCGCCGTGCCGTTCGCCGCCATCCTGTTCGGCCGCCAGCGCCTCGTCTTGGGCGAGATCGGGGTCGGGCGGGTGCTCGGCGGGCTGGCGCTGTACGCCGCCATCCTCCACGCCCATCCCCTGGTGTTCGGGGTGGACCCGCTCTACTGGCTGCCCTGAGGCCCCATGACGACGCTGACCGCCGACACCTCCCTCGCCCAGGCGCTGCGCGCCGACCCCGCCCTCGCCGACCGCCTCGCCGAGGGCCTCGGCCCCGACAACGCGCTGAGCCGGCTGCTCGACTCCGGCAACGTGCCGGCCGGGCGCATCCACCTCGCCGACGCCGCGGCCATCGCCGGGGTGCCGGTGGAGCGGCTGCTGGACCTGGCCGGCGCCGCGCCTGCCGCGCCGCCCGCGCCGGCAGCCCCGCCGGCCGCCAACGACTGGTTCGCGCAGGCCGAGCGGACCGGCGCCGCCACCGTGGACGTCCGCCCGATGCTGGCCGAGGGGCGCGACCCGTTCGCCGCGGTCGTGCAGGCGGCCGACGCGGTGCCGCCCGGCGGCTACCTGATCCTGGAGGCGCCGTTCGACCCGGCACCGCTGCGCCGCGTGCTGGCCGGCAAGGGCCTGATGTCGCAGGGCCGCCCGGCCGGGCCGGGGCACTGGCGCATCTGCTTCCACCGCGACGGCGGCCCGCCCGACGATTCGGAGATCGGCCTGCCCACCCTGCGCAAGCCGGGCGAGACGTGGCGCGAGGGCGACGTCGTGCACATCGAGGTGCGCGGCCTCGTCCCGCCCGGCCCGATGACCGCCGTGCTGCGCCTGATCGAGGCCGGTGCGGCGCAGGAGATCGTCGTGCACCACGACCGCGACCCGATGCTGCTCTACCCCGAGTTGGAGGAGCGCGCCTGGGAGTGCGTCCGCAAGACCACGCACGGCGACGAGATCCGCCTGCTGCTGCGCCCCATCGCGGACTGATGCGGCCGGCGGCGCTCACTGGACGTGATCATGCGCCGCCGGCAGGACCGGTCACACCAGCCCCCTGTTCCAACCCCCGATTGCCCCTGTATAGTCGTGTTCGCAGTCCGGGACGCAGAGCCCGGTGATATGGGGCGATGATGGCGGCGGGTTTCCAGGTGCAGGACGTGCTCTATCGCGGCACGCTGGTGACGGTGCTGCGCGCCCGCCGCACCGGGGACGGCGCCTCCGTCGTGCTGAAGCGCCTGGAACGCCCGCGCCCCGGCACCGCCGACGTGCCGCACTTCCGCCGCGAGGCCGAGATCGCCCGCCGCCTCGCCGGCCCTGGCATCGTCGCGGTGGACGGCGTCGAGGATTCGCCCGAGGGACTGATCCTGGTGATGCCGGACAGCGGCGGCGTCAGCCTCGACCGGCTGCTGGAGGACGGCCGCCTGGGCGTGCCGGAGACGCTGCGCATCGGCATCGCGGTGGCCGCGGCGCTGGGGCGCGTGCACGCCGCCGGCATGATCCACAAGGACGTCACACCGGCCAACATCGTCTGGAACCAGGCCACCGGCACGGTGGAGCTGATCGACTTCGGCATCGCCGCCGAGCTGGCCCGCGAATCCGCCGCCCCCGCCGACGTGCGCACGCTGGAGGGCACGGTCGCCTACATGGCGCCGGAGCAGACCGGGCGGATGAACCGCTCGGTGGACTGGCGGGCCGACTTCTACGGGCTGGGCGCCACGCTGTACCGGCTGCTGACCGGCCGGCCGCCGTTCGGCGACGCCGACCCGCTGGGCGTCGTGCACGGCCACATCGCCCGCACCCCGCCCACCCCGCACGCGCTGGAGTACGGCGTGCCGACCGCGGTCTCGGCGATCGTCATGAAGCTGCTGGCCAAGGACCCGGAGGCCCGCTACCAGAGCGCCGCCGGCCTGATCGCCGACCTGGAGGCCTGCGCCGCGGCGCTGGAGGCGGGCGAGCAGCCGAAGCTGGCCCTCGGCCGCCACGACCGCTCGGAGCGCTTCGCCGTCCCGGAGACGCTGTACGGCCGCGAGGCGGAGGTGGCGGCGCTGCTGTCCAGCTTCGGCCGGGTGGTGGAGGGCCGGGCCGAGCTGCTGCTGATCGCCGGGCCGGCCGGCATCGGCAAGTCGGCGCTGGTGCGCGAGGTGCAGAAGCCGATGACCGCGCTGCGCGGCTTCTTCGTCGAGGGCAAGTTCGACCAGATCAAGCGCACCATCCCCTACTCCGCCGTCATCCAGGCCTTCGACGCGCTGGCGCGCCAGCTGCTGGCCGGCAGCGAGACGGAGCTGGCCGAGCGCAAGGACGCGGTGCGCCGCGCCGTCGGCTCCAACGGCGCCGTGGTGACCGAGCTGATCCCCGCCTTCGCGCTGCTGCTGGGCGAACAGCCGCCGGTGCCGGAGCTGGCGCCCAGCGAGGCGGAGTTCCGCTTCCAGCTGACCTTCCAGAACCTCGTGGCGGCGCTGACCGGGCCGGAGCGGCCGTTGGTGCTGTTCCTCGACGACCTGCAATGGGCCGATCGGCCGTCGCTGGCGCTGCTGGAGAAGCTGATCGCCGACCCGGACATGAAGCACCTGCTGGTCATCGGCGCCTGCCGCGACGACGACGGCGAGGCCGCCCCGGCGCTCGCGCTGGCGACGCGGCTGAAGGACGGCGGCTGCCCGGTGGAGCGGCTGCGCGTCGGGCCGCTGACCGCCACCGACGTGCGCCGGCTGGTGGCGGAGACGACGCGCCGCGACGACGCGCGCGTGGACGAGCTGGCGGCGCTGTGCCGCGCCAAGACGCAGGGCAACCCGTTCTTCCTCGGCCAGTTCCTGCTGGCGATGCACGAGGAGGGGCTGATCGCCTTCGACCGGGCGCCGGGGCTGTGGACCTGGGACGCCGCGCGCATCGCCCAGCGCGACAGCACCGACAACGTGGTCGACCTGATGGTCGAGAAGATCCGCCGCCTCGAACCGGCGACGCGCGCGGCGCTGAGCATCGCCGCCTGCGTCGGCGGCCGGTTCGAGCTGGCCGACCTCGCCGCCGCCGGCGACGCCCCGGCGGCCGAGCTGGCCGCGGCGCTGGTGCCGGCGCTGCGCGAGGGGCTGGTGCTGCCGCTGGACGGCGCCTACCGCACCGTCGATGCCGGGCCGCGGGTGCGCTACCGCTTCCTGCACGACCGGGTGCAGCAGGCCGCCTATTCGCTAATCCCCGAAGGCGAGCGCGCCGCCGTGCACCTGCGCACCGGCCGCCGGCTGCTGTCCGGCACCCCGGACGCCGAGCGCTCGGAGGACCTGTTCGACATCCTCGACCACCTGAACCGCGCACACGCGCTGATCGGCGATGCCGGGGAGCGGCAGCGCATCGCCGCGCTGAACCTCGCCGCCGCGCGCCGCGCCCTGGCGTCCGGCGCGTCGGAGCCGGCGTTCGGCTACGGGCGCGCCGGGCTGGCGCTGCTCGGCGACGACCCGTGGACGGTGGACCACGCGCTGGCCCTGGCGCTGCACGAGGAGACCGCCGACGCCGCCGGCATGTGCGGCGAGGCGGCGCTGATGGGGCGGCTGTGCGCCGCCGCCCTGGCGCACGCCCGCGCCCCGCGCGAGACGATCCGCGCCCACCTGATCCGCGTCACCGCCCTGGTCGCCCGCGGCGAGGTCGCCGAGGCGACGGAGGCCGGGCTGGCGGCGCTGCGCTCGCTGGGCGTCACGCTGCCGGAGCGCGGCGGCAGGCTGGCCGCCGTGGCGACGCTGCTGCGCGGGCGGCTGATGCTGGCCCACCCGCCGGTGCCCCAGCCCTCGGCTTACGGCGGCGCCGACCTCAAGGCGCTGGCACGGCTGGTGTTCGTGGTGTTCGGCGGCGTGCTGTACGCCCGCAAGGACATGGCGGTGCCCATCGCCTTCCGCGCGGTGGAGCTGGCGCTGCGCTCCGGCGACCCGGCGATGCGGGTGGTGGCGCTGTCGGCCTGGGTGACGCTGTGCAGCTTCGCCGGGGCGTGGCGCGACGCGGTGAAGCACAGCCCCTGCGTGGACGAGGTGCTGGCGGCCGAGGGCTTCGGCGTCACGCCGCGGGTGGTGTTCGGCTTCCTCGCCTTCGGCTGGCACTGGGGGGAGCCGATCCCGGCGCTGCGCCCGCGCTTCCGCGCCGCCTACGAGCAGGCGCTGGCCGTCGGCGACCGCGACGGCGCCGGCTACCACCTGCTGCAATGGCTGCGCTGCGGCTGGCTGACGGGGGAGCGGCTGCCCGACTTCGCGGAGGACACCGCCGAGGTGAAGCGCCTGCTCCAGCGCATCGGCAACACCTTGCAGGCGAAGGTTCTCACCCTGTTCGAGCAGGCGACGGCCATCCTGCAGGAGGGCTCGGCGCAGCCCTCGCGCCTGCACGGCGCGCACATGGACGAGGACGCCACGCTGGCCGAGATGGAGGCCACCCGCAACGTCCTGATGCTGGCCAACGTGCACCTGATGAAGCTGCACCTGGCGGTGGTCTTCGGCACACCCGACGCCGCCCAGATCGCCACGGCGCTGACCCGCCACCTCGACCAGATCCGCGCCACCAGCGGCTACCCGCTGGCGCTGCTGCTGATGGCGCTGGCCGACCCGGCGCGCCTCCGGCACGCGCGGCGCCGCTTCCGCACGCTGGCGGCGCTCGGGCCGCGCAACCACCGCCACCGCCTGCTGCTGCTGGACGCCGAGCACCTGCGCCGGCGCGGCCGCGTGACGGCGGCCGAGCGCGCCTACGACGCCGCCATCGCCGCCGCCCGCGAGAACGGCTTCGTCGGCGAGGAGGCCATCGCCAACGAGCGCGCCGCCGCCTTCTACGAGGAGCGCGGGCGCGACACTCCGGCGCTGGCCTACCGGGCGCAGGCGCGCGACGGCTACGAGCGCTGGGGCGCCACCGCCAAGGTGCGCGAGCTGGAACGCCGCCACCCCGCCCTGCTGCGCGTCTGGCCGGGCGCCGGGCCGCTGTCGGGCACCTACACCACGACGTCCACCGTGCGCGACGCCGGCGGGCTGGACGTGGCGGCGATCCTGCGTGCGGCCGAGGCGATCTCCGGCGAGATCCGCCGCGACGCGCTGCTCGGCACGCTGATGCGCACGGTGCTGGAGACCGCCGGGGCGGTGCGCGGCGTGCTGCTGACGGGTGACGCCGAGGGAACCCTGCACGTCGCCGCCGAGGGCGACGCCGAGCGCGCCGCGTACCGCGCCCTGGCGCCCGAGCCGCTGGAGACCTCGGCGGAGGCGCGCGCGCCGGCCTCGCTGGTCGCCTACGTGACGCGCACGCGCGAGCCGCTGGTGCTGGCCGACGCCGCCGAGGACCCGCGCTTCGCCGGGGACGCGTACGTCGGCGCGCACGCGACGCGCTCCGTGCTGTGCCTGCCGCTGCTGCGCCAGGGGGCGCTGGTGGGCGTGCTGTACCTGGAGAACGACCTGACGCGCGCCGCCTTCGTCGCCGAGCGGCTGGAGGCGCCGCGGCTGCTGGCGGCGCAGATCGCCGCAGCACTGGAGAACGCCCGCCTCTACGACGAGCTGAACGCGCTGACCCGCGAGCTGGAGTTCCAGGTGGCCGAGCGCACGCGCGAGCTGCGCACCCAGTCGCAGCGCCTGCAGGCGACGCTGGCCAGCATGAGCGACGCGCTGGCGGTGTTCGACGCCGACCACCGGCTGCGCGTGTGGAACCGCCGGGCCGAGGCGATCTTCCCCTCCCTCGCCTTCCGCGAGGGGCTGCGCTACGAGGACATGCTGGCGGCGCTGGTGGCCGAGGGCACGGTGCGCGCCGACCTGCCCTTCGCCTTCGAGGCGGGGCCGGAGGAGATGGACCTGAGCAGCGGGCGCATCATCCAGGTGCGCCGCAACGTCATGCCGGACGGCGGCATGGTGCGCGTCTACCTGGACGTCACCGAGGACCGCCGGCGCGAGCGCGAGCTGCGCGCCGCCAACGAGCAGCTGGTCGCCGCGCAGACCCAGCTGGTGCAGTCGGAGAAGCTGGCCTCGCTGGGGCAGCTGGTGGCCGGCGTGGCGCACGAGATCAACTCGCCGCTCGGCGTGGCGCTGACCGGCGCCAGCTTCCTGGCCGGCGAGACCGAGCGCATCAAGGCCGCGGCGGGCGGCGGCACGCTCAAGCGCTCGGAGTTCCAGCAGTTCGTCACCGACGCCGAGGAGATCTCCTCGCTGCTCACCTCCAACATCGCCCGCGCGGCGGAGCTGGTGCAGAGCTTCAAGCAGGTGGCGGTGGACCAGACCAGCGACGACCGCCGCCGCTTCACGCTGAAGCCGCGGCTGGACGAGATCGTCTTCAGCCTGTCGCCGACCTGGAAGAAGCCCGGCCACCGCATCGAGCTGGACTGCCCGGACGGCATCGAGGTGGACGGCTACCCCGGCGTGCTGGCGCAGATCGTCACCAACCTGGTGGTCAACTCGGTGACGCACGCCTACCCGCCGGGGCGGACGGGGGTGATGCGGCTGTCCGTCACCCGCCCGCAGCTCGGCTGGGTCGAGCTGACCTACACCGACGACGGCCGCGGCATCCCGGAGGAGCACCGCGCCAAGGTCTTCGACCCGTTCTTCACCACCCGCCGCGGCGCCGGCAGCACGGGCCTCGGCCTGCACATCGTCTTCAACCTGGTGACCGCCAAGCTGGGCGGCAGCATCCGCCTGGACGCCGCCGAGGGCGGCGGCACCTGCTTCACCCTGCGCTTCCCGGCCACGGCGCCCGCCGAAGCCGTCCTCGCCTGAAACCCCGCCGCCCGTGCGCTGTTGCTCTCATGACGGGCAACGCAAGAGCGAGGACGACATGACCGACCAGCCCAAACCCCAGGAGCCGGTGCGCGGCCCCGGTTCCGGCATCCAGGTGCCCGACAGCGCCATCGAACGCCACCTGCGCGAGGCCGCCGACCACGTCAAGCCGGCCGAGGACTCACCGAGGAAGCGCCCCTCCGCCGACCGCGAGGAGATCGCGGAACCATGGAAGCCGGAGAGGTAACGAGCGCCCTGTTTGTCCTGAGCCGCTCCTTCGGGTAGTATGGCTGCGACGACCGGGAGCCTTGCGATGGAAACGGACAGCCGCCTGCAACGCATCGAGCAGGAGCTTGCTGAGCTGAAGAGCGGACAGGCCGATCTCAAGGCCACGCTCACCCAGGTCCTGCAACTGCTGTCGCGCATCGACGGGCGGCTGGACGAACAGCGGGCCACCATCAACGCCCTGATCCCCACGCGCATCGCCGCCGTGCCGCCGGCCGCCGAATGACCATCGACCGGCGCGCGGTTGCCGCGTGGTGCCTGTATGACTGGGCGAACTCGGCCTACAACACGGTCATCACCACCTTCATCTTCGCCGTCTACTTCACCCGCGGCGTGGCGCAGGACGAGGTGGCGGGCACCGCAGCGTGGAGCCGCACCATGGCGCTGGCCGGCTTCGCCATCGCCATCCTCAGCCCGGTGCTGGGCGCCGTCGCCGACCACACCGGGCGGCGCAAGCCGTGGCTGGCGCTGTTCACCGCGCTGACCGTCGCCTTCACCACGGTGCTGTGGTGGGTGACGCCGCAGCCCTCGTCGATGACGCTGGCGCTGGTCGCGGTGGGGCTGGGCACCATCGCGTTCGAGCTGGCCAATGTCTTCTACAACGCCACCCTGCCCGGCGTGGCGCCGCCGGCCATGATCGGCCGCGTGTCGGGCTGGGGCTGGGGAACCGGATACTTCGGCGGGCTGGCCTGCCTGATCGTGGCGCTGTTCGGCTTCGTCAAGAACGACGCGCCGCTGTTCGGCCTGTTCTCCACCGCCGACCAGGAGAACGTGCGCGCCACGGCGCTGCTGGTCGCCGCGTGGTTCGGGCTGTTCTCCATACCGCTGTTCCTCTGGGTGCCGGACGAGCCGGCGACCGGCCGCACGCTGGCCCAGGCGGTGCGCGAGGGGCTGGCGACGCTGGGCCGCACGTTGCGCGAGGTGCGCCGCTACAAGGAGATCGTCCGCTTCCTGGTGGCCAGCGCGCTGTACCGCGACGCCATCAACACCATCACCGCCTTCGGCGGCATCTACGCCGCCGGCACCTTCGGCATGAGCTTCGAGGAGATCGTGCTGTTCGCCATCGCGCTCAACGTGGTGGCCGGGCTGGGCGCCGTGAGCTTCGCCTGGATCGACGACCGCTTCGGCGCGCGGCTCACCATCCTGGTCAGCGTCGCCGGGCTGATGGCGTCGGGCGTGCCCCTGCTGCTGGTGAGCGAGAAGCAGTGGTTCTGGGTGCTGGCGCTCGGCCTCGGGCTGTTCTTCGGGCCGGCGCAGGCGGCCGGGCGCTCGATGATGGCGCGCCTCTCGCCGCCGCACATGCAGGGCGAGATGTTCGGGCTCTACGGCCTGTCGGGCCGGGTGGTCGGCTTCTTCGGGCCGCTGGCGCTGGGCTGGGCGACGGAAGCGTTCGCCAGCCAGCGCGCCGGCATGGCCTCGACCATGCTGTTCTTCGCGCTGGGATTCCTGCTGATGCTGGGCGTGCGCGAACCGCCGCATGGTAGGTCCTAGATCGGAGAGGATATTCTCTCTGGCAAAATCTCATGCTGCGGCGCACAATGAATTTTGGGCCTCCGCAGGGGCATCCAGCGCAGGGCACGGCGTATGTTGCACATCAAGGACATCGAGGCTTTCGCCAACATCAACGAGGCGTTGTTCCGCGGCGACGGCCGCGAGGGGAACGCCGACCTCTCGAACCACCCGGCGATCCTGCTGGCGCGCCTGATGGCGGCGGCGCAGGCACAGGCGGAGCAGGCCCCGTCCGCCGAGGTGGTGCAGCTGGTGCCCGAGTCCGAGCGTGCGGCGGTGGAGGATGGTGCGGACTCCGTCGGCACCGCCGGCCACGACTTCGACCCGGCGCCGACGCGCTCGCTGACCATGGCGAGCCTGTTCAGCCGCATGATGTTCGGGCGGCGCTGATAAAGCCCTCCCCACGCTCCGCGGGGGGAGGGTTGGGTGGGGGCTACGGCCCCCGCAAAGATCCTGATAGTTCGGTGAGGCCGTAGCCCCCACCCTCCCGCGCGACGCGCGGGTCCCTCCCTCCCCCTGCGGAGCAGGGGGAGGGCAACGCATCGCTCAATGCCGGAAGTGGCGCATGCCGGTGAAGACCATCGCCAGGCCCTTCTCGTCGGCGGCGGCGATCACGTCGTTGTCGCGGATCGAGCCGCCGGGCTGGATCACCGCCGTCACGCCGGCCTCGGCCGCCGCCAGCAGGCCGTCGGCGAACGGGAAGAAGGCGTCCGACGCGACCACCGAGCCCCTGGTCAGCGGCTCGGCGATGCCGGCGGCCTTGGAGGCCTCGGCCGCCTTGATGGCGGCGATGCGGGCCGAGTCCACGCGGCTCATCTGCCCGGCGCCGATGCCCACGGTGGCGCCGTCCTTGGTGTAGACGATGGCGTTCGACTTCACGTGCTTGGCGACGCGGAAGGCGAACAGCAGGTCGCGCATCTCCTGCTCGCTCGGCGCGCGCTTGGTAACGACCTTCAGATCCGCCGTGGAAACGCGGCCCGAGTCGCGGTTCTGCAGCAGGAAGCCGCCGGACAGCGCCTTGATCATCATGCCCGGCGCCGCCGGGTCCGGCATGTCCTTGGTCAGCAGCACGCGCAGGTTCTTCTTCGAGGCCAGCACCGTGCGCGCCGCGTCGTCGGCGTCCGGGGCGATCACCACCTCGGCGAACAGCTTGGAAATCTCCTCGGCGGTCGCGGCGTCGAGGGAGCGGTTCAGCGCGATGATGCCGCCGAAGGCGCTGACCGGGTCGCAGCGGAGCGCGAGGTTGTAGGCCTCCAGCAGGTTGGCCCCCTCGGCGACGCCACAGGGGTTGGCGTGCTTGATGATGGCGACGGCCGGACGCTCGAACTCGGCGACCAGTTCAAAGGCGGCGTCGGTGTCGTTCAGGTTGTTGTAGGACAGCTCCTTGCCCTGGAGCTGGATGGCGGTGGCGACACCCGGGCGCTGTTCGCCGGTGACGTAGAAGGCCGCCTGCTGGTGCGGGTTCTCGCCGTAGCGCAGCGTCTGGCTGAGCGAGCCGGAGATCGCGTGGCGCGGTGGGAAGGTCTCGCCCAGCTGGCCGGCGAACCACGCGGAGATGGCGGCGTCGTAGGCGGCGGTGCGGGCGTAGGCGCGCTGCGCCAGCTTTTTGCGGAGCGCCAGCGTGGTGGCGCCGCTGTTGCGCTCCAGCTCGCCCAGCAGATCCTCATAGTCCTCGGGGTCGGTGACCACGGCGACGAAGTCGTGGTTCTTGGCGGCGGCGCGGATCATGCCGGGGCCGCCGATGTCGATGTTTTCGACGCAGTCCTCGAAGCCGGCGCCCTTCGCCACCGTCGCCTCGAACGGGTAGAGGCTGACCACCACAAGGTCGATCGGCGGGATGTCGTGCTGCTGCATGGCGGCGGCGTGCGTGTCGCGGCGGGCCAGGATGCCGCCGTGGATGCGCGGGTGCAGCGTCTTGACGCGGCCGTCCATGATCTCCGGGAAGCCGGTGTGGTCGGAGACCTCCTTGACCGGCACGCCCGCCTCGGCGAGGCGCTGCGCCGAGCCGCCGGTGGACAGGATCTCCACCCCGCGCGCCGCCAGCGCCTGCCCGAGGGCGACGAGGCCCGTCTTGTCGGACACGGAGATGAGGGCGCGGGTGATGCGGACGGTATCGGCGGTCATGGCGGCGTGGGCTCCTGTTGCAGTCCCCTGCGTCCACCTACCGAGGCCTTTGCCCAGCACCCGCACTTTCCAACACCGTCATCCCCGCGAAGGCGGGGATCCAGTCGTTTCCCATGCGCACCGTCGTTGCGAAGCATGGATCCCCGCTTTCGCGGGGATGACGGAAAAAGGATGCTGAGCGAAGGCCTCCTTGGAGAGCCGCCGGGGAACGGGTCGTTTGCGGAATTTGCGGCGGGATTTACGCCCCCTTGCGCTCGCGGCGCAAGGCCCATTTCACCGTGGTGCCGTTGGCGTCCGCATGGCCGGTCAGCACGATCTGCGCGGCGCGGCGCGGCTCGTCGCCCGACGCGAGATAGATGCTCTCCGCCAGGTCCAGCAGGCCGCCGGCCGCGTGCAGGCGCCAGCCGGCGCCGCTGGGCAGCCGCAGCAGCACCTGCTGGCCGTTGTGGATCACCGACGCCTGCACCGCAGGGTGCAGGTGGAAGCGCACGGTGAAGGGCTGCGGGGCCGGGTTGGCGCCGAGCACCGGCTCCAGCAGATCCTCACCGCGCAGGTCCTCGCCGTTCTCGCCGAGGTAGATGCGGCGGCGGTGCAGGTAGCCGAAGTTGCGGGCGTAGCCGTTGTGCGTCGCCATCACCAGGACGGCGCCGTCCACCTCCTGCCGCTCGCACGACACGTGGCTGGGCCGGCGGCCCAGGCCGCCGTCCTCGCGCACTTCCGCCGAGTTGGTGTCGGCCATCGACACGGTGGAGTGCGCCGCGGTGCCGGCCAGCGCGGCGCGCCAGGGGCCGACGGGCGCGGCGTGGGCGCCGCAGTTGACGATCAGCCGCTCCTTGCCGACGGAGACCTCCAGGGAGAGCGTGCCGGCGTGGGCGCGGGCGTCCACGCCCGGCGGCGGCGGCGCGCCGGCGTCCATCAGCACCAGCGTGCGGCCGGCGATGAGGCGCTCGAAGCCGGTGTGCGGCGCGCTCTTCAGCGGCCGGCCGCGGGCGTCGGCCTGCGCCAGCACGGCGTCGATCAGCGCCGGGTCGTCCTCGCGCGCGCCGTTGAACAGCGCCAGCCCGCCGTCGCCGTGGCGGAAGAAGCGCAGGGCCGGCGTCATGCGGTCGATGGCGTGCTGCAGCGCCTCCGGCGTGTCGACACGGGCGACGCGCAGCACGGCGCGCAGGTCGATCAGGTCGCGCAGCACGCGCAGCTGGACCGAGGGGTTGCGCTCGACGTGGCCGCCGTCCGGCAGCACCTGCCGCGGCAGTTCGCGCTCCAGCAGGCGCAGCGCGTCGCCGGCCAGCTTCTCGTTGCCCGGCAGGCACAGGCCGCCGTAGGCGAGGCCCTTCACGGCCGCCAGCAGGTCGGCGCCCTCCAGCACGCCCGGCGTGACGCGGGCGAGGTGGCGCGTCTGGCGGGCGAGGCTGTCGAAGACGCGCATGCGGAACTCGTCGTCCGCCGAGGCGCAGTAGAAGTCGTGCAGGCCGATCCAGGTGGAGATGCGCGCGCCCAGCACCTCCGGCGCCCAGGTCTGCGCGTTCCACGAGCTGTTGTGGTCCATCCACGACAGCACCAGCGCGCGCGCCAGCCGCCGCGCCTGGTCGCCGCCGACGGCGCGCAGGTCGCGCATCCACTCGAACCCGTTGAGCGCGGCGATCCAGAACGGGCTGGCGCCCTGCGGCCGCCATTCCGGCTCGCCGGCCGGGTGGCCGGTGACTTTCTGTCCGGCGAAGCGGTAGATGCCGGAGAGCAGCATCGTGCCGGCGTCGACGTCGCCCGGCCAGGGGTCCGGCGGCACCACCGACAACGCCGTCGGCGTGCGGCCGCCGAGCGTCAGCTGGTAAATGGGATTGCCGTAGGCGATCTGGGCGACGCCCTCGCGGAACCGGCCGAACGTGTCGCGCGACCCGGACATGGCGCTCACCCCGGCCCGCGGCAAGCAGGGCCGGCCGGGCCGAGGACGGGCGCGCGGCGACGATTCATCAAGGACATGGTTCGTGTCGTATCAATTCGCCGCGAAGCCCGCAAGAGAGGCGTTAACGTTTATGACGACCGTCTCAGCCTTGCCACAAAGAAGCCGTCGATGCCGCCCTTGTCCGGCAGCATGCCCGGCAGCGAGCGCACCTCGCCGCGCTCGTTGATCGGCTCGGCGAGGCCGTCCAGCTCGTCCGCGGTGACCGGCACGCGCTCGACCCGCGGGTCCTTGGCGATCAGGCGGTCGATCTGCGCCTCGCCCTCCTCCGGCTGAATCGAGCAGGTACAGTAGACCAGCGTGCCGCCGACCGCCAGCAGGTCCACCGCGTGCGCCAGCAGACGGCCCTGGGCGCGGGACAGCTTGGCCACGTCCTCGGCGGTCTTCAGGCGCTGCACGTCGGGGTGGCGGCGGATGGCGCCGGTGGCGGTGCACGGCGCGTCGAGCAGGATGGCGTCGGCCGGCGCGCCCGGATCCCAGGTGGCGACGTCGGCGGCGACCAGCTCGGCCGAAAGGTGCAGGCGGGCGAGGTTCTCGCGCACCCGCTCCAGCCGCTTGGCGGAACGGTCCACCGCGGTCACCTCGGCGCCGGCGGCGCAGAGCTGCGCCGTCTTGCCGCCGGGGGCGGCGCACAGGTCGTAGACGCGCTTGCCCGCAATGTCGCCGATCAGCTTGGCGGGCAGCGAGGCGGCGAGGTCCTGCACCCACCACGCGCCCTCGTCGAATCCGGGCAGTTCGGTCACCGAGCCGCCGGCCGCGCGGCGCAGCGAGCCGGTGGGCAGGAGCGTGGCCTCCAGCCGTTCGGCCCAGGCGGCCGGGTCGGTCTTCACGGTGATGTCGAGCGGGGCTTCGTGCAGGTGCGCCTCGACGATGGCGCGGGCGCGGGCGGTGCCGTAGGCCTGCCGCCAGGACAGCCACAGCCAGTCCGGCGTGTTGAGCCGTCCGGCATCCTGCTGGCCGGCGGCCTCCGCGCCCTCGCGGGCGAGGCGGCGCATGACGGCGTTGATCAGGCCCTTGTACTGCGGCGCGCCGGCGGCGACCGCCAGCTCCACCGTGGTGTCCACCGCAGCGTGCGCCGGGGTGTTGAGGAACACCAGCTGCGCGGCGCCCAGGCGCAGCACGTCGTGCACGACGGCCTTGGGCAGGCCGGGCTTGTCGAGGCAGCCGAAGATCAGCGCATCGATCTGCCCGAGCCGGCGCAGCATCGTGGAGACGAGCATGCGCACGAAGCCGCGGTCGCGCGGCTCCAGCTCCTTGAGCTTGGGGTGCGCGTCGAAGGAATCGTCGAACGGCAGGGTCTTGCGCAGAACGTCGCGCAGGAGGTCCAGCGCGACGACGCGCGCGGCGAGGGTGGCGTCGGTCATCCCCGGGATGTAGCGCGCCGCGGGCGGGGTGTCGAGGACCGCCTTATCCGTCCGCCCGCATCCTTCCGACGATCTCCGCCAGCGTCGCCTCCGCCTTGTCGTTGTCGATCTGGCAGGTGCCGGCCGCGTGGTGGCCGCCGCCGCCGTACTCCAGCATCAGGGCGCCGACGTTGGTCTTCGACGAGCGGTCCAGGATCGACTTGCCGCAGGCCAGCACCGTGTTCTGCTGCTTCAGGCCCCACAGCACGTGGATCGAGATGTTGGTCTCCGGGTACAGCGCGTAGATCATGAAGCGGTTGCCGGCGTAGATCGTCTCCTCGTTGCGCAGGTCGAGGACGACCACGTTGCCCTCGACGCGGGCGCAGCGCGTCAGCTGCTCCTCGAACAGCGCGCGGTGCTGGGTGTAGAGGTCGACGCGCTCCTTGACGTCGGGCAGGTCGAGAATCTGGTCGATGCTGTGCTGCCGGCAGTAGTCGATCAGCTCCATCATCAGCTGGTAGTTGGACACCCGAAACTCGCGGAAGCGGCCCAGCCCGGTGCGCGCGTCCATCAGGAAGTTCAGCAGCGTCCAGCCGGTGGGGTTCAGGATGTCGTCGCGGTCGTACTGCGCGGAATCCGCCTGGTCCACGGCGCGCATCATCTCGTCCGACACGCGCGGGAAACGCGCCGCGCCGCCGAAATGGTCGTAGACGACGCGGGCGGCCGAGGGAGCCTCGGGGTGGATGATGTGGTTGGGCTTCTTGCCGACCCGGATCGTCTCCGACAGGTGATGGTCGAAGACGAGGTGGGCGCCCTCCACGTAGGGCAGGTTGGTGGTGATGTCGCGGGCCGTGATCTCGACCTTGCCGTCCTGCATGTCCTTCGGATGGACGAACTTGATGTCGTCCACCATGTCCAGCTCCTTCAGCAGGACGGCGCACACCAGCCCGTCGAAGTCGGACCGGGTGACGAGACGGAACTTCTGATTCTCGGCCATGCTTCCCCCAAATGCCCCACCCCATTCGAAGGGGTGAGGCAGGGTAGTCGCGGGCCGGAATTCACGCAATCGGTAAGGGTGTCGCGTCAGCCCCAGGGGCTGCGCCGTGCACCGCCCCACGGGCCGGATGGCTGCGGGGCGTAGCCCGACATCGCGTGCAGCCGGGCCACGCGGTTCTCCACCGCAGGGTGCGTCGAGAACAGGCTGTCGAAGCTGCGGCCGTGCAGCGGGTTGACGATGAACAGGTGCGCGGTGGCCGGGTTGGCCTCGGCGTGCGGCTCGACGGTGTGCGCCACGCCCTCGTGGATGCGCACCAGCGCGGTGGCCAGCCAGTCCGGCCGGCCGCAGATCTCGGCGCCGATGCGGTCGGCCTCGTATTCGCGGGTGCGGCTGACCGCCATCTGCACGATCATCGCCGCGAACGGCGCCACGATCATCATCAGCAGGGATCCCACGAAGCCCAGCGGGTTGCCGCCGCGCTCGTCGTTCGAGGACGAACCGCCGAAGAACATCCCGAAATTCGCCAGCATGGAGATGGCGCCGGCGATGGTCGCGGTGACCGTCATGATCAGCGTGTCGCGGTTCTTCACGTGCGCCAGCTCGTGCGCCATGACGCCGGCGATCTCCTCGGCGCTGAGCCTGTCGAACAGGCCGGTGGTGGCGGCGACGGCGGCGTTCTCCGGGTTGCGGCCGGTGGCGAAGGCGTTGGGCTGGCCGGAGTGGATGACGTACACCCTGGGCATCGGCAGCGCGGCGCGCTGCGCCAGTTGCTGGACGATGCCGTAGAACTGCGGCGCGGAAGTGGCGTCCACCTCCTGCGCCCCGTACATGGACAGCACCATGCTGCCGGAGTTCCAGTAGGTGAAGAGGTTCATGCCCAACGCCATGACGAAGGCGATCATCATGCCGCCCTGCCCGCCCAGCAGGTAGCCCATGCCGACGAACAGCGCGGTCAGGCCGGCGAGCAGCACCGTGGTCTTCAGATAGCTGGTCATAACCCCTTGGAATTCCTAAATATGCCCTGGCATGTGCGCGGACGGGACTTCCCGTCCTTACCCGTAAGGTGATATGGGCTTGGCCCGATGCCCCGTTCAAGAGGACGGCGAGGAAGGATCATGAGCGACGACACGACGGTTTCCAAGACGCCGGCCAGCGTCGAAACGACGCCCCCGGCGGACACCCTGCTCAAGGGCCCCGAGCAGAAGCCCGGCGAGATCGGCGGCCCCAAGGGTCCGGAGCCGACCCGCTACGGCGACTGGGAGTTCAAGGGCCGCTGCTCGGATTTCTAGGATTTATCACCTTGCACACATTTGTGTGCAGGACCTGATACCTATTACGTGCTTGATCCGTTCCTGGCTTGAGCGTAGCCTTCGTGCGTTCCGGGCGCGATGCCCGTTGGCGAAGAGGCTGCCGCCATGCGCTTGCCCCTGCTCCTGACCGCGCTTCTGCTGGCCCAGCCAGATGGTGGCGCGCACGCCGGCCCAGCGCCGCTCCCCGGCCCGATCCCGGCGGAGGTCCTCGACGTGCTGGACGGCGACACGCTGGCCGTGCGCGCCACCATCTGGCTGGGCCAGGCGGTGGAGACGCACGTGCGGCTGTCCGGCATCGACGCGCCGGAGATGCGCGCCCACTGCCCCGAGGAAAAGGAGAAGGCCGAGGCGGCGCGCGACTTCGCCCGCCGCCTGCTGGCCGACGGCCGCGCCCGGCTGCTGGAGGTGCAGGCCGACAAGTACGGCGGCCGGGTGCGCGCCCGCGTCCTCACCTCGACCGGGGCCGACCTGTCGCAGTCGCTGCTCGACGCCGGGCTGGTCCGCCCCTACCACGGCGAGCGGCGGCGCTCCTGGTGCGCCGGGGCGGAGGGCTGAGGCGGCCTCAGCGCGCCGGGCAGTCGACGCTGGCCGGACCGTTCGGCGTGCAGGCGGCGCGGGTGCGGGCGGCCATCACCGTCTCGTTGTCGTAGGTGCAGGCGACCCGCTGCACGGTGCCGGCGCGGCCGACGGCGACGGAGACCGGCTTGGCGGTGCGGATCCGCTCGGGCGTCAGGCTGCAGGACAGGTAGCCCTGGAACGTCCCGGCCTCCCACAGCGACGTGTCCTTGAGCGCGCGGTACACCTCGAAGTCCTTGCAGACCGTCTCCTTGTCCATCATCCGCGCGTCGGCGGCGCAATAGGTGTCGAAGCCGTACTCCAGTTCGGCTTTCGTCGGGCAGGAGCCGGCCTGGACGGCGGTGCTCATGTCGGGGCAGGCCAGGGTCTCGGCCCCGGCGGGCAGGCTGGTGGCGAGCAGGATCGCGAGAACGGACAGGCGGCGCAGCATCGTGGTCTCCCTGGGGAACGGCGGCGCCATCCTAGCGGGCGACCCGGCCGGCGGACCTGACGAAGGTCAAGCCGGACGGAACGCCGAACCCGCGCCGCGCGTTCCCCTCCCCAACCAACCACGGAGGAGAACGCGATGCGGACGGTTTGGACCGGCCTGGCCGCGGCCGCGGCGGTGATGCTCGGCTCGGCCGCGCTGGCGGCGCAGGACGGCAAGGGCGCCGACGGCGGCACCGGCAAGGGCAGCGACCTCGGCACGCCCCCGGCGATCCAGGGCGAGTCCTGGTTCGGCACCGGCGACCAGGACAACAACCGGATGGGCGAGCGCCGCACCGACAAGCAGAAGAACGCCATCGAGACCAAGGACCAGGGGCCGATCGGCCGGGTTCCCGACGCGGCGAAGGGCGAGACCGGCCTGAAGGGCGAGACCGCCGGCTCAGGATCGTCAGACGGCTCGGCAAAGTGATCCGCGCCCCCGGAGCGTCTGGAGATTGGGTTCGGCGCGACGTACTGTAGGGTTGCGCGCGGTCGTTCCGGCCGGCGCAACCCTACGGACGTGAGCGCTCACCATGCACGCTTTTCGACGATTGCTGTTCGCCCTGGCCGCCCTGCTGCTGGTGTGGTCCGGGCCGGTGCCGGTGCAGGCGGGCGACGTCGCCCAGTCCACGGCCGCCGACGCCGTCCAGTACCCGCAGACCAACGCGGAGATCCGGCAATGGTACAACGACCGCGTCGCGGTCATCCCGCTGCTGGACGGGCAGTGGCAGCGCCAGGGTCTCGGCGCCGAGGAGCGGGCGCGCCGGGCGTATGAGATCCGCCACGAAGCGCGGATCGAGGCGCGCGCGTACATGCGGAACAAGCAGGAGGTCGCGGTCCTGCGGGCGCGCGACCGGGAAAAGTACGGCAATCCGGACGGCCCGACCTTTGACCAGTTGGTCGCCCAGAACCGCGAGAAGGGCCTGCAGGGCGACGCCGCGTACGAGGCCATCGTCGGCAGCGCCAACCGGACGGATGCCGGCTACAACAAGACGTACGGCGTGAAACCGGCGAGCGCATCCCCATGACCCTCGGCGACAGCCTGCGCAGGCCCCTGTCCTGGCAGCCCACCGGACGGGCGGAGTTCCCCTACGCCGCCACCGTGGACGGCCGCGCGTGGCTGGTCCGCGTCAACGACTTCCCGGCGGAGGCCCTCTACACGCTGATCATCGACGGCCGGGAGATCGGCGACTTCGACGACTGGCCGGACGGCTGGCTCCGGCCGGACTGACCCCCCGAAACGAAAGCCCCGAAACGAAACCAGGGGCCCGAAGGCCCCTGGTCCGTAGCGTACGCGTTTGATCCGATGGATCAGGCGCGGTTCATGCGGTTCTCGACCAGCTCGTTCACCACGCCCGGATCGGCGAGCGTCGAGGTGTCGCCGAGCGCGTCGTGCTCGTTGGCGGCGATCTTGCGCAGGATGCGGCGCATGATCTTGCCCGAGCGGGTCTTCGGCAGGCCCGGCGCCCACTGGATCAGGTCGGGCGAGGCGATCGGGCCGATCTCCTTGCGGACCCAGTTCACCAGCTCCTTGCGCAGTTCCTCCGTCGGCGCCTCGCCGGCGTTGAGCGTGACGTAGGCGTAGATGCCCTGGCCCTTGAGGTCGTGCGGATAGCCCACCACGGCCGCCTCGGCGACCTTCGGGTGCGCCACCAGCGCGCTCTCCACCTCGGCCGTGCCCATGCGGTGGCCGGACACGTTGATCACGTCGTCCACGCGGCCGGTGATCCAGTAGTAGCCGTCCTCGTCGCGGCGGCAGCCGTCACCGGTGAAGTAGTAGCCGCTGAACGTCGAGAAGTAGGTCTGCACGAAGCGCTCGTGGTCGCCGTACACCGTGCGCATCATGCCCGGCCACGCGTCGGCGATGCAGAGGTTGCCCTCGGTCGCGCCTTCCTGGATCGCGCCATCGTTGTCCACGACGATCGGCTTGACGCCGAAGAACGGCTTGGTGGCCGAACCCGGCTTCTGGCCGATGGCGCCGATCAGCGGGGTGATCAGGATGCCGCCGGTCTCGGTCTGCCACCACGTGTCGACGATCGGGCAGCGGCCGTCGCCGACCACGTTGTAGTACCACAGCCACGCCTCGGGGTTGATCGGCTCGCCGACCGAACCCAGCACGCGCAGGGACGCGCGCGAGGTCTTCTTCACCGGCCCCTCGCCCTCGCGCATCAGCGAGCGGATGGCGGTGGGCGCGGTGTAGAAGATGTTGACCTTGTGCTTGTCGACCACCTGCCAGAAGCGCGAGACGTCCGGATAGGTCGGCACGCCCTCGAACATCAGCGTGGTGGCGCCGTTGGCCAGCGGGCCGTAGACGATGTAGCTGTGGCCGGTGACCCAGCCCACGTCCGCCGTGCACCAGTAGACGTCGCCGTCGTGGTAGTCGAAGACGTACTGGTGCGTCATCGACGCGTAGACCAGATAGCCGCCGGTGGTGTGCAGCACGCCCTTCGGCTTACCGGTCGAGCCCGAGGTGTAGAGGATGAACAGCGGGTCCTCGGCGCTCATCTCCTCCGGCGGGCAGTCGGCGGAGACCGAGGCGATCTCCTCGTGGTACCAGAGGTCGCGCCCTTCGGTCCACGCCACGTCGCCGCCGGTGTGCTTGACCACCAGGACGTTCTTGACGACCGGGGCCGCGGCCACCGCCTTGTCGGCGTTCGCCTTCAGCGGAACCCGCTTGCCGCCGCGCAGGCCCTCGTCCGAGGTGATGAGGAAGTGGCTGTCGCAGTCGACGATGCGGTCCTTCAGGCTGTCCGGCGAGAAGCCGCCGAACACGATCGAGTGGATGGCGCCGACGCGCGCGCAGGCCAGCATGGCGTACGCGGCCTCGGGGATCATCGGCAGGTAGATGGTGACGCGGTCGCCCTTCTTGACGCCGTTCTTCTTCAGAACGTTGGCGAGACGGCAGACGTTCTCGTGCAGCTCCTTGTACGTGATGTGCTTGGAGACGCCGGGGTCGTCGCCCTCGAAGATGATGGCGGTCTGGTCGCCGCGCTTGGCCAGGTGGCGATCGATGCAGTTCGCCGAAACGTTCAGCGTGCCGTCGTGGAACCACTTGATGTGAACGTCGCCGGTGAAGCTGACGTCCTTCACCTTGGTGTACGGCTTGATCCAGTCGACCCGCTTGCCGTGCTCAGCCCAGAAGCCCTCCGGATCCTTCTGCGACTGCTCGTACATGGCGTTGTACTTCGCTTCGTCGACCCAGGCGGCCTTGGCGATCTCCGGCTTCACGGGAAAGTACGTGTTGTCGGTCATTAGCTTGCGATTCCCCCGCTGACTTCTGGTTGTGCCCGAAGGCGTTGTGGGACGGCCTATGACCGCCCACCGTTTGGCCGGCATTATCCACACACGGCGAGGGTTCCACAAGTCGCACGGCCCTGGACTTTAGCCCCCCAGCCGAATGGGCCAGCCGATTTTTGTGCGTTGCAGCGCAATTTCGTATCCGGAACGGTCTGCGCATAGTTCGAATGTGGCGCGACCGTTTGTCGCACCACCAGACGATTCGCGCGTGCACGACGGTGCTTAACCGCCCCTTAACCGGGTTCGATTAGCCTCCGCGACCATCGAAGACCAGCAGTCGGACGGGGCTTTCCATGAGCAGGACCACCAGCGCGGACGGCAAGGGTGGGTCCGACATCGTCGGCCGGCTCAGTCAGATGAGCAACCGCACCAGCCTGATGGTGATCGACGCCACGCTCGCCGCCCTGCCGAAGGATCTGCCGAAGGATGGGCAGGGCTACGCCGACGCGGCGGCGGAGATCCGGGCGCTGTCGCGCCGCATGATGCAGGCCGCGCAGGACTTCCAGGCGACCGTCGAGCCGGTGCCGGCCGAATAGACGGAACGGCGCCGCCCCTTCCCTTTTCCCGACGCGTCGCCTCCCGCCACCTCCGACGGGGTGCCTCTTCCGCGTGCCCGCACACGCGTTTCGCGGAACAATTTCAGGCATCGAAGCGTTCATAGGCGCGGAACACGGATGCCGGCGACACGACCGGCACGCGCAACAGGGAAAAGGACGTACCCATGAAGGTCTTTGCCTGCATGGCCTTCGCCGTGGCGATGGCCGCCGGTGCGGCGTCGGCGCAGGGCGTGCCCGACGGCTCCTACCTGGAAACCTGCGACAACGTGCGGATGCGCGGCGACACGCTGTCGGCCACCTGCGCGACCCGCAACGGCCGGGCGGTGCAGTCGTCGCTGCGCAACGCCATGGACTGCTCGGGCGGCATCGAGAACATCAACGGGCGGCTGGCCTGCAGCGGCCAGGGCGGCGCTTATTACGGCGGCGACCGCTACGGGAACGGCGGCTACGGCGCCAGCGACGGCTACGCGCCGGGCGGCAGCTACCTGCGCAGCTGCACGGACGTCAGCGTCTCCGGCGACACGCTGTACGCCACCTGCCAGACCCGGAACGGCCGGGCGGTGCAGTCGGAGCTGCGCGGCATCCAGCGCTACCAGGGCGGCGACATCAGCAACTGCAACGGCACCCTGCGGCCCGGCCGCTGCTGATCTTTAAGAAAAAGGGCCCGCCGGCGCCCCGGCGGGCCTCTCTCACGCCTCGATCCCCGCCAGTTCGCAGACCCGCGCCCATTCGGCGTCGGTCACCGGGCACACCGACAGGCGCGACTGGCGCACCAGCGCCATGCCGGCGAGATCCGGGTCGGCCTTGATCTGCTTCAGCGTGACCGGCGTCTTCACCGGTTCCACCGGCGACACATCGACCATGCCGAAGCGGCCGGCCTCGTCGGACGGGTCCGGGTAGTATTCCCGCGCGATCTCGACCACGCCGACCACCTCCATCCCCTCGTTGGAATGGTAGAAGAAGGCGCGGTCGCCGACGCGCATGGCCTTGAGGTTGTTGGCGGCCTGGTGGTTGCGCACGCCGTCCCAGTGGGTGCGGCCGTCCGCGACCATGCGGTCCCAGGAGTACTTGAAGGGCTCGGACTTCAGAAGCCAGCGGGCCATGCGCGCCGTCTCCCGTCAGGCCTTCGGGAACACGCGCCGCCAGGGGCGGATCTCGACCTTCTCGAACAGGCCGGCCTTGGCGTAGGGGTCGTTGTCGGCGAAGGCCTGGGCGGCGGCCTTGTCCTCGAACTCGACGACCAGCAGGCTGCCGACCATCGAGGCGCCGTCGTCGCCGAGCAGCGGGCCGGCGGCGAAGATCTGCTCCTTGTGGGCTTCCAGGTAGTCGAGGTGGGCGTTGCGGTTGGACGCGCGCACCTCGGACGCACCGGCCTTGTCGGTGCAGTGGAACATGAACAGCATGCTGGGGAACCCTCCGGTTTCTTGACCGCCCGGACGGTAGCGCAAGCGCGGCCCGCCCGAAAGGCCCCGTTCAGGGCAGGTGGCGGGCGAAGGTCGCCGCCGGCACCGCGACGTTGGCCTCCGCCCCCACCGCCACGGCGATGCCCAGCACCTCCCAGCGGCCGTCGCGCCGCGTCAGCAGCGGCCCGCCGCTGGTGCCGCGGGTGCCGGAGCAGTCGTGCAGCACCAGCGGCGCCCCGCCCACGGCGGCGCGGCCGGTGACCCGGCAGGCGGTGTCGGCCATCAGGCGCTGCGCCTTGTCCTGGTTGAACCCCGCCAGCGCCACCGGCAGCCCGGGCGGCGGCAGCTGCACCGCCAGCGGCAGCACCGGCACCGGCGGCTCCGCCGACAGCGTCAGCAGCGCCCAGTCGGTGCCCACCGCGCCGGTCCGGGCGCGGTCGTCGGCATCGTCCAGCGCGTAACGCTCGACCGTGACGTGGGTGCGGAAGGTCCCGCCCTGGTAGCCGAACAGCACGTGCAACGCCTGCGCCGGCACCATGCGCTGCGTATGCTTGCTGTACAGGCAGTGCGCCGCGGTGACCACCAGCCGCGGGGCGATCAGCGCGCCGGTGCAATGCGGCCCGGTGCTGCTCTGCACCTTGGCCAGCGAGCGCCACGGCTCCTCCGCCACCGCCACCGGCACCCGCCGGTCGACCGCGCCGAGACCCGGCAGCTCGGCGCGCGACTGCGCCAGGGCGGGCGGCGCCAGCAGCGCCAGCAGCAGCGCCGCCCCGGGGGCCTTCACACCGCCTCCTCGCGGAACGGCCGGGCCAGCAGGCCCTGGATGGTCTCGTCGACGCTGGCGCCGCGGTTCAGGATGGCGTCCACCGCCGCGCAGATCGGCATCTCGACGCCCAGCCGGGCGGCGAGCGCTACCACCGCGCGGGCGGTCCACACGCCCTCCGCCACCGAGCGGCGCTCGCCCAGCACCTCGTCCAGCGTGCGGCCCTGGCCGAGCGCCGCACCCAGCGACATGTTGCGCGACTGCAGGCTGGAGCAGGTCAGCGTCAGGTCGCCCAGCCCCGACAGCCCCATCAGCGTCTCCGGCCGCGCGCCGAGGCGCAACGCCAGCCGGGTGATCTCCGCCAGCCCGCGGGTGATCAGCGCGGCGCGGGCGTTGTCGCCGAATTTGCGCCCCTCGACCACGCCGCAGGCGATGGCCAGCACGTTCTTGACGGCGCCGCCGATCTGCGCGCCGACCACGTCGTCGGTCAGGTAGGGGCGGAAGGTGCGGCTGCCCAGCGCCTCGACCAGCGCGGTGCCGATGGCGGCGTCGCGGCAGGCCAGCGTCACCGCGGTGGGCAGGCCGCGCGCCACCTCGGCGGCGAAGGTCGGGCCGGAGAGGATGGCGAGCGGCGTGCCGGCGGGCAGCGCCGCCTCCACCGCTTCGTGCATCAGCGCCTGGGTGTCGATCTCGATGCCCTTGGCGCAGATCACCGTCGGCGCGCCGGGCTTGAGGTGCGGTGCCAGCGCGGCGCAGGCCGGGCGCAGGTGCTGCGCCGGGGTGACCAGCAGCAGCGCGTCGCAGCCCGCGAGGTCGGCGAGGTCGGAGGTCACCGCCAGCCCGGCGGGGAGCGGCACGCCCGGCAGGTAGTCGCGGTTCTCGCGGTCGCGGCGGATGGCCTCGACCACCGCCGGCTCGCGCGCCCACAGCAGCGTGTCCCGACCGGCGCGCAGCGCCGCCAGCGCCAGCGCCGTGCCCCAGGCGCCGCCGCCGACGACGCCGATGCGCGTGAAAGACCTGGCCTCCGCTGCCATACCCCTGCCCCCCGATGCGATTCTGCCGCTGTTTAGGACGCCGCCCCGGGCGCGTCCAGGGCCACCTTCATGCCGACGTGCGTCGCGGCGAACCCCAGCCGCTTGTAGAAGCGCTGCGCGTCGGCGCGCACCACCTGCGTGGTCAGCTGCATCATGGTGGCGCCCTCCGCCCGCGCCTCCTCCATGGCGTGGCGCAGCAGCGCCGAGCCGATGCCGCGGCCGCGCAGCGATTCATCCACCCGCACCATCTCCACCTGGGCGCGCGGCACGCCGCGGCGCGACAGGCCCTGGAGGATCGTCAGTTGCAAGCAGCCGACGATCCGCCGGTCCAGCTCCGCCACCAGCACGCGGTTGCCGCCCTGCGCCGTCATGCGGTCGAAGGCGGCGTAGTAGGCGCCGGCCAGTTCCGGGGTCCAGGCGTCGCGGCCGGTCGAGATGCTGTCGGCGGCGAGCAGGCGCACCACCGTCTCGACGTCGTCGCGGGTGGCGGTTCGAAAGGTCACGGCGCTCATGCCTTCACTCCTGCACCGACGTCCGGCCGGCCGATGGCCGGCTTGGCGGTGGGATCGAGCGGCCAGCGCGGGCGCGGCGCGAAATCCAGCCCGTCGGTCTGGCCGAGCCGCAGCCGCTCGATCCCCGCCCAGGCGATCATCGCCGCGTTGTCGGTGCACAGCCGCAGCGGCGGCGCCACGAAGGGCATACCCTCCTTCTCGGCCAGCCCGGCCAGCCGCGCCCGCAGCGCCTTGTTCGCCGCCACGCCGCCGGCCACCACCAGCGCGCCGCCCTGCGGGTGCGCGGCCTTGAAGGTGCGGATGGCGCGCTTGCAGCGGTCGACCATCACGTCGGCCACCGCGTGCTGGAACGCCGCGGCGAGGTCGGCGCGATCCTCAGGCGTCAGCGGCTTCGGCAGCTCCTCCACCGCGCGGCGCACCGCCGCCTTCAGGCCGGAGAACGAGAAGTCGCAGCCCGGCCGCCCCAGCATCGGCCGCGGCAGCGTGAAGCGGCCGGGATCGGTGGCCTCGGCCGCCGCCGTCTCCACCTGCGGGCCGCCGGGGTAGCCCAGGCCGATCAGCTTGGCGGTCTTGTCGAACGCCTCGCCCACCGCGTCGTCGATGGTGGTGCCGAGCCGCCGGTAGGCACCCGGACCCTCCACCACCAGCAGCTGGCAGTGCCCGCCGGAGACCAGCAGCAGCAGGTAGGGAAACGCCACGTCGTCGGTCAGCCGCGCCGTCAGCGCGTGGCCTTCCAGGTGGTTGACGGCGACGAAGGGCAGCTTGCGCGCCGCGGCGATGGCCTTGGCGGTCATGACGCCGACGATGACGCCGCCGATCAGCCCCGGCCCGCCGGTCGCCGCCACCGCGTCAAGATCGCCCAGCCCAATCCCGGCTTCGTCCAGCGCGCGACGGATCAGCCCGTCGAGGTGTTCCAGGTGGGCGCGCGCCGCCACTTCCGGCACCACGCCGCCGTAGGGGGTGTGGTCGGCGATCTGGGAGAGCACGACGTCGGCACGGATCTCCCGGGCGTCGGTGACGATGGCCGCCGCCGTCTCGTCGCAGCTCGTTTCGATTCCAAGGACGATCATGGCCGCCAACCTAGCCGCTCGGGCTTTCCGGGTATAGGGTCTCGTCTTATGAACAGGGATGTGCCCGACGAGGATGCGGCGGTCCGCTACTACGACGGCGACTACCCGTCGCTGGAGACCGGCGACCCGCGCCCCGAGCAGGTGGTGCAGCTGGAGCGCATCGGCATCCTCGGGGATGTCGCCTGGTACAAGGAAGTGGCCGCCCGCGTCGGCGGCCCGATCCTGGAGGTCGGCGCCGGCACCGGCCGGCTGAGCATCCCACTGGCCCGGATGGGGCTGGAGGTGTGGGCGGTGGACGTCTCGGCCGGCATGCTTGCCCAGCTGCGCGCCAAGCTGGAGCGCGAGGAGGCATCCGTGCGGGCGCGGGTCCACGTGGTGCAGCAGGACGCCGCAACCCTGGACCTGCCGGTGCGGGATTTCCCGCTGGCGCTGCTGCCCTTCAACACGCTGATGCTGATCCCCGACCCGGAGGACGAGCGCGCCACCCTGGCCGCCATCGCCGCCCACGCCGCGCCGGGGGCGGTGCTGGCGCTCGACGTGATGAACCCCTCGACCCTGCCGCTGGAGCCCGAGCGCACCCCCGCCCCCTCCGAACCGCGCACCGCGCCGGACACCGGCAACCGCTACGTCCGCATGGCGATGAACACCGGCCTGGACGCGCAGCGCCGGCAGCGCGTCTGCGGCTGGTACGACGAGCTGCTGCCCGACGGCACGGTGCATAGCACCGACTTCGCCTTCCGCTGGCGGATGATCGTCCGCGACGAGCTGGAGGCGATGCTGGCCGATGCGGGATTCGCAATGGAGACGCTGGCGGGGGATTTCGAGGACGCGGCGTGGACGCCGGAGAGCCGGCGGATGGTGGTGACGGCGAGGCGCAACTGATTTCGGTCAAGGCATCCACGCCGGGGGTTTGCAAAGTGCGGACAACGGCATAGAAACTCGGACCCATGACGACTCAGCTCCGCATCGGCACGCGCGGCAGCCCTCTGGCGCTGGCGCAGGCCCACGAGACCCGCGACCGCCTGAGCGCGGCGCATCCCCACCTCGCCGCCCCGGGCGCCATCGAGATCGTGGTCATCAAGACCACCGGCGACCAGATCCTCGACCGCACCCTGGCGGAAGCCGGCGGCAAGGGCCTGTTCACCAAGGAGCTGGAGGACGCGCTCCTCGGCGACCGGGTGGACCTCGCCGTGCACTCCATGAAGGACGTGCCGACCTGGCTTCCGGACGGGCTGGAGATCTCCACCCTGCTGCCGCGCGAGGACCCGCGCGACGCCTTCTTCTCGCGCTCCGGCAAGGGGCTGGACGAGCTGGAGCCGGGCTCCGTCGTCGGCACCGCCGGCCTGCGCCGGCAGGCGCAGGTGCTGGAGCGCCGGCCCGACCTCAAGGTCGTGCCGCTGCGCGGCAACGTGCAGACCCGCCTGAAGAAGCTGGACGCCGGCGAGGTGGACGCCACGCTGCTGGCGCTGGCCGGCCTGCGCCGCCTCGGCCTGACCGACCGCATCACCGCGATCCTCGAGCCCGAGACCATGCTGCCCGCCGTGGCGCAAGGCGCCATCGGCATCGAGATCCGCAGCGCCGACGAGCGCACCCGCGCCCTGCTCGCCCCGCTGCACTGCGCCGAGACGGCGGCCCGCGTGACGGCGGAGCGGGCGCTGCTCGCCGCGCTCGACGGCTCGTGCCGCACGCCGATCGCGGCGCTGGCGCGGCTGGAGGGCGACACCCTGGTCTTCGAGACCAAGGTGCTGTCGGCCGACGGCCGCCAGGTCTTCACCGCGCACCGCACCGGCAAGGCGGCGGACGCGGCGGCTCTCGGCGCCGACGCGGGGGCGGAGATCAAGGCGCAGCTGCCGCCGGACTTCTTCACGCCATGACGGGAGGGGGCTTGCGCCTCCTCATCACGCGGCCGGCGGAGGACGCCGAGCCGCTGGCCCGGCGTCTGCGCGAGCTGGGCCACGTGCCGAGCGTCGAGCCGATGCTGGACATGGTCTGGCTCGACGGCCCGGCGCCGGAACTGAAAGACGTACAGGCCCTCCTTTTCACCAGCGCAAACGGCGTACGGGCGTTCGTCCGGCGTACGGATCGTCGCGACCGGCCGGTCTACGCGGTCGGCGACGCCACCGCCCGCGCCGCCCGCGAGTCCGGGTTCGATTCGGTCGAGAGCGCCAGCGGCGACGTGTACGCGTTGGCCGAACTCGTCGGCGAACGCGGCCGGCCGGAGGCCGGGGTGCTGCTTCATGTCGCAGGCACCACCGTGGCCGGCGACCTGTCGGGACTGTTGGGAAGCAAGGGCTTCGCCGTACGCCGGGAGGCCATGTACGAGGCCTGCCCCTCTGCCGTTCTGGGAAGGGGGACCGCGGCCGCCCTGGCCGAAGGTGGGATCGACGCCGTACTGATTTTTTCTCCCCGTACGGCCCGTTCGTTTGTTAGGTTGCTGCGCGGGGCCGGGCTGCTCGACCGTTGTCGTACGGTCGACGTGCTCTGCCTCAGTCCGGCGGTTGCGGAGGCCGCCCGTACGTGCGACGCGGAACATGTTCCGTGGAAAAGCGTACAGGTCGCCGAACGGCCGGAACAGGACAGCCTGCTCGCTCTGCTGCCGGGTCGGGGCCGCGGCGGGGCTTAGGGCATGCGGTCGACAGCCGGTCGGGCCCGCGAGGGCGCCGGCCGTTCACGGCGTTCCGCTGGGACGACGCTGGCCGATTTGAGGAAACGCGTCGCCCATAACCAAAAATCGCGACCAAGAAGGCTTCCATGACCTCTCGCACTGGCTCCGAGCAGCCTGAGTCGGACCCGAACGCCCAACCGGCGTCGGACGCCCCCTCCACCCCCGGCGGCACCGCCGTGGAACGCATCATCGAGCGCTTCGGCGGCATCCGCCCGATGGCCCACAAGCTCGACACGCCGGTGACCACCGTGCAGGGCTGGAAGAAGCGCGGGGCCATCCCGCTGTCGCGCCACGCCGACCTGCGCGCCGCCGCCGCCAAGTACTCCATCACGCTCGACGAGGCCGATCTGGAGGCCGCCACCCCGGCCGAGGACCGGCACGCCGCCCCCGGCGACGCCAAGCCGGCCGAGCCGGAGGTCATCGACGTCACCGCCACCGCGGCCGCCCCGGTGGTCGATCCGGTCGTCGCCGGCGGCGCTCCCGAGACGCGCACGGAACCGCCCGTCATCGAACGCGCCGAGCCCGCCTACGCGCCGCCCCCGCCGGCGGTGGTCGAGCAGCGCTCCGGCGGCGGCTTCGCCACCGCGGTGTCGCTGCTGGCGCTGCTGGTCGGCGCCGCCGCGCTGACCGCGCCCTGGTGGTCGCCCGCCGTGCCGGGCTGGCCCAAGCCGCAGGCCGCCGCTCCCGCCGCCGCCCCGGCCGTGAGCGCCGCCATGAACGCCCAGGTGCAGCAGCTGAACGACCGCCTCGCCAAGCTGGAGCAGCGCCCCGCCCCGGCCGCCACCGGCAACGCGCCGGTCGACCTGTCGGCGATCACCACGCGCCTCGACGCGCTGGAGAAGCGCCCGGCCCCGACCCCGGCCGCCGCGCCCGCCCCCAGCGTCGATCCGGCGGCCGTGAAGGCGCTGGCCGACCGCCTCGCGGCGGTGGAGGGCAAGCCGGCCGGCGACCCGCAGCTCGCCTCCGAGGTCGCCGCGCTCAAGCAGCAGGTCGGCGCGCTGGCGCAGCAGGCCGGCTCCAAGGCCGACGCCGCGGCCGGCGCGCAGGCGCTGGTGCTCGCCGCCGGGCAGCTGCGCGGCGCGCTCGCCGGCAGCGGCCCGTTCCCGGGCGAGCTGCAGGCCGTCAAGGCGCTGGGCAGCACCGACGCCGAGCTGAACAAGGCGGTGGACGCCATCGCGCCGCACGCCGCCAAGGGCATCCCGACCCAGGCGCAGCTGGCCGACCGGCTGGAGCGCGAGGCCAGCGCCATCGTCCGCGCCGAGCAGAAGGGCGAGGGCGGCAGCTGGGTCAAGGACGTGACCGGCACGCTGTCCACCCTGGTGACCGTGCGCCGCCAGGGCGGCGAGGTGGTCGGCAACACCGCCGGCGCCGTGGTCGCCCGCGCCCAGGCCGCGCTGAACCGCAACGACCTGAAGACGGCGGTGGACGAGATCGCCACGCTGCAGGGCCCGGCCGCGCAGGCCGCCGCCGGCTGGCTGGCCGACGCCAAGGCGCGTCTGGCCGCCAACGCCGCGGGCCAGCAGCTCACCGGCCGCTCCATCGCGCTGCTGACCGCGGCCTCCGGCGGGCCAAACACCAACGCCAAGGTGCCGCAATGATCCGCGCTCTCTGGTTCCTCGCCAAGGTCGCGGTCCTCGTCGCGATCGCCATCTGGCTGGCCGAGCATCCCGGCAGCGTCGCCGTCGAATGGGGCGGCTACGTCGTCGAGACCAGCTTCGCCATGATGGTCCTGCTGGTGGTCGGCGCGCTGGGCGCCGCCGCGCTGATCTACCGGTTCTGGCGCGCCGTCGTCGGGGCGCCGGGCAGCCTGCGCCGCATGAGCCGCTCGCGTCGGCGCGAGAAGGGCTACCGCGCGCTGACCCAGGGCATGGTCGCCGTCGCCGCCGGCGACGCGGTCACCGCCCGCAAGATGGCGCGCAAGGCCGACGGCCTGTTGAACGAGCCGCCGCTGACCATGCTGCTGTCGGCCCAGGCCGCCCAGCTGCAGGGCGACGAGAAGGCGGCGCGCGAGTACTTCAACGCCATGCTGGAGCGGCCGGAGACGGCCTTCCTCGGCCTGCGCGGCCTGCTCACCCAGGCGGTGAAGGCCGGCGACCGGGTGGAGGCGCTGAACCTCGCCCGCCGCGCCCACAAGCTGCAGCCGAACACGCCGTGGCTGCTGGCGACGCTGTACGACCTGGAGGCGCGCTCGGGCGACTGGGCGGCGGCCGAGGGCTCGCTGCAGTCCGCCGTGCAGGCCGGCGCCATCCCGGCCGAGGAGGGCCGCCACCGCCGCGCCGCCCTGCTGCTGGAGCGCAGCTTCGAGGCGGAGCGGCGCGGCCGCGGCGATTCCGCGCTCTACCACGCGCAGTCGGCGCACGACCTGCTGCCGGGCTTCGTGCCCGCGGCGGCGCGCCTCGCCCGCCTGCTCGCCGCCGCCGGCCGCCACAAGCCAGCGTCGAAGACGGTGGAGCGCGCGTGGCGCCTCGGCCCGGCGCCGGAGCTGGCGGACGTCTACCGCGAGATCCTCGCCGGCTACGACCCGCTGACCCGCGTCAAGCTGTTCGAGAAGCTGGCGGCGCAGACGCCCGGCAACGTCGAGGGCCATCTGGCCGTCGCCCGCGCCGCGCTGGACGCCGAGCTGTGGGGCGAGGCCCGCGCCCACCTGATGAAGGCGCTGGAGGCGCAGCCGTCGCAGCGCATCTACCGCCTGCTGGCCGACCTGGAGCGCACCGAGCACGGCAACGAGGAGGCGGCGCGCAGCTGGCTCGCCCAGGCCGCCACGGCCAAGCCCGACCCGGCCTGGACCTGCCGCGCCTGCGGCGCGGTCAGCCACGAGTGGTCCGGCCTGTGCGGCCACTGCTCCGCCTTCGACTCGCTGGAGTGGAAGACGCCGCAGGTGGCGCTGCACCTCGCCGCACCGGCGGAGCGGCCGGCCACCTCGCTGCTGCCGCCGATGGTTCCCGAACCGGCCCGCTGACGCGAGCCCTTCCCGCGCAAGGCCCCTTCCCGGCGGGAAGGGGCCTTTTCTTTTGGACGGATGCACGGTGTACACGCTCGCCATCTTCGACTTCGACGGCACGCTGGCCGACACGCTCCCGTGGTTCGCCGAGGTGTTCAACGGCGTCGCCGACCGCTACCGCTTCCGCCGCATCGCGCCGGGCGAGCTGGAGGCGCTGCGCGGGGTCGAGAACCGCGCGCTGATGCGGCATCTCGGCATTTCCGGGTGGAAGGTGCCGTTCATCGCCGCGCACATGCGCAAGCTGGCGGCGCGCGACGCCCACCGGCTGCGGCTGTTCGACGGCGCGGCGCCGCTGCTGCGCCGGCTGCACGACCAGGGCGTGACGGTGGCCATCGTCAGCTCCAACACCGAGGCCAACGTGCGCCGCGTGCTCGGTGCGGAGACCGCCGGGCTGGTGGCGCACTACGCCTGCGGCGCCTCGATCTTCGGCAAGCACACGAAGTTCCGCGCGGTGCTGGCGCGCGCCGGCGTGCCGGCGGGGCGGGCCATCGCCATCGGCGACGAGATCCGCGACATCCACGCGGCGCGGCGCGCCGGCATCGCCTGCGGCGCCGTCACCTGGGGCTTCGCCCTGCCCGACGCGCTGAAGGCACACCGCCCGGACGCGGTGTTCGAGCGCTTCGAGGAGATCGCGGAGCGCATGGGCTGACTTACGGCGCCGCCCGCAGCACCCACACCTGGTCCTTGTCCGGCCCCGGCGCGCCGCCCAGGAAGTCGCCGTGCAGCGCCTCGACCTCCAGGCCGCACAGCTCGGCCAGGTAGCGCGTCTCCGGCTGCGTCGCCCAGCGCACCGCCACCGTCTCCCGCCCGTCGGCGCGCACCGCGCCGTCCGGGGCGAGCACGGTGAAGCGCACGGTGGTGGCGACCGTCTGCGCCTCCAGGTCCGACGCCTTGCCGACGATGCTCCAGCGCACTGCCTCGCCGGTGGCGGGGTCGCGGGTCTGGAGAATCTGCGGCGGCGCCGCGTCGGGCACGAGGTCGCGCACGGACGGCGCGTACAGATGCAGCACCAGCCGCCCGCCGGGTTCCAGGTGCCGGCACATTGCCTCCAGCGCGGCGCGCTGACCGGCGGCGTCGGTGACGTGGTTGAAGGTGCGGTGCGGCACGAGGATCAGCGGGAACCGCCGCCCGAGATCGAGCCGCGTCATGTCCTGCCGGACGAAGCCCACTCGCCCGCGAATCTCCGGCGGCAGCGCCGCGCCCTTGGCCTCGGCGCGCGCCAGCATGGCGGCGGACCGGTCGACGCCGACCACCGCGTGCCCGGCCGCAGCCAGCGCCCAGGCGACGCGCCCGGTGCCGGTGCCGACCTCCAGCACCGGGCCGGCGCAGCCGGCGGCCAGCGCGCGGTAGAAGGCGAGGTCGCCGCAGCAGGCGCTGACCCCCGCGTCGATCAGCGCGCCCTCGACCACGTCGTAGACGGCGACGCTGACGCTGCCCTCGCCGTAGTAGCCGGCCCCGTCCGCCATGTCCGCCCTCAGTCCCCGGCCAGACGGGTTCCGTCGAGGATGGCGCCGTCCAGCACGGCGCCGGTGTGGTTGACGCCGCTCAGGTCGGCGCCGGTCAGGTCGCAGCCGCTGAGGTTCGCCTCGGCCAGCGAGGCGCCGGCCAGCCGCGCCCGCGCCAGCGAGACGCGCATGATCTGGTGCGTCGCGCCGATCGCCAGCGGCGACAGGTTGGCGCCATCGAGCTGCGCGTCGATCAGCACCGCCCGCACCAGCGTCGCCCCGCGCAGGTCGGCGCCGCGCAGGTCGGCGGAGCGCAGGTCGGCGCGGTCGAGGTGCGCGGCCTGCAGCTGGGCGCCGCGCAGGTTGGCGCCGCGCATCTGCACCTTGTCGCCGCGCGCCAGCGTCAGCACCGCGCCCGACAGGTCGGCGCCGCTCAGGTTGATGCCGCCGAGGTCGAGCTGCCGCCCCACCTTGCCGCTGGAGCCGAGCCACAGCAGGTGCTGGCGCAGCAGCTCCTCCAGCGTCTCCGGCGTGGCCGGGGGCGGGGTGTCGTCCTCGTTCTCCACCGGCAGCGGCGGCAGTTCCTTGATCGCCGTCGCCTCGGCGTCGGTGCGGGCGGCGTGGATCAGGTCCAGCTCGTTGAGGAAGGCGCCGTCCAGGCTGGCGCCGCGCAGGTCGGCGCCGGTCAGGTCGGCGCCGTGCATGTCGGCGCCGACGAAGTTGCAGTCGCGCAGGTCCACCCGCTCCAGCCGGGCGCCGCTCAGCGTCGCGTTGGTGAAGTCGGCGGCGCGCGCGAAGCTGCCGGTCAGCTTGGCCCGCTGCATGTCGACGTTGACCAGCCGCGCCGACGACAGGTCGGCCGGGCCGGGCTGGAAGCCGGCCACCATGGTCTCGCCGACGCTGCTCTTGACCACGGTGGAGGCGTCGCGCAGGTCGACCTCGACCATCGCCGCGCCCTCCATGTTGACGTGGCGGATGTTGGCGCCGCGCAGGTCGGTGCGGAACAGCCGGGCGCCGCGCAGGTCGGCGCCGCGCAGGTCAACCCCGAACAGGTCGGCGTGGTCGAGCACGGTGCGGTTGAGGTTGCAGTCGCGCAGCACCGCGCCGGCCAGATGCGCGCCGGTCAGGTTGCGGCCGGAGAAGTCCAGGCCGCTGAGGTCGAAGAACGGCAGGTTGGCCCGCGCCCCGCCCGGCCGGCCGTCGACGAAGCGCTGGTGCCGCTCGATCACGCGGTCGAGCTGCTCTTGCGTCAGGTGGATCCGCGTTTTGATCGAGCCGTCGTACGCCATGGGCGGCTCACGCGAACAGAGCGTCGATGTCGTCCTGCGAGATCGGCGCCCCGCCGCCCGCCGGCTCGGCCGCAGGCGGCGGCGCGGGCGGCGGAGGTGGCGGTGGGGGCGGCTTCTTCGCAGCCGACTTCGGCTTGGGGGACGGGGGAGGCTCGGCCGCGGCGGGCGCGTCCTCGGCGCGCGACAGCACCGTGGGGTTCTCGGTCGCCATGCCGTCGAACAGCGCGTCGATGTCGTCCTGGCTGACACCCTGCCCGTCGAGCTGCGGGCCGTTCAGCAGGTGCGCGTCGGGACGGGCGTCGTTCAGCTTGCGGTGCGCCGCCGCGACGTCCGGCATCGGGGCACCGGGGCGCTGCACGCCCCACACCTCGATCATCGCGTTCACCCGCTCCTCGATGTAGCGCAGCGTGTTGATGACCTTGGTGGTGCGCTGGCCGGTGATGTCCTGGAACGAGCAGGCGGTCATGATCCCGATGAGCTGCGTCTCGATGCCGTTGCCCAGCTCGGCCCAGTCGGGGTCGTCGCGCGGGATGCGCGATGCGTAGTCCTGGATGACGTCGGTGGCGTCGAGGATCTCGGTGGTGGCGCGCTCGGTGGACTGGACGATGGCGTCCAGCTCGGCGGTGGCGGCGAGGATCGGGTCGCTGCTGTTGTCGGCCGGGCGCAGCGCCGCCATGTCGCCGCGCGCCTGATCGACGAAGCCGCGCAGCGCGTTCAGCTCCTCCTGGATGCGGGCGAGCTGCCCTTCGGCGACCGGGGCGGCGGCGGCGCGCGGGGCGACCTCGCCGGAGCCAAGGCGGCGCACCTGCTGCTCCAGCAGGCGGGCGACGGAGTGGAACTCGTCCACCGCCACCAGCCGGACGCGGCGGTCGCGCATGCGCAGGAAGGCGCGGCCGCGCGAGGTCTGCGACAGCGCCTCTTCCATCTTCTGGTAGTCCTGCTCGCTCAGTTCGAGCAGCGAGTCGTCGGTCATTCCCGGTTCCCGCACGAACGGGTGGCGAAGCTTCGGGACCTTAGCGTGATACGCCGATGGTCGTAAAGCCGCGCGAGGCGGGGTGCGCCGCCGCGCGGCCGGCCATCAGCAGCCCCACCCACACCGGCGGCGCCCAGAAGAACGGCGCCATGGCGATCACCACCGTCGCCGGCATCACCGAGGACGCCGCACGGCTCATGTCCGCCCAGACCCGCAGCGCGGTCAGCGGGCCGAGCATCAGCGGCCCCAGATCCGGGACCGGCGGGGGTGGCGGCAGCGCCGCGTCCATGGCCCGAGCACCCTTGGTCATCGATCGATCCTTCCCTGTCCGCCCCGCGCAAGCGTGGGCTTGAACGTCCGCGCCGGTTGGCCCAAATGTGCGGCGCCGGTTGCTGACGGAGTATTCCATGAAAAAGACGATTGCGGGAGTTGTGGCGGTGCTGGGTCTGCTGGCGGCGGGACCGGCCGTGCTGCCGGCGACGGCGGCGCTGCCGGCGACGGCGAACGGGACCACCAGCATCGCGCCGATGCTGGACCAGGTGACCCCGGCGGTGGTGAACATCGCGGTGCTGTCGCGCGCCCCGCAGGCGGCGGACAACCCGCTGCTGCGCGACCCGTTCTTCCGCCGCTTCTTCGGCGACCAGCCGCAGGCGCAGGCGAAGCCGCAGGTCAGCGCCGGGTCGGGCGTCATCGTCGATGCGGCGCGCGGCTACGTCATCACCAACCACCACGTCATCGCCAACGCGCAGGAGATCGCGGTGACGCTGAAGGACCGCCGCCGCCTGCGCGCCAAGCTGATCGGCAGCGACGAGGCGACCGACGTGGCGCTGCTGCAGATCCCGGCGGAGCGGCTGACCGCCCTGCCCATGGGCGATTCGGACCGGCTGCGCGTCGGCGACTTCGTGGTCGCCATCGGCAACCCGTTCGGGCTGGGGCAGACGGTGACCTCGGGCATCGTCTCGGCGCTCGGGCGCAGCGGGCTGAAGATCGAGGGCTACGAGGACTTCATCCAGACCGACGCCTCGATCAACCCCGGCAACTCCGGCGGCGCGCTGGTCAGCTTCAACGGCGAGCTGATCGGCATGAACACCGCGATCATCGGCCCGGCCGGCGGCAGCGTCGGCATCGGCTTCGCGGTGCCCACCGGCATCATCCGCGCGGTGATGGAGCAGCTGACCGAGCACGGCGCGGTGCGGCGCGGCCGCCTGGGCGTCGCCATCCAGGACCTGACGCCGGACCTCGCCGACTCGCTGAACGTCACCGGCGACCAGGGCGCGGTGATCGCCAAGGTCGAGGCGGGGTCGCCGGCCGAGCGCGCCGGGATCAAGACCGGCGACGTGGTGGTGGCGGTGGACGGCCGGCCGATCCACTCCGGCACCGACCTGCGCAACCGCATCGGGCTTGTCCGCACCGGCGTGCCGGTGCAGATCACTTTGCTGAGAAGCGGCCAGGAGCGTAGCATCACGGTCCGCACCGCGAAGTAGCCGCCCCACCGCTTGCCGAAGCCCATGCCGCCGCGTCCGCCCCCCGCCCCGCCGACCACGCCCGCCGCGCGCCAGCGCGAGATCGCCCGCATGCTGGTGCGCCTGGACGACCACCTGAAGAAGGCGTCCGAGCTGTCGGCCATCGCCCGCGACCGGGTGAGCATCGGCGGCCTCGCGCGCTACCGCCGCTTCACCAAGCGGGTGCGCGACTTCTTCGCGCTCGCCGCGCTGGTGGAGGAGCGCATCGACCTGCTGCCGGAGGAGCTGGGCGCGGCGCAGATGGCGACCGCGCTCGACCGCATGCACGCCCGCATGGTGCTGCTGTTCATCGAGGGCAGCGCGGTGTTCTTCGGCGCCTTCGCCAAGGTGGAGGAGCTGCCGATCGGCACGCATGAGATGTGCGGGCTGGAGCTGCGCGGTCTGCTGGCGATCCGCGGCTTCCTCGACGACCCGCGCTACGACGGCGAGCGCGGGCAGGCGCTGCGCCTGAAGGCCGACCGCATCGCCGAGCTGATGCGCATGGTGATGGACCGCGTGCCGCCGCTGCCCGACTTCGGCGATTTGCCGAGCATCAGCCCGAAGGGCGGCTACAGCAAGCCGATCAAGCCGTCGAAGCGCCCCGCCGCGCCACCGCCGCCGCCTTCCCCGCCGCGCGCCGACCCCCTGCCGCAGCCGCCAGAGGTGCGCGAGCTGTCGCTGGACGATTTCAAGGATTGAAGGCCTCTTCAGAGGCCGGATACCTCTCCCATACCGTCATGGCCGGGCTTGACCCGGCCATCCACGTCGGTGCGGAAACGTTCCGGTATGGCCGTGGATGCCCGGGTCTGAGCCCGGGCATGACGGCAAAAGGAGCGCGTCAGCGGCGATGGTTATCGCCGGTCAGCGCGCCCACCGCAGCGCCGCCGGCGCCGCCGATCAGGCCCCCCACCAGGAGGCTGCCGCCCGTCGCCCCGGCGATCACCGCGCCACCGGCGGCTCCCAAGCCGGCGCCGGTCAGCGCGCGGTTCTCGCGGTTCGACAGGTTCGAGCAACCGGACACCAGAACGCTACCCACCATCAGCACGAAAATCGTCTTCAGCATGTTCCCACCCAAAAATGAGGCGTCGCCGGCTTGCGCCCGCAACGCCTCATTGTTTGGTGATTCCGGGTTCAATCGGCTGTGACGATTTCGAGGTAAGCGAAAGCGCAGCCGCACGCCTATGCCTATCGACGAGAAGGATCAACCCGTCCCAACATCGTCATGCCCGGGCTTGTCCCGGGCATCCACGGGCCTGAACGTCCACACAGATCCAGGTGCGTGGATGGCCGGGACAAGCCCGGCCATGACGATGACGGGGGCAGTGGTGCGGCTCGACGGCATGCCCCTCACGACCCCTTCTTGTCGAGCTGCGGATCCTCGCCCTTGGAGTGGCGCTTGCCCTCCTCCTCCGCACGGCGGAGTTCCTTGCCCTCCGGCCCGTCCACGGCGTCGCGGGCGCGCCGGGCGTCGCCCTGCACGTCGTGGTGCTGCACGTGGTCCTGCACGCCCTGGCGGTACTGGCGGTCGGCGG
>NZ_LGQZ01000083.1 GCF_003116015.1 Azospirillum sp. TSO22-1
GACCACGGTGCTGCGCTGCGTCGCCGGGCTGCAGCGCCTGGACGGCCGCTTCGCGCTGGACGGCGAGGTCTGGCAGGACGACACCTCCTTCCGCCCGACGCACGCGCGCCCCATCGGCTACGTCTTCCAGGAGGCCAGCCTGTTCCCGCACCTCGGCGTGCGCGCCAACCTGCTGTACGGCCAGCGCCGCACGGTGGGGCGCCGCGCCGGGTGCGCATCGCCGCCTCCGACGTCAGCTTGGCGCGGCATCCGCCCCAGGACAGCACGATCCTCAACGCGCTGCCCGGCCGGATCGCCGCCACCGAACCGCAGGACGGCGTGCAGGTGATGGCGCTGGGCGAGGACGGTGGAGGCGCGCGTCTGCTGGCGCGCGTCACCCGCAAGTCATGGGACGCCCTCGGCCTCGCACCGGGCCAGCCGGTGTCCGTGCAGATCAAGGGCGTCGCCCTGGTCAACCGGGAGGCGTCGGCCGCATAGCCATTCCTTTCCGCCCGTCCTCCAGGAGTGCCGCATGACCCTGAGATCCCTCGTGTTCGCCCTCGCCGTCCTCGTTGCACAGGCCGGCAACGCCGCTGCGCAGGACCTGTACGCCTATGTGGGCGCCGGCCTGCGCCCGCCGGTGGACGCGCTCATCGACGCGTTCGCGGCGGAAACCGGCATCACCGTGCGCGCGGAGTACGGCGGCTCCGGCCAGTTGCTGGCCCGCTTCGAAGAGACCGGCAAGGGCGATCTCTTCATCCCCGGCACCATGTTCTACACCGACAAGCTGGCGGAGAAGGGGGCGGTGGCCGCGGTCACCCGCCTCGTCGTGCATGGCCCGGTGCTGGCGGTGGCCCCCGGCAAGGCCGACCGCATCCGGAGCGTCGCCGACCTTGCCCAGCCCGGCGTGCGAGTCGGCCTGGGGGATCCGCAGGCGATGGCGCTCGGCCGCACGGCGGAGCAGATCCTCGACAAGTCCGGCCTCGGCGAGGCGGTGCGCAGGAACATCGCGGTGCGCGCCGCCACGGTGAAGCAACTCGCCCTCTATGTCCTCGACGGCAACGTCGACGCGGCGATCATCGGCAATTCGGAACTGGCGCAGAACCCCGGCAAGCTGGTGGCCATCGCCATCCCGCCCGAATGGTACGAGGCCGAATACGCCGCGGCGGCCGTGCTGAACACCGCCGCCCAGCCGGAGGCGGCCCGCCGCTTCGCCGCCTTCCTGGCGTCGGACAAGGGGCTCGCGACCTTCCAGCGTTTCGGCTTCCCGCCGGCGCCGCGGAACTGACGTGCGCCGTGCGCGGCCCCCGCACCCTCGACCTGCTGTTCGCGCCGCCGCTCGCGGTCGTCGTCATCCTGGTTCTGGGCGTGCTGCTGGCGTTGGGGGCTCGGCTGTCGCCGGAGGAGCTGTGGGCGGCGCTGCTGGCGCCGGAGACGCTGTTCGCGCTGCGGCTGTCGCTGCTCACCTCGCTGGCGGCGCTGGGCATGGCGGCGGCGCTCGGCGTGCCGGCGGGATGGCTGCTGGCACGGCGTTCCTTTCCGGGCAAGGCGGCGGTGGACACGCTGCTCGACCTGCCGCTGGTGATGCCGCCACTGGTCGCCGGCCTCGGGCTGCTGTTCCTGTTCGGCCGGCGCCTGCTGGGCGAGCCGCTGGTGCAGCTGGGACTAGAGATCCTGTTCTCGCCGCTGGGCGTGGTCGTCGCACAGGGCTTCGTCGCCACGTTGGTGCTGCTGCGCGCCGCCAAGGCGGCCTTCCTGGCGGTCGATCCGCGGATGGTCGAGGTCGCGGGAACGTTGCGGGCGGCCCCGTGGGACGTGTTCCGCTCGGTCGAACTGCCGCTGGCCGCCCCTGGCCTCGCCGCCGGCGCGGTGCTCGCCTGGGCTCGGGCGGTGGGCGAGTTCGGCGCCACGCTGATGCTGGCCGGCGCCACGCGCTTCCACACCGAGACGCTGCCGGTCGCCGTCTTCCTCAACATCGCCACGGGGGAGACCGGCGTGGCGGTGGCCTGCGCCCTGGTGCTGCTCGCGGTGGCGTTCGTGCTGCTGCTGGCGATCCGGTCCCTGGGCGCAAAGCCGCCCGGTCCGGCTCCGCGCACGTAGAGAGGCGGTCCCGTTGACGGGCTCCCCGGCCTGCCGGGGGAACGACCATGTTGTATCCGCGACAATACAGGATCACAAAGCCGACACTGGCCTGCGCACGCCGATCCTCCCACCGCCAACGCATTGATAATGATGGACGACCCCGGCTGGTCCGAGATTTGCTTGAGGACGCGGTGATCTTTATTTTGGCGGATTCCGACCATGCGCAACAGCTTGATCCCCGACTTCTACGGCTCCCCATCGACGCCGCTCGCTGTGGTCCTCGGGACCAACGAGATCGCCTCCGCCGTCACCGTCCATCTCACGTCCGCCGGGTATCCGGTCATTCTGAGCCACGACCCCTTCCCGCCGGTCATCCGGCGGGCGATGGCTTTCCACGACGCCCTGTTCGGTGAACGGCCCGTCGTCGAGGATGTCGCCGGCGAGCGGGCGGAAACGGCCTGGGAGATCGCGTCCGTGCTGGCGAAGCCCCATCATGTCGCGGTCACGCCGCTCCATCTGACCGATCTGATCGCGCTGCGGCCCCCCGAGATCCTGATCGACGCCCGCATGCAGAAGCACCGGGTCACACCGGATTACCGGCGTGTCGTCAACCTGACGATCGGGTTGGGTCCGAACTTCGCCGTGGACGTGAATTGCGACATCGCCATCGAGACGCGGCCAGCCAAGAACGGCAGCATCGTCCGGCGCGGCCGGACCGACGAGGCCGACGGCGTGGCCCGTTCACTCGGCGGGGTCGGCAAGGAGCGGTTCGTCTACTCCAGCCATGAGGGCCATTGGCACACGCCGTTCGAGATCGGGATGGGGACGACCAAGGGGGCCGTGCTCGGCCATCTGGACGGTCACCCGGTGGTGGCGCCCATCGATGGGGTGTTGCGCGGGCTCGCCCGCGACTCGTCGCTGGTCCCTGCCGGCGTGAAGCTGCTGGAGATCGACGCGCGCGGGGCTGCCGCCACATGGACGGGCATCGACGACCGCGGCCGCGCCATCGCCGAGGCCACCCTGCAGGCGATCGACCTGCATGCGCCCCACATCGACGGCGGGCATCGTGCGGCGGGCGCGTGCGTGATGTGAGAGGACACATGGACATGCGACAGGAACGGTGCCGTATCGCCGCCCTGCAGGGCGCATCGAGCGCGACCATCCAGGGCTTTCTGTCCGATTTCGCGGCACGACTGGCGGGGGAAGGCCGCAAGGTCGCCGGCGTGGTCGAGATCGCTGCGGCAGACGGACCGGCCTGCGGACAGCTTGCCCTGCGCGATCTTTCAACCGGATCCGTCTTTTCCATTTCACAGGATCTCGGCAGCGGTTCGAGTTCCTGCAACATGGACCCATCCGGGATCGCGGAGGCCTGCGCCGCGGTCGAGCGGTCGATCGCCGCGGGCGCCGACCTCATCATCATCAGCAAGTTCGGCAAGCTCGAAGCGGAGCGGGGCGGCATGCGGGACGCCTTTGCCGCCGCCGTCGCCGCGGGGTTGCCGATCCTGACCGCGGTATCGCCCGCCGTGGCGGAGGCGTGGAGCGTCTTCGCCGGGCCGCTGTCCCGGTTTCTGCCGGTCGATTCCACGTTGGTCCACGCCTGGTGGTCGGACATCCGTACGGCCCCCGACTTGCCCGCGGCCGGATGAGGGGCCACCAGGAGACGTCCACAATGCCGAAAGCTGGAAATGCGGCGGTGGCCCCGCCGGCGTCGTCGGTCGAGGTCGTCGTCCGGCTCGCCAACGGCGGTCGGGTGACTCCCGAAGATCTGGCCCTGATCGACGCCATCCGCACCGAACGGTCCATTCTCGCCGCGAGCCGGGCGACCGGCGTCTCCTACCGGAAATGCTGGCTGATGGTCGATGCGCTCAACCGGACCTTCGAGGTGCCGGTCTTTGCCACCTTTCCCGGCCGCCGTGGCGGTGGCGCGGAACTGACGGCGTTCGGCGAGCGGCTGGTCGCCCTGTACCGGTCGATTGAAAGACGCATGAGGACAGCCGCGGCGCCGTCCCTCGCCGAACTCACGGCGTCTCTCGATCCGGGCTATGAACCACGCGGCGTCGTGGTTTCGGAAGATCCGCCGTCTCGATCAGTTCCTTTCCGATCGCAACGGTCTTGATCATCACCCAGGCGCGGAGACCGACCTCCAGTCCCAACCGTTCCACCGATTCCGTGGTCACCAGGGCGTCGAGCCGCGTTGAGCCGAGATCGAAGGTGACGCGCACGAAGGGCAGGGTCAGCGATTCGATCGTGACGATGGTTCCCGGCAAGCGGTTGGTGATCGATACGTCCATCGGGCGCGACAAGGCGATCGACACGTCGCGCGCGTCGATGGTCACCCGCACCCCGGTGTCGACCGCTGCGGCGATCAGCGGCACGCGCAGTTCGCCATCGCCGAAGAACAGCGTCGACAGGCCGTAGCCCGGATCGTGCCTGAGCACCCGCGCCTCGAGCGTCGTTGCAACCGTCGGGGTTCGGGATTTCGGCCGCAAGGCACGCTGCAAGCTCATGGCTCCCCCCAACCGGGCGTCGGGCCAACGATCCCGGTCAACGCCAGCGAGGGCGGACGATGTCCGTCCGGCGCGCGGCGGAGAGCGAGCCGATTTCTTGGATTTTCCCCAGCAGTTGGATCTTGCCGGGGCCGGTCGAGCCCTTGCGGCTGAAGCCGGTGCAGCCGTCGTTTGGTCATGATCCGGGTGGTCCGCGGTTCCCTTGTCGGTTCACCGCGCATCCTACCATCGTCCATCGTTTCCCGCCGCCGATCCGTGATACCGACGGCGCTTGAAGGCTTCCATTGAGGTGCCGCCATTCCACCTGTCCGAGAATGGGAAGCAAGGTTCCACGGAACCCGATCCACCTGAGCATCCTGGCTCATCCTTGGTCGCCTTGTGAACATACGCCTCTCCGGATCGGCAGAGGCGACGTTCACGAGCGTCGGATGGTGTGCGCAAAACTCTGGAAACAGCGGACGCGATCGTTATGATCGCTTAGTCATAACCCTTTTGTCACACCCGCTTGATAGGTCCGGGCCGATCCATGATGTCAGCCGACCTTCCACTCGCAGAAGATGAGCGTGCACCTGCCGAGCAGGCCGCCACAGGCCCGGTCACGCTGGTCGTGGACGACGAGGAAGGAATCCGCAACTTCCTGTCGCGCAGCCTGGAGCGGCGCGGCTGGCGCGTTACGGCAGTAAGCAGCGCGGAAGAAGGCGCGCACCACCTGGAGCGGCATTGCGTCGACCTGATCATTCTCGACATCGCGCTGCCCGGTCGGTCGGGGCTGGAGTGGCTGAAGGATCTGCACGGCGCCGGTTTTGGCGGCGACGTCATCCTGATCACTGCCTTCGCCGATCTCGACACCGCTATCGAGGCGCTGCGTGCCGGGGCCGCCGACCTGATCCTGAAGCCGTTCCGCATCGAGCAGATCGTCACCGCCATCGGCCGCTGCGTCGAGCGGACGCGGCTCCAGCGCGAGAACTTCGTGCTGCGTCGCCAACTGGCCAAACGGCGCGGGTCCGGTGACGAGATCGTCGGTCGCTCGCCCGCCATCCTGCGTCTGCAGGCGCTCATCGAGCGGGTGGCGCCGTCGCCGTCCACCGTGCTGATCGAGGGCGAGTCCGGCGTCGGCAAGGAGCTGGTGGCGCGCGCGCTGCACACCCGCTCGCATCGGACAGAACGGCCGTTCGTGGCGCTCAACTGCGCCGCCGTGTCGGCCGACCTGATCGAGGCCGAGCTGTTCGGCCATCTGCGCGGCGCCTTCACCGGGGCCAAGGAGGCGCGCAAGGGCCTGTTCTATTACGCCCACGGCGGCACCCTCTTCCTCGACGAGATCGGCGAGCTGCCGCTGGCGCTGCAGTCGAAGCTGCTGCGCGTGCTGGAGGAGCGCCGCATCCGCCCGGTCGGCGGCGAGCAGGAGCTTCCCGTCGACGTCCGCGTGGTCGCCGCCACCAACCGCGACCTGAAGGCCGAGGTCGCCGCCGGACGCTTCCGGCAGGATCTGTTCTACCGCCTCGCCGTCATGACGCTCAGGGTGCCGCCGCTGCGCGAGCGCGGCGACGACGTGGTCGAGCTGGCGCGGCGCTTCATGGGCGTGCTGTCGCTGCGCCTCGGCGTGCCGCCGCTGGACATCGACCCGGAGCTGGAAGCGGCGCTGGTCGCGCACCCCTGGCCGGGCAACGTGCGTGAGCTGCGCAACCTCGTCGAGCGCGCGCTGCTGTTCGGCGAGTTCCCGTTGGAGGACCTCGGGCTGCCGGCCGGCGGCATCGAGACCGCGGGCGGCGGCGCGGACGGCCGGATGCTGGCTGAGGTGGAGAAGCGTCACATCCTCGCCGTGCTGGCGGAGAGCGGCGGGAACCGGGCGCGCGCCGCCCTGGCACTCGGCGTGTCGCGCAAGACGCTCGACCGGAAGTGCACGGAATGGGGCGTCTGACCACCCTGCGCGCGGTCCTTGCCGGGCATCTGACGCCGGTCACCGGGTCGGTGCGCCACAAGCTGCTGACGCTGGTCCTGGCGCCGCTGCTGCTCGGCGTGCCGGCGCTGCTGCTGATCGTCTGGGTCTGGGGCACGCACGGCTACAACCAGCTGCTGATCAACAAGGTGAGCGCCGACCTCGGCACCGCCCGACAATTCTTCGACCGGGTGCAGACCGGCGTCAGCGGCGGGCTGGAGGCGCTCGCCTCCTCGCACCGGCTGGCGCTGGCCCTCGACCGGCCGGGCGAACAGCCGGCAGACCGCGGGCTGGCGGCGCTGCTGGACGGCGCGGCCCTCCAGCAGGGGCTCGACTTCCTGCTGCTGCTCGACCCGCAGGGGCGCGTGCTGGCCGGCGGCGGCGCGGTGCGCGGCGGCGACCGCTCCGGCTGGGCGGTGGTCCGCTGGGCGCTGAACGGCGTCGGCACCCGCGGGCTGGAGGTGTTCGGACCGGAACAGCTGACGGCGGTCCACCCGGCGCTGCCGGCGCGCGCGCGCCTTCCGCTGGTGCCGACCCGCAACGCCGCCCCCACCGACCGCCGCGTCGAGGAGCGCGCGCTGGTCATCCATGCCGCGGTGCCGGTCGTCGGGCTCGACGGCGCACCGCTCGGCGTGCTGGAGGGCGGCGTGCTGCTCAACGGCAGCCAGAGCATCGTCGACCGCATCAACACGGCCGTCTACCAGGATGCGTCGCTGCCGCTCGGCAGCCAGGGCACCGCCACCCTGTTCCTCGACGATACCCGCATCGCCACCAACGTCCGTCTGTTCGAGGGGGAGCGCGCGCTCGGAACGCGCGCCTCGGCGGCGGTGCACCGGCAGGTGATCGGCGAGGGGCGGGTGTGGCTGGGCTCGGCCTTCGTGGTCGACGACACCTATGTCTCGGGCTATGAGCCGCTGGTCGACACCGAGGGGCGGCGCGTCGGCATGCTGTACGTCGGCTTCCTCGAAGCGCCGCTGCAGCAGGCGCTGTACCGCGCCATGGCGGTGCTCTTTCTGGCCTTCCTCGCGGTGTCGGGGCTCGGCACCCTGGCCGACCTGCGCTTCGCCCGCGCGATCTTCCGCCCGCTGGAGCGGATGAACCGGGTGATCGCCACCATCGAGGCCGGCGACGAGACGGCGCGCGCCGGCCCGACCGCGAGTCACGACGAACTGGGGCGGCTGTCACGGGCCTTCGACCATCTGCTGGACTCCCTGGCGGCGCGCCGGCAGGAGCTGGAACGCGCGGCCGAGAACCTCGACCGCAAGGTCGCCGAACGGACGGCCGAGCTGGAGGACGCCAACGCGACGCTCCGTCAGGCCCACCGCACCCTGATGATGAGCGAGAAGCTGGCGGCCATCGGCGAGCTGACCGCCGGCGTGGCGCACGAGATCAACAACCCGGTCGCGGTGATCCAGGGCAACCTCGACCTGCTGCGCGAAGTGCTGGGCGAGGCCGCCGATCCGGTGCGCGACGAAATCCGCCTGATCGACGAGCAGACCCACCGCATCCAGGCGCTCATCGCCAAGCTGTTGCAGTTCGCCCGGCCGGGCGACTTCGCCGGGCAGGCGGAACCCATCGACGTCAACGGTGTGGTCGTCGACGGACTCGTGCTCACCCGCCACACGCTGCGCCGCGGCCACATCCATGTGGAGACCCACCTGACCGCGACCCGCCGGGTCGAGATCAGCCGCGGCGAGCTGCAGCAGGTGCTGATCAACCTCGTGGTCAACGCCGCCCAGTCAATGCCGGATGGCGGCGCCCTGACGCTGGAGACCCGCGACGCGGAGGTGGAGGGTGAAGAGGGGATCGTGCTGTGCGTCCGCGACACCGGGCACGGCATCGCGGCGGACGTCCTGCACCGCATCTTCGATCCCTTCTTCACCACCAAGAAGACGGAAGGGACCGGCCTCGGGCTGTCGATCAGCTTCGCCATCGTCCAGCGCCAGGGCGGACGCATCACCGTCGACAGCGCCCCCGACACGGGCGCCACCTTCCGCGTCTGGCTGCGCCGGACCGCGTGCTTCGCCGATCAGCCGGCCTGAGCAAGGAAGGGATTCCGGCCGATCGGCGCGTAGCCGCCGTCGCCGACCAGCACGTCGAGCGCGAAGGACGCGAGGTCGTCGGCGATCGGATCGAGGTCGGGCGCCTTCTCGGCCAGCAGGAGCTTCAGGTGGCTCCCGCAGGCGTCGCAGGTCTCGGCGCGGGCGGGACCGTCCATGCCCTCGACGGTGCGCAGACCGATGCGGTTACCTTCGCCGCAGGCCACGCAGGCGCTGCGGACGTGGTGCCACGCCGTGTGGCACAGGCCGCAGTGCAGGTAACGCAAGCCGCTGACGTCCGATCCGGCGTGGATCACCCCGGCGACGGGAGCGCCGCCGCACACCGGGCAGGTCACGGCCGTCGCCGGTGCGGCGATGTCGGACGCTTTCAGCCCGCCGGCGTGCCGGGTCCAGGCGACCTGCAGCGCGCCGGCGACGAACGGCGCCGCCGTGAGGTCGTCCGGCAGCAGGGTGCCGGTGGTCAGGCGCGCGGCGAGCCCGTCCAGGGCGTCGGCGTCGGTCCAGGGCAAGCTGTCCAGCGCCTCCGCCGCAGGCGTGGGGAGTGCGCCGCGCAGACGGTCGCGCAACGAGTCCAGGTCGCGCCGCCATTGCGCCTCGGGCGTCGCCGGGGCGGACAGGGGAGCGGCCGCCAGCGCGTGCTGGGCCTCGCTCAGCAGCGCCACGAACTCCAGCCAGGCGGACAGCGGGTGACCGGGGGCGAGGCGGCGCAGCCGGTCGGCACGGCGCCGGAACAGGATGGCCGGATCAGGCAGGCGCACCGGGGCGGGCGAGCGGCCAGGCTGCAGCCCGGCGGCGGTGATGGCGTCGGCGATGTCGGTAGCGGGGGCAAAGGCGGGCTGGGTCATGCGGGAAAGTCTCTGGCTGGCTGGGTGCACAGCCGGATTGCAAGATCCGTACAAGAACTCTTTCCCCTTGCAGGAGTGGGAAAGGGACCTTTTGAGGATGCGGGCCATGGACAATCTGTCCCCCGGCCTCGGACAAAATGTCCACATTTATTGTCTGGCTATCCGAAATTCCTCAAGAATACGGACCCTCCTGGGCTGGCACGAAACCTGCCATGGGGCGGCGCGGCGCCCGGCTCCGCACCGGGCGCGCTCAGAACAGCGCTTCCCCGGGAGGAACCATGCAACTCAGTCGGCGGCAGTTCATGAAGGTCGGTGCTGGAGGGCTCGCCGCCTCCAGCGTGGCGGCGCTGGGCTTCCTGCCCGCGACCGCACTGGCGGAGGTGCGGCAGTTCAAGCTGGCCCACGCCAAGGAGATCCGCAACACCTGCCCCTACTGCTCGGTCGGCTGCGGCCTGCTGATGTACAGCCTGGGCGACGGCGCCAAGAACGCCAAGGCGGAGATCGTCCACATCGAGGGCGACCCCGACCATCCGGTCAGCCGCGGCTCGCTGTGCCCGAAGGGGGCCGGCCTGCTGGACTTCGTGCACAGCCCGAACCGCCTCAAGTACCCCGAGGTGCGCGAGGCCGGCAGCTCGCAGTGGAAGCGCATCTCCTGGCACGAGGCGGTCGCGCGCATCGCCCGCCACGTCAAGGACGACCGCGACGCCAACGTCGTCGCGAAGAACGACCAGGGCGTGACGGTCAACCGCTGGACGTCCACGGCGATGCTCACCGCCTCGGCCTCGTCGAACGAGACCGGCATCCTGACGCAGAAGTTCATGCGCTCGCTGGGCATCGTCGGCACCGACGCGCAGGCCCGCGTCTGCCACGGCCCCACCGTGTCGGCGCTCGCCTCGACCTTCGGGCGCGGCGCCATGACCAACACCTGGGTGGACATCTCCAACGCCGACTTCGTCCTGGTCATGGGCGGCAACCCGGCCGAGGCGCACCCGGTCGGCTTCAAGTGGGCGGTCGAGGCGAAGAAGCGCGGCGCCCGGCTGGTGGTGGTCGATCCGCGCTTCAACCGCTCGGCCGCCGTCGCCGACGAGTACGTGCCGATCCGCGCCGGCTCCGACATCGTGTTCCTCGGCGGCATCATCAACTGGCTGATCGCCAACGACAGGATCCAGTGGGAGTACGTCAAGGCGTACACCAACGCCAGCTATCTCGTGGACGAAGGCTTCGGCTTCGAGGACGGGCTGTTCTCCGGCTTCGACCAGGGCAAGGGCCAGTACGACCGCAAGACCTGGAACTACCAGTTCGACGAGGCCGGCAACGCCAGGACCGACCCGACGCTCCAGCATCCGCGCTGCGTGTGGAACCTGATGAAGGCCCATTACGCGCGCTACACGCCGGACGTCGTCACCGACCTGACCGGCAGCCCGAAGGACGGATTCCTGACGGTCTGCCGCTACCTCGGCGAGACCTCGGCGCGCGACAAGGTCGGCACCATCCTCTACGCGCTGGGCTGGACGCAGCACACGGTGGGCGCCCAGAACATCCGCACCATGGCGATGATCCAGCTTCTGCTGGGCAACATCGGCATGCCGGGCGGCGGCGTCAACGCGCTGCGCGGGCATTCCAACATCCAGGGCCTGTCCGACCTCGGCCTGCTGTCCACCAGCCTGCCCGGCTACCTGACGCTGCCCAACGAGAAGGCGCACCCGACCTTCGCCGAGTACGTCGCCAAGACGACGCCGAAGGCGCAGCAGCCGGGGCAGCTCAATTTCTGGGGCAACACGCCGAAGTTCTTCGTCAGCCTGCTGAAATGGTTCTGGGGCGACGCCGCCACCAAGGCCAACGACTGGGGCTACGACTGGCTGCCCAAGTGGGACAAGATGTACGACGTGCTGCAGGTCATGGACCTGATGCACAACGGCAAGGTCAACGGGATGATCGTCCAGGGCTTCAACCCGCTGACCTCGTTCCCCGACGCGCGCAAGACCGTCGCCTCCTTCTCCAAGCTCAAGTACATGGTGGTGATCGACCCGATCGCCACCGAGACGGCGTCGTTCTGGCGCAACCACGGCGAGTTCAACGACGTCGATCCGGCCGCCATCAAGACCGAGGTGTTCCGCCTGCCGTCCACCTGCTTCGCCGAGGAGGACGGAGCCATCGTCAACTCGGCGCGTTGGCTGCAGTGGCACTACAAGGGCGCGCAGGCGCCGGGCGAGGCCAAGACCGACCAGGAGATCATCGCCGAGCTGTTCCTGGCGATCCGCGACCTCTACCGCAAGGAGGGCGGCAAGGCGCCGGAACCGATCCTCAACCTGTCCTGGCCCTACAGGAAGCCGGAGGAGCCGACCCCGGAGGAACTGGCGAAGGAGCTGAACGGCCGCGCGCTGGCCGACATCCCCGACCCCAAGGACCCGACCAAGTTCCTGATCCGCAAGGGCGAGCAGATTCCGGGCTTCGCGCTGCTCCAGGACGACGGCTCGACCATGTCGGCGTGCTGGATCTTCGCCGGTTGCTGGACGCAGGCCGGCAACCAGATGGCGCGGCGCGACAACACCGACGCCGGCCTCGGCAACACGCCGGGCTGGGCGTGGGCGTGGCCGGCCAACCGCCGCATCATCTACAACCGCGCCTCCTGCGACCCCGCGGGCAAGCCGTGGGACCCGAAGCGCGCGCTGATCGCCTGGAACGGCGAGCGCTGGGGCGGCGCCGACGTGCCCGACTTCAAGATCGACGCCGCACCGTCGAGCGGCATGAACCCCTTCATCATGAACCCGGAGGGCGTCGGCCGGCTGTTCGCCACCGACAAGCTGGTGGACGGCCCCTTCCCCGAGCACTACGAGCCGATGGAAAGCCCGCTCGGCACCAACCCGCTGCACCCCAAGGTGGTCACCAGCCCGGCGGTGCGCATCTTCAAGGCGGATCGGGAGCGGCTGGGGACGCGCGACCAGTTCCCCTACGTCGGCACCACCTACCGCCTGACCGAGCACTTCCAGTTCTGGACCAAGAGCGTGGCGCTCAACGCCATCGCCCAGCCGGAGCAGTTCGTCGAGATCGGCGAGGCGCTGGCCGCCGAGAAGGGCATCCGCACCGGCGACAGCGTGCGGGTCAGCTCAAAGCGCGGCTTCATCAAGGCCAAGGCGGTGGTCACCAAGCGGGTCAAGGCGCTGAAGGTCAGCGGCCAGACCGTCCATCAGGTCGGCATCCCGCTGCACTGGGGCTGGGAGACGGTGGCGCGCAAGGGCTTCCTGTCCAACACCCTGCCGCCGGCGGTGGGCGACTGCAACACCCAGACGCCGGAATACAAGGCGTTCCTCGTGAACGTCGAGAAGATCGTCGGAGCCTGACGCCATGACCCTGCAATCCCTGGACATCAAACAGCGTTCGGCCAGCCCGACCACGGCCCCGGAAGCGCGCAACCCCACCGAGATCGCCCAGCTCATCGACGTGTCGGTGTGCATCGGCTGCAAGGCCTGCCAGGTCGCCTGCTCGGAGTGGAACGAGCTGCGCGCCGACGTCGGCACCTGCGTCGGCGTCTACGACAACCCCACCGACCTGTCGTCGCAGGCGTGGACCGTCATGCGCTTCGCCGAGGTGGAGGAGAACGGCAAGCTGGAGTGGCTGATCCGCAAGGACGGCTGCATGCACTGCACCGAGCCGGGCTGCCTGAAGGCCTGCCCGTCGCCGGGCGCCATCGTGCAGTTCAAGAACGGCATCGTCGATTTCCATCAGGAGAACTGCATCGGCTGCGGCTACTGCGTCTCCGGCTGCCCGTTCAACGTGCCGCGCCTCAGCCCGAAGGACGGCAAGGCGTACAAGTGCAACATGTGCTCCGACCGCGTGGCGGTCGGGCTGGAGCCGGCCTGCGTCAAGACCTGCCCGACCGGCGCCATCCAGTTCGGCTCGAAGGAGGACATGAAGGAGGTGGCCGCCGCCCGCGTCGCCGACCTGAAGAGCCGCGGCTACAGGAACGCCGGCCTCTACGACCCGCCGGGGGTGGGCGGCACGCACACCATGTACGTGCTGCACCACGCCGACACGCCCGAGCAGTATTCCGGCCTGCCCGCCGACCCGGCGATCAGCACCGCCGTCGGCCTGTGGAAGGGGCCGCTGAAGCCGCTCGCCACCGTCGGGCTGGCCGCCGCCGGCCTGTTCGGCTTCTTCCACTACACCACCGTCGGCCCGAACCGGGCGGACGGGGACACCCATGAGACCCATGAGGAGGACCGGTCATGACGGAAAAGCTGATCCAGCGCTACAGCGCCGCCGAGCGGATCAACCACTGGGTCGTCGCGGTGTGCTTCGTGCTGCTGGCGATCTCCGGGCTGGCGTTCTTCTACCCGGCCTTCTTCTGGCTGACCGGCGTGTTCGGCACGCCGGAGCTGGCGCGCATCGTCCACCCCTTCGTCGGGGTGGTGATGTTCGTCGCCTTCGCCCGCCAGTTCTTCCGCTACTGGCACCACAACCTGCTGAACCGCGAGGACGTCAAATGGATGGTCGCGGTGAAGGAGGTGCTGAAGGGCAACGAGGTCGGCGACATCGGCCGCTACAACGGCGGGCAGAAGGCGATGTTCTGGGTGATGGTGCTGTGCCTGCTGTTGCTGCTGGGCTCCGGCATCATCGCCTGGCGGCCATACTTCGCCGCCTCCTTCCCGATCCCGCTGATCCGCATCGCGCTGCTGGTCCACGCGGCGAGCGCCCTGGTGCTGATCTCCTCCATCGTCGTGCACGTCTACGCGGCGCTGTGGGTGCAGGGCACGATCCGCGCCATGGTCGAGGGCGTGGTCACCCACGGCTGGGCGAGGAAGCACCACCCGCGCTGGTTCCGCGAGAGCACCCGCGGCAAGGCCTGACCGGGAGGAGGATGCCATGCCGTTGGACATGATTGCCGAACCCGCCTTCCCGGCCGTCCACCGCACGACCGTGCTGCGCCTGGAGCACGGCCGCGCCGAATCCGCCGACGACCATCTGGTCGAGGAGGTGCCGGTGGCGCTGGTCTACAACCGCATCTCGCACGCGGTGATGCTGGCCTCGCCGGAGAACCTGGAGGACCTGGCGCTCGGCTTCAGCCTGTCGGAGGGCATCCTGGCCGACCGCGACGAGCTGTTCGGCGTCGCCGTCCGCGCGGGCTGCGACGGGCTGGAGGTCCACATGGACATCCCGTTCGAGCGGTTCGTCGCGCTGAAGGACCGCCGGCGCAGCATGACCGCCCGCACCGGCTGCGGCCTGTGCGGGGTGGAGAAGCTGGACTCGGTGGCGCGGGTCAAGGGCACGGTGGCGCGCGGCGCCCCCGTGCCCGTCGCGGCGGTCGCCCGGGCGCTCGACGCCTTCGCCGGGCAGCAGCGCCTGCACCGCCTGACCGGGGCGGTGCACGGCGTCGCCTGGGTCGACCGGACCGGCACCATCCGGGCGGTCCGCGAGGACGTCGGCCGGCACAACGCGCTCGACAAGCTGATCGGCTGGCTCGCCGCCACGGGGACCGACGTGACCGACGGCTTCGTCCTGACCTCCAGCCGCGCCAGCTTCGAGATGGTGCAGAAGGCAGCAGCGGTGGGCATCGGCTGCCTGGTGGCGATCTCCGCGCCCACCGCGCTGGCGGTGCGGCTGGCCGAGGGCTGCGGCCTGACGTTGGCCGGCTTCGCCCGCGGCCAGCGCCTCGTGGTCTACAGCCAAGCCGGCTTTCTTGTGGTTTGACGGACACGCCGATCAAGGAGGCGCCCGAAGCCGTCTGCTGCCCGGGTTCGGCCATGGCGATGCCGTTCCCCGGGGAAACTGCGCGGCCGCAAAGCCGCCGCGCTGGTGGACGAGGCGATGAAGATGACCGGTGTCCGGCGTACGGTCGGCACCGCCGTGCTCAACGCGCCTGCGCAGGCTGCGGCGGTACGGCAGTCCTGAGGTCCTGCCGCCATCAGCCATTGGCATTGACGACTGGGCGTAGCGGCGCAACCAGCGCTACGGAACGCTCATCTGCAACCTCGATCGCCACCGCACGATCGCGCCGCTCCCCAACCGCGAGCCGGCGACGCAGGACATGCTGCCCCTCACGCAACATCCCTTCTTTTTGGAAGGCCTTTGCAACCCACTTGCGCCCAATACAAATAATCAGGCCCATGTTCTTTTGACAAAAGCCGTTATAGACTATCTCACCATAACGCTTTAGAAGACAATGCTGTTTCATTTTATAATTGACGCGCGATCGCGAGGCGATCACAGTCCTGTCGGTTCATAACACTATGCAGTCCCCGATGACGCCCAACTGAGCCGATACGGTGGGAAGGCGCCCGCAGCGCTCGGCTGCCTCCCAATCCATTGGCTTTGGGAACAGTCCACCCTCAGGACCGGCGGTGGCACCAAGTACGGAGCGGCATGCGTGACTCCTCCAGTCGGCGTTCGGTGGAACCGACAAGCGAGGCACAGATGCCGGTCGGCGTTCCGGTGGGGTTATAGGCCCCGCGGGCCTGCCGATACGTCAGGGCATGTCGACATGCGTTGAAACAGCGAAAGGCAGGCACTCATGGCCAACACGACAGCGGAGCTCGAGGCGCTCCTCATGCAGCGATCGCTGACCGACGCGCAGCTTCTGGAGGCCGCCGAGGCGGCGGCGGACTTCCGGATCCTGCCGGATGCGACGGTGATCAAGATCGGCGGGCAGAGCGTCATCGACCGTGGCCGGGCCGCCGTCTATCCGCTGGTGGACGAGATCGTCGCCGCCCGCAAGGCCCACCAGCTGCTCATCGGGACCGGCGCCGGCACCCGGGCCCGGCACCTCTACTCGATCGCGGCGGGACTGAGCCTGCCGGCGGGCGTGCTCTCGCAGCTCGGCGCGTCGGTCGCCGACCAGAACGCCGTGATGCTGGGGCAGCTCCTCGCCAAGCACGGCATCTCCGCGGTCGGCGGCGCCGGGCTCTCGGCGGTGCCGCTCTACCTCGCCGAAGTGAACGCCGTCGTCTTCAGCGGCATGCCGCCCTACGCGCTGTGGATGCGCCCCGCACCCGAGGGCGTCATCCCGCCCTACCGCACCGACGCCGGGTGCTTCCTCGTCGCCGAACAGTTCGGCTGCAAGGCGATGATCTACGTGAAGGACGAGGACGGCCTCTACACCGCGAACCCGAAGACATCGAAGGACGCCACCTTCATCCCGAAGATCTCGGTCGACGAGATGAAGGCGAAGGGGCTGCACGATTCGATCCTCGAGTTCCCGGTGCTCGACCTGCTCAAGGACGCCCGCCACATCCGCCAGGTGCAGGTCGTGAACGGCCTCGTCCCCGGCAACCTGACCCGCGCGCTCGCCGGCGAGCATGTCGGCACGATCATCACCGCGAGCTGAAGGACCACCGCCATGTCTGAATCCACCACCAGCATCAAGCACGTGGCCTCTCCGCTCGCGCGTCAGACCCTGCTCGACGGCGACCTCACCCGCCCGGTCGCCGGCCGGCGCCCGATCCGGCTCCTGCCCTGGCTGCAGGTCGTGAAGATCGGCGGACGCGCCATCATGGATCGCGGCCACGAGGCGATCCTGCCGATCGTCGAGGAACTCCGGAAGCTCCTGCCCGAGCATCGCCTGCTTATCCTGACCGGTGCCGGCGTCCGCGCCCGGCACCTCTACGGCGTCGGCCTCGACCTCGGCCTGCCGGTCGGGTCGCTGGCTCCGCTCGCCGCCAGCGAGGCCGGCCAGAACGGCCACATCCTGGCCTCGTTGCTGGCGCCGGAAGGCGTCTCCTACATCGAGCACCCCACCATCGCGAGCCAGCTCGCCATCCACCTCTCCGCCGCCCGCGCGGTGGTGGGGAGCGCCTTCCCTCCGTATCACCACCACGAGTTCCCGACCTCGCGCATCCCGCTGCACCGGGCCGATACCGGCGCGTTCCTGCTCGCCGACGCCCTCGGCGCGGCCGGCCTCACCATCGTGGAGGACGTGGACGGGGTGTACACCGCCGACCCCAAGGGCCCCGGCGGGGAGCAGGCGAAGTTGCTCCGCGAGACGACCGCCGCCGACCTCGCCAAGCTCGAGGGCACGCTGCCGTTCGACCGCGCGCTCCTCGAGGTCATGGCGAACGCACGCCACCTCGAGCGCGTGCAGGTGGTGAACGGACTCGTGCCGGGCCGGCTCACCGCCGCGCTGCGCGGCGAGCACGTCGGGACGATCATCCACACCGGCGCGCGTCCAGCCTGAGCGCACGCCCTGCCCCCCTGGCCGCGCCAACCGGCCGCCAGGGGACGCAGCGGCTAACGCGTCTTCGCCGGCAGGCCGACCGGGTCGAAGCCGTAGCGCGCCAGGATGGCCTGCCCCTCGGGAGAGAGGATGTAGAAAGCGAGTCCCACGGCCGCCGGTCCGGCGTCCTTTATCACCGCCAGCCCGTACTCCGGGCCGACCCGCATGGCGGTCGGAACCTCGACGACCTGAAGCTCCGGCATCTGCGCGACGCGCAGGCGGGCGCTGGTGCAGTAGCCGATTACGAGATCGACGCGGCCGTCCGCGAGGGCCGCCACCGCCGGATCCCTGCCACCGACGTCCGCATTGCTGGTCGCACCGCCGACGATCTGCTGGGCCTTGCCCTCCAGCGTGGCGAAGCTGCCCGGCTTGAGGGCGTCGGCGATGCGGAACATCGCCCAGGTATAGTCTCCCGCCGGATCGGCCTTCGGCGTCGACGTCCCCAGCTTGACCGCCGGGTCGAGCAGGGTTTCGAGAAAGTTGCCGGGGGACAGCCCGATGGCGGGCTTCGCCACCGCGCACAAGGCGTTGCGGGTGAACATCGCGACGTGGGACGCCCGTCCCTGGTCGCGCAGGGTCAGCGGATGCCCCATGTCGGCCGAGGCGAAGACATGGACGGTCTCGCCCTTCTCGATGCGTTCGCGCATCAGCCCGGAGGGCCCGAACGCCGTCTTCACCAAAACGCCGTTGGCCTCGCCAAAGCGCCGGGTGATCTCCGTCATGACCTCCTTGAGGCTGCCCGCACCGGTCAGCACGAGATCCTCCGCGTGAGCCGGCAGGCTTGCCAGAGCGGCGACGGCGAGGGAGGAAAGGGCACGGATCAAGCGAGGCACGGGGCGTTCCATTGCAGAGCATCGATATATATGATTGGATACAGCGATACCCGTCACCGGTCAACCGTGGCCATGGAGCGCCGCCCGCCTTTGCCGGGTGTCGCTTACGCCTTCACGTAGACCCAGGCTTCGGCACCGGATTTCAGACGCACGGCAACGCGCTTGTAGTCGGAGACCTCGTAGGCGTCGGCCGCCGCAAGTTCGGCCGGCGTGATCTCGAACAGCGTGCCGGGCACCTCGTCCTGCGGATCGCCACTGGCGCTGACGACCGGATGAAAACGCTTGCCGCTGGTGCGGATCACCTCCGGGTCGGTGATCTCCAGCATCGACCGCCGGTAGCCCGGCATGGCGTCGCTCCGGCCGGACAGCCGGCGCCCGAAGGACGCCATCTGGACATCCTCCTGCTGGAGCGTCCCGTAGGAGAAGAGGAAAACGGTGCCCGCATCGCTCATGACCGTGTGAACCTCCTGGCTGCAAAGGGCGGGGTTCCGGACGTCCCGGTCCGGTGCATCCTGCCCTGAGCCGGCCCGACGATCAACCGGAGGTTTTAGGATCCGGTCAGCAGCCGGCGCCGGGCCCGTCGGCCGGGAGCGATGGCGGCCCGAGGGCGTCGCCGTAGCACTCGGCATGATGAGAACAGGCGTCGCAGATCCTGGCCCGGCCGGCGGGTCGCCCCTCGGCGTGCAGGCGCTCGTAGAAGAAGCGCTTCCAGCGCAGCTTGCGGGTGTTGGCGGCGGCCAGCGGGTGGAAGTGGCGCGCCAGCAGCTCCGCCAGGGCGCTGCGCCCCGTCAACCCCAGGGAGCGCCAGAGGTGGTCGTTCTCGACGCAGGCCCGGGCGATTATGGCGGCGAGTGCGGATGTCACCGGATGCGTCCCGCTGCGGTGGCGCAGAAGCAGATCGTGAAAGTCACGCTCCTCCCGGGCCAGCCGCTCGACGTCGCGCGCGGCCGTCTCCGCATCGGGAACGGGTATGGGGCGGCACTCGGTCTCCGCCCCGGCCAAACGATGGACGTGGCGGGAAAAGCAGCTCTCCGGGTCCCAGCCGGCCGCCGCCGCCGGGAAGTGGGTGGTCACCAGGGCGGCCAGGGCGTCCGTGGGCAGGCCCAGCGCGCGCGTGTACGCCGCACCGCCGCCGCTGCACCGGCGCAGCAAAATCCAGCCCAGGACCTGCGCATCGGCGGTGTCGCCGGAGCGCGCGCACGTCATCAGGCATTCATAGGCCGCGACCGCCGCCATTTCCGCCCCATCCGCAGTGTCATGGTGTTCCAGATACACTGGGGGCCGATCCGAGGGAAGCCGGCCGGGAGAACGCCCGGCTTCGATCGGGTTGGTTTCGATGGTCAGGCGTCGGCCTTGCCGGCGCTTTTCAGCGACAGGAGCACCGATGCCGGCGGCGGCTGCCGGACAGCGTGGCGCATCCGTCCTTGGCGCGGACCCGGCCATTTCGGCTTCCGATCTGGACGGTCACGGCAAGGCCAGGGCGTAGCGCACGAAGCCGTCCGCCGCCGCGAAGCGGTCGTACAGGCGCCGCGCCGCCGCGTTGTCGGCGCGGGTGTGCCAGTAGACCCCGCTCCAGCCGCAGGAGCGGCCCAGGTCCAGGAGATCGCGGATCATGGCCTCTCCCGCCCCCGTACGGCGCCGGACCGGATCGACGAACAGATCCTCCAGATAGCACAGCGGGGCGAGCGACCAGGTGCCGGGATGCAGGACGCAGACCGCGAACCCGATCACGCGCTCGTCCAGCATGGCAAGCCGCGCGAAGACCGGCGACGCCGGATCGAGAATGCGCCGCCAGGTGGCGGTGGTGACCTCCTCGGGCACCACCGCCTCGTAGAAGGCGTTGTAACCGCTCCACAGGACGCGCCAGACGGCCTCGTCGCCGGGCAAGGGGTCGCGGATCCGGATCATGGCCAGCGACCGGTCACAGCGGGGTGATGCCGTGTTCCTGGTAGATCGCCTCCACCGCCTGCTTGAACTCGGCCGGCGAGAAGTCGTAGCCGGCGCTGCGGACGAAGGCCCAGTTGGCGGCCTCATCCTCGGTGTCATTGACAGCGCGGCGGAACGGCTCGTCCGAGCGCATGCGCTTGATATAGGCGATGGCGGATTCGACGGACATGGGTGGGCTCCTTCGCGGCCGGGTCAGGCGGTGGCGGCCAGTTCGGCCAGCGCGGCATCAACGGGTTTCCCGGCGTAGCGGTCGCTGGCCTCGATCCCGGCCTCGGCCAGCATCTGCCGCGGCGCCGCGCCGACCTTGGCCACCAGCAGCGTCCGGCAATCCTTCAGCATGCGGATGATGGTGGCCCGGCGGTCCTCCCCGTCCTCCGCGTGGGCGTCGATCCGCCGCCGCTCCAGCAGGCGGGCACTGGCGGTGTCCACGCCGTAGATGAGGAACTCCTCGGCCTGACCGAAATGCTGGTCGATCAGTCCGCCTTCGGTGCCGCCGACCGCGACGCGAAAGCGTTCTTCCGCGCCCGCAGGCGCCGTGGTGTTTCCGGTGTCGATGGGCATGGCCGCTCCGTTCCTGTTCGCATGGATGCGCGTCTCCGGGCAGCAAGCGGCATGCCATTCCCCGCACCGGCCGACAGCGTGCGGAGCCGCCCGTGCGCCGTACGAAAACGTACGATCCCGGTCCGGTGCGACGTTTCGGTACGAAATGCCGTGCTCCAACGGGGGCCGGTCCGGCAGGCGGCAGCGGCCGGCACGCTGGCCCGCTTCTTGCGCCCGGATCCGCACCACAGCGGAGAAGTATCATGGTCGATCAACCGCCCAACCCTTCCTTGGCGACCTGCGGCATCTGCACGATCCGCCTCGAACAGCTCTGCACCCGGCGGGCTTGGTGGTTCCGCGTCTTCCGCGAGGCGCTGGCCAGCGGAATCCGCCTGTTCGCCATCGCCTACCGGATCCCGCGCGACGCCTGCACGGCACGGTCGCCGATGTGCCGGCGCTGCCTGCGCTTCCGCAAGAACGCCCTGAAGGAGCGGTCGCGGCTGTTCACCTGGCTGGACGGCCATCTCAACCCGCTGTTCAACCGCGTGCGCGACTCCCTGCTGACGCCCGCGGAGCTGGAGCAGGCGCGGACGCTGGCCCGGCGCGCCGCCGACCGGGATTTCGCGGGGGAGGACGTGCGGCGGCCTTGAGCGGCCCTGGCATGCCCCTTGCTCTGCCATCCCGGCGCAACACGGAGGCTCCGCATGAAGCCGAACGAGATCCAGGCCCTGCTGACCGAGCCGGCCTGCGCCCACAGCCGGCCGAACAAGGCGAAGGGCGGCTGCCCGAAGCCGCAGCCGGGGTCCACCCAGGGCGGCTGCGCCTTCGACGGCGCGCGCAACGCCCTGCTGCCGATCGCCGACGCCGCCCACATCGTGCACGGGCCGATCGGCTGCGCCGGCAGTTCGTGGGACGGCCGTGGCACCCGCTCCAGCGGGGCGGCGCTGTTCCGCATCGGCATGACCACCGACCTCACCGACATCGACGTCATCCTCGGACGCGGCGAGAAGCGGCTGTTCGAGGCCATCCGCCAGACCGTCGAGACGCACCGGCCGGCCGCGGTCTTCCTCTACGCCACCTGCGTGCCGGCGCTGTCCGGCGACGACCTCGCCACCGTCGCCAGGGCGGCGCAGGCGCGCTTCGGCGTGCCGGTGATCCCGGTCGACTGCGCCGGCTTCTACGGCAACAAGAACCTCGGCAACCGCATCGCCGGCGATGCGGTCATCAAGCACGTCATCGGCACCCGCGAGCCCGACCCGGTGCCCGAGGCCGCGCAGCGCCCCGGCGTCCGCACCCGCGACGTCACCCTGATCGGCGAGTGGAACGTCGGCGGCGAGTTCTGGAACGTCGCCCCGCTGTTCGACGAGCTGGGCCTGCGCGTCCTGTGCACGCTGTCCGGCGACAGCCGGTTCCGCGAGGTGCAGACCATGCACCGCGCCGAGGCCAGCATGGTGGTCTGCTCCAAGGCGATGCTGGGCGTCGCCCGCCACCTGCACGAGCGCCACGGCATCCCCTTCTTCGAAGGCAGCTTCTATGGCGTCGAGGACACCTCGGAGGCGTTGCGCGGCTTCGCCCGCCTGCTCGGCGACGACGACCTGAGCGCCCGCACCGAAGCGCTGATCGCCCGCGAGAAGGCAACGGTCGAAGCGGCCCTGGAGCCCCTGCGCGAGCGGTTGCGCGGCACGCGCGTGCTGATCTTCACCGGCGGCTACAAATCGTGGTCGGTGGTCTCGGCCATGCAGGATCTCGGCATGACCGTAGTCGCCACCGGCACCGAGAAGTCCACCGAGGAGGACAAGGCCCGCATCCGCGCCCTGATGGGGCCGGACGCGCTGATGATCTCCGACAACGACCAGATCACGCTGCTGAAGACCTTCGCCGAGTGCCGGGCCGACATCCTGATCGCCGGCGACCGCTACATCTACCCAGCGTTGAAGACGCGCGTGCCGTTCCTCGACATCGACCACGTGCGCCGCATCGGCTACGCCGGCTACACCGGCATGGTCGAGCTGGCCCGGCAGCTCGTGGCGTCGGTCGAGAACCCGGTGTGGGCGCAGGTCCGCAAGCCCGCCCCGTGGGCCGGCCGGCGCGCCGCCCCGGCGCTGTACGCGTGAGGGCCGCCCGCATGACCGACGTCCTCACCCCCGCCAAGCCGCTCAGCGTCAGCCCGCTCAAGGTCAGCCAGCCGGTCGGCGCCTCGCTGGCCTTCCTCGGGCTGGCGCGCACCATGCCGCTGGAGCACGGCGCCCGCGGCTGCACCTCGTTCAACAAGCTTTTCTTCATGCGCCACTTCCGCGAGCCGATCGCGCTGCAGACCACGGCCATGGAGCAGACCACCACCGTGCTCGGCGCCGACGGCAACGTGGTCGAGGCGCTGCGCACCATCGCCGAACGCACCCGGCCGGAGATCGTCGGCCTGATCTCCACCGGCCTGTCGGAGATGCAGGGCGCCGACATCCCGCGCACCGTCAAGGCGTTCTGCGCCGAGCACCCGCAGCACGTCGGCATGGCGGTGGTGCCGGTGGGCGCCACCGACACGCTGGGCTGCCTGGAGACCGGCTTCGCGCTCGCGGTCGAGGCGATCGTCGAGGCCCTGGTGCCGGAGGGGCGCGAATCCGGCCACCGGCCGCGGCAGGTCAACGTGCTGGCGCCCGCCATGCTCACCCCCGGCGACGTCGAGGCGCTGAAGGAGTGGGTCGAGGCGTTCGGCCTGGAGCCCATCGTCCTGCCCGACCTCGCGGATTCGCTGGACGGGCACCTGACGCCGGAAGGCTATTCGCCGCTGACCTACGGCGGCACCACCCGAGCCGCCATCGCCCGCATGGGCCAGTCGGCCGCCACGCTGGTGATCGGCCGCTCGCTGGGGCGCGCCGCCGACCGGCTGAAGGAACGCACCGGCGTGCCGGATCACCGCTTTGACGGCCTGATGGGGCTGGACGCCTGCGACGCCTTCACCGACACGCTCGCCACGCTGTCCGGCCGGCCGGTGCCGGCCCGCGTCGAGCGCTGGCGCGACCAGCTGCGCGACGCCATGGTCGATTGCCAGTTCCAGCTCGGCGCCGCCCGCGCCGCCATCGCCGCCGACGCCGATTTGCTGGCCTCGCTGGCCGCGGCGCTGGCGGCGGCGGGGGTGCAGGTGACGGCCGCCGTCGCCACGGCGCGCGCCCCGGTGCTGGACACCCTGCCCACCGACGTGGCGGTGGTCGGCGACCTGGAAGACCTGGAGACGCTGGCGCGCGAGCACGGCGCCGACGTCCTGATCGCCAACGCGCACGGGGTCGAGACGGCGGCGCGGCTGGGGGTGCCGCTGGTGCGCGCCGGCTTCCCGCTCTACGACAGCTTCGGCGCCGCCGCCCGCTGCTGGATCGGCTATCGCGGCAGCCGGAACACGCTGTTCGACCTCGCCAACACGCTGGCCGCGGCGTGGCGCGAGATCCCGCCCTACCGCTCGGTCTACTGGCAGGGCACGCCGCGCGCGGCCGAGGTGCCGAACGAAGGAGGACACCAGCGATGATCCGAGTGGCCTTCGCCTCCGACGACCAGGCGCACGTCAACCTGCACTTCGGCGGCGGCGAGCGCTTCGTCGTCTACGACGTCCGCCCCGGCGAGGCCGACCTCGTCACCGTCGCCGAGTTCGTCCGGGCCCAGCAGAAGGGCGTCAACGCCGAGCGCGCGCCCGGCGAGCCGCCGCCTTCCGCCCCCGATCCGGATGCGCCGGTGGAGGACAAGGTGGCGGTCAAGCTCGCTTTCCTGGAGGGCTGCTCGGCGGTCTACGCCGCCTCCATCGGTGCCTCGGCGATCAAGCGGCTGATGGCGGCGGGCATCCAGCCGATCATCGTCGACAAGGGCCACGACATCCTCGACCTGCTGAACGAGGTCAGCCTCGCCCAGGTGCACGGCGGCCTGCCCTGGGTGACGCGCGCCCTGCGCGCCGCGGGCGCCCCCGCCGCACCGGCCCGCGGCGCCACCGTCCACCGCCTCATCACCTCCATCGACGACATGGATTGACCCGTCATGAAACCCGCCCTCTGCGACATCGCCCTGCCCGCCGCCGACTACCGCCGGCTCCTGCCCGAGGTCCGTACCCTCGGCTTCCTCGGCCTGGAGGTGGCGCCGCAGCGCATCGCTCCCGATGGCCCGCCCACGGCGGCGCAGGTCACCGCCCATCGCCGCACAGTCGAAGGGGCTGGACTGCGGGTCGTGGGACTCAACGCCCTGCTCGCCGGCCAACCCAACCTCGGCATCTTCACCACCGGCGAGGCGCTGCGGCGGACACGCGACCATCTGGTTGGCCTCTCGGCGGTGTGCCGCGATCTGGGCGGGCGCACGCTGATCCTCGGCGCCGGCGGCCGGCAGCGCGGGGCGCTGCCGCTGAAGGACGCGTGGCTGGCCTGCCGCGCCTTCCTGGAGGATCTCCTGCCACGCATCGAGGAGCACGGCACCGTGCTGTGCTTCGCGCCGCTCGGCCGCTCGGGCGGGGACTTCGGCACCACCGCCACCGACTGCCGCATCCTCGCCGACGCGCTGGACCACAGCTCGCTCGGCCTGCAACTGAACAGCGCCGCCCAGGTCGAGAACGGCGATACCGGCCATGTGCCCTTCAACGCCTCCCGCGGGCGGCTCGACCAGTTCTGCGTCTGCGAACCGGGGCTGGCGGTGCCGGAGGCCGAAGGGGCGGGTCGCCACGCCGATTTCCGCCGCCACCTCGCCTCCATCGCCTACGCGGGCTGGCTGACGTTGCGGCAGCGGCCGACGGCGCACCCCGAGGACGGCCTTCGGCAGGGCTGGGCCCTGCTGAAGGAGGTCTACCTGCGCAGCGACAGCCGCACCTTCATGCCGCCGATCCGTCCCACCCTGCACCTGCAGCGGATCGCCGCTCCCTGAACCCGGCCGGCCGCCGTTTTGCGTTGCAATGGGTCTATCGTTGTATTTGAATGAACATAACGTCGGGAGCGACCTCACCATGACCGCACCCCCTGATACGCCCACCGACCAGGATGCGGTGCGCCGCCGCCTCATCGCCGCCGTCATCGAGGAACTGCGGCCGATGCTGCAGTACGACAGCGGCGACATCGAGCTGGCGGAGATCGTCGGCGACGTGGTGCGCGTCCGCCTGAAGGGGGCCTGCGTCGGCTGCGGCCTCGCCGGCCAGACGCTGGGCACGGTGCGCCGCCGGCTCATGGAGGTTCTGGGCGCTCCCATCCGGGTCCTGCCGGCGCCCCTGCCATGACGGTGGTTGCCATGAAGCCACGGACGTTCAAGAAGCTCTACGAGTTCACGGACTGCGAAAGCGGCGAGTGCCGGATCAACGTCCTGCCCTTCCTCTACGAGATCAGCCGCATCCTCACCGACAGCGAGGACCTGCCCGGCTCGCTGGGCGTGCTGCTGCGGCTGATGCAGGAGCGCATGCACATCCTGCGCGGCATGGTCAACCTGCACGACCGCGAGACCGGCAGCATCTTCATCCACGAGAGCTTCGGCCTGACCGGGGAGCAGAAGGCGCTCGGCCTCTACGTGCCGGGCGAGGGCATCGTCGGCCGCGTCGTGCAGACCGGCGAGGCCATCGTCGTGCCCCGGCTGGGCGACGAGCCGGCCTTCCTCAACCGCACCGGCAGCCGGCGCGAGGGGCCGGACATGGACCTCTCCTTCCTGTGCGTGCCGATCCTGCACGGACGGCGGGTGCTGGGCACCATCACGGCGGAGCGCGCCTACGCCAACCGCCGACTGCTCCAGCAGGACGCCGAGCTGCTGGCGACCATCGCCGCGATGATCGCCCCGGCGGTCGGGCTGTACCTGATGGAGAACATCGACAAGGTCCGGCTGGAGGCGGAGAACCAGCGCCTGACCAGCGCGCTGAAGGCGAAGTTCCGGCCCTCCAACATCATCGGCTCCTCCAAGCCGATGCAGGAGGTCTTCGACCTCATCCAGAAGGTGGCGGGCACCAAGGCGACGGTGCTGGTGCTGGGCGAGAGCGGCGTCGGCAAGGAGCTGATCGCCAACGCCATCCACTACCAGAGCCCGTGGGCGGACGGCCCCTTCGTCAAGTTCAACTGCGCCTCGCTGCCCGAGACCATCGTCGAGAGCGAGCTGTTCGGCCACGAGAAGGGTTCCTTCACCGGCGCCCAAGCGCAGCGCAAGGGCCGCTTCGAGCTGGCCGACGGCGGCACCGTGTTCCTCGACGAGGTGGGCGAGCTGACGCTGCCGGTGCAGGCCAAGCTGCTGCGCGTGCTGCAGGAGAAGACCTTCGAGCGGGTCGGCGGCGCGAAGCCGGTAAAGGTCGACCTGCGGGTCATCGCCGCGACCAACCGCGACCTGCGCGACATGGTGGAGAAGGGCACCTTCCGCGAGGATCTCTACTACCGACTGAACGTCTTCCCGCTGACGGTGCCGCCGCTGCGCGACCGCGGCAGCGACGTGGTGACGCTGGCCGATCACTTCGCCGCGGAGTTCTCGCACGAGGCCGGCAAGCCGGTGAAGCGCATCTCGACGCCGGCGCTCAACATGCTGATGAGCTATCACTGGCCGGGCAACGTGCGCGAGTTGGAGAACGTCATCGAACGCGCCGTCATCCTCTCCGACGACGAGGTCATCCACGGCTACAACCTGCCGCCGTCGCTGCAGACCTCGGTGGAGACCGGGACGGCCTTCGGCTGCGGGCTGGAGGCGAAGCTGCAGGCGGTCGAATACGAGATGATCGTCGAGGCCCTGAAGACCCACAAGGGCAACATGACCGAGGCCGCCAGGGAGCTGACCCTGACGCGGCGCATGCTGGGGCTGCGGATGGAGAAGTACGGGATCAGCTACAAGACCTTCCGCAAGGGGTGATCCCGGCGGGCGGCCTTTTCAACGATGCTGGAGGATGAGGATGGACAAGCTGGCGCGCCGGATCACCCCATTGACCATTCTGCCCGACATCGGGGCGATGGCGCAGCAGTACCGGGACCTCGGTTTCGAAGCCGTCGAGACGGGCGAACCGGACTGTGTCGGCATGCTCGCCGGCGAGACCGGCGTCATCCTCGCCACGGTCGACCACATGGCCGCCGACTTCGGGGCGGCGGCGGTCGCCCCGCTCGCCGGGCGGACCATTCCCTACATCTACGTGCGCTCCGTCGCCGAGGCGGCGGCAGGCTTTACGCCCCCGGCCTCCGTTCTGGCCCAGGTCACGACGCGCGGTGGAACCTTCGAAGCGCTCATCGAGCGGGAGGGCCAGCACTTCATTCTGGCCGAGAAGCGCTGATGCGACCTGGATAGGGCGGTGAACTCCGACGGTGGGAAAGGAGTGCATCGATGAGGACGGGAGCGCCGTCGTGAAGGGGCTGGCCGGGATCGCCCTGTGCGCGCTGACGTCGCTGCTGCCGTTTCGCGTCGCGCACGCGGATGGACACCGTCTGCAAGGACACTGGCGAACCGACTGCCTGCCGATGGGAGCCGGCGGCCGCCACGGCGCCATCACGACGGTGACCTTCCGGGGCGACGAGATCCGCGCCGTGCTGGTGATGCACACCGGGGCCGGCTGCGAACTCCCGAGCGTCACCGCCGAATACACGGGGCGCTTCCGGATCGTGGGCGAGCCGGAGGGCGCACTGGCCATCGATCATGTCGTCTCCTCCCTGACCATGACCGTCGGACGGGCCGACGTCGCCGAACATTACAACCGCGGCCGGAGGTGACGGTTGCGGCTTCAGCGCGTGGCAGGCCGGGGTGGCGGTCGATGTCGCCGGACGGCACTGCCGGCCGGTGTCTTTTCCCTATCGTGGGGCAACCCTCTACGACCGCATTGAGATGAGCGGCGACGGCCTGTCTTTCGGCAGCCTGCCGATGTCCTGGACCAACGCGGTACCGACGCTCCGGCCGGCGGTGTCGAACGCCATCCGCTTCCACAGGGTGACTCCGTTCCCGGAGTGATCGCCGGGCGCGGGTGGGCGGACTTTCATCCCCCGTGCTCAGCCAGCAGATACGGCACGTAGGTCTGATCCTCGCCGAGGATGTGGCTGGTCAGCCAGTGGCCGAGGAAGCGGTGCAGTTCGTTTCCGAGCCCGGGCGTAAAGGCGACCATCCGGCGCTGCAGATCGCGGGTCTCCTCCAGCAGGGTGCGGTGGACGCGGCGGTGCTCCTCCAGGTCCGGATAGCCGGCGCGCGCCAGCAACTCCTCCTCCCGCGCGAAGTGGACGGCGGCGTAGCCGACCAGTTCATCCAGCACGAACTCCACCGCGGTGCGGTCGCCCTGGTTGTCGGGGTCGGCGATCTGGTTGACCAGCGCCAGCAGCATGCGGTGGTCGCCGTCGATGACCGGAATGCCGGTCTCCATCTCGGCCGTCCACTCGATGGTGCGGGCGGCGGCGCGCGCCTCCACCACCTCCAGCAGCGCCTCGACGACGGCAGGGTCGAAGTGCCGGCCGGCCTGCCCGCGCATGTGGGCGAGCACGCGTTCGGACGGCCACGGCGCCTTGTAGGGGCGGCGCGAGGACAGCGCGTCGTACACGTCGGCCGCCGCAACGATGCGCGCCGCCAGCGGGATCGCCTCGCCGGCCAGCCCGGCGGGATAGCCGGTGCCGTCCCAGCGCTCGTGGTGGTGCGCGGCGATGATGGCGGCGTGGCGGAACTGCGCGCTCCCGGCCAGCATGGCGTTGGCCTTGTGCAGGATCGCCGCCCCCGCGGCGGCGTGCGTCTCCATGACAACGCGCTCCCCGGCGGTCAGCGGCCCGGGCTTCAGCAGGACGGCGTCGGGAATGCTGACCTTGCCGACATCGTGCAGGATGCTGGCGACGCCGACGTAGCGCAGGAACTCGTCGTTGATCTCGCCGGGGCAGCGCCCCCTCGTCCACAGCCGGCGGGCGATCTCATGGGTCAGGCGGGCGACGCGCAGGACGTGCTTCCCCGTCTCGTTGTCGCGGTGCTCGGCGAGGTCGGCCAGCGCCACCAGCGCGATCTTCTGCGACCGTTCGGCCCTGCGCGCGTCGCGGCGCTGCGCCGTCACGTCCTAGGCGGACAGCACCCAGCCGCCGCCCTGCACCGGCATCAGGGCGAAGGCGGCAACGACGCCGGTCGGGCCGGCGAAGTCGTGGAACACCCCCGGCGGCCCGCCGACCCGCGGCAGCCCGAGGAAGGCGGTAACGGCGCCCACCCCCTCGAACCGCCAGCGGTCGGCGGGATCCACCAAGCTCGCCCAGAGGTCGCGGAAGCGCTGGTTGGCGTGCGCCAGACGGCCGGCCGGCCCGTAGACGGCGGTCGGATGGGCCAGCGCATCGATCAGGGCGGGCGGCAGCGCCGCCGCCTCGGTCATGCCGCCGCACGCTGGACGAGTTCGATCCGGTAGCCGTCCGGATCCTCGACGAAGGCGACGATGTGGTCGCCGTGCTTCTGCGGCTTGGGCGGGCGCGGCACCGGCACGCCCTCGGCGGCCAGCCGGTCGCACAGCGCGGTGATGCCGGTCACGCCGATGGCGATGTGGCCGAATGCCGAGCCGTGGCTGTACGGCTCCTCCTGCGTCCAGTTGGCCACCAGCTCGACGACCATCGACGCCGATGCTAGCGGGTCGTCGCCCTCCGCGCCGTAGCCGAGGTAGGCCTGGGTGAACTGGTTCTTCTTGTGCTCGCGCTGCTGCAGCACGCGCATGCCCAGAAGGCGCGTGTAGAAGTCGAGCGAGCGCTCCATGTCGCTGACCCGCAGCATGGCGTGCAGCAGCCGGAAGTTCGTGGCGGTCATCGTCCGCTCCTTGCCGTGTGTCCTGTCCCGTCGTGGAGCAACCGCCATGCCAGGGCCTCCGCGGCGGCGTTCCGGGCCGGGCCGGCGATGGCGCGCACGGAAACGAACGATCTCATCCCGCCCGTCCCCCGGTTCGTACCGATCCGAACGAACCCGCCTCCCCGGGTTTCGGCCCTCCACACCGGCGAAACCAGCGATTCCAAGGCGAAATGCGGAGTGGCACGGACCATGCATTTACCTGGACATTCAGCCGCCCCGCCAAATGGACGGCGACCACCGCTCAAGCACAAAACCCGCCACCGTGAGGAGCCCCTCCCCATGCCCATGGTCCTGCTGAAATGCGACAAGGACATTCCCGAACGGGAAAAGCACATCTACTTGAAGGCGCCGGACGAGGACACGCGTGACTTCCTGCCGCTGTCGAACGCGGCGACGATTCCCGGCACCCTGTCGGAGCGCGGCTGCGCGTTCTGCGGCGCCAAGTTGGTCATCGGAGGCGTCCTCAAGGACACCATCCAGATGATCCACGGCCCCTTGGGCTGCGCCTACGACACTTGGCACACCAAGCGCTACCCCTCCGACAACGGCCACTTCCAGATGAAGTACGTCTGGTCGACCGACATGAAGGAGAGCCACATCGTCTTCGGCGGCGAGAAGCGGCTCGAAAAGAGCATGCACGAAGCCTTCGACGCCATGCCCGACGTCAAGCGCATGATCGTCTACACCACCTGCCCGACGGCGCTGATCGGCGACGACATCAAGGCGGTGGCGAAGAAGGTGATGGCGGCGCGCCCAGACGTCGACATCTTCACCGTCGAGTGCCCCGGCTTCTCCGGCGTCAGCCAGTCGAAGGGCCACCACGTCCTCAACATCGGCTGGGTCAACGAGAAGGTCGGCACCGTCGAGCCGGAGATCACCTCCGAGTACACCATCAACTTCATCGGCGACTACAACATCCAGGGCGACACCCAGCTCCTGCAGCAGTACTGGGACAAGCTGGGCATCCAGGTGATCGCGCACTTCACCGGCAACGCCAACTACGACGACCTGCGCGGCATGCACCGCGCCAAGCTGAACGTGGTGAACTGCGCCCGCTCGGCCGGCTACATCGCCAACGAGCTGAAGAAGCAGTACGGCATCCCGCGCCTGGACATCGATTCCTGGGGCTTCAACTACATGGCCGAAGGCATCCGCAAGATCTGCGCCTTCTTCGGCATCGAGGAGAAGGGCGAGGCGCTGATCGCCGAGGAATACGCCAAGTGGAAGCCCAAGCTCGACTGGTACAAGGAGCGCCTGAAGGGCACCAAGATGGCGATCTGGACCGGCGGCCCGCGGCTGTGGCACTGGACCAAGTCGGTCGAGGACGACCTCGGCGTGCAGGTCGTCGCGATGTCCTCGAAGTTCGGCCATGAGGAGGACTTCGAGAAGGTGATCGCCCGCGGCCAGGAGGGCACCTACTATATCGACGACGGCAACGAGCTGGAGTTCTTCGAGATCATCGACCTCGTCAAGCCGGACGTCATCTTCACCGGCCCGCGCGTCGGCGAGCTGGTGAAGAAGCTGCACATCCCCTACGTCAACGGCCACGCCTACCACAACGGCCCGTACATGGGGTTCGAGGGCTTCGTGAACCTCGCCCGCGACATGCACAACGCGGTGCACAACCCGCTGCTCAAGCTCGCCGCCACCGACATCCGCGGCACCACCACCCCCGCCCAGTTCAAGGAGGCCGCGGAATGACCAGCGAAGCCAAGGTCGACCAGCTCTACGGCTACGTGCAGAAGCGCTGCCTGTGGCAGTTCTTCTCGCGCTCGTGGGACCGCCAGGAGAACATCGACGGCGTGCTGGGCATCGCCGCCGACCTGCTGACCGGCAAGGAGCTGACGCTGGAGACGCCGCAGCAGCGCCTGTTCTACGCCGACGCCAAGATCATGGTGCGCGACTTCAAGGAGCGCTTCCCCTGGATCGACGAGGCCGGGCCGGCGCAGGTCCGCGACATGCTGAACGGGCTCAAGGCGCGGCTGGTGGACATCGCCATCACCGGCTCCAAGAACCGCGAACTGCACCACTCCCTCTATTGACCGGTCTCGGAAAGGTATTAGCCATGGGTTGCGAAATCACAGCGAAGGACCGGGCCGGGATCATCAACCCGATGTTCGACTGCCAGCCGGCCGGCGCGCAGTACGCGGGCATCGGCGTGAAGGACAGCATTCCGCTGGTCCACGGCGGCCAGGGCTGCAGCATGTTCGTGCGCCTGCTGTTCGCCCAGCACTTCAAGGAGAACTTCGACATCGCCTCGACCTCGCTGCACGAGGAATCGGCGGTGTTCGGCGGCAACAAGCGCATCGAGGAAGGCGTCGAGGTTCTCGCCCGCCGCTACCCGAACCTGCGCATGATCCAGATCATCACCACCTGCTCGACCGAGGTGATCGGCGACGACGTCGAGGGCTCGATCAACGTCTGCAACCGCAAGCTCAAGGAGATCTTCCCCGACCGCAAGATCCACCTCGTCCCGGTCCATACGCCGAGCTTCAAGGGCAGCCACGTCAGCGGCTACGACGAGTGCGTCAAGGCCATGGTCAAGACGCTGGCCACCCACAAGGCCAAGCCGAACGGCAAGCTCAACGTCTTCCCCGGCTGGGTGAACCCCGGCGACGTGGCGCTGCTCAAGTCCTACCTGAAGGAGATGGGCATCGACGCCACGGTGCTGATGGACACCGAGGACTTCGACAGCCCGATGATGCCCGACAAGAGCATCCAGACGCACGGGCTGACCACCGTCGAGGACCTCGCCGGCACGCCCAACGCGGTGGGTTCCATCGCGCTGGCCCGCTACGAGGGTGGCAGCGCCGCGGAGTACCTGCGCGACGAGTTCGAGGTGCCCTGCGTCGTCGGCCCGACGCCGTACGGCATCGCCAACACCGACGCCATGCTGCAGAACATCAGCCGCCTGACCGGCAAGCCGATCCCGGAATCGCTGGTGCGCGAACGCGGCATTGCCCTGGATGCCCTCCAGGACCTGGCGCACATGTTCTTTGCCGACAAGAAGGTCGCCATCTTCGGCCACGCCGACCTGGTGATCGGGCTGGCGGAGTTCTGCCGCGAGGTGCAGCTGAAGCCGGTGCTCCTCCTGCTCGGCGACGACAACAGCAAGTACAAGAAGGACCCGCGCATCCTCGCGCTGAAGAACTCCGTGGACCACGACATGGAGGTCGTCTGCAACGCCGACCTCTGGGAGCTGGAGCGCCGCATCCGCGACAAGGAGATCGAGCTGGACCTGATCATGGGCCACTCGAAGGGGCGCTACATCGCCATCGACGCCAACATCCCGATGGTGCGCGTCGGCTTCCCGAGCTTCGACCGGGCCGGCCTCTACCGCAAGCCGACCATCGGCTACAAGGGCGCCATGGAGCTGGGCGAGTCCATCGCCAACGCCCTCTTCACGCACATGGAATACACCAGGGACCGCGAGTGGATCCTCAACACCTGGTAGCCGCCTGACGGCCCGGCCGACCTCCCCGCAGGCCGGCCGGGCTCCCTTTCTCACACCCGAACACCACCCTCACCCAGGGGCGTTCCGTGTCGATCCTGCTCCCCGAACACCGCCAGATCGAGCTGTACACGAAGAAGAAGGTTCTCGCCGTCGTCGAGGATCCCGAGGGCGAGTTGGCCGCCGCCGGGGAGATCATCGAGGGCCTGGCCCGCACCTTCACCACCCTCGACGCCGCGCTGGGCGATCCCGTCGATCCCGCCGATCCGATGGCCGGCTGGAGGAAGTACCTGGCGCTGCCGCGCAAATCCGGCGTCGACAAGCTGACCGCCGAGATCTACCGGACGCTGCGCATCTTTCAGGTCGCCACCGCGCACCCGACCGGGCGGATCGATTCCCGCAACGGGCTGGCCAAGGCGTCCTCCACCGTCGATCAGACGGCATTGTCGATCCGCGTCACGCGGGCCGGCCGGGGGCTCCTCGACGCTGCGGTCGCCTACCGGCTCGCCGCCGACACCCAGGTCTACCCCGAGGCCTACGTCGAGGCGATGCTGTGCCGCTACTGGGCCGACATCGTTGCCGAGATCCGCTGGTACTACGACGAGGACCGCGTGCTGTTCCAGTTCCGCGATGAATACCGGATGAACCGGCACTTCCGCTTCGACTGCGACAACCCACGCTTCTCGATCGGCGGCGGCAAGCTGCATTTTTCCATCGGCGAGAAGTACGCCGACCCTGCGCGCTATCCCATCGACTTCTTCGTCATCGAGGACGGGCTCTTGCACATCGTCCCCGTCGAGGCGCTGACCGGGTCCGCCATCGCGCTCGACCGGCTGCCGCGCTGGCGCGCCCGCGTCGCCGACGGCGTGACCCTGCCCGCCGCCTTCCGCCCGCGCTTCACCCGCGAGGAGATGACCCCCGGCCTGCCGATGACCTGACGGTCCCCCTCCCACCGGCCTTCCCAACGGAGCCTTCCATGAGCGACATCGGTCACATCAAGATCGCCCTGACCACCAACAGCCTGACGGACGTCGACGCCGACTTCGCCAGCGCCCGCCAGATGGTCTTTTACGACGTCAGCTACGACAGCGCCGAGTTCCTCGACGCCGTGCAGTTCGGCCCCGGCAAAGCGGCCGGAGGCAAGGGACCGGGCGGCGGCGCCGGCTGCTCGGGCCCCGGCACCGAGGAGGCGGGCGACCTGACCGACCAGAAGATCGGCGCGCTGGCCGGCTGCGCCGTGCTGTTCACCCGCCGGCTGTCCGACTTCGCCGCGGTGCGCGTGCGCGACGCCAAGGTCTTCCCGGTCAAGATGGAAACGCCGCGCGAGGTCGGCGCGGTCATTGAGCAGCTCCAGGCGATGATGAACCGCAACCCGCCGCTCTGGCTGCGCAAGGCGCTGGGCTACGGCGTCCGCAACAACGCCTTCCTGGTCGAGAAGGAAGCCTGACCCGGAAACCGGCGAGATGGAGCGCGCGATGGGCGAGCAGGTGTTGAGAAGTCTCCCGATCCAGCCGGCCGGGACCCCGCTGGTGGATCTGGACGGCGTGACTGTCCGGCGCGGCGGCGCGGTCGTGCTGCGCGACCTGTCGCTCCGCATCCGTCGGGGTCGGGTCACCGCGCTGGTCGGCCGCTCGGGCGTCGGCAAGACGACGCTGCTCGGCGTGCTCAACGGGTTGATCCGCCCGGTGGCGGGCACGGTGACGGTCGCCGGCGTCGGCGTGCTGGACGATCCGGCGGCGCTGGCCCGGCACCGGGAACGCACCGCCACGGTGTTCCAGGACCACGCCCTGATCGACCGGCTGAGCGCGCTGGACAACGTGCTGCTCGGCCTCGCCGACACCCGCCACCCGCTGTCGCCCCTGCCCTGGCCCGCGGCCCAGCGCCGCCAAGCGGCGGAGGCGCTGGACGCCGTCGGGCTGCTGGCGCACGCCGGCACGCGGACCGCGCACCTCAGCGGCGGCGAGCGCCAGCGCGTCGGCATCGCCCGCGCCCTGGTCCGCCACCCCGACCTGCTGCTCGGCGACGAGCCGTTCGCCTCGGTGGACCCCGCTCTGGTCGCCCACCTCGGCCGCACCGTCCGCCGCGCCGTGGAATCGCGCGGCATCACCGTGGTGCTGGTGCTGCACCAGATCGAGACGGCAGTGGCGCTCGCCGACCACATCGTCGGGCTGGCCGACGGGCGCGTCGTCTACGACGGCCCGGCGGGCGGGTTCGACACCGCCGCCCGCGCCGCCGTGTTCGGCGCCCGCCCGACGCTCGTGGATTGAGGGGTACGCCATGACCGCCGTTACCGCCCCCCCTTCCCTGCTCGACACGGTCGTCGCCGACGGCCGGCGCCGCTTCCGGCGCGGCGTGCTGCTCACCGCGCTCGGCATCGCGGCGGTGCTGGCGGCGTTCCTCTACACCGGCGGCCTGTCGCCGGAACGCTACCGCGGCACGCTCACCACCATCCTCACCCTGATCGGCGACTCCCTGCCGCCGGACTTCTCCCGCTGGCGCGGCTGGGGCTGGCCGCTGCTGGAGACCATGGCGATGAGCGTGGCCGGCACCGCGCTGGGCGCCGTTGCCGGGCTGGTGCTCGGCGCGCTGGCCGCCCGGACCGTGGTTCCGGGCTGGGTCGCCGGGCCGGTGCGGCTGCTGCTCAACACCGCGCGCTCAATCCCCGGTCTGGTGTGGGGGGTGCTGTTCGTCGCCGCGGTCGGCTTCGGGCCGCTGCCCGGCGTCTTCGCGCTGGCCGGCCATTCCACCGGCGTGCTCGGCAAGCTCTACGCCGAGATCATCGAGCACGTCGATCCCGCCCCCGGCCGGGCGCTGCTCAGCCACGGCGTGTCGCGGCTGGGCGTGCTGCGCTTCAGCCTGTGGCCGCAGATCCTGCCGCGCGTGGTGGACGTCACGCTGTACCGGTGGGAGCACAACGTCCGTTCCGCCACCACGCTCGGCGTCGTCGGGGCCGGTGGCCTCGGGCTGGAGGTGGTCACCGCCTTCCACCTGTTCGAGTACCGCGAGGCGTTCGCGCTGATCCTCGTCATCCTGGCGCTGGTGACCGCCATCAACGTCGCGGGAGCGCGCCTGCGCGCCCGCTTCCTCGGCGACGGAGCCGGCGCATGAACGGCATGAGCCTCGCCATCCGCGACGCCGGCGCGCCGGACGGCATGGGGGGCACGCCGCCGCTGGTCCCCTGGCTGCGCCCCGGCGTGGTGATGCACGACCCGGCCTTCCCGGTGGACGAGCTGCTGGCCGGCTTCGCGGCGGAGATCGGCCGGCGCGGCTTTTCGGTGAAGGGCTTCGTGCAGCGGAACAACGACCATGGGCGGGGCTGCGCGTCACGGATCGAGCTGCTGGACGTGGCGAACGGCCACGTCGTTGGCATCGATCGAGCCGTCGCCTCCCTGCAGCGGATCCTGGTGGGCGACGCCGATCTCGTGGTGGTCGGCCGCTTCGCCGCCTTCGAGCGGGCGGCCTGCGCCCTTGGCGGCGCCATGCGGGAAGGGATTTCCGCCGGACTGCCGGTGCTCACCTCGGTGGCCGCCAAGTGCATGGGGCGCTGGCACGGCTTCGCCGGCTGCGACGGCGCGCTGCTCACCCCCGACCCGGGCAGCCTGTGGCGCTGGTGGGGGCCGGACCGGCTCTACCGCGATCTGGCCCAGGGCGTGGAGGATGGCGAGGTCCGGCGCATCGTCATCGGCCCGCACTGGCTGCTGGTGCAGGGCGACCGGGGGGTGGGACTCGCCCATCTGCCGCGCGGCGCCCAGCACCTCCTCGCCCGTCTCAAGGCCTACCGCCGCGCCGGGCTGCGCGGGTTGGCCGGGCTGATCGGCTCCTGGGACCCGGTGGAGCGGGCGCTCGCCGTCGCCGCCATCGGGGCCGACGCGAACCGGCCGGACCTCGCCGCCGCCGCCGGCAACGGCACTGATATCTACCAGGGAGCGGCCGGCCGCGTCGTGGTGGTCGGCGGCTTCCCCGGCCTGGCCGACCGGCTGCCGAACGCCCAGGTGATCGAGACCAATCCGCGCCCCGGCGAATTGCCGGCGGCGGCGGCGGACTGCCTGCTGCCGGGCTGCGCGGCGGCGATCCTCACGGCCGCCAGTCTGGTCAACCGCACCCTGCCGCACATGCTGACGCTCGCCGCCGGGGCGCGGGTCGCGCTGGTCGGCCCGGCGACGCCGCTGACGCCGCGCCTGCACGTCTACGGCATCGAGACCCTGTCCGGCTTCATCGTCCGCGACGCGGACGGGATCGCCAGAGCCATCGCGGCCGGCGCCCGGCCAAAGGACTTCAGCGCGTTCGGACGCTTCGTCCACATGCGAGCCCCCTCCACCCCATGATCGGGAGATCCGCGACCATGCTCACCTGTTTGAAACGCACCCTGCGGCTGGCCGTCCTGCTGGGCGCCGGCGCCCTGTCCCTGGCAACGGCAGCCTCGGCGCAGGGGCGGCCCGACAAGCTGGTCATCGGGCTGCTGCCGGGGGAATCGGCGCCGACCGTCATGCGGCAGAACGAGCCGCTGCGCGCCTATCTGGAAAAGACGCTCGGGCTGCCCGTCGAGCTTCAGGTGGGCGCCAACTACGCGGCGACCGGCGAAGCGCTGCGCTTCGGCCGCCTCGACATCGCCTACCTCGGGCCGGTGACCTACATCCTCCAGGGCCGCCACGCCACGCTGGAGCCGTTCGCCCGGCCGTCGCACGAGCAGGTCGGCCCGACCTTCCAGGCGGTGGTGATCGTGCCGGCCGACAGCTCGGCCCGGACGCTGGCCGACCTGCGCGGCCGGGAGGTCGCCTTCGGCGATCCGGCCTCGACGTCGGGAACCTGGGTGCCGCGCTATATGTTCGCCGCCGCCGGGCTGGTGTCGGAGCGCGACTACACGCTGCGCGTCCTCGGCGCCCACGACGCCGTGGCGCTGGCGGTGGCCAACCGACGGGCCGACGCCGGCGGGCTGTCGCTGCCGATCTACCAGCGGCTGCTGAAGGAGGGCAAGCTCGACCCTGCGAAGGTTCGCGTCCTGGCCCACTCCCCGGCGATCCCCGAGTACATGTGGACGTTCCGCCAGGGGCTCGATCCGGCGGTCAAGGAGACGATCCGCAAGGCCTTCGTTGGTCTGACCGACCCGGAAGCACTGGGCGTGTTCCGCGCCGAGGCGTTCATCCCCGCGGTGGATTCCGACGTCGACCGCGTCCGGCTGTGGATCGAGACCATCACCCGCGACCGCCCGCTGGCGGCCTCCATCGTCAGGTAGCGCGGCGCCGATGCCGGAGGGCAATTCTCTCCGGCATTCCCGCACCCACGATTGCTGGACCACCTCTGGCAATCATGGGTGCGGGAAACAAGGCGGTGCCCGGTGGTACCCGGTGCTGCACGACGCGACGAGACACCCCGGAAATCACATGTGAACGCTGAAGTTTCCATGCGGAGCCTGAGCAGTCAGGCGCTGGAACTCGGCGCCGTCCATGTGGACCAGAGTCTCGTGGTCGCCGGCCTCGAAGTAGATGTCGGGCTGGCCGGCGAGGCTGTCGTCGACGATCATGTCCATGCCGTAGGCCGCCCCCATCACCGGCACCGAGCCGTGGGCGCAGTCGCGGAACAGCGCCTGCATCTCCTGCTCGGGCGCCAGGAGCAGATGGCGGTTGGTGCGGGCTTCCAGATCGGCCATGCGGATGTGGTGGGTGGCCGGCAGCACGGCCAGCAGGTAGCCGATCTCGTCCTTCAGGACCACCCCCTTGGCGAGGCAGCCGCCGGGGATGTGGCAGGCCTCGGCCGTGCGCAGGGACGACACCGTGGGCGCGTGCCGCACCAGGTCGTAGTGCACGGTGTTGTGGTCGAGGAACTGTTCCATCGTGATCGCGATGCCCATGGCGTGACCTCCCCAAACAGGAACTGAGCCGGTGGATCGGCTCCGTGACTCTAGGCCGGTTCGGGAAGGCGCGGAAGGACGCGTCAGTGGAGGGTCACCAGTTCGGTCACCACGTTGGCGCCGCTGCGCGCCAACTCCTCGGCGCGGACCACGAAGTCCATCCGGCCGGAAAAGCCGCCGCGCTCGGCCACCGTGTGGATCCAGGCCGGCGCGGTGCCCAGGCCGATGAGGCGCGCGATCATCTCGTTGGTGGTGCGCAGCGACAGCGCCCCGCTGCGCTCGTCACGCGGGGCGTGCACCATGAAGGTGGCGCCCGCCTCGGCCCGGCGCGGGAAGCCGGCCATGTAGACGCCGAAGCACATGCTCTCGCACGAGGCTGCGGCGCGCACCTGGGTGGTGATGCTGCGGCCGGCGGAGCGGGCGCGCAGCATGGCGTCCACCATGGCGAAGCCCGCCTTCACGTAGCCGCCGGGGCTGTCCAGCTCGACCACCACCGGGCGCGAGGCCGGGGTGGCGTCCAGCGCCTCGATGAAGTCGGCGGCGACGTCCGGGGTGATGACGCCGCTGACGCGGAGCATCGTACGGTCGGCCTCCAGGGAGTGGCGGACCGTGCCCTCCATCTCCGCCGCCTGTCCGGCGCACGGCAGCGAGGCCAGCAGGATGATGGCGGAGAGCAGGTGGCGCATCGGGAACCCCCTTGGTTGGATCGTGGGAGGATCCTAGGGGGATGCCCGTGCCGCGGCTGTGCAGCGGCCCACACTCAGGACGTGTTGCGCGAACGGAGCACGCGCGGAAGGGCGAAGTAACGCCTTTGACGGCTCGGGGCGCGGCCTCGGCCCGGTGTACTATGCGGCGTCTCATACGCTGCCGGAGGCCGCCATGACCGGGGTGCGGATCGCGTTCGACAAGGAACTCGTCCTGGCCGGGCATTTCCTGCTCAAGCACCTGGAGCGCGAGGAGCTGAAGCGGCTGGCCGCCAGCGCCCGGCTGTCGCACCATCCGAAGAACGCCACCATCTTCCAGAAGGGCGACCCCGGCGACAGCATGATGGCGGTGATCCGCGGCCGGGTGAAGATCTGCTCGCATTCGCTGGACGGCAAGGAACTGGTGCTGAGCATCGTCAACAAGGGCGGCGTGTTCGGTGAGATCGCGCTGCTGGACGGCGAGCCGCGCACGGCGGACGCGGTAGCGCTGGAGGAGACCGACCTGCTGGTGCTCGACCGCTCGCAGATCGTGCCGCTGCTGAACGGGCGGCCGGACGTGGCGTTCCGCATCATCGGCGTGCTGTGCAAGCGCCTGCGCGCCACCAGCGAGCACCTGGAGGACACGCTGTTCCTCGAGGCGTCCTCGCGCTTCGCCCGCGCGTTGAAACGGCTCGGCGCCGCCTTCGGCAAACCGGGGGCGGACGGGGTGAAGCTGGACATCAAGCTGTCGCAACAGCAGCTGGGCTGCCTCGTCGGCGTGTCGCGCGAGAGCGTGAACAAGCTGCTGAACGAGTGGCAGCGCGCCGGGGTGATCCAGATGACCAGCGGCTACATCACCATACTCGACGCCAGCGCGCTTGAAGAACTGTCGGAAACCTGCGACTGAGTGTGGCCCAGCCCACAGCCGGCCGTGGCGCCGGGCGGTAGCCTTCTCCCCGTGACGTCGATCGCCGACCGAGGGAGACCACGATGATCCGCCCGTTCCTTCTGCCCGCCGCCGCCCTGCTGCTCACCGCCGGTTCGGCCGCCGCGCAGGACATGGGCGGCATCGGCTTCGCCCCCGGCGGCCCGTCGGCCGCCAACCTGGCGCAGGCCTTCGCCCAGCCGGCCCGCCTGCCGGTCTTCGCCAACCCGCAGAAGCGCGGCGCTCCTCCGGGCGCCATGGTCACCAACCCGGCGGTCAGCCGCTCCTCGATGCACCAGCAGTCGATCACCAAGATCCGCGGCGACGCGGGCCTCCTGGCCGGCTTCGACAAGGGGCAGGCATTGGCCCCGAGCCGTCAGCCGCCGCCGCCGCAGATCGTACCGAACTTCACCTTCATCGACGCGCCGTTCATCGTGAACAACGTCAACAGCGCGCTGAACTTCACCGTCGGCGACGGCAACGTCAGCGAGCAGGGCATGGCGCAGGCCCAGACCGGCACTCCGTCGGTCCCCACCCCGCCGCCCGCGCCCACGGCCGTGCAGCAGCCGAAGGTGCCGACCGGGCCGAAACCCGACCCGCTGATGAGCAACCTGGGGCCGCTGCCGCACCTGCCCTATGCCATGCAGAACGGCGGCGTGACCTTCAACAACGTCAACAGCGCCACCAACATGGCGGTGGGCGTGGGCAACACCGCGGTGCAGAAGGTGCGGATGGTGCAGAAGTGAGGCGCGTGAAAACGCCCCCCCGCCGTGGGCGAGGGGGCGTCAATTCAAGTCCCGGGCCACCCGGAACCCATGGTTTATGTACCGCACGTCCACGTCGTAGAAGTTCCGCGCGGTGTCGGTGATCTCCGCCACGCTGTTGCGCCAGGAACCACCGCGCAGCACGCGCTTGCGGCAGCTGCCCTGGAGCCACGCGCTGCCGTCGTTGGGCGCGCCGGCGTAATCCTTGTTCCAGCAATCGGCCACCCACTCCGCCACGCCGCCGTTCATGTCGTGCAGGCCGAAGGGGTTCGGCTTGAAGCTGCCGACCGCAGCCGGGGTCAGGTGCTCGTAGGCGCCGCCGCAATTCTGGCAATTGGCGTTGGTCGCGACCTCGCCGCTCCACCAGAACGGGCCGGTGGTGCCGGCGCGCGCCGCGTACTCCCACTCCGCCTCGTTGGGCAGGCGGTAGCGCTGGCCGGTCTTCTGGCTGAGCCACTTCACGTAGGCCTGCGCGTCGTCCCAGTGGATGTTGTAGACCGGCGTGCTTTCGGTGGCGTTGGTCATCCGCGGCATGTCGGGGCAGCCGCCGCCCTGCACGCAGGCGCGCCACTCGCCGACCGTCACCTCGTAGGCGCCCAGCGCGAAGGGCTTGGCGATGGTGACGCGGTGCACCGGACGCTCCGAACTGTCGCCCCGGTCGCTGCCCATCATGAAGCCGCCCGCCGGCACCCGCACCATCACCGGGCAGCCGGGGCAGTCGAAGAAGCTGTTGCCCGGCCCGTGCGTGCGCGCCGCCCCGTTCGGTGTGCTGGCCGGCGGAGGCGGCGCGGCGGCCGCTACCTGCTGTGGCGGCGGGTCCGGTGTCGGGGTGGGTGGCGGGGCGGGCGGCGGAGCAAAAGCCGCGGCCTTCGGCGCGGGCGGCGGCTCGTGCTTCAAAAGGGAGGCGGCGACAAAGCCCTGCGTGCCGTCCTCCAGCGTCACCTGGACCCAGGCGCCGCCGGGCACCCTGCCCTGCACCTGGACGGCGGACCCGCGCCCGGCGCGGCCGACGCGGGCGGCGCTGTTCGACGGCGTGGCGCGCAGCACCGCGTCGCCGGCCATGGTGTAGCGGCCGGGCTCCATGGGGTCGAGCTTCGGCGCGCCCAGCGCCGCGACCTCGGTGCGGGCGGACGGTGGCGGCTCCCTGGGCGGCTCGGCCGCGCCGGACGAGCCGGAAACCGCCGTGTCAGGTTTCTGGGCCATCTCCGGCGCCTTCGCGCCGGGCGCGGTCTCGCCCTGCTGCTTGCGCGGGCCGAGCTTCTCCAGTTGCTGGCGGGCCAGCGCGGCGTAGCCGCTGTTGCCGAACAGACGCAGGAAGGAGTCGTAGTCGGCGTGGTCGGTGCTGGTCTGGATGCGCTTCCAGACCGTCTCGTCCATGTCGGCGACCGGGACGCTGCCCGGCTCGACCACCTCGACCGCGACCTTGGCGGTGGCGGTGCCGCCCTTGCCGTCGTCGGCGGTGTAGCCGAAGGCGCCGGCCGTGCCGGGCGGCGTGCGCTCGGGGTCGAAGACCAGGCCGGTCAGCGCTTCGATGCTCAGCTTGTCACCGACCTTCACCGTGGCGGCTCCGTTCTTCACCTTGCCGCGCTCGGGAACCGCGGTGACGGTGATGGTCAGCGGGTCGCCGTCGGGGTCGACCGGCGCCTCGATCCGCATCGGGTTGGGCGTGGCCTTCAGCGTGCGCTCGGCGACCAGGGCCGGGGGCTGGTTGCTCGGCTTGATGGTGATCGGCACGGAGCCACGGACGTTGGCGCCGTGGCCGTCCATCACCGTGAACTCGAAGGCGCCGGCCTCGCCGCGGAAGCTGGCGTCCGGCTTGAAGCTGGTGGCGGCCAACTGGTCCACCGTCAGATAGTCGCCGATCAGCACGCTGCGCTCGCCGATGCCGACCGTGCCGCCCTTGGGCAGGCCGGTGACGCGGGCGAACAGCTGGTCGTCGTCGGGGTCGGTCGGTCGGGGAATGCGCAACGGCTCGGCCGGCGCCTTGTCGAGCACGGTGAGCGGCTTCAGCTCGGCGATCACCGGCGGGCGGTTCGGCGGGCGCGGGTTGAAGTAGAACGGCGTGGCGCCCAGCGAGCCGTAGATGAACGGATCCTGCCGGCCGTCGGTGGCCTCCTTCACCGTGTCGCGCACGTTGCGGAAGAACAGGCTCAGCTCCAGCCCCGGCGTCTGCAGGTGCTTGAGCAGTGCTGCGGTGTACGGGCTGTGGTCGCCGGAGCCGTCCTCGGCAAGCTGGTCGGCGCGGGTCGCCATGGCGACCAGGGTGTCGCTGGGCGTGTCGTCCACCCGACCGAAGCCCGGCTGCGCCTGGATGCGGGTGGAGCCGGTGCGGGTCAGCCGGTCGACGAACGGGTTGTTGCGGCAGGCGTCGAGAATGAGGATGCCGAGCTTGCGCGCCTGCCCCAGCTCGCCCAGCGGCAGGTTCAGCGGGATCGCCTCGTAGACGAGGTCACGTTCGCGCTCCAGCTGGGCGTCGGAGGGCAGCAGGTAGTTGACGCCGGCCACCTGGATGCCGTGCCCGGCGTAGTACAGCACCGCCACGTCGGCCTGCGAGGCGCGAATGCCGAACTGCCGCAGCGTCGTGGCGAAACCGCGGGCATCGAGGTCGTAGGCCTCATCGACCGTAAATTCGAGCTTGCGCAGCGCCTCGCCGATGGACTGGGCGTCGTTGCGGGGGTTCACCAACTCGGGCGCCGACTGGTACTTGCTGACGCCGATGACCAGCGCGATGCGCTTCTCCGGGCCCGTGGATGGAGCGCCCTTGCCGCCCGCCGCCATGGCCGCGCCGGCTGCCACGAGCAGCACCGCCAGGACAAGGAGGCACCGTCCGCATCGTCCGATCATATCCGCCTCCGTGCGCGAGGAGACCCGCCGGGCCGTTTCCAGCGCCGATCGATCGGCTTTACGGAAAAAGCAACCGATGAATCGAAAAGAGCTGTGGAGCGGTGGCTGGACGCAAGAAACGTATCGAGATGCGCGGGACGTGCCAAGCCGTTCCTTCAGTCTAACCCCTATAACAGCGGCCACGCACCTTCCGAGGGATTAGCTCTTTTTCTTTTCAGGCGGATTCTCACAACGTTCTGGCGAAGAATAACCCGGCTCCGCATCATCGACGACCAGCCAGATGCGCACGGTCTTCGTCTTGCCCTTCAGCGCCACCTCGCCGACGGGCAGCACCGCCACGCCGTCGCGCACCGCTTGGTACGTCGGGTCGCCGATGATGATCTTGCAATGGCGGGAGGACCGGGCGTCCACCGTCTTGCCGTGCGCCTCCAGCCGCGCCGCGGTGTTCGCGGTGTCACCGAGCAGGGAATATTCGGTGTGGCGCAGCCCGCCCAGGCTGCCGGCGACCACCGGGCCGGTGTGCAGGCCGATGCGGATGCCCACCGCCGGCAGCCCCTCCGCCTGCCACTGGCGGTTCAGCGTCACCAGCTCGCGGCCCATCTGGAGGGCGCACTGCACGGCGCGTTCGGCGTCGGCGTCGATCTGCGCCTGGGTGGTGCGGGCGACCGGGGCGCCGAACACCGCCAGCACCGCGTCGCCGACGAAGCGCAGCACGACGCCGTCGTGCGCGGTGACGATGCGCACCATGGCGTCCAGGTAGCCCTCCAACCAGCGGATCAGCGGCTCCGGCTCCAGCGCCTCGCAGATGGTGGTGAAGCCCTCGATGTCGGAGAACAGAACCGTCGCCGTCAACTGCTGCGGGCGCGGGCGGTTGCCGGCCATGAAGGTGGCGCGCTCGCGCCAGATCTCTTCGGCCACCGGCTGCGAGACGTGGTTGGCGAACAGCTGCATCAGCACCCGGCGGTCGGCGCGCTCGCGCAGGGAGAGATGCGCCGTCATCGCCGCGATGCCGACCAGCCACGCCACCGACGGCGCCATCAGCGGCACCAGCGGCCCGCCCGCGGCGTACAGCGCCGTGCCGCCGGCCCAGGCGCCGGCGAGGATCAGCACGCTCGCCCCGGCCAGCAGCCACAGCGGCCACCCGGCCATGGCGAGCCCGACGCCGGCCGCGCTCATCGCCGCCACCAGCGCGACCTCGCCGCCGAGCGGCAGGCGCGGGCTGACCCGGCCGTCGAGCATCTGGGCGAGGATGTGCGCCTCGATCTCGACGCCGGGGGTGGAGGAGCTGGCCAGCGACAGCGGCGTGCGGTGCTGGTCGATGCCGGCCAGCGCGGTGCCGATCAGCACCACCTTCCCGGCCAGCCAGTCCCTGGGCAGCACCGGAACGGCTTCCACCGAATAGACCGGGAAGGGGGGCGTGGATGGGTTGGGGCGGCCGTGCCAGTCGATGCGGAACGGCTCGTCCGGCACCGCGCCGCCGCCGAGCAGCGCCAGCTGCGCCGGCAGGCTGGGCGTGCCGTCGGAGCCGTAGGGGACGTGCCAGCGCACGGTGGCGTCCAGCGGGTCCTTGGCGAGGTTGGCATGGCCACGGCGCAGTTCACCGGTAAAGGAGTCCAGGAAGGCGCGCTGCTGGTCGGTCAGCGGCGTGTGGTTCAGCGCGGTGATCGCCACCACCGGCACCGGGGAATCGCGCATTGCGGTGTGCAGACGCTCGTCCAACTCGGGAAAGGTCGGTTGGTCGAACAGGATGTCGATGCCGATGGCGCGCACCCGGGCGGCGGCGAGATGTTCGACCAGCCCCGCCAGGAAGCCGCGGTCGACCGGCGAGCGGCAGGCCAGCGTGGCGAAGCTGTCCTCGCCCAGCACCACCAGGGCAACGCCGGGGTGCTGCGCCTCGGGCGGGCTGGCGTGGGCGATCAGCAGGTCGCCGAAGGTCTCGTCGGCCGAGCGCAGCGGCGGCACCAGCCGCGTCATCGCCAACGACAACGCCGCCGTGCCGAGGATGATGGCCGCCACCAGCCATGCCCCGGCCCGGCCGCGCCCCCGCGGGTCCGGAGCCTCGTCCGGAACGGGTGGCGCGGCCGGCCGTGGGTGGGCTGCTGGTCCGCCGTCCATGCGTGGCGCTCGCCTCCCCCTCAGCGGATCCGGACGACGACCTGCGAGGACGCCAGGTCGGCGTCGCGCAGCCGCGACAGCGTGCGGTCGAGCGCCGCCACCGTGGCGTCGTCCAATGGCCGGAACGCCTCGCTGCGGCCCGGCAGCTCGGCGTCCAGATCGCGGCTGGAGGCGACGCACCGCACCTCGGCGTCACCGGGGGAGTCGGCGGCCCGCAGCGGCAGGGTGCGGGGCGCGCTGCCCTCCACCGCGGCGCTGGCCGACCCGGCCGGGAAGACCGGGATCAGTTGGGCGCGGGCGTTGCGCAGCCAGCAATAGACGTGCGCGTCACGGTTGGTCTGCAGCAGCAGCCGGACGTCCTCCCCGGTCCGGACGCTGGTCCGTTCCGCAGACAGGTAGAGGTCGAGCGGCACCGTGGCGTCGCGCAGCGACGACAGCACGAGGCCGGCCTGACTGGTGCAGCCAGCCGCCGCCATGCGCACCGCCAGCGCGGCGCTGCCGCCCGCCGCGGCGTCGACTTGCCGGAAGCGCAGCGTGCGCGGAGCGCCGCCGGCGCCGCTGACGCGGATCTCGGTGCCGTCGGACAGCGCCAGCTCGCGCGGCCAGGGAACGGCGGCGCCGGCCCAGGTCACGTTGGCGCTGACGCCGCGGCCGACGTCCTGCAGCACGATGGGTTCGGGATTCGCCTGCGTGGGCCGGCGCAGCGCCGGCGGGCTGCCGGCCTTGACGCAGTAGGTGCCGGACACCGCGGGGTCGATGGTGAAGGCGCGCTCCACCGCCTTGTCCAGCGGGTTGCCCAGCGTGCGGGCGGCGCCGAGGTCGCTCTGCACGAAGCGGTCGTTCGCCTTGACGCTGGATCCGGCGCGCGCGTCGCGCTCCGGCGCCTTGTCGAGGTCGCCCTCGTAGGGGCCACGCACACGGACGGTGCGGCCGCTGGAGAACAGGAAAACGGCGCTGGCGCCGTCCGGCACCTGCACGGCGCTGCCGTCGGACACCACTTGCCCGAGCTTGTAGGCGGGGGCGGTGGAGGCGACCACCACCGCCTCGGCGCGGGCGGCGGTGGCGCAACCCAGCGCCACGGCGGCGATGGCAGTGGCGGAAAGCAGGCGGATCAGGACGGCGTCCAGCGGCGGCGCGTGGGCGGACCGGACGGCCGGTCGGCGGTGATGAACAGGCATGATCGGCACCTCTTGGCGTTGGGGACGGCCGGCGGCCGTCGGTGCCCTCGAGTTTAAGCTGCGAATAAAGTGGGTGCTGTGAGACGGACGACAGTTCCCTTGAACGGCACGCCCCGTTTTTCTTTATCCGTCATTCCCGCGAAAGCGGGAATCCAGGGAACGTCGCCGCGTTGAAGCTTCGCCCCATGCACTGGATCCCCGCTTTCGCGGGGATGACGGACAAGGACGGGAATGAACGACGCAAGGGCCCGGCCGTCGAACCGGACCCTCACATCACCATATCCCCCGTTCTCACTCATGCGGCGCCAGCAGGCAAGTGGTGCGCGACTGCGTGAGCAGTGTGACCGGCCCGTCCGAGCCGCCGAGCCGACGCAGCCGCATCCCGTTCACCTGGTTGGCAATGCTCAGCGAGGTGACCGCCAGTTCGGTCTCGTCGATGATCTTGCGGCCGTCCTGCCAGCACTGCACCCGCACCTTCTTGTCCGACGGAGCGACCGCCTGGCCGCCGCTGGTCGGTCCGGTGGCTTTGCCGTCCTTGCGTTTGTCCACCGTGGCGCCAGCCTCGCCGGCCGCCAGCAGGCCCAGCGCGGCGACGGCGAGGATCCAGCGTCTCATGGCGCTCCCCTCCCCGCTCAGCGCGCCGGCTTGAATTCGACGCGCCGGTTGCGGCCGTCGTAGGGGTCGGCGGCGATCGGCTCGGACGGGCCCTTGCCGTCCACGGCGATGCGCTGCGGATCGACGCCGTGCACGCGCACCAGGTACTCGCCCACCGAGATCGCCCGGCGCTGCGAAAGCGTCTGGTTGTAGGCGAGGGTACCGACCGCGTCGGTGTGGCCCTCGACCACCAGCTTCAGCGACGGATCCTCCTTCATCAGGCCACCGACGGCGTCGATGTAGGAGCGGGACTCCGTCGGGATCTCGGCCGAGTTGAAGGCGAAGTTGATGCGGAAGCCGAAGGCCTGGGGCTGCTCCGCGGGGTTGGGCATGGCCGCGGCCGGGGCGGCGGCGGGGGTGGCGGCGACCTGCGGGGCGGGCTGCGGCGCCGGGC
>NZ_LGQZ01000053.1 GCF_003116015.1 Azospirillum sp. TSO22-1
GCCGGCGTCGCGGTCCTCGGTCACCACGTGCGGCCCGCCGATGGTGACGAAGGTCTGGTTGACGGCGTCGTACACCGTGCCGCTGCCGTCGCCCCGGCGCAACACGTAGACGTCGTCGCCGCCGCCGGTGATGGTGTCGGCGCTGCCCAGGAACAGCTCATCGCGCGACGGCGCCACCGCCGGCTGAGGTGATGTGGTGGACGGCCCTTTCACCAAATGTCGGCGAAAAGCGTTGACCGTCGAAGAAACCTGTGTGGACGGCCCCTTCGGTGCAAGAGGGAAATTCGTTCTGACGACCGATCGGATGCATCCATGTGTCCGGCCTGTTGTCGCGGCTTGTGGCCGCTGGCCTTGATGAATTCCGCGGATCGACGCCCAAATCACCTCATCGCGCTCGACGGCGCTTGGTCCCCGTGGGTTTGATCGATCCCCGGCCGAGCCGGTTCGTCATCACATCTGACCACCCTCGCACATCCGCCCCGCCGAGCAATCGAGTCGGCGGCAGGGCAGACAACGGCTATTCGCCAGATCCACACCGATCGTCGTCAGCGCGCCCATGGCCGGCTCCTATGAGGTGGTTTCTTCGACGGCCAACGCTTTTCACCGACATTTGGTGAAAGGGCCGTCCACCACATCACCTCACTTTGCGCGGAGCCCTGCTTACGCACGCTCGTAGTTCTCCATGGCAAAGAGGTGCTCTCCTGAAGGATATGACCCCGGCACCAAGCGGGGGCGCGTCTGTTCCGTCCGAAACGTTCAGGGGAGCCGCACCATGCCGAACCGTTCGACAACGGAACGCATAACCGCCGTCACGAAGGCTCAGCTCCAGGCCGCGCAAGCTGCCAGCCGCGCCGTTCAGACACGCCAGCGCGCCGAAGCGCTGTTTCAGCAGGCGGAGCGCTTGCGCCGGATGTCCATGCCAACGGTAAAGGAGAGCCATCTGCGGCGGTAGCCCTGATGGGCCAGCCTTGCCTACCGCTGTGCGTGATGCTGCGGCTTATGCAGGTCGGGACGAAGGGACGGCCACACGATCGGACAAAGGGGCGCGACCTTCGCCATTCGCTTTGACGAACCGGCCCTCCTGTGATTGCAGGAGAACCAAGCCCTGTTCAGCATTGACACACGCATGGCACCGCCCGTCACCGGCCGGTCCAGTGCCGGGGCGCACCGGTGTCGAGGTGCACATAGCCGCTCTCCGGATAGTAGCCGATGCCGCCCTCGCCCAACTCCAGCGCGGCCCGATGCAGAGCGTGGGCCGCGCAGCCGGGAAGGCGGACGTCCACCGCACGGCCTTGCAGGTGGAGGCTCTGTGGTGACGCGCCCAGACCGGCTTCGGCCAGGCGGTGGTTGGTCGCGGGCGAGCGGTAGGCCGACAGCACGTCGAACGGCCGGCCGCGCTCCAGGCGGCACTGCAGGCGGAACAGCCGGTGCAGAAGGGATTCGTCGATGGCCCGGCATTGGTTGGTGTTGTGGTCGCGCAGGATCCAGGTGAGACGCGCCAGCGCCTCGGGCAGGGAGCACCCGTCCACGCAGTAGACGTCATCAAAGGCCTCACCGGTCGCCGTGTTGTGCAGGCGCAGGCGCCACTCGCGCGGCGGGCGCCAGCGCGCGGCCTCGGCAAGTTGTGGGATGGGAGCCAGCGGTGCTGCGAGGGACAGGCGGAGGAGGCACCGGCGGGACAGCGTGGCGCGTGCGTGATCGGTATTGAAAGCCCCTGCCGGCATGGCATCCGTATCCCTGTTCGCGTGGGCGGCGCGGACGCGCGTCGTTCAGCGTCCAACAACTGTGTTTGGCGAGATTCGTCTCGTTCCGCCGGCACGGCATCGACCATGTCTTCCAGCAGCTTGCTGTCGTGCCGGTTGGCCGGGGAGATCCTCACGGCCAGCGGGATGCCGTTGGCATCGACAAGGATGTGGGGTAAATCGGCGCGCACCTTCCGGCGCGCAGCGGCCGGGATATCAATGGGTTAGAGTGTCAATCGGCGCCGAAAGGGAGTGCCGATGCGCGAAGCGCACCCGCAAGAAACGGGTGATGCTTCAGGGATGCGGGGGCGTGCCGTACCCCGCCTGCGGCTACGGCGCGGGCTGATCAGGGAGCGTCGGCCGGCGTAGAGGAGCGGGCCCATCGCCCAATCGCGGCAAGCAGCGCCGCGTGCTCCACCGGTTTGGCGAGCAGATGGTTCATGCCGGCGCTGCGGCATGCCTCGATCACCTGGGAGTGGAGGTCCGCGGTGAACGCGACAACCGGCACCGCCCCCGTTTCACCCGGCAGGGCGCGGATGCGCCGGGTGGCTTCGATGCCGTCTATTCCCGGCATTTGAACGTCCATCAGGACAAGATCATAGATGCTCCGCTGAACGGCTTGCACCGCCTCCTGGCCGTTCCCGACCACATCGACGGTGTGCCCTTCCTTGCGCAGCAGCGTCACGACCAGGATCTGGTTCAATGGCGCGTCTTCGGCCAGCAGGATGCGGTGCTGCCCGGACGCCGCTCCCGGCGCGTGGGAGAGGCGCTCCGGCGCGCCGGTGCCGAGCAGCCCCTCGATCCGCGCCTTGAGTTCGTCGGGGGCGTAGGGCTTGGCAAGCAACTGGAGACCCTGTTCGAGGCCGTCTTCGGCGGTCACCGCGTGCGCTCCGAAACCGGACGTCAGCAGCACCTTCATCCCAGGCCGCAGCCGCGTGGCATGAAGCGCCAACTCGGCGCCGTTCATGCCGGGCGGCATGATGACGTCGGTGAACAGCAGATCGACGGGCTCGCCGCGCTGCAACACCGCCAGCGCCTCGTTGGCGTTGGCGGCCGGGATGGCCCGGTACCCGAAGGCCTCCAGAAGGGCGACGGCCCCGAACCGGACGAGCGGATCGTCATCGGTCACCAGGATGGTGCGCTGATGGGGCTTTCCGGGACTGGGGGCGGCGGCCCCGGCGACGGCGACGGCCCGCCGCGACCGCCGCTCCTCCGGCAGGTGGATGGTGACGGTCGTCCCGACGCCCGGCGCGCTGCTCAGGGCCAGGGTGCCGCCGTGCAGTTCGACCAGCTTGCGGGTCAGCGGAAGCCCTAGACCGGTGCCGTCATGCTGCCGGTTGGCCTGGTTGCCGATCTGGACGAAGGCTTCGAGGACGCGCGGCAGGTCCTCCTCCGCGATCCCGATGCCGGTGTCGGCGACCTCGATCACGGGGTGCTCACGCTCCACGGTCACGGTGATGGACACCCGGCCGCCCGACGGCGTGTACTTCACGGCGTTGGCCACCAGGTTCAGCAGGATCTGGCGGATGCGCTTTTCGTCGGCGTGGATGAAGCGGGCGTCGTCGGCCACGGACGCCACCAGTTCCACGCCCGCGCGCTCGGCCCGCGGCCCGAGCATGCGGGTGCTGAAGGTTACCGCCGCCGCCAGGTCGACGGTGTCCTCGTCGAGAGTCAACTGCCCGGCGTCCGCCTTGGCGTGGTCGAGGATCTCGTTGATGAGTTCCAGGAGGTGCTGGCCGCTGTCCCGGATATCGGTGCCGAAGTCCACGTACTGGCGGTTTCCGACCGGCCCGAGGGACTCCTTGGCGATCATGTCGGCGAAGCCGATGATGGCGGTCAGCGGCGTCCGGAGTTCGTGGCTCAGGCTTGCCAGGAAACGGCCCTTGGCCAGGTTCGCCGCTTCGGCCTGCTGGCGGGCGGCGACCAGTTCGGCGTTGGCGGCGACGAGTTCCTCCGTGCGTTCCGTCAGCCGTGCCAGCGCGCTTTCCGCAGCGGCCTTGGCCGCGGACAGCCGCTCCATCATCTCCTCCTGGCTGTGGACCCCGGCGAAGCTGCGGGTCGTCTGGAACGCACGGACGACGCCGTAGCTCAGCAGAAAGAAGCCGCCGGCGAAGATGGCGTGGGCGATCCACCACAGATGGTTCCAGGGCCTTGCGATCACGAAGGCGGCCGAGGACTGAACGAAGCAGCAGAGCGCCAGCGCGTAGACCTGCATCAGCGGGGAGCGGATGCGGCGCGCCAGCAGGACCAGCACCCCCAGAACGCCCAGACCCAGCGCGCCGTACTCCATGGTGAGGCGCACCATCGGGTGCGAGGCGATGGGCGACAGCGCCACCGCCGCGACGGCCACGTCCAGCGCCAGCAGCCCGGCGATCCACGGCCACCACGCGGCGGCCCGGTTCCGGTTCTCCGGCGGATGGGGCGGCCGTCCGTAAACGAGCAGGCCGACGAACAGGAACGCGCTCATGACCACGCGCGAGGCCGGCCCGTACAGCAGGAACAGGAACATGTTCGCATGCGCCGTGCGCGTCAGGATGCCGTGCGGCGCGTAGACGATGGCGAAGCCGAGGAAGGCCAGGGTCAGCCAGCGCAGGAACGGCTCGCCGGAACTCTCGTAGCAGCGCCACGTCACGAAGGCGACGAAGCCCGACAGCACGATGGAGAGGCCGATGGCGACCTCGTGAAAGCCGTGGCTGGCGAAGAGCAGCGCCGGGTCCTGATAGAGGTCGAGGTACGCGATGACCGCTGTCGGCAGCAGGGCGAACAGCGCGGTCAGGCCCCATCCGTACAGCTTGGTCAGCAAGCGCACCCCGTCGGCCGGATGCCCGTCAACCGCGCTACCCTGTTTCACGAGTTCCTGGCTCCGGCGATGTGCGCACCCGGTCGCCATGTTCAGGACGGCTCCCTTCGTTGGCAAGGATGCAGATCAATTCGAACGCCGATACCGGAGGCACGCGGACCGCCAGATCCATGGCGTTGCCCTCAGGCGCGCCCCGTGCCCTGTTTCCCTTACCAATCCTTAATGCCTGTGCGACGATTGTGGCCTTTCGGTGTGTTCGGAGGGTCTCGCTTCCGGACCGCTTGGCGAGGGCTGCGCGGGGGCGGTGGATGCGGATCGGGGTGCGTATCCTGGGGGGCTTCGTGGCGGCCCTGGGGCTCGTGGTGCTGGCGGGTGGGGTTGGCCTGTTCTCAATGGCCGCGGTGGATTCCATCGTCAGCCGGATCACCGGCCAGATCTTCCCGAAGATCACCGCCGTCGTCCAGGTGGAGGAGCGGGCACTCGAAGCCGGGCTGCAGGCCCAGCGCTTCCTCAACAAGCGCGACGAGGCGAGCAAGGCCGAGATGATGAAGGCGCTCGAGCGGCTCTACGGCGCGCTCGACGGCTTCATCGAGATCGCCCGGCAGGTCAATGACACGCACACCCTCGACATTGCCCAGCGCGCCCGCCGCGACGCGCAGGCCTTCGCCGACGTCAGCAAGCGCAGCCTGGCGGCCATCGACGACAACGCCAAGGCCGACGCCCGGCTGCGCCAGCAGGGCATCGCCGTGCTCAATCAGGCCACCGGTTTCGCCATCGCCGCCGAGCGCACCGAGGACAAGGCGACCGACCGCGGCGACATGGGCGAAATCTTCGCGGGAGCCGAGGTCCACAAGATCGCCACGCGGATCGAGCGGCAGGCCTTCGAGATGCGAATCTCGGAGAAGAACCACCTCCTCTACGGACTCGCCGAGGATTATGAGGCGGTCAAGATCAAGGGGGCGGATCTGCTGGCGCTGCTGCGCGAGGCGGAACAGCGCCGCCCGCCGGCGGAACTCGCCGAGCGTCTGGCGGCGCTGCGGTCGGTGACGCAGGACTACCTGCGTCTGGTCACCACGTGGCTGCAGAACGAGGAGATCCTGAAGGACGGCCTGCGCGAACTGGACACCGCCATCCAGGCCATCGTCCGCACCGTCAACGAGGCCCGGGAAACCGCCTGGAGCCGGGCCTCGGAAACCAGCGCCGACGCGGTGCGGACATCGACGTGGTCGCAGCGCGTCACCGTCGTCGTCGCGGTGCTCGCCGCCGGTCTGCTGACGCTGCTCACCATCCTGGTGTCGCGCAGCATCGCGCCGCACATCGTCCGCCTGACCGCGGCGATGAACGGCCTCGCCGCCGGCAACCAGACCGTCGAGATCCCCTGTATGGAGCGCCGTGACGAGATCGGCGACATGGCGCGCGCGGCGGACGTGTTCAAACGCCTGGCGCTGCGCACCGACGCGCAGCACCGCCTGAAGACGGCCGTCGCCGAGCTCGCCAGCGCCCTGCAGCAGACCGAGACGCACCGCGACTTCGCCCAGACGCTGATCCAGGGGCTGGTCCCGCTGCTCAACGGCGGGCACGGCGTCTTCTACATCTGGGACCGCGAGGCGGAACGGCTCTCCCTTCTCGGCACCTACGGCTACAAGCAGCGCAAGTCGCTGAGCAACAGCTTCACCCTCGGTGAGGCGCTGGTCGGGCAATGCGCGCTGGAGCGCAAGCCGATCGTCCTCACCGACGTGCCGGACGATTACGTGCGCATCGGCTCCGGCCTCGGCGAGGCGCCGCCGCGGCGCATCGTCGCCGCGCCGATGTGCTTCAAGGACACCCTGCTGGGCGTCGTCGAGATCGCCTCCTTCCAGGAATTCACCGAGTTCCAGCAGTCCCTGCTCGACGAACTGCTGCCGGTGGCCGCGCTGGTCCTGGAGAACCTCGACCGCACGCTGAAGACCCAGGCGCTGCTCGGCGAGACGCAGCGCCAGGCGATGGCGCTGCGGGAATCCGAGGAGGCGCTGACGGCGCAGCAGGCCGAACTGAAGACCACCAACGAGGAGCTGCGCCTGAAGTCGCAGGACCTTGCCGACCAGGCCGAGGAACTCAAGGCCTCGGAGGAGGAGCTGAGGTCCCAGCGCGAGGAACTCCAGGCCATCAACGAGGAGCTGACGGAAAAGACCGCCGCACTCGAAGAACAGCAGCTCGCGCTGGAGACGGCGCGCGCCGAGGCCGAGGGCAAGGCGCAGGAACTGAGCCGCGCCAGCCAGTACAAGTCCGAGTTCCTGGCCAACATGAGCCACGAGCTGCGCACGCCGCTCAACAGCATGCTCATCCTGTCCAAGATGCTGGCCGACAACGACGAGGGCAACCTCAACGGCGAGCAGATCGAGTCGGCGAAGATCGTGCACGAGAGCGGCAGCCACCTGCTGCGTCTGATCAACGACATCCTCGACCTGTCGAAGGTCGAGGCCGGCAAGATGGACATCCGCCTGGAAGACGTCGCGGTCCGTGCCGTGGCCGGCACGCTCGCCCGGCAGTTCGGGCACGTGGCGGAGGCCAAGGGCCTCGGGCTGCAGGTCGAGGTGTCCCCGGACCTGCCGGAGATGGTGCGCACCGACGGCGGTAAGCTCGACCAGATCATCACCAACATGGTCGGCAACGCCCTGAAGTTCTCCGAGCAGGGGCGTGTCCACATCCGCTTCGGCCGCGTCCAGGAGCCCGACGGCCGCCCGCCGATGCTGTCCGTGGCCGTCGCCGACACCGGGATCGGCATCCCGGCGGACAAGCTCGGCCGCGTCTTCGGCGCCTTCGAGCAGGCGGACGGCACCACCAGCCGCCGGTACGGCGGCACGGGCCTGGGGCTGTCGATCTCCCAGAAGCTCGCCAAGCTGCTCGGCGGCGAGATCGTCGTGCACAGCGAACCGGGCCAGGGCAGCACCTTCACGCTGCGGATTCCGCTCACCGCGGCCGACGCGGCCGAGGCGGCCGGCACGGCGCCCCCTGCCGGTGCGCCGGCGGTCGTGCGGGCCCTCGACGCGGTGGCCGAGGGTCAGCCCGACGGCAACCAGAGCCTCATCCTCGTCATCGAGGACGACCCGGTGTTCACCAGGGTGCTCGTCGATTTCGCGGCGAAGCGGGGCTTCCGCACGGTTGCGGCGGCGGATGGCGAGACCGGCCTGCGGCTCGCCGCGGAACACCGGCCCAGCGGCATCATCCTCGACGTCGGGCTGCCGGACATGGACGGCTGGGCGGTGATCGACCGGCTGAAGGACGACGCGCAGCTCTGCCGTATCCCGGTGCACTTCATCTCGGCGTCGGGCGAGCAGGAGAAGGGGCTGCTCAAGGGAGCCGCCAGCTTCCTCACCAAGCCGGTGTCGAAGGAGCAACTCGAAACCCTGCTCGACCGGCTGGCGCTGCCCCGGGGGGGCACGAGCAAGGGCAAGCGTGTGCTCGTCGTCGATTCCGAACCCGACGGCTGGCGGAGCGCGGCCGACCTGCTCAGGAACGAGGCGGTGGACGTCATCGGCGCCGCGTCCGGCGAGGAGGCGCTGGCGATCCTCGGTCGCACGCCGGTGGACGGCATCGTCCTCGACCTGGACCTGCCGGACACCGACGGGGCGACCCTGCTGGAACGGGCCAGGGCGGCCGCCACGCCGCTGCCGGCGATCATCGTCCATTCCCGGCGCCCGCTGTCGAAGGACGAAAGCCTGCGGTTGCGGGAATACACCGACAGCATCATCGTCCAGGGCGGCCGCTCGCAGGAGCGGCTCCTCGACGAGGTGAAGCTGTTCCTGCACAGCGTCAAGGTGAAGTTGCCGGAGGAGGAGCGCCACGCCATGGCGCTCGCCGGAACGGGAACCGAGGACGTGTTCCGCGGCCGCGCCGTGCTGGTGGTGGACGACGACATGCGCAACGCCTTCGCCCTGTCCAGGGTGCTGCGCGCCCGCGGGCTGAAGGTGCTGATCGCGCAGGACGGCCAGAAGGCGCTCGACCAGTTGGAGGCCAACCCGCAGGTGGACATCGTGCTGATGGACATCATGATGCCCGGCATGGACGGCTACGAGACCACGCGGGCCATCCGGAAGCAGCGTCCGTTCGCCCAGCTGCCGATCCTGGCGCTTACCGCCAAGGCGATGAAGGGCGACCGCGAACTGTGTCTGGAGGCCGGCGCCAACGACTACCTGTCGAAACCGATCGACACCGAGCGCCTGCTGTCGATGATGCGGGTCTGGCTGGGCGCCCACTGACGGCCGGCATGGAGCGGGAATGAGGTGAGCCGGTCATGAAGACCGCGGACATCGAAGCCATCGAGGTCGAGTTGTTCGTCGACGCCCTGCGCCGGCGTCACGGCTACGATTTCGGCGACTACGCGCGGGCGTCGCTCAAGCGGCGGATTGCCGGCATCGTCGCCGAACTCGGCTGCCGGCGGATCTCCGACGCCATTCCGCTGATCCTGCACGACGAGGACATCCTGCCGCGGGTCCTCGGCATGCTGTCGGTGCCGGTCTCCGAGATGTTCCGCGACCCGCAGGTGTTCCTCGGCCTGCGCACCCACGTGGTGCCGCTGCTGCAGTCGTACGACCAGATCAACATCTGGCAGGCGGGCTGCGCCTACGGCGAGGAGGTCTACTCGCTGGCCATCCTGCTGGAGGAGGAGGGCCTGTACGACCGCGTCCAGATCTACGCGACGGACATCAACGATCAGGCCCTGGCGCGCGCCGAGGAGGGCGTGTTCCCGCTCAAGGGTATACGCAGCTTCGCCGACAACTACCTGAAATCCGGCGGGCGGCGCTCGCTGACGGAGTACGTCCATGCCCGCTACGGCTTCGCCGCGATCGACGACCGGCTGAAGCGCAACATCTCGTTCGCGCATCACAACCTGACGGCGGACGGCGTCTTCTGCGAGGTGAACCTGCTGCTCTGCCGCAACGTGCTCATCTACTTCAACCGGACCCTGCAGAACCGGGTGCTGCACCTGTTCCACGACAGCCTGGCGCGCAACGGCGTTCTGTGCCTCGGCCGCAAGGAGACGCTGGCGTTCTCGGACCTCGCCGGCCGCTACCAGCCGCTTGACGCCGCCCAGAGGATTTACCGAAAGGTCCCGGCGCTTGACGACGCCATCGTCCCCACCGTGCGTTGATGCGGTCGTCGTCGGCTGTTCGGCCGGCGGGCTCGCGGCGCTGCGGGAGATCCTGTACGGCCTGCCGGCGGACTTCCCGGTGCCGGTGATCGTGGTGGCCCATCACGCCGCCGACGGCGACCGCCTCATGGCCGAGATTCTGGACCGCGACAGCCCGCTGCACGTGCTGGGGGCGGAGGAGAAGGAGAAGGCCGTTGCCGGCCGCGTCTATCTCGCACCGGGCGGCTATCACCTGCTCGTCGAGGCCGACGGGACCTTCGCGCTGTCGGTCGACCCCAAGGTCTGCAACTGCCGCCCGGCCATCGACGTGCTGTTCGAGAGCGCCGCCGACGCCTACGGCGAGCGTCTGGTCGGCGTGCTGCTGACCGGTGCCAACCATGATGGCAGCCGGGGCCTGCTGGCGATCCGCAGGGCCGGCGGCCGGACCGTCGTGCAGGACCCGGCGACCGCGGCGGTCGCCACCATGCCGCAGGCGGCCATCGACGCCGATGCCGCCCAGCACGTGCTGCCTCTCCATGGCATCGCCTTGTTTCTGCGAACCGCTGCCGACGGACAGGCCGGACTGGCGCAAATTGATTAAAAGACGTATTGTTCCGGAAGTGTCATACGCCATAATGCAGAGTGGCGAAGTGCGAAGCGATGGGGTTGCCGATGGGTGACGGAAACGGGGTGTGCCAGATCGCGCTGTGCTCGGTCCCGTGCGATCGGGCGATCCTGCAGTTGGGACCGACCGACGGCAGCGGCATCCCCAGGGAACGGCCGAAGATCCTCATTGTCGACGACACGCCCGCCAACCTCGTCGTGCTCAGGCGCCTCCTGGCCAGGGTGGATGCCGAGGTGATCGCCACCTCGTCGGGCAACGAGGCGCTGGCGCTGACGCTCGACCACGACTTCGCCCTGTTCCTTCTCGACGTGCAGATGCCGGAAATGGACGGCTACGAGCTGGCCGAACTGCTGACCGGGGAGGAGAGGACGAAAAGCGTTCCCATCATCTTCCTGACCGCCGCCTACAAGGACGAACGCCACCGCCTGCGCGCCTACGGCACCGGGGCCGTCGACTACATCGAGAAGCCGATCAACGACCAGGTGCTGCTGGCCAAGGTCGGAATCTTCCTTGAGCTGTTCAACAACAAGGAAGCCCTGCAATGGGTGCTGGCGGAGCTGGCGCAGAAGAACGTCGATCTCAGCGTCGAGATCGCGCGGCGCCAGCAGCTTGAGGACGACCTGCGACGGCTGGCGACCACCGACGCGCTGACCAACGTGCCGAACCGCCGGCATTTCATGGAGGTCGCGGAGACGGAATGCCGGCGTTCCCACCGCTACGGCCATCCGCTGTCGCTGATCCTCTTCGACATCGACCATTTCAAGCAGATCAACGACACCCATGGCCATGCCGCAGGCGATCAGGTTCTGTCGCGACTCTCCGACACCTGCGTGACGGCGTTGCGCGACCAGGACGTCATCGGCCGGCTTGGCGGCGAGGAGTTCGCCGTCCTGCTGCCGGAGACCGACGGCGTGGCGGCTGCGGCGGTTGCCGAGCGGCTGCGGAACGCTGTGGAACAGGCATCGCCGGTCTGGTCCAACGGTGAGCTCGCTGTGACCATCAGCGCCGGGGTGGCTGCGTGGGGGCCGGATGACGAAGGCATTGAAACGGTTCTGCACCGGGCCGACGAAGCGCTCTACGAAGCGAAGCGGCAGGGCCGGAACCGCGTGGCCGCAGGTCGGTACGCCGCCTGAAGGATGAGCGCCGCGTGCCGTTGCCCCCTGGTCACCGGCTTACAAAAATCGGGCGCGCCGATGGCGCGCCCGTCAGGTCCGTATGCCCTCGGGATGCGAATGGGGTTTCGTCCCTTCGCCCCACCATTCCAACGGCCCGGCGTCCGGATGGAACCGCGAACCGGATGCCATACCGCCTTGGACATGCATCGGGGGCCGGCGCGGCGTGCCGATTGCCCATTTCGGCTGTTTCCTTTTCACCCCCGGGGGATGCGTCTGCACCTTGACGACGGGGATGAGAGGGAGACGGGCCATGAACCATGCTGTCGGCAACGCGCGGATGCCGGTTGAAAGCGCTGCCGCCAAGACCCCGGTCACGGCCGGGGCGCCGCGCGTCCTCGTCGTGGACGACCATGCGCTGATGCGCCGCGGCTTGGCGCTGGTGATCACGCTGCGCTTTCCCGGCGCGACCGTGATCGAGGCCGGATCGCTGGCCGAGGCGGTGCGCTTGGCGCAGGAGGAGAGCGACCTCTCCGCGGTGCTCTTCGATTTGCAGATGGGCGATACCGAGGGGCTGCCCGGGGTCGAGGCGATGCTGCACGTGCTCGACGGCGTGCCGCTGGTGGTGATTTCCGGCACGCTCGACGCCAGTCTGATCGCCGCCTGCATCCGGGCCGGGGCGCGTGGGTTCCTGCCCAAGGGCAGCGAGGCCGAGGCGCTGGACCACGCGCTGCCGGTCGTGCTGAGCGGCGGCATCTACGCCCCGCTGCCGCGCGGGGCGACAGTCTCACCTTCGATGCCGCCGCCGACGCCCGGGATCCTCGACGGTCTTACCGCGCGTCAGCGCGAGATCCTGGTGCTGCTGCTGGAGGGCCGCTCCAACAAGGAGATCGCCCGCTCGCTCGGCATCCTCGAAGGCACCATCAAGGTGCATCTGCGCAGCGTCATGCAGCGCTTGGGCGTGCACAACCGGACGCAGCTGGCGCTCCTGGTCTCCAGGGCGGGGCCGCCGTCCTGAGCGGCGCGATTCCCGCTGTCGCTCAGGCGTGCAGCACCTCGCTCAGCGCCTGGACCAGTTCGAAGGGCTGGACCGGCTTGTGGAGCAGGCGGCAGCCGAGCGAGATGGCCTCGCGCAGGCGTTCGGGGGCGGTGTCGCCGGTGATGATCACGCCCGGCACGTCCCAGCGCTGCCGCACCAGTTCCACGACCGTGCGGCCGGTGGCCCCGCCGGGCAGACGGTAGTCGGTCAGCACCGCGTGCGGCCGGCTGCGCAGGCGGGGCAGGCGGGCGGCCAGCTCCTCCGTCGAGGACACCGCCACGACGCGCACGCCCCAGGACTTCAGCATCATCGCAAGGCCGCGGCGCACGCGTTCGTCGTCCTCCACCAGCAGCACGGAGCGGCCCTTCAGCCGCGCCGCCGCACCTTCGTCCACGTCGTCCAGCGACGGCGCGGCGAGGCGCACCGGCTTCGGCGCGCGGGCGCGCGGAACGGCGACGGCGAAGACCGAGCCGCGCCCGACCTGCGAGCGCACGCTCACCTCCAGGCCGAGCAGGCGGGCGATGCGGGCGACGATGGACAGGCCGAGGCCGAAGCCGTGCGTCGGGTTGCGCTCGGGGTTCTTGAGTTGGCGGAACTCCTCGAAGATGGTGCCCTGCGCCTCCGGCGGGATGCCCTGGCCGTTGTCCCAGACCTGGAACTCGACCGCCGCCTTCCGCCGCCGCACCCCGAACAGCACCCGCCCGCGTCCTGCGGTGCCGCCGTGGGTGATGGCGTTGGCGATCAGGTTGCGCAGCACGCGTTCCAGCAGCTGCGGGTCGGTGGCGACCGCCAGCGAGGAGACGACGCAGCGCAGGTCCACCCCGGCGGCGCCGGACATCCCGCTGAACTCCGCGGCGAGGCGGCGCATCAGCTCGTCCGGCGCGAAATCGGTGACCGAGACGCCCACCGCCCCCGCCTCCAGCCGGGACAGGTCGAGCAGGCCGCTCAGCATGCCGTTCAGGCTCTCGATGGAGGCCGTCAGCAGGGCCAGCGCCTCGGCGGCCGCCGGGGCGGGGCCGATGGAGGCGCGCAGCACGTAGGCGTAGAGCGCGGCGGCCTGGATCGGCTGGCGCAGGTCGTGGCTGGCGGCGGCGAGGAAGCGGGTCTTGGCGCGGCTGGCCGCCTCCGCCGCATCCTTGGCGCGGCGCATCTCCTGCTCGGCGGCCGTGCGTTCGGTGACGTCCCAGACCAGGCCGGCGATGCGCGGCTTGCCGGTCAGCGGGTCGGGGGTCACGGTGGCGCGCTCCTCCAGCCACGCGGTGCGGCCGTCGCGCGGGCGCCGGATGCGGAACTCGCAGTGCCAGCTCTCGCCGGCGGCGGCGGCGTTCTCGACCAGAGCGCGGTAGCGGGGGAGGTCGTCGGGGTGCACCAGCCGGAAGTCCCGCACGGCGTCCCGGAAATTGTCGCCGGGATGCAGCCCGAAGACCTCCGTGGCGGTGCCCGAGGCGGTGACGAGGCCGGTCTGCGGGTCCCAGGTCCAGGCGGCCATCCCGCCGGCGCTCAGGGCCTCGCGCAGCATGCGCTCGCTGTCCTGCAGCGCGCGCTCGGCGCGCTTGCGCTCGGTGACGTCCTGGAAGACGATGGCGACGCGCCGCTCGTGCGGGGCGCCGACCTTGAAGACGTAGAAGTCGAACCAGGCGCCCAGCGGTGCGGCGAACCGCTCCATCCGCGCCGGTTCGCCGGTCACCGCGACCCGGCCGAACACCTCGTACCAGTGGTGTTCGAAGCGCGGGTCGATCTCGCGCAGGCGGCGGCCGGTGTAGTTCTGCCCGGTCATCCGCACGGCGGCGGGGTTGGCCTCCAGGTACAGGATGTCGGTCGGCCGGTTGCCGATGACGATCACCTCGGCGAGGAGGAAACCCTCGTCCATCACCTCGAACAGGGTGCGGTAGCGCGCCTCGCTCTCGGCGAGCTGGGCGGTGCGCTCATCGACGCGCTGCTCCAGCGTGGCGTTGGCGCGCTCCAGCTCCTCGATGAGCATCTGCAGCTCCTCGTAGGAGGCCTGGAGCTCCTCGGAGAGCTGGAATTCGTTGTGCCGCTTGGCGATCCGCCGCCAGTCGGCGCGGCCGAGCGCGTCCCGCAGCGTCTCGCGCTCCGTCTCGACCTCGGCGAGGCGGTGGTGCAGGCCGGCGATGGTGTGGCGCTGCTCGGCCAGTTCCCGGTCGAGCGCGATGCGGTCCTCGGCGAGGAGGCGGGCCTCCTCCTGCGCGTCCTCGGCCGCGACCAGCGCCTGCTCCAGGCTCTGGTCCAGTTCGGCGACGCGCCGCTCCAGCGCCGCCCGGCCGGCGGTGGTGTCGTCGCGATCCTGGGCTGGCGCCGCGTCCGCCACGTTTCCTCCATCCGCACGCTGTAACACACACCATCGCACACGCGAGTTCAACAAAGCAGCCCGGGATTCGTCCTAGGTCGAAAGCCGCAAATCCAAGTGGCCACTATCGCTTGCGGCGCGCCGGGTGTTTAATGCGCCATGGACACGCGCGGCATCCTGGTGATCGGTGCTTCGGCCGGCGGTGTCGCCGCTTTGCAGCGGCTGTTCGCCGCGATGCCCCGGGAGTCGGTGCCGACGGTGTTCGTGGTGCAGCACGTCACGCCGAGTGGCCGCAGCGTGCTGCCGCAGTTGCTGACGCGCGCCGGCTGGCTGCCCGCCTTCCACCCGACGGACGGCGAACCGGTGCGCCCGGGCTGGATCCACGTGGCGCCACCCGACCACCACCTGCTGGTCAAGAATGGCAGGACGCTGGTGCGCCGCGGCGCCCGGGAGAACCGCACCCGGCCGGCCATCGACCCGCTGTTCCGCTCCGCCGCGGTGGCCTACGGGCCGCGGGTGGTCGGCGTGGTGCTGACCGGCACGCTGGACGACGGCGCCGCCGGGCTGCGGGCGGTGAAGCGCTGCGGCGGCGTGACCGTGGTGCAGGATCCGGACGACGCGGAATGGCCGGACATGCCGCGCAACGCGCTGGCGCACGTGGCGGTGGACCACTGCGCACCGCTCGACGCGTTGCCGGCGTTGCTCGCCCGGCTGGCCGCCGAACCGGCCGGGCCGGTGGTGCCCATTCCGCCCGACGTGGCGCTGGAGGCCTGTATCCCGGAGAAGGAGTTCGACATCGTGCCGAACGACACCGATGCGCTGGGGCCGCCGAGCACGCTGACCTGTCCGGAGTGCGGCGGCAGCCTGTCGGAGATCCACGACGGGCCGCTGCTGCGTTTCCGCTGCAAGGTCGGCCACGCCTTCAGCCCCGACACGCTGGCGGAGGCGCACCGCGAGGCGGTGGAGCGCGCGCTGTGGGTGGCGCTGCGCACCCACGAGGACCGTGTCGCCCTGTTCCAGCGCATGGCCGACAAGGCGCGCGAGCGCGGCCATACCCGCGTGGCGAAGGACTGGACGGCTTCCGCCGCCGAGGCGCGGCGGAGCGTGGCGCTGCTGCGCGACGTGCTCGAGCGGCAGGCGGGAACGCTCGGCAGTCCGGACGGGCTGAACCGCGTGGCGGGGTGACCCCGGCGGAGTGACCCCAACGGAGTGACCCCAGCGGAGTGACCCCAGCGGAGTGACCCCAGCGGAGTGACAAGGCGGCGTCCCGGCTGTTGATGCGCCATGGACTGCCATGCGATCATCGTGGTCGGCGCGTCGGCCGGCGGGCTGGAGGCGCTGGAGGCGCTGATCGGCGGCTTGCCGCGCGACCTGCCGGCGGTGGTCTGCGTCGTGCTGCACATCGGCAGCCGGCACAGCGAGGCACCGAAGATCCTCGCCAAGGCTGGCGTGCTGCCGGTCGCGCATCCCGCCGACGGCGAGGCGATCCGTTGCGGCCGTATCTACGTGGCGCCGCCGGACCACCATCTGCTGGTCGAGCCCGGTCGTCTGCGCCTGTCGCGCGGCCCGCGCGAGAACGGGACGCGGCCGGCGGCCGATCCGCTGTTCCGCTCGGCCGCCGAGGCCTACGGGTCGCGGGTGATCGGTGTGGTGCTGTCGGGCAATCTCAACGACGGCACCGCCGGCTGCAGCGCCGTCAAGCGCCGGGGCGGCACCACCGTGGTGCAGGACCCGGCCGACGCCAGCTTTCCCGGCATGCCGCGGAGCGCGCTGTGCAACGTCGCCATCGACCACCGCGCGCGGGCGTTCGATATGGGGCCGCTGCTCGCCCGGCTGGTGCATGCGCTATCCCCCCGGTCCACCCCTGCGCCGGTCCCCCGGAGGGCGGGACGGCCCCACGCTGCCAAGGAGGACGCCAGCATGGAGGGAGACTACGAGCTGAATCCCCCGGTGTCGCTGACCTGCCCGGAATGCGGCGGCTCATTGCGCGAGAGCACGATGGACTCGATGCCCTACTTCACCTGCCACATCGGCCACCGCTACGGTGCCGACAGCATGGACGAGGCGCAGTTCCAGATGATGGAGCAGGCCTTCGAGGCCGCGGTGCGCACGCTGAACGAGCGCGCGGCGCTGTGCCTGCGCCTTGCCGAGGCGGCGCGGGCCAACGGGCGGGCGCTGTCCGCCCTGCGCTGGGACGAGGCCGGCGGCGAGGCGCGGGAGCGCGCCCAGACGCTGGTGCAGTTCCTCACCAACGACTGGATCCGGCCGTCGCCCAACGCCGAGGAGGACGAGGAGCCGGGCCGGGCGGCGGGGTAGGATGCCGCCGGCCGGCGGTCAGCGTGCTCCACCTCGCTCCGCAAGCGTTTCGTAGCGTCGGACGGTTTCCCGTATCTCCTCCAGCACCTGACGCTGCTCGGCGACCGCCGCACGGACATATTCCGCCTCGGCACGCGCCTGTTCGGCGTGCAGCCGCGCTTTCTCCGCGAACCGGCGGGCGTCCTCACGGAGCACCCGCGCCCGCTCTTCCGCTTGCCGCGCGCCTTCCTCTGCGCGCCGGGCTTCCTCCGCCTCTCCTCGCAGAGCCTCGCCGGTGATCCGCCCCTCCTCGGCGACGATGCGGGTGCCTTCGGCCGCCTCGTGGCGTTCGTAGGCGTCCGCCCGCTTCCGTTCGGCGAGGTCGCGCTGCCGTTCCGCGTCCGCGCGGGACTCTTCCGCATTATTGCGCCGCTTCTCGCTGCGCCGCCGCCAGTCCTCCGCGTCGTCGCGGAGCTGCTCGGTCGTACTCGTCGGGAGACGCATCTCGTTCATGGGGCTTGCCTTCCAAAAAGCGGCGGGAGTTGTTCAAGGTCGCTTCGGCGCTCCGCAACCGCGCGCATGAAGGCCAGGAGCCGCCGCCGGCGCTCCAGCATCCCATGAATCTCGGCCAGGCCCCCGTCAAGTCGCGTCCAACGCTCCATGCCTCTTCAACAGGGCGCGGACGCGTTCAACTCGCCGCCACCGCCGTGCCGTCGCCGGCACTCAGCTGCTGGCGTTCCGTGGTGTCGTGGACCATGGCGACGAGGATCGGCGGGCGTTCGCCGTCGAAATGCTGGAGACAGACCTCCACCGGGTAGGGGCCGCGGTGGCGGCTTTCCAGCACGGTCTCGAACACCACCTCCTGCTTCTCGCCGGACAGCAGCGGCGCCACCAGGGCGCGGAAGCGCTCGGCGTCCACGTCGGGCATCAGCTCGTGCACCGCCATCTGCCGCAGCGTGTCCAGCGGGTAGCCCAGCTTGGTCTCCGCGCCGCGGTTGACGAGCTGGAAGTGGAAGCTGTCGGGGTCGAGGAAATAGACCTCGTTCAGCGACTGGCCGATGACGCGGCCGAGATAGCCGGCGAACGCCTCGGCGCGGGCCTGCTCGGTCAGGTCCTCGATGATGAGGATGACGCCGCGCGTCTCCTTGGCCTCGTAGAGCAGCGGCGACAGCCGCACCCGGCAGGTCACCGACCGGCCGCGGCGGTCGATGGCGTCGAGGACGACCGGCGGCTGCGCCGAGTCGCGGTCGAGGATGCGCTCCAGCGGCAGCCGCAGCCGCTGCACCGGCAGGCCGATGTCCAGTTCGAGGAAGGGGCTGCCCAGCACCTCCTCGCTGCGCAGGCCCCACATGTTCTCGCACCAGCGGTTCCAGGAGCGCACGCGCTGCGTCTCGTCCAGCACGATGATGCCGACGTCCATGCTGCGCAGGATCGATTCCGAATAGCGTCGGTACTCGCCGGATTCCTCGCCCTGCCGGCGCAGCTCCTCGTTGGCGACCTCCAGCTCCTCGTTGGCGGAGCGCAGCTCCTCGTTCATGGTCTCCAGCTCCTCGTTGGTGGACTGGAGTTCCTCGTTGGTGGTCTCGAGCTCCTCGTTGGTGCTCTGGAGCTCCTCGTTGGTGGTCTCCAGCTCCTCGTTGGAGGACTGCAGCTCCTCGACGGTGGTCTCCAGGCTCTCCTGCGCCGCCTCCAGCTCCTGCTGCAGGAGGTGGGTGCGCGTGGTGTCGGTGAAGCCCAGCAGCGTGGCGAACGGCTTGCCGTCGCGCCCGTACAGCAGCGATACCTCGATGGTCAGCCGGATCGGCTCGGCCGGCGGGCGGAGGAATTCCTGGTGCTCGATGCGCACCAGGCGGCCGGTCTTCTGCACCTCCTCGATGCGCGAGCGCAGCTCGGCCGGGCGGTAGGAGACGGCGAGATCCTGGAAGGGCCGGCCGAGGTCCACCTCGGCGACGTCGAGCAGCCGGCGGGCCATGGCGTTGGCGAAGACCAGCTGCCCCTCGCCGCTCACCGCCAGGTAGGCGGTGGTGGTGCTGTCGACGATGCCCTCCAGCAGCCGCGCCTGGAAGTTGGAGCGATGGTTCTGCGCGTCGGGCGCCATGGTCAGGCTGCCGCCCAGGCTGCGCCGGTACTCCTGCGGGACCTTGCGGAAGATGCGGCTCTTCAGGTCGACCGGCTCGAACATCTTGGAGCGGGCGAGCTGCGTCTCCGCCTTGCCGAGGAACAGGACGCCGTCGCCGGCCAGCGCGTAGTGCAGCCGCGGCAGCACCACGTTCTGCGTCTCGCTCTCCAGGTAGATCAGCAGGTTGCGGCAGACCAGCAGGTCGATGCGCGAGATCGGCGCGTCGCTCACCACGTTGTGGCGGCCGAAGATCACGCATTTGCGCAGCTCGCGCTGGAAGACGTAGTGGTTGTTGGTGCGCTCGAAATACTTCTCCAGCAGCGGCGTCGGCACGCTCTCGACGTCGCGCGGGGTGTAGATGGCGTGCCGGGCGGTGTTCAGCGCCGCGTCGTCGAGGTCGGTGGCGTAGATCTTCACCCGGTTGCAGAAGGCCTCGGTCCCCAGCGCCTCGGCGAACAGCATGGCCAGCGAGTACGGCTCCTCGCCGGACGCGCAGCCGGCGCTCCAGATGCGGATCGGGCCGCGGTCGCCTTTGCGGGCCAGCAGGTGGGGCGCCACCTCCTTCCGCAGCACGTCCCAGGCCTCGGCGTCGCGGAAGAAGGAGGTGACGTTGATCAGCACGGTGTTCAGCAGCGCCACGAACTCCTGCGGATCGGCCTCCAGGATGCCATGGTAGGTGGTGAACTCCTCGCAGCCGACCTCCTCCATGCGGCGGCGGATGCGCCGCTGCAGGCTGGTGCGCTTGTAGCCGCGGAAGTCGAGGCCGCGGCTTTCCTGGATGTAATGGATCAGCGCCTCGAACTCGGGGTTCGCGGCTTCCTTCCTGGACGGCTCTTTGGACATGCGCACGCCGATGACTGGTGGAGACGCCATCATACGAGCGTGGTACCGGCAACCTCAACCGGTGTGAGGGCGTCGGCGCCGCATGCCCCCTATTTCGCGGGTGGCGGCGCGACTCACGGCGCTGGCCGCCCCAGCTCCTCCTTCGCCAGGGTGATGAACAGCTCCACCGCCGGGCTGCGGGTGCGGTCGGCGTGGACGGCGACCTGGAACGGCGCCTGGTAGGACAGCTGCCGCGGCAGCAGCGCGCGCAGCCGGCCAGCCTGCACGAAGGGCGCCGCGTAGTGGTCGGGCAGGTAGCCGAGGTAACGGCCGGACAGGATCAGCCGCACCGCCCCCTCCATGTCGCTGACCGTGGCGTGCGGCGCGCTGATGGCGAAGATCTTCAGGTCGCGCGAGCCCCAGTAGCTGCGCGCCACCAGCCAGTGCCGGCGCACCTCGTCCAGGTCGATGGCCGCGTCGGACAGCGCGAACAGCGGATGCCCCCGGCCGGCGTAGAAGTGGTTCGTCTCCTGGTACAGGTCCTGGTACGACAGGCCGGGCACGATGCGCGGGAAGCTGGCGATGGCGAGGTGCAGCTGGCCGGCGATGACGTCGCGCAGCAGCTCGTTGGGCGGGCGGGTGTTGATGGTCAGCGACACCTCGGGTGCGGCGTCGGAGAAGCGGGCGAAGACCCGCTCCAGCGGCGCCTGCGGGTCGCTCAGCGTGTTGTCCACCAGCCCGATGCTCAGCGTTCCGGTCATCCGGTCGCGCAGGCCGCGCACCCGCGCGCCGAACCGCTCCAGCGTGTCGAACACCCGGCGCAGCTCGTCGTACACCGCCTGCCCCTCGGCGGTGAGCTGGAAGCCGGAGCGGCCGCGCCGGCACAGCCTCACGCCCAGCCGCCCCTCCAGCTCGGTAAAATGGGTGGAGATGGTGGACAGCGAGAGATTCAGTTCGCCCTGCGCCGCAGTAAAGCCACCGGCCTCGACGATGGTCATGAACATGCGCAGCAGGCGGAGATCGACGGTTTCCAGGTGGATCCGGCTCATGCTCCCGCACCTCCTTCCGCGGACGCGGGCCCCCGGCGGGGCCGATCATAGGCCTTACTTCGACAGGCGTCGAAGCAAAATACCGAATTTCGGGATTTTTGTGCGCGCCAAAGCGTCCTCTAATTCACGGGTGGGCATACGGTTTGCGCGACGAACCATGCCGGCCAACCGGGAAAGGGAGAAGAGCGATGAGGATCAGCGGAGGGGTGGGGCGGCGCGCGGTGTTGGCGGGGGCGGGCGCCCTGGCGGCGGCGGTCGGCTTCCCCGGCATCGTCCGGGCCCAGTCGAAGTCGCTGAAGGTCGGCGTGTACGGCGGCTACTTCAAGGATTCCTTCGACAAGCACGTCTTCCCTGAGTTCACCAAGGCGACGGGCATCGCCGTCGAGTCGGTGGCCGAGCCGACCGGCGAGGCGTGGCTGGTGCAGCTGGAGCAGGCGGCGCGCGCCCGGCAGGCGCCGGCCGACGTCTCGATGATGTCGCAGGTGGCGATCCTCAAGGGCATGGCGGCCGACCTGTGGGCGCCCTTCGATCTGGCGAAGCTGCCGAACGCCGCGAAGGTGAAGCCGCACCTGATCAACAAGTACCCGGACGGCCGCGTGGCCGGCGTCGGCGCGGTGTCCTGGTACATCACGCTGGTCACCAACACCAAGGCCTACCCGCAGGCGCCCGCGAGCTGGGCGGCGCTGTGGGATCCCGCCAACAAGGACAAGCTGGGCCTGCTGGCGCTGGTCAGCAACTCGTTCCTGCTGGAGGTGACGGCGGCGACCTTCTTCGGCGGCACCAAGCACCTGGACACCGAGCAGGGCCAGCTCGACTGCTTCAAGAAGCTGGCCGAGCTGAAGAGCAACGTGAAGCTCTGGTACCGCGACGAGGCGCAGTTCGAGGCGGCGCTGAAGTCCGGCGAGATCCCGATGGGCCAGTACTACCACGACGTCACCGGCCTCGCCGCGGCGGACGGCCACCCGGTGCGCTCGACCTTCCCCAAGGAGGGCGGCATCACCGATTCCGGCAGCTGGGCGGTGACCAAGGCATCCAAGGCGGGCGACCTCGCGCACGTCTTCGTCGATTACATGTGCCAGCCGTCGATCCAGGCGCTGCTGTCGCGCAAGGTCGGCACCGCGCCGACCATCGACCGCGCCGCCACCGACCTGACCGACAAGGAGTTCGCGTCGGTGTCGTCCGACCTGGCGCCGATCATTCCGCGCTACGACCTCTACCAGAGCAAGTCGGACTGGCTGAACCAGAAGTGGACCGAGATGATCGTGGGGTGACGTGCTGAGCCCTCCCCCGCCTCCGGCGGGGGAGGGGTGGGTGGGGGCAACGGCTTTCCCGAAAGGCCGCTGCCCCCTCCTAACCTCCCCCGCCGGAGGCGGGGGAGGGACGACATGAACCTCTTCGAGCACCGCCCATGTCCGCCCTCGTCCTCGACGGCCTCACCAAGCGTTACGGCTCCTTCGTCGCCGTGCACGGCGCGTCGCTGCGCATCCCGCACGGCCGCTTCGTCTGCCTGCTCGGCCCCTCCGGCTGCGGCAAGACCACGCTGCTGCGCATGATCGCCGGGCTGGAGGAGCCGTCCGGCGGCCGGTTGTCGATCGACGACCGCGACATCACCGACACCCCCGCCCACAAGCGGGAGTTCGGCATGGTGTTCCAGTCGCTGGCCCTGTTCCCGCACCTGACGGCGGGGGAGAACATCGCCTACCCGCTGCGCATCCGCGGCGCCTCCTCGGCCGAGCAGCGCCGCCGCGCCGGGGAACTGCTGGAGCTGGTCCGCCTGCCCGGCGCCGCCGACCGGCCGGTGTCCAAGCTGTCGGGCGGGCAGCGCCAGCGCGTCGCCATCGCCCGCGCCCTGGCGCTGGAGCCGAAGCTGTTCCTGCTCGACGAGCCGCTGTCGGCGCTCGACGCCAAGCTGCGCGAGGCCATGCAGATCGAGCTGAAGCAGCTGCAGCGCCGCCTCGGCGTCACCACCATCGTGGTCACCCACGACCAGCGCGAGGCGATGACCATGGCCGACATGGTCGTCGTCATGTCGCAGGGCCGCATCCATCAGGCCGCCCCGCCCATGGAGGTGTACCGCCGGCCGGCCGACGCCTTCGTCGCCGACTTCATCGGCCTGACCAACCTGCTGGACGGCGCGGTGGCCGCGCCCGGCGTGGTGGCGGTGCCCGGCGGCACGCTGGCGCTGCCCGACCTGCCGCCGCAGGGGCGGGTGCTGCTGTCGATCCGGCCGGAGGACGTGCTGCTGCGCCCCACCGGCGAGGCGGGGCCGAACCGCCTGCACGGCACGCTGTCCTTCGTGCGCGACCTGGGTGCCAGCGTCGAGTTCCGCGTCGATGTGGCGGGCACCGAGATCATCGCGCTGGCCCGCCCGCAGGACCGTCCCGCAGTCGAACCGGGCGGTGCGGTGACGGTCGAGCTGCCGGCGTCGGCCTGCGTCGTGCTGCCGCCCGGCGGGGAGCGCCCGTCATGATCCGCCGCGCCCCGCGCAGCTTGGCCGAGCACGCGCCGATCCTGTTCCCGGCGCTGATGCTGATCGTCTTCTTCGTCATCCCGTTCAGCCTGATGATCGCCGTCAGCGTGGCGCGCCGCGTGCCCGGCGGCTTCTACGAGCCGGACTTCGTCTTCGCCAACTACGAGCGGTTCCTGACGGCGTTCTTCGGCGGCGTGCTGGCCTTCTCGCTGGAGCTGGCGGGGCTGGTCGCGGTGCTGGCGGTGGGCGTCGCCTTCCCCTTCACCTACCGGCTGGCGCGGCTGCCGCGCGCGGCGCAGGTGCGCTGGCTGGTGTTCCTGCTGTCGATCCTGTCGCTGTCCGAGGTGATCATCGGCTTCGCGTGGTCGACGCTGCTGTCGCGCACCGCCGGCATCACCAACCTGTTCGTGGCGCTGGGCCTGATGGCCGAGGCGCAGTCGCTCACCCCCAGCTTCGGCGCGCTGCTGGCCGGCATGGTCTATCAGGCGTTCCCCTACACGGTGCTGGTGCTGTACCCGGCGCTGGCGCGCCTCGACCCCTCGCTGGTCGAGGCGGCGCGCACGCTGGGCTCCTCCCCGGTCCGGGCGTTCTTCACCGTGGTGGTGCCGGCGCTGCGCAGCACCATCGTCGCCACGCTCATCATGGCGTTCGTGTTCGCGCTGGGCTCCTACCTGCTGCCGCAGCTGTTGGGCCGGCCGCAGCACTGGACGCTGTCGGTGCTGATCACCGATCAGGCGATCTATCAGTCCAACATGCCCTTCGCCGCGGCGATGGCGGTGTTCCTGGTGCTGGTCAGCCTCGCCCTGGTGGCGCTCGCCCTGCTCGCCGGCCGGCGGAAGGAGGAGGCGTGATGGCGCGCAAACTCAATGCGTTCATCGCCGGGCTGATCGCCCTGCTGCTGTCGGCGCCGATCCTGGTGGTGGCGGGCGTGTCGGTGAACGCCAAGCGCTCGCTCGACTTCCCGCCCAAGGGCTTCTCGCTGGCGTGGTACGCCGAGGTGTTCACCGATCCCGGCTGGCGCGGTGCGCTGGTCGCCAGCCTCGTGGTGGCAGTGCTGTCGGCGGCGCTGGCGGTGGCCATCGCCTTCCCGCTGGCGTGGTTCCTGTGGCGCTGGCGGGCGCCGTGGGCGCGCGCCTTCGAGATGCTGGGCATGACGCCCTTCATCCTGCCGCCGGTCATTACGGCGCTGGGCTTCCTCAGCTTCTGGACAACCTTCGACCAGTACGGCGCGCCGTGGACGGTGGTGGTCAGCCATGCGGTGTTCTTCGTCACGCTGCCGCTGGTCACGCTGTCCATGGGCTTCGCCGCGGTGGACCGCAGCTACGTCGAGGCGGCGTCCACCATGGGCGCCGACGACCGCACGGTGCTGCGCACCGTGGTGATGCCGCTGGTGCGGCCCTACGTGATCTCCGGCTTCGCGTTCGCGTTCGTGCTGTCGCTGAACGAGTACATCGTTGCCTACATGGTGGTCGGCTTCACGCTGGAGACACTGCCGATCAAGATCTTCAACGCGCTGCGCTACGGCTACACCCCGACCATGGCGGCGGTGACCGTTCTGTTCGTCCTGCTGACCGGGCTGGTGTTCGGGCTGATCGCCCGCTTCGGCGACCTGCCGCGCCTGCTCGGCGCCTGGGCCCGGCACGACTGATTTTTGCAAAGAGAGAGTTCCCGATGATCGATCCGACCAAGCTCGACCGTTTGCGTACGAAGTACAGCGGCAGCGGCGGCGACGACTTCCACGACCCGGAGTTCCAGCGCGTCGCGGCGCTGCAGTTCTCCGCCGGCGGGCGGCGCGTGCAGCCCTTCGCCGGGGTGTCGACGTTGCTCGACGCGCCGTACCGGCCGGACGCGCCGGACAGCCCGGACTTTGGCGGCCTGGATATCGCGCTGATCGGCGTGCCGATGGACCTCGGCGTCACCAACCGCGCCGGCGCCCGCCTCGGGCCGCGCGCGGTGCGGGCGGTGGAGCGCATCGGCCCGTACGAGCACGCGCTGCGCATGGTGCCCTCGGCCAGCTGCAAACTCGCCGACGTCGGCGACGTGCCGCTGTCCAGCCGGTTCAGCCTGGAGGCCTGCCACGCCGATATCCTGGCCTTCTACACCCGCATGACAGACGCCGGCGTGGTGCCGCTGTCGGTGGGTGGCGACCACTCCATCACCTACTCGATCCTCAAGGCGCTGGGGCGGGAGCGGCCGGTCGGCATGGTGCATTTCGACGCGCACTGCGACACCGGCGGCGCCTACGAGGGGGCGAAGTTCCACCACGGCGGACCGTTTCGGCAGGCGGTGCTGGACGGTGTGCTCGACCCCGAGCGCACCGTGCAGATCGGCATCCGCGGCAGCACCGAGTATTTGTGGGAGTTCTCCTACGACTCCGGCATGACGGTGATTCACGCCGAGGACATCCCGGAGCGCGGCGTCCGCTCGGTGATCGAGGAGGCGCGGCGGGTGATCGGCGACGGGCCGGTCTACGTCTCCTTCGACGTGGACTGCCTGGACCCGGTGTTCGCACCGGGCACCGGCACACCGGAGGTCGGCGGGCTGACGACGCGCGAGGCGTTGCAGATCCTGCGCGGGCTCGCCGGGCTCGACGTCATTGGCGGCGACGTGGTGGAGGTGGCGCCGCAGTACGACGCCACCAGCAACACCGCCCACGCCGGCGCGCAGATGCTGTTCGAGATTCTCTGCCTCGCCGTCGGCGCTCTCCAGAAACGGGGGTGAGGCCGTGCGGATCGCGCTGTGGCAGACGGGCGGCTTCGCCTTCGACCGGCTGGAGACGGCGGCGCGCGACGCGGCGGGGCAGGGGGCGGACCTGCTGGTCGGGCCGGAGATGCTGCTGAGCGGCTACGACATCGGGGCGGAGGCGGTGCGCGCCGCCGCCGAGCCGCCGGACGGTCCCTCCGCCGCCCGCGTCGCCGTCATCGCCGCCGCAGCCGGCATCGCCGTGCTGTACGGCTATCCGGAGCTGGGCGCGGACGGCGCGGTGTACAACGCGGCGCGGCTGATCGGCCGCGACGGTCGGCCGCTGCTCAACCAGCGCAAGACGCACCTGTACGGCGCGCTCGACCGCGCCATGTTCGCGGCCGGGGGCGACGACTTTCCCCTGGCGAAGGTCGGCGGCCTGCGCTGCGGCGTGCTGATCTGCTACGACGTGGAGTTCCCCGAACTGGTGCGCCGCCACGCGCTGGCCGGGGCCGACGCGGTGCTGGTGCCGACCGCGCTGATGGAGCCGTACGACGTGGTCGCCACCACCATCATTCCGGCCCGCGCCTTCGAGAACGGCCTGTTCGTCGCCTACGCCAACCGCTGCGGCCGCGAGGGCGATCTCGTATACTGCGGGCTCAGCGCCGTCGCTGGCCCGGACGGCACCGTGGTGGCGCGGGCGGGGAGGGGGGAGGCGATGCTGATCGCCGATCTCGACCCGGAGCGCCTGTCAGCGGTGCGCGCCGCCGGCACCCACCTCGCCGACCGCCGGCCGGAGCTTTACCGCCCCTGACGCCGGGTGCGGCCCTTGCCGCCCGGCGGCGCGTCGCGGGCCGTGCGGGTGGCGGCCAGCACCGTCTTCACCCGCGCCAGATGGCGCCCGGCGGCGGTGCCAAGGCGCAGCGCCACGCCGGTCGACAGCACATCGACGATGGCGAGGTGGATGAGGCGCGAGGCCATCGGCGTGTAGACCTCGGCGTCCTCCACCGGGGCGGTGCCGACGGCCACCGTGGCCGCCGCGGCCAGCGGCGAGTCGGGCGCGGTGATGGCGACCACCGGCACGCCCTGGGCGCGCGCCGCCTCGGCCAGCTCGATCATCGCCAGCGTGCGGCCGGTGTTCGACACCGCCAGCAGCACGCCGCGCTGGCTGCCCAAATTGACCGCCAGCATGTGCACCAGCATCGGGTCGGGGCTGGACTGCGCGGTCATGCCCAGGCGCAGCAGCTTGTGCGCCGCGTCCGCCGCCACGCTGGCCGAGGCGCCGACGCCGGTGCACAGCACGCTCGACGCGCCGGCCAGCAGATCCACCGCCTGCGCCACCGCGTGCGCGTCCAGCTGGCCGGCGGCGTCGTTCAACGCCGCGGCGGCCGATGAAAAGATTTTTCGCGTCACCGCCGACAGATCGTCGTCCGGCTCCACGTCCTGGCTGACGAAGGGCGTGCCGCCGCGCGCCTGGCATTCGGCCAGCCGCAGCTTGAAGTCGGGGAAGCCGCCGCAGCCGACGCTGCGGCAGAAGCGCACGACCGTCGCCTCGCTGACCTGCGCCGCCCGCGCCAGCGCGGTGACGCTCTGGCCCAGCACCTTCTGCGGGTCCACCAGCACCATGTCCGCCACCTGGCCTTCGGAGCGCTTCAGCTCCGCCCGGCGCTGGCGGATGTGGTCGAGGATGTTGAGCGGCGTGAGCATGGCGTCGGGTCCATTCGGTCTCGGCGGGTCGGTCGCGGCGGCGCCCGTCATCCTCCGGCCATCCGGAAGGGCGCGCAAGCCCCGTGCTGCGCGGCGGCAATTTTCACCACGCGACCGGAACGGTACACCATAGCGCTGCGAAATGAAAAAAATTTTCTTCACAAAACGTCGCCGTGGGCGTATAGCTCGGCTCAGAACAGGTCTCGGCAGAAGACCGGATGGAGGAAGCCCCGAAGGGACTTGACCCCGCGCCGCCGCAAGGGACGGCCGCGCACCACCTCCGCTCCGTTCGACCGCCGGGCCGCCCGACCAGGGAAGCGCCCGATGCCCGCACCGCTCCACGACGTCGTCCACCGGGTCACCCGGCGGATCGCCGACCGCAGCCGCGACAGCCGCTCGGCCTATCTGGGCCGGCTGGAGGCCGCGGCCGGGCGCCCGCGCCGGCACCGTCTGGGCTGCGCCAACCTCGCGCACGCCTTCGCCGCCTGCTCCGCGGCCGACAAGGCGGGGCTGCGCGGCGGCGAGGCGCCGGCCATCGGCATCGTCACCGCCTACAACGACATGCTCTCGGCCCATCAGCCCTACGCGGCGTACCCGGACCTCATCAAGCCGGCGGTGCGCGCGGCCGGCGGAGTCGCCCAGGTGGCCGGCGGCGTCCCGGCGATGTGCGACGGCGTCACCCAGGGCCACGCCGGCATGGAGCTGTCGCTGTTCAGCCGCGACCTCATCGCCATGGCGACCGCGGTGGCGCTGTCGCACGACGCTTTCGACGGCGTGCTGTGCCTGGGCGTGTGCGACAAGATCGTGCCGGGCCTGCTGATCGGCGCCTTGTCCTTCGGCCATCTGCCGGCGCTGTTCGTGCCGGCCGGCCCGATGCCATCGGGGCTGTCGAACCCTGAGAAGAGCCGGGTGCGCCAGCTGCACGCCGAGGGCAAGGTCGGCCGCGACGCGCTGCTGGACGCCGAGGCGGCGGCTTATCACGCGCCGGGCACCTGCACCTTCTACGGCACCGCCAACACCAACCAGATGCTGATGGAGGTGATGGGGCTGCACCTCCCCGGCGCCAGCTTCGTGCCGCCCGGCACCGCCCTGCGCGATGCGCTCACCGCGGCGGCGGCGCGCCGGGTGGTGGAGCTGACCGCGCAGCGCGGCACCCCGCTGCCGCTCGGCATCCAGGTGGACGAGCGCGCCGTGGTCAACGGCATCGTCGGGTTGCTGGCGACCGGCGGCTCGACCAACCACACGCTGCACATCCCGGCCATCGCCGCGGCGGCCGGCATCCAGGTGGCCTGGGAGGATTTTTCCGAGCTGTCGGCGGTGGTGCCGTTGCTCGCCCGCGTCTACCCCAACGGCCCGACCGACGTGAACCGCTTTCACGCCGCCGGCGGCATGCCCTTCGTGATCGGCGAACTGCTGGATGCCGGTCTGCTGCACGCCGACGCGCGCACCGCCGCCGGCGACCTGGAGCCTTACCGGACCATGCCGGCGCTGGACGGCGAGGCGCTGGTGTGGGGAGCGCCGCACGCAGTGTCCGACCCGATGGTGATCGCGCCTGTGGCAGAACCCTTCGCCCGCGACGGCGGCCTGCGCGTGCTGTCCGGCACCCTCGGCCGCGCGGTCGTGAAGGTCTCCGCGGTGGCGCCGGAGCACCGCGTCGTCGAGGCGCCGGTGCGCGTCTTCGACCACCAGGACGGCGTGCAGCAGGCCTTCGCCCGCGGCGAGCTGGACCGCGACGTCATCGTCGTGGTGCGCTTCCAGGGGCCGCAGGCCAACGGCATGCCGGAGCTGCACAAGCTGATCCCGCCGCTGGGCGTGGTGCAGGACCGCGGCCACCGGGTGGCGCTGGTCACCGACGGCCGGCTGTCCGGCGCGTCCGGCAAGGTGCCCGCCGCCCTGCACGTGACGCCGGAGGCCGCGGCCGGCGGCCCGCTGACCCGCCTGCGCGACGGCGACGTGGTCCGCCTGGACGCCGAGGCCGGCACGCTGGAGGCGCTGGTCGGTGCCGCGGAATGGCAGAGCCGTGCTGCGGGACCGACCGAATCTGCCTCCCCGGATGCATTCGGCTGCGGCCGTGAACTGTTTGCCGTCTTTCGAGGCGCCGTCGGCGGTGCGGAGAGCGGTGCCTCCATCTTCCGCCGCACCGCCGGTGCCTGAGAGGTCGACCATGCGCTCCGAACGCGCTTCCCTTGCTGCCGTCCTCGGCCGCGCGCCGGTGATCCCGGTGCTGGTTGTCGACGACGCGGCGGTGGCCGTGCCGCTGGCCCGCGCCCTGGTGGCCGGCGGTCTGCCGGTGCTGGAGGTGACGCTGCGCACCCCCGCCGCACGCGAGGCCGTCCGCCGCATCCGCGCCGAGGTGCCGGAGGCCGTCGTCGGCGTCGGCACCGTCCTGACGCCCGAGCAGCTGCGCGAGGCGGAGGCCGACGGCGCCGCTTTCGCGGTCAGTCCCGGCGCCACGCCGCGCCTGCTGGACGCCGCGGTCGATACGGCGGTGCCGCTGCTGCCCGGCGTCGCCACGGTCGGCGAGGCGATGGCGGCGGCCGAGCGCGGCTACGCCTTCCTCAAGTTCTTCCCGGCCGAGGCGGCGGGCGGTGTCGCTGCGCTGCGCGCCATGGCCTCGCCGCTGCCGCACCTGCGCTTCTGCCCGACCGGCGGCATCGGCCCGGACAAGGCGGCGGAGTACCTGCGGCTGCCCAACGTGGTGTGCGTCGGCGGCTCCTGGCTGACGCCACCCGCGGCCCTGAAGGCCGGCGACTGGGAGGCGATCCGCGTTGCCGCCGGCCGGGCCGCCGCCCTGCGCTATGGGCCGAATGCATGAGCACCAACCCGATCATCGTCGTCATGGGCGTGTGCGGCTGCGGCAAGTCCGAGGTCGGCCGCCGGCTGGCCGAGCGGCTGGGCTGCCGCTTCGTCGAGGGTGACGAGCACCACCCGCCCGCCAACATCGCCAGGATGTCGGCCGGCACGCCGCTGACCGACGAGGACCGCTTCGGCTGGCTCGCCACGCTGGCCGGCTTCATCGCCGAGGCGGACCGGCGTGGCGAGGGGCTGGTGCTGTCCTGCTCGGCGCTGAAGCGCCGGTACCGCGACCAGCTGCGCGGCGGCAGCCGGCGCGTCGCCTTCCTGCACCTGCACGGCGACAAGGCGCTGATCACCGAACGGATGGAGGCGCGCTCGGCGCACTTCATGCCGGCCAGCCTGATCGACAGCCAGTTCGCCGCGCTGGAGATCCCCGGCCCCGACGAGGCGGCGTGGACCGCCGACATCGCCCGCCCGCCGGGCGCCATCGTCACCGACTTCCTCGCCCGCCTGCCGGGCCTGCCGCCCCCGACCGCCAACACCCCCGCGGAGGACCCCGCATGAAACGATTCGTGGATGCCCTGGAGACCCTCACCGAGTGGATCATGGCGCTGATGCTCGCCGCCATGGTGGCGCTGGTCTTCGGCAACGTGGTCCTGCGCTACGTCTTCCACAGCGGCATCGTCGCCGCCGAAGAACTGGCGCGCCTGCTGTTCGTCTGGATGGTGTTCCTGGGCGCCACGGTGGCGCTGCGGACCAACCAGCACATCGGCCTGGAGATGCTGCAGGAGCGGCTGTCGCCCAAGGGACGCCGGGTGTGCGCCTTCGTCAGCCACCTGCTGATGCTCTACGCCATCTGGCTGTTCATCGAGGGCAGTTGGATGCAGCTGCTGATCGGCCTGGACACCTATTCCACCGTGCTGCGCTTCCCGATGGCGTTTTACGCGGCGGCCGGCTTCGTGCCGAGCCTCGCTATGGCCTGCACGCTGCTCGCCAATCTCGCGAAGATCCTGAGCGGCCATCCGGAGGCGCGCATTCCTGGCGATCCGGCGGCCGGCGAAGCCGCCTTCGCCGAATAACCAGCGGGGACACGTGCCATGACCATCGCGATTTTCCTGTTCTCGCTGTTCGGCTTCATGCTGCTCGGCATGCCGATCGCCTTCGCCCTGATGCTGACCGGCGTCGCGCTGATGGCGCACCTCGACTTCTTCGACGCCCAGCTGCTCGCCCAGAACATGCTGAGCGGCGCCGACAACTACCCGCTGCTCGCCGTGCCGTTCTTCCTGCTGGCCGGCGGCCTGATGAACCAGGGCGGCATCTCGCGCCGCATCGTCGATCTGGCGGTCACCCTGTTCGGCCACATCCGTGGCGGCCTCGGCTATGTCGCCATCGGCGCGGCGGTGATCCTGGCCAGCCTGTCCGGCTCGGCCATCGCCGACACCGCGGCGGTGGCGACGCTGCTGATCCCGATGATGCGGGACAACGGCTACAACCTCGACCGCTCGGCCGGACTGATCGCCTCCGGCGGCATCATCGCGCCGATGCTGCCGCCCAGCATGTCCTTCATCATCTTCGGCGTCACCACCAACATCTCGATCACCAAGCTGTTCATGGCCGGCATCGCGCCGGGGCTGATGATGGCGGCGGTCCTGGTGGCGACCTGGGTGTGGGTGGTGCGGCGGGAGGACACGCCGACGGCCCCCAAGCAGTCCTGGGCGGTCCGTGGCAAGGCGCTGGCCAACGCCTTCTGGGCGCTGCTGCTGCCGGTCATCATCGTCGGCGGCCTGCGCGGCGGCGTCTTCACCCCGACCGAGGCGGCCGTCGTGGCGGCGGTGTACGCCTTCGTCGTCAGCTGCTTCGTGTACCGCAGCCTCAGCTTCGCGGACCTGCCGGCGATCTTCATCAGCGCGGCGCGCACCACCGCCGTGGTGATGTTCCTGGTCGCGGCGGCGCTGGTCACCTCGTACATGATCACGCTGGCCGACCTGCCGGGCATGCTGATCGAGGTGCTGGAGCCGCTGCTCGACAATCCCAAGTGGCTGATGGCGGCGATCATGGTCGCGCTGACGCTGGTGGGCACGGCGATGGACCTGACGCCGACCATCCTGATCCTCGGCCCGGTGCTGGTGCCGCTGATCACCCGCGCCGGCATCGACCCCGTCTACTTCGGCGTGATGTTCGTGATGGTCGGCGCCGTCGGCCTGCTGACGCCGCCGGTCGGCACCGTGCTGAACGTGGTGTGCGGCGTCGCCCGCGTCAGCATGGAGGGGATCATCAAGGGCGTCTGGCCCTACGTGATCACCTACACGCTGCTGCTCGGCGTCTTCGTCGCCTTCCCCGAGCTGATCACCGTCCCGGCGCGCTGGCTGCACTGACCGCCCGGCCATCCTTTCCATCGATTCAACCAAGACCGAGGGAACCACCATGAAGACCAGGATCGCGGCGCTCACCGCCGCACTCGCCCTGTTCGTCGGCGCCGGCGCGGCGACCGCGCAGGACGTCAAGCCCCGCCTGATCCGCTTCGGCTACGGCCTGTCGGAAAGCTCCAACCAGGGCCGCGCGGTCAAGTTCTTCGCCGACGAGCTGGCGAAGCGCTCCGGCGGCAAGCTGAAGGTGAAGGGCTTCGGCGACGCCAGCCTGGGCAACGACATCCAGATGCAGCAGACGCTGATCGGCGGCGCGCAGGAGATGATGGTCGGCTCGACCGCCACGCTGGTCGGCATCGTCAAGGACTTCGCGGTCTACGACCTGCCGTTCCTGTTCAACAACGAGCAGGAAGCCGACGCCGTCCTCGACGGCGCGTTCGGCCAGAAGCTGACGGCGAAGCTGGAGGAGAAGGGGCTGGTCGGCCTGGTCTACTGGGAGAACGGCTTCCGCAACCTGACCAACTCCAAGCGTCCGGTGACCAAGGCTGAGGACCTCGGCGGCATCAAGCTGCGCGTGATGCAGAACCCGGTCTACATCGACATGTTCAACCGCTTCGGCGCCAACGCGGTGCCGCTGGCCTTCGCCGAGCTGTTCACGGCGCTGGAGACCGGCACGGTGGACGGTCAGGAGAACCCGGTCACCACCATCCAGTCCTCGAAGTTCTACGAGGTGCAGAAGTACCTGACCATCTCCAAGCACGTCTACAGCCCGTGGATCGTGCTGGCCTCCAAGCGCTGGTTCGACGGCCTGTCCAACGACGAGCGCAAGATCATCCGCGAGGCGGCGGTGGCGTCGCGCGACTTCGAGCGCAAGGACAGCCGCGAGCTGTCGCTGCAGTCGGTCACCTTCCTGAAGGAGAAGGGCATGCAGATCAACGAGCTGTCCGACGCCGAGCTGAACCGCATGCGCGATTTGGTCAAGCCGGCGTTCGACAAGTACGCCGCCGAGGGCGGCGCCGAGCAGCTGAAGGACCTGCAGGCGGAGATCGCCAAGGTGCGGAAGTAAGCTTCGTAAAGCCCCTCCCCCCTTGAGGGGGAGGGGTTGGGGAGAGAGGGATGGCGGGCGGAGCCCGCAAGAGACTCCGGCCACCCTCTCCCCAACCCCTCTCCCGTCAAGGGAGAGGGGCTTTGCTGCTTTCACCGCAAACACTCCGCCTCCCCAACCTCTCCCTCCTTGCCTTTTTGGATCGATCCAATTACCCTGTCCGAAAGCGTGCCTGATATGGCAGCCGGTGGCCCGCAGAAGGCCCCGACGGAGGAGGGACGTCCGTGAACTACTCATTCCAGTTCGACGCGGTCATCGCGTCGTGGGACTACCTGCTCACCGGCGCGTGGCTGACCATCCGGCTGTCGCTGGGCGCCATGGTGCTGGGGCTGATCGTCGCCATCCTGTGCGCGCTGGGCAAGACCTCGGGGCCGAAGCCGGTGCGCTGGCTGATCAACGCCTACATCGAGGTGATCCGCAACACGCCCTTCCTGGTGCAGATCTTCCTGATCTTCTTCGGGCTGCCCAGCATGGGCCTGATGCTGTCGCCGGACATGGCGGCGCTGATCGCCATGGTCGTCAACGTCGGCGCCTACGCCACCGAGATCATCCGCGCCGGCATCGAATCGATCCAAAAAGGACAGGTCGAGGCGGGTCTGGCGCTGGGCCTCAGGCCGCTCCAGGTCTTCCGCTACGTCATCCTCAAGCCGGCGCTGCGCACCGTCTACCCGGCGCTGACCAGCCAGTTCATCCTGCTGATGCTCAGCTCCAGCGTGGTCTCGGCCATCTCGGCGGACGAGCTGACCTCGGTCGCCAACAACATCCAGTCGCAGACGTTCCGCAGCTTCGAGATCTACATCGTCGTCACCGCCATGTACCTCGTCATGGCGATGATGTTCTCAGGCCTGTTCGCGGCGATCCACCGCCTCGTCTTCACCTACGACCTCGAACGCCGCTGAGGGGAGGCCCGCCATGATCCGCTCCTTCAGCATCAACGAGTTCTATTTCCTGCTGAGCGCCGTGCAGTGGACGCTGGCGCTGTCGGCCATCGCCTTCCTGGGCGGCGCCATCGCCGGGCTGCTCATCGCCCTGGGGCGCACCTCGCCGATCAAGCCGGTCCGGCTGGCCGCCACCGGCTACATCCAGGTGTTCCAGGGCACGCCGCTGCTGATGCAGCTGTTCCTGGTGTTCTTCGGCGCCACCGTGCTGGGCATCGACATGAACCCGTGGGCGGCCGCCGCGCTCGGCCTGACGCTGAACGCCAGCGCCTTCCTGGGCGAGATCTGGCGCGGCTGCATCCAGTCGGTGCCGCGGGGGCAGTGGGAGGCGGCGTCGGCGCTCGGCCTGCGCTACCCGGGGCTGATGCGCTACGTCATCCTGCCGCAGGCGGTGAAGGTGGCGCTGCCGCCCACCGTCGGCTACCTCGTGCAGCTCATCAAGGGCACGTCGCTGGCCGCCATCATCGGTTTCACCGAGCTGACCCGCGCCGGCCAGATCGTCAACAACGCCACGTTCCAGCCCTTCCTGGTGTTCAGCATCGTGGCGGCCCTGTACTTCGTCCTGTGCTGGCCGCTGTCGCTGCTGGCCGCCCGCCTCGAAGCGCGCTACGCCGCGCCCGGCCGCTGACTCCGTTTTCACCAACCATAAGCAATCGCAAACAGAGGGAGCCCACCATGTCCGTCTCGATTTCCCGCCGCCTCGCCGTTGCCGGCGCCTTCGTCGCCACGGCGGTCGCCTTCACGATGCCGGCGAGCGCCCAGACCGTCGATGAGATCAAGGCCAAGGGCAAGGTGACCATCGGCATGCTGGTGGACTTCCCGCCGTTCGGCATCACCACCGCCGACGGCAAGCCGGACGGCTACGACGCCGACGTCGCCAAGCTGCTGGCCAAGCACATGGGCGTGCCGGTGGAGATCGTGCCGGTTACCGGCCCGAACCGCATCCCCTACCTGCTGACCAACAAGGTCGACCTGCTGGTCGCCTCGCTGGGCATCACCGAGGAGCGCGCCAAGCAGGTGCTGTTCTCCAAGCCCTACGCCGCCATCGAGATCGGCGTGCTCGCCACGCAGAAGACCGCGATCAAGGAGGCCGGCGACCTCGCCAGCAAGCGCATCGGCGTCGCCCGCGCCAGCACCCAGGACCAGGGCGTCACCGCCGTGGCGCCGAAGGAGGCGCGCATCATGCGCTTCGACGACGACGCCAGCGCCGTGCAGGCGATGCTGTCGGGGCAGGTCGACGCGCTGGGCATCAGCAACGTCGTCGCCCAGCAGATCAAGAAGATGGCGCCGCAGAACAACTACGAGATGAAGTTCGTGCTGCGCAGCCAGGTGCAGGGCATCGCCATGCGCCTCGGCCAGGACAGCCTCGCCACCTGGGTCAACACCTTCGTCGATACGGTGAAGGCCAACGGCGAGTTGAACGCCATCCATCAGAAGTGGCTGGGCAGCGATCTGCCGGCGGTCTTGAAGAACTGACGCGCGACGCTGCCCGAGCCCGGAGGACCAGACCATGACGCTGAACGACGATCGCACGGAAGCCCCCGTGCCGAGATCCATGAGCGATGAGATCATCATCCGCATGGAGGGCGTGCAGAAGTGGTTCGGCGACTTCCAGGCGCTGAAGGACGTGAACCTGGAGGTGCGCAAGGGCGAGCGCATCGTGGTCTGCGGTCCTTCCGGCTCGGGCAAGTCGACGCTGATCCGCTGCATCAACCAGCTGGAGCAGCACCAGCAGGGCCGCATCGTGGTGAACGGCATCGAGCTGGGGGCGGGTGCCCGCCACCTCGACGCCGTGCGCCGCGAGGTCGGTATGGTGTTCCAGTCGTTTAACCTGTTCCCGCACCTGACCGTGCTGCAGAACTGCATGCTGGCGCCCTTGAAGGTGCGCGGCATGGCGAAGGACGAGGCGAAGGCCATCGCCATGAAGTACCTGCAGCGCGTCCGCATCCCCGAGCAGGCCGACAAGTTCCCCGGCCAGCTCTCCGGCGGCCAGCAGCAGCGCGTCGCCATCGCGCGGGCGCTGTGCATGAACCCGAAGATCATGCTGTTCGACGAGCCGACCTCGGCGCTGGATCCCGAGATGGTCAAGGAGGTGCTGGACACCATGATCAGCCTCGCCCAGGACGGCATGACCATGCTGTGCGTGACGCACGAGATGGGCTTCGCCAAGTCGGTCGCCGACCGCGTGATCTTCATGGACCGCGGCGAGATCGTCGAACAGAACACGCCGGAGGAGTTCTTCTCCAACCCCCGGTCGGAGCGCACCAAGCTGTTCCTCAGCCAGATCCTCTCGCATTAGGAAACCCTCCCCCGTCCCCGGCGGGGGAGGGAGGGACCCGCGCAGCGGGAGGGTGGGGGCAACGGCTTTCGGGAATGGCCATAGCCCCCACCCCGGCCCTCCACCAGCGGGGCTGGGGGAGGGTGTTGAAGCCAACGTCTGTTAAGGACCCAGTCATGAAGCCCGAGATCATCCTGGTCGAACCCATGATGGCGAGCGTCGAGGCGGCGCTGGACGCGGCGTACACTGTCCATCGCCTTGCCGCCGCGCCCGACAGGGCGGCGCTGCTGGCCGCGGTGGGGCCGCGCGTGCGCGCCGTCGTCACCGGCGGCGCCACCGGGGTGAGCAACGCCGTCATGGACGCCTGCCCGAACCTCGGCGTCGTCACCATCAACGGCGTCGGCACCGACGCGGTGGACCTCCGGTACGCCGCCGGCCGCGGCATCCGCGTCACCAACACGCCGGGCGTGCTGACCGAGGACGTGGCGGACCTGGCGCTCGGGCTGATCATCGCGGTGTCGCGCCGGCTGATCGTCGGCGACCGCTTCGTGCGCGCCGGGCAGTGGCCCAAGGCGAAGCTTCCGCTCGCCCGCAAGGTGACCGGCAAGCGGCTGGGCATCTTCGGCCTGGGCCGCATCGGCCGCGCCATCGCCGAGCGCGCCGCCGGCTTCGGCATGAGCATCGCCTACACCAACCGCACGGTCTGCGAGGACGTGCCGTACCGCTGCCTTGGCTCGCTGGAGGAACTGGCGCGCGAGAGCGACATCCTGGTGGTCGCCGCCTCGGCCGGGCCGGAGAACCGCAACCTCGTCGGCCGCGCCGTGCTCGACGCGCTGGGGCCGGAGGGCGTTCTCATCAACGTCGCGCGGGGCAGCATCGTCGATGAGGCGGAACTGGTGGCCGCGCTGACCGAAGGCCGCCTCGGCGCCGCCGGGCTGGACGTCTTCGCCGACGAGCCGAACGTGCCGCAGGCGCTGTGGAGCCTCGACAACGTCGTCCTCCAGCCGCACGTGGCGAGCGCCACGGTGGAGACGCGCACGGCCATGGCCGACCTCGTGCTGGCGAACCTCGAGGCCTTCTTCGCCGGGCAGCCCTTACCGACCCCCGTGGTGTGAGGCATGGCCGTCCAGGACGAGCATACCGGCTCCGACGGGGGCCGCATCACGCTGACCGAGGTCGCCCGGCACGCCGGGGTGTCGCGGTCCACGGTGTCGCTCGTCCTGCGCGGCAGCCCGCTGGTGGCGCAGGAGACGCGCGACCGCGTCCAGGCCTCCATCGAGGCGCTCGGCTACATCTACAACCGCGGCGCCGCCACGCTGCGCGCCGCGCGCACCGACGTGGTCGGGCTGCTGGTCAGCAAGATCGACAACTCCTTCTACGGCGAGCTGACCGCCGGGGTGGACGAGGTGCTGGACGAGCAGGGCATCGTCGCCTTCCTCGGCAACACCGCGGAATCGCTGGAGCGCCAGGACCGCTTCCTGCTGCGCATGCGCGAGCACAACGTCGACGGCGTCATCCTCTGCCCGGCCGCCGGCACGCAGCCGGAGCTGCTGGAGCGCCTGCGCCGCTGGCGGATGCCGTGCGTGCAGGCGCTGCGCTTCCTGGCGGCCAACGACGGCGACTACGCCGGCGTCGACTACCAGTTCGGCATGGAAATGGTGACCGAGCACCTGATCCGCCTGGGCCACACGCGCATCGCCTTCGTCGGCGGCAACCTCGCGCACTCCGCCACCGCAGCGCGGCGCGCCGGTTTCGCCGCGGCGATGCGGCGGCACGGGCTGTCGCCGGATCTGGTGGTGCGCTGCCCGCTCACCCGCCGCGCCGGGGTGGAGGCCATCGGCACTCTGCTCGACCGGCCCGGCCCGCCGACCGCCGCGCTGTGCTTCAACGACGACGTCGCCTTCGGCGTCATCCTCGGGCTAGAGACGCGCGGCCTGCGCGCCGGGCGCGACGTCGCGGTCACCGGCTTCGACGACATGCCCGAGGCGGCGCTGAGCCGCCCGGCGCTGACCACCGTCTCCACCTCCGCCCGGCAGATCGGGCAGGAGGCGGCGCGCCTGCTGCTGCGCCGCCTCGCCGACCCGCAAGGCGCCGTGGAGCGCGTCATCCTTCCCTCCCGCCTGGTCGTCCGCGAATCCTGCGGCGCCCTGGTGCAAAGACAAACGAACCAAAGGACCGATCCATGAACGCTGCCGTCGACGCGCTGCTGGAAGCGCGCGCCACCCGCCGCTGGCTCACCGCGCTGCCGGACGCGCCCGCCGACATGGCCGGCGCCTACGCCATCCAGGACGCGGTCGCCCGCCGCCTCGGCCCGGTCGTCGCCTGGAAGGTCGGTGCCGCCTCGCCGGAGGCCGAGCCGTTCCGCGCGCCGCTCAACGCCGCCACCGTGTTCGAGGGCGTCGAGCGCCTGCCGGCCGCCATGTTCCAGGTCATCGGCGTGGAGGCGGAGATCGCTTACCGCATGGCCCGCGACCTGCCGCCCCGGTCCACCCCCTACACGCGCGAGGAGGTGCTGGACGCCGTCGCCTCCGTGCACCCGGCGTTCGAGATCGTCGACACCCGCTTCGCCGGCTACGGCTCGCAGGACCGCTTGAGCCACATGGCGGATCAGACCAACCACGGCGCGCTGGTCGTCGGCCCGGCCATCGCCGACTGGCGCGCGCTCGACCCGCTCGCCGAGCGCATCGCGCTGGACGTGGACGGCGAGACGAAGATCGAGGTGGTCGGCGGCAACAGCGGCGGCGACGCGGTGCGCCTGCTGGTGTGGATGGCGAACGAGGGGGCGCGCAGCTTCGGCGGCCTGCACGCCGGCGAGGTGGTGACCACCGGCTCCCCCATCGGCTCGGTGTTCGTGCAGCCGGGCAGCCGCTCGGTGGCGCGTTACGGCACCATGGGCAGCATCGCCCTGACGGTAGACTGACGCATGGGCCCGGTGGACGCGATCGTGGTGATGGGGGTGAGCGGTTGCGGCAAGACCTCGGTCGGGCGGCATCTGGCGCACCTCCTCGGCTGGCCGTTCCTGGAGGGCGACGCCTTCCACCCGCCGGAGAACGTCGCGAAGATGGCCGCCGGGACCCCTCTGCAGGACGAGGACCGCTGGGGCTGGCTCGACACCATCGGCAACCGGCTGGCGCTGGCGCGGACCGAGGGCCAGCCGGTGGTGGTGTCGTGCTCGGCACTCAAGCGCCGCTACCGCGACCGGCTGCGCGCTCAGGCGCCGAACATCCTGTTCGTGCACCTGACCGGCGACCGGGCGACGATCCTGGAGCGCATGGCGCGCCGCACCGGGCACTACATGCCGGCGAGCCTGCTCGACAGCCAGCTCGCCGACCTGGAGCCGCCCGGAGCCGACGAGCGGGCGCTGGCTTGTGACATCGGCCCGATGCCGGAGGCGATCGCTGCGCAACTTGCCGCGGCGATCGCGGTTTGACCTTTCTATTCGTCATCCCCGCGAAAGCGGGGATCCATGCTCGCGTCCGCGAGCCATATGAGTCATGTCGCCGCTGCCGCGGCTCTCCCTGGATCCCCGCCTTCGCGGGGATGACGGCGGAAAGAGCGCTTGCGATGGCGATTGGGAACTGACGGAGACCAAAAGCGATGGCCCAGAACAGCGTGGCCGACATCGGCGTCATCGGGTTGGGCGTCATGGGACGCAACCTCGCCGCCAATCTCGCCGACCACGGGGCGGCGGTCGCCGGGTACGACCTCGACGAGGGGCGCCGCGCCGCCTTCCTGGCGGCGATGCCGGCCGGCATCGTCTGCGCCGGGGTGCCGGAGCTGCTGGCCGCGCTGAAGGCGCCGCGCGTCGTGCTGCTGATGGTGCCGGCCGGGGCGGCGGTGGACGCGCTGCTCGGCGTGCTGCTGCCGGACCTCCAGGCCGGCGACGTGCTGATCGACGGCGGCAACTCGCACTACGCCGACACCCGCCGCCGCGCGGCGCTGGCGGCGGAGGCGGGGGTGCACTTCGTCGGCCTCGGCGTGTCGGGCGGCGAGGAGGGGGCGCGGCACGGCCCGGCGCTGATGGCCGGCGGCACGCCGGAGGGGATCGGGCGCGTGGCGCCGCTGCTGCAGGCCATCGCCGCGCGCGCCGGCGACGGCGCGCCGTGCTTCGCCCGCGTCGGGCCGGACGGCGCCGGCCACTTCGTGAAGATGATCCACAACGGCATCGAATACGCCGACATGCAGCTGATCGCCGAGGGCTATCACCTGCTGCGCCACCTCGGCGGCCTCGGCTACGAGCGGCTGGCCGAGACCTTCGCGGAGTGGAACCGCGGCGAGTTGGCCTCCTACCTGATGGAGATCACCACCGACATCCTGCGCACCGCCGACCCGGCGACCGGCGGCCCGATCCTGGAGGTCATCCAAGATGCCGCCGGGCAGAAGGGCACCGGCCACTGGGCGACCACCACCGCCATGGAGCTCGGCATGCCCGCCCCGACCATCGCCGAGGCGGTGCACGCCCGCTGCCTGTCGGCGCTGAAGGCCGAGCGGCTGCGCGCCGCCGCCGCCTTCCCGCCGCCGCCGGCCGCCGCGGTGCCAGGCGACCTCGCGGCGGCGGTCGGCGACGCGCTGCTGTGCGGGCGGATCGCCGTCTACGCCCAGGGCTTCGCGGTGATCGCCGCGGGCAGCGCGCGGTTCGGCTGGGACGTCGATCTGGCGGCGGTCGCCTCGGTGTGGCGGGGCGGGTGCATCATCCGCGCCCGGCTGGTCGACCGCATCCTCGACGCGCTGACCCGCGCGCCGGACCTGCCCAACCTGATGTTCGACCCGGACATCGGTGCGCTGCTGGCGCGTGGCGAGGCCGGCTGGCGACGCGCGGTCGGCGCCGCGGTCGCCGCCGGGCAGCCGGTGCCAGCGATGGCGTCGGCGCTGGCCTACTGGGACGGCTACCGCAGCGGCCGGCTGTGGGCGAACATGATCCAGGCGCAGCGCGACTACTTCGGTGCGCACGGCTATGAGCGCATCGACCGCCCGGGCATGGTGCACACGCAGTGGACGCCGTAGGAGAAGGGCCGCTCAGGGCGGCGCCTTCACCTCCACCGGGATGGCGCTGTAGTAGGCGGCGAGGTCGTCGATGTCCTGCTCGCTGAGGGCCGGCGCCACCAGCGACATCATCTCGTTGCGCCGGGCCCCGGTCTTGTAGTCGGTCAGCGCCTTCTTCAGGTACAGCTCCTGCTGGCCGGCGAGGTTCGGCGCCTGCGGGATCTTCGCCACGCCGTCCATGCCGTGGCAGGTCTGGCACTGGCCGGCCTTGCGCTTGCCGGCCTGCGGATCGCCGGCCTGCGCCAGCGCGGGCCACAGCGCCAGCAGCAGGCCGGCCGCCGCGAGACGGCCGGCCGGCCGCGAGGGAGGACGCACCCTCATCGCTGGTAGGAGATCCGGTAGATGGCGCCCGCCAGATCGTCGGACACCAGGAGCGAGCCGTCGATCAGCACGGCGACGTCCACCGGCCGCCCGAGGTACTCGCCGTCCTTGGTCTTCCACCCGTCGGCGAAGACCTCGGTCTTGTCGGCGGTGCCGTCCGGCTTTAGGCTGGTGAACATGATGCGGGCACCCACCGGATTGGTGCGGTTCCACGAGCCGTGCTGGGCGGAGAAGATGCCGCCCCGGTACTTCGCCGGGAATTGCGTGCCGTTGTAGAAGGTCATGCCCAGGTCGGCGGCGTGCGCGTCCATCTCCACCTGCGGGAAGACGGCGTTGGCCGGCGCCTGCTGGTCCTTGTACTCGGTGGTGCGGGTCTTGCCGCCGCCGTAGTACGGGAAGCCGAAGTTCAGCCCCGGCTTGTCCGCCCGGTTCAGCTCGCCCGGCGGGATGTCGTCGCCCATGCCGTCCACCTGGTTGTCGGTGAACCACAGCGACTTGTCCTTCGGGTTGAAGTCCATGCCGACCGAGTTGCGGATGCCCCAGGCGAAGACCTCGCGGTTCTTGCCCTCGCGGTCCATGCGGACGATGCCGCCGATGCCGGCCTCCTTGTAGAGCTCCATCTTCTCCGGCGCGAAGACGTTGAAGGGCTGCCCCAGGGTTATGTAGAGCTTGTCGTCCGGGCCGACGCGGCAGACGCGGGCGGTGTGGTTGTAGCTCTCCTCCTCTTTGGGGATCAGCTCGCCGCCCTTGACCACCTGGAAGGCGGCGACGTCGGCGCCCTCGTAGAAGAACTCGGCGGCGGGGAAGACCAGCACCCGGTTCTGCTCGGCGATGAACAGGAAGCCATCCTTCGAGAAGCAGACGCCGTTCGGCACCGAGAAGCCGATCGATGGCGCGAACTGCTTCACCTCGTCGGCGACGCGGTCCTTGTCGCGGTCGGTGACGGCGTAGACCTTGGTCTTGCGGGTGCCGACGAAGAGCGCCACGCCCTGCGGCCCGACCGCCATGTGGCGGGCGTCCGGCACGATGGCGTACAGCGAGATCTTGAAGCCCTGCGGCAGCTTGATCTGCGACAGCGTCTTCTTGATGGCCTCGGCTTTCGGCCCGGTCTGCGGGATGGTCGGGATGTCCGTCATCTCGCCGGTGGTGCGGAAGTTGCCGAGCTTCTCCAGGTTGCCGGGCGGGTTCGGCAGGTCCTGCGCCCAGGCGGGCACGGCGAAACACAGGGCCGCAACGGAAACGGCGGCCTTCAACGCGGCTTTCATGGTCTTCCTCCCCTTTTTTGATCCGTCCTGACGGTGTTCGTTCGAACGTTGCTTGGGGCAGCCGGGAACCTCCTCCGTCCGTTGCGGGACAGGGGCGGGCACGCTCGATTGTTCTGCCATGTCAGGTGGAGAAAGACTGTCGTTCGCCGTGTACGAACGGCAAGGGAAACGATGGTTCTATGAAGCCCCAGCGGGGCAATCCACAGGGATGCTCCGCCGGGTCTCAGCGGGTCAGCGACGCCAGCGGGAACGCCGGGTCTTCCGCCTGCTCGGGCGTCAGCGGCGCCTTCCTGTCGAGGAGCTTGCGGCCCAGCATGTGGTCCTGCGGCCGGTTGAGGGAGTCGATGGCCAGCAGAGCGCCGTCGCGGAAATAGAAGGCCGAGAAGCGCCGCTCCGCCGGCTCGCCGCGCACGACGATTTGGTCGTGCCCGGCCGAGAGCCCGACGATCTGCAGCTTCACGTCGTACTGGTCCGACCAGAACCACGGCGCCGCCGTGAAGGGCCGCTCGCGCCCCAGCAGCGCCGCCGCGGCCGACTTCCCCATCTCGACGGCGTTCTGCACGGATTCCAGGCGCAACACGCCGTACGCCCCGCGCCGCACCGTGCAGTCGCCGACCGCGACGATGGCGGGATCGTCGGTGCGCCCGCAGTCGTCCACCACCACGCCGCCGTCGCAGGCGATGCCGCTCGCGGCGGCCAGCTCGGCGTTCGGGATGATGCCGATGCCGACCACCACCACGTCGGCCGGGTGCCGGCCGCCGTCGGCGGTGCATACCGCGGCGACGCGGCCGTCCCGCCCCTCCAGCTCGACCACCTTGGCGCCGAGATCCACGGTGACGCCGTGGGCGCGGTGCAGTCCGGCGAAGACGTCCGCCAGGAACGGCGTGGCCGAGCGCGCCAGCAGGCGGTCCGCCGCCTCCAGCACGGTGACCTCGCGGCCCATCTTGCGCGCCACCGCCGCGACCTCCAGCCCGATGAAGCCGCCGCCGATCACCACGACGCGCTCCGCCCCCTCCAGCGCCGCGCGCAGCCGCTGCGCGTCGGCCAGCGTGCGCAGGCTCAGCACGCCCTCCAGTTCGGCTCCCGGCACCGGCAGCGGCCGGCCCCGCGCGCCGGTGGCGAGCGCCACGCCGCGGTAGGGCAGGATGCGCCCGTCGCTCAGCGCGACCCGCCGCGCTGCCCGGTCGATGGATGCGACCCGCAAGCCGGTGAGCAGCTCAATGCCGTGCTTCCCGAAGAATTCGTGGCCGCGGATGGCGATCTGCGCCTCGTCCATGGCGCCGGTCAGCATCGCCTTGGACAGCGGCGGCCGGTGGTAGGGGGCCTGCGGCTCCTCGCCGATCAGGGTCAGCGGGCCGTCCCAACCTTCGGCGCGCAGGGACTCGGCGACCTGCAGGCCGCCTTGCCCGGCGCCGATGACGACCATCCCCGGCGCGGCGGCCATCAGCTCTGCGCCTCCGGCAGGCGCAGCACGAGGCCGTCGAGCGCCTCGCTCACCTTGAGCTGGCAGGACAGCCGGCTGTTGGGCAGCCGTTCGGCGGCGGTGCACTCCAGCATCGCCTCCTCGGTCTCGCTGGGCGCGGGGAGCGCGTCGACGAACGCCTCGTCCACGTAGCAATGGCAGGTGGCGCAGGCGCAGGAACCACCGCACTCCGCCTCGATGCCTTCGACGCCGTTCTGCACGGCGCCCTGCATGACCGTCCAGCCGACGGGGATGTTGACGACCAGACGCTCGCCGGAGTGCTCGATGAAGGTGATCTTCGCCATGATGCTGTTCTCGTGTGAAAGGGCTTGGACCCGCGCGCCGTCACCCGGACTTTGCAAGGTCGGCGCGCGGGAGCCTGGGTCAAGGGCGTTTCCGCTCTGTGGAAAAAAGGCCTATGCCCAGGCGGCGGCCAGCTCCAGGCGGGTCGGGCTGCGGAAGGTGGTGGACGGCATCCAGGGCAGCTGCTCCTGCACCCGCTCGAACTCGGGCACGCGCTTCAGCAACTCCTCGAAGGCGACGCGCGAGGCGAGGCGCGCGAAGGCGGTGCCCAGGCAGGCGTGCACGCCGCCGCCGAAGCCCAGGTGGCCCTTCGGCTTGCGGTCGATGTCGTAGCGGTCGGCGTCGGGGAAGCGCCGTTCGTCGCGGTTGCCGGAGCCGTAGGCGAGGCAAACGAAGTCGCCCGCCCGCATGGTCTGGCCGTGCAGCGTCACGTCCTTCTGCAGGCAGCGGCGGAAGCGCTGGGCCGAAGTGTTGAAGCGCAGCGACTCCTCCACCGCGTCGGGGATCAGCGCCGGGTTGGCGGCCAGCCGGCGGCGCGCGTCGGCGTGGTCGGCGAGGTTGTAGGCGAACATGGTCAGGAAGCCCGACAGGGACTCGATGCCGGCCATGATCAGCGTGGTGACGGTCATCTGCACCTCGCGCTCGGCCAGCTTCTCGCCGTTGACCTCGGCCTGGATCAGCGCGGTGATCAGGTCGTCGCCCGGCTCGCGCGTGCGCAGCTCGACGAGGCTCTTGGCGTAGTCGCTCATCCACTGGAAGGCGGCGAGGTGCTCCGGCCCCTTCTGGCGGGTGCGCGGGTCGGACTGCACCATCAGCACGGCCTTGTCGCGCACCATCCGCTCGTTCTCGCGCGGCAGGTTGAACAGGCCGAACAGCACGTCCACGGTGACCTTGCTGGAGAAGTCGTTGACGAAGTCGAAGGTCTTCTCCCCCTGCACCGCGTCCAGCGCCCGGTTGGCCGAGGCGCGCACCGGCTCCACCAGCCCCTCCACCGCCTTGCGGGTGAAGGCGAACTGGACGATGCCGCGCAGGCGGTCGTGGCGCGGCGGGTCGGTGGTGCCCAGCGTGTTGCCGGCGCGGTTGGGCATCTCGTCCATCAGGTTGCCCTTGGCCGAGGAATAGGTCTCCCAGTCGTTCAGCGCGGTGACGATGTCGTCGTAGCGCGACAGCACCCACATGTTGGCTTCCTCGCTCCAGAAGCACGGGTGTTCGTCGCGCAGGGTCCGGTAGAACGGGAAGGGGTCGGCGTCGATCGCCGGCGAATACGGGTCGAAGCGGAACATCCGCGTTTCCTCCATCATCCCAAGGATTTGTTTTGCTTTGTTTCGGGTGGGTGCGGCGCGTGACGGCACCCCCAGCCTGTCCAGGATGACTCCGCGCGCCCCGCGGCGGAATGGACGATGGGGCGGAAGACTTGTACTATTCGGACATAATTGGCCACACGAAGGAATCGCGGATGGAGGTCGGGAGCGCCACGCGGATTCCCCGGTTCGCGCTGTACGGCGAGGAGATGCAGGGCGCCGCAGACGCCGGCTTCGTCCATGTCGAGGACATCCGCAGCCGCAGCCGCCTGTACAATTGGGAAATCCAGCCGCACACCCACCGCGGCCTGTTCCAGACCGTGGTGGTGCTGGATGGCGGGGCGCGCATCCAGCTCGACGACCGCGCCGTGGAGATCGCGGGGCCGCACGCCGTCGTCATCCCGCCCGCGTCCGTGCACGCCTTCCAGTTCCGGCCCGACAGCCACGGCTATGTCCTGACGGTGGCGGAGGCGATGCTGTTCCAGGGCGCCGGCGTGCAGAGCCGGCCGCTGTTCGAGGCGTTGTTCCTGGAACCCGCCATCGTCGATCTCGCCCACGACCCGGAGACCGCCGGCCGCATCGACGCGCTGTTCGGGCACCTGATGGCGGAAGCCCGCTGGCGCCAGCCCGGGCAGGCGCTGATGTCGGAATGGCTGGTCGGCGCCGTGCTGCTGATGATCGAGCGGCAGCGCGCGCTGTCCTTGAAACCATTGGGCACCGCGTCCCGGACGGAGCGCGCCCGCGCCGCGCTGTTCGCCCGCTTCCGCGCGCTGGTCGAGGAGCACTACGCCGAGCACTGGCCGATCCCGCGCTACGCCGACGCACTGGGCGTGACGGAGCGGCAGCTCACCCGCCTGTGCCGGCTGCACGGTGACCGCTCGGCCTTCGAGGTGGTGCAGGACCGCCTGCTGCTGGAGGCGCGGCGGCGGCTGATCTACATCGCGGCGCCGGTGTCGCTGCTGGCCTACGAACTGGGGTTCGAGGACCCCGCCTACTTCAGCCGCTTCTTCAAGAAGCTCACTGGAATGACCCCGGCGGCGTTCCGGCGGCAACGCGGCGGGCTGTAGGCAGCCGTAGTCCCTCCCCAGCCTCCGGCGGGGGAGGGAGGGGCCCAAGCGCAGCTTGGGAGGGTGGGGGCTACGGCGGAACTGGCAGGCTTGATTCTTGGGCACACCGCTGCCCCCACCCCAGCCCTCCCCCGGCGGGGCCGGGGGAGGGTGTGAATTTTCGAATTGAGTTCACTTTTTTCGTATTGTGCGCGAAACCGCGCGCGCTTATGGTCATGTCCTAGGCGAACAATGCGCCATCCGAACGGCTGGCGGAAACAAACGATCAAAGGGGAGGGGATGGTGAAGGTCCACGACCTTGCCATCATCGGCGGCGGCATCAACGGCTGCGGCATCGCGCGCGACGCGGCGGGGCGGGGCGCCTCGGTCTTCCTGTGCGAGC
>NZ_LGQZ01000029.1 GCF_003116015.1 Azospirillum sp. TSO22-1
CGGTGCCGCAGGCAACGGGCGCCGAAGGCGATCGTAGGCGGAGCGCGGTCGCCCGACTTGCGGGCGACCGGTGGAGGGGCCCACACGTAGCGTGGGAGGGTGAGGGTGCCTACAAGGATCCTCGCACGACCCTCACTCGGCGCTTCGCGCCACCCTCTCCCGGGACGGGAGAGGGTCCGTTACTGACCCAGGACCTCCCAGGTCTGCGGCGCCGGATCGAGCACGCGCGCACCATCGGGCGTGATCTCCAGCACCGCCAGCCCGCGTTCCACCGCACCGTTCGGGCGCAGGCGGAACAGCCCGTCCACCCCGGCGAAGCCGTTCGGGTTGGTCAGGTTGGCGCGGTCGAACGGCGCCACCCCGCCCATGCGCGCCAGCGTGCCGGCCAGCGCCGTGGCGTCGTAGGCCAGCGTGGCGAGGCGCGGCGGCTTCTTGCCGTACAGCGCCTCGAAGCGCGTCTCGAAGTCGGTGCGCTGCTCGGGCGCCGGGGCGGCGTACCAGGCGCCGACCAGCGCCGGCTCGCGGCCCAAGCCCGGCTCGTCCCACAGCCCGGTGCCCAGCAGCTTCACCCGCCCCGGATCGACGCCGTTGGCGGCCAGCGCCGCGCCCAGCGCGCGCAGCTTCTCGCCGCCCTCGGCCAGCATCACCGCCTGCGGCGCCACCGGCGCCTGCGCCACCTGCCGCGCCGGAACGGCCGGGTCGGCCAGCGCCGGCTCGTAGCGCTCGACCTGCGCGACCTGCCCGCCGAAGCGCTGCGCCGCCGTCTGCAGCGCGCCGACCACCGCGTCGCCGTACGGGCTGCGCGGCGCCAGCGCCACGAAGCGCGTCACCCCGCGCGACCGGGCGAAGCCGGTGACCCGCTGCACCTGGTCGAGCGGCACGAAGCCCATGACCCAGGTGCCGTTGCCGGCCAGCGTCGCGTCGGTGGTGAAGGCCACCACGTCGACTCCGGCGCCGGCGGCGACCGGCTTCACCGCCTGCACCTCCTGGCCGAACAGCGGGCCGACGATCAGTCGCGCCCCCTCGGCCAATGCCTGCCGCGCCGCCTCGGCCGCGCCCTGCGGCGTGCCCTTGGTGTCGCGCGGCAGCAGCTGGAAGGTCTCGCCCGCCACGTCGAACAGCGCCAGCTGCGCGGCGTCCAGCATCGGCTGGCCGATGCCGGCGCTGGGGCCGGTCAGCGGCAACAGCAGCGCCACCTTTTGTACCTGCGGCGCCATAGGCTGAACGGCGGAGGGGGGTTGCGGCGCTTGTACCACCGGGGGCGGGGCCGCTACATTCGGCGCGCAGGCGGCCAGAGCAAGAACCGCCGTCACCCCCAGGCCGCGGGCAAGCCGCGACCGCAGAGCGCGCGAGAAAGGTGTCGCCAGTCGTGCCACCGAAGGTCTCCAATCCTGATCCCGGCTCCCAGGGCCACGGTGCCCAAAGCCAGGGTGAAGGTAGCGGCAGCGGCCGTGCAAGTAAACCGACCGCCGGGCTGTATGTCGTCGCCACGCCCATCGGCAACGCGGCCGACATCACCCTGCGCGCGCTCGACACGCTGAAGCGCGCCGACGCCATCGCCTGCGAGGACACCCGCGTCACCTCCAAGCTGATGGGCATCCACGGGGTGGCGACGCCGCTCGTCTCCTACCATGAACACAACGCGGCGAAGATGCGCCCGGTCCTGATCGGCCGCATGCAGGCCGGCGAAACCATCGCGCTGGTCTCCGACGCCGGCACGCCGCTGGTCTCGGACCCTGGCTACAAGCTGGTGCGCGCCTGCGTCGAGGCCGGGGTGCCGGTCACCGCCCTGCCCGGCCCGTCGGCGGCGCTGGCCGGGCTGGTGCTGTCCGGGCTGCCCAGCGACCGCTTCCTGTTCGCCGGCTTCCTGCCCAACAAGAGCGCGGCGCGCCGCACCAGCCTGGGCGAGCTGACCGCCGTGCCGGCGACGCTGGTCTTCTACGAGTCGCCACAGCGCCTGGCCGAATCCCTGGCCGACATGGCCGCCGTGCTCGGCCCGCGCGAGGCCGCCGTGGCGCGCGAGCTGACCAAGCTGTACGAGGAGGTGCGGCGCGGCCCGCTGCCCGACCTCGCCGCGCACTACGATTCCGCCGGCCCGCCCAAGGGCGAGGTGGTGGTGGTGGTCGCCCCGCCGGGGGCCGAGGCAGAGGCGCAGGCGGTGGACGTCGACTCCGCGCTGCGCGACGCGCTGTCCCGCCTGTCGGTGCGCGACGCGGCGGCCGAGGTGGCGCTGATGACCGGCCGGCCGAAGCGGGACGTCTACGCCCGTGCGCTGGAACTGTCGCGGGAGGACGGGCGATGACCGTGACCGACGAGCGCCGCCGCAGGAGCGAGAGCTTCGGCCGCTTCGCCGAGGCGCTGTGCCGCGGCATCCTGCGCCTGAAGGGCTACCGGATCCTGGCGACCCGGCTGAAGACGCCGCTGGGCGAGATCGACATCGTGGCCAGGCGCGGCGACACGCTGGCGGTGATCGAGGTGAAGGCCCGGCGCGACTGGCAGAGCGCCAGCGAGGCGCTGGGCGCCCGGCAGCTCGGCCGGCTCTCGAGGGCGGCGCACGTCTTCCTGGGTGCCAACCCGCAATACGCCGGGTTGACCTTGCGCTTCGACGTGATGCTGGTTACGCCTTATGCCTTGCCGCGCCACCTGATGGACGCCTGGCGGTTATAGGGTAGAGACCACCGGCAACGAAGCGTAAGGACCGGTCCGTTGAGCAGCCGCCTCGAAGCCCGCGAGATCCTGCGCCGCATCGGCGCCCAGAGCGACGGGGACATCGACCTCGCCGAAGGCGCCCTGGCGCTGGGCGCGCTCGACCGCCCCGACCAGCCGCTGGACCGTTACCGCCGCCATCTCGCGGCGCTCGCCCGCGACATGGCGGAGCGCTTCGACCCCGACGCCGACGGGCTGGAATCGCGCATCACGCTGCTGCACGAGGTGGTGATCGACCGCCACGGCTACAGCGGCGACGACCAGACCTACGACGATCTGCAGAACGCCAACCTGCTGCGCGTCATCGACCGCCGCAAGGGGCTGCCGGTGGCGCTCGGCATCCTGTACCTGCACGCTGCACGCTCCATGGGCTGGGACATAGTGGGGCTGAACTTTCCCGGCCATTTCCTGGTGCGCCTGGAGGTGGAGGGCGAGCGCGCCATCCTCGACCCGTTCAACGGCGGGCAGGTGCGCACCGTCGTCGACCTGCGCGAGCTGATCAAGGCCACCGCCGGCACCGCGGCGGAACTGGAGCCCGCCTACTACCAGGCGGTCGGCAACCGCGACATCCTGCTGCGCCTGCAGAACAACCTGAAGCTCCGCCACCTCTCGGCCAACGACGTGGCGCAGGCGCTCGAGGTGCTGGACGCCATGCGCCTGATGGCGCCGGAAGAGCCGGCCCTGTGGCGCGAGATCGGCCTGCTGGAAGCCCACCGCGGCAACCTGGACGAGGCCATCGCGGCGCTCGAGACCTTCATGCGCCTGGGCGGCAGCGACCACCAGCTGCACCAGGCCGCCATGCTGATCCAGCAGCTGAAGAACCGTCTGAACTGATCGAACTTCGGAGACACCCTCTATGAGCCTCGCCGTCGCGCTTCAGATGGATCCCATCGAGTCCATCAACATCGACACGGACTCCAGCTTCATGATGGCGCTGGAGGCGCAGCGGCGCGGCCACCGGCTGTTCCACTACCACCCGCGCGACCTGTCGCTGACCGGCAACACGCTGACCGCCCGCGTCCGCCCGCTGACGGTGGAGCGCAAGCGCGGCGCGCACTACACGCTGGGCGAGGCGGCGTTGACCGACCTGTCCACCCTGGACATCATCCTGATGCGCCAGGATCCGCCCTTCGACATGGCCTACATCACCGCCACCCACATGCTGGAGCACGTCCAGCCCAAGGTGCTGGTGCTGAACGATCCGGCCGAGGTGCGCAACGCGCCGGAGAAGCTGTTCGTCACCCGCTTCCCCGACTTGATGCCGCCCACCCTGATCACCAGCGACAAACAGGCGATCCTGGATTTCCGCGCGCAATACAAGGACATCATCGTCAAGCCGCTGTTCGGCAACGGCGGGGCCGGCGTCTTCCACCTGAAGCCGGACGACGAGAACCTCGGCTCGCTGCTGGAGCTGTTCACCCAGCTCTACCGCGAGCCGGTGATCGTGCAGAAGTACCTCCCCGAGATCCGCCAGGGCGACAAGCGCATCATCCTGATCGACGGCGAGCCGGCCGGCGCCGTCAGCCGCATGCCGCAGGAGGGCGAGGCGCGCGCCAACTTCCACGCCGGCGGCAGCGCCCGGAAGACCGAGCTGACCGCCCGCGAGCGGGAGATCTGCGCCGCCATCGGCCCGGTGCTGCGCGAGAAGGGGCTGGTCTTCGTCGGCATCGACGTGATCGGCGACTACATGACCGAAATCAACGTCACCTCCCCCACCGGCATCCAGGAGATCAACCGCCTGAACGGCACGCAGCTGGAAGTGACCCTGTGGGACGCCATCGAGCGTCGGTATCAGGCGGACAGGAAGTAAGTTCCCTCTCCCGCCCCGGGAGAGGGTGGGGCCCGCGCGTAGCGCGGGAGGGTGAGGGTGCCCACAAAGATCCTTGCAATGACCCTCACCCGGCGCCTGCGGCGCCACCCTCTCCCGGGACGGGAGAGGGTTTATGGAGGCACCATGAAGACGAAAGCCTTTGCGTTTCTTCTTGCCTTCCTCGCCACCCCCGCCCTGGCCGGCGAAGTCCAGGTGCTCAGCGCCGGCGCGGTCGAGCCCGGGCTCATGGCCGCGGCCGACGCCTACAAGCGGCAGACCGGCGACGCCGTGACGGTCCGCTTCGCCACGGCGCCCACGCTCCGCAGGAAGATCGCCGACGGCGAGGTCGCCGACGTGCTGCTCGCCCCGCCCGCGGTGCTCGACGAGGCGGCGGCAAAGCTCGCCCCGGACGCCCACGCCGAGGTCGGCAAGGTCGGCGTCGGCGTGGCGGTGCGCGACGGCGCGCCGAAGCCCGACGTCTCCAGCGCCGAGGCGCTGAAGGCCGGCGTGCGCGGCGCGGAGTCGCTGATCTTCAACCAGGCCTCCACCGGTGTCTACGTCGAGGGCCTGCTGCAGAAGCTCGGCCTGTGGGACGAGGCGAAGGGCAAGACCACCCGCTATCCCGACGGCGCCGCCGTCATGGAGCACCTGATCAGGGGCAAGGGCGCCGAGGTGGGCTTCGGCGCCATCACCGAGATCATGCTGTACCGCGGCAAGGGCCTGACCTTCGTCGGCCCGCTGCCGGCCGAGGTGCAGAACCACACCCGCTACGCCGCCGCAGCGCTGGCGGGCGCCCCCAACCCGGAGGGCGCCCGCGCCTTCGTCCGCTTCCTCGGCTCGCCGGAGGCCAAGGCGCTGCTGGTGGCCAACGGCGTCGAGTAGGCTACTTCCGCTCGGTCTTGACGATCTCGCCGGTGCGGCCGTCGACGTGGATCTTGACGCGGCGACCGTCGGCGTCGGTGGCCTTCACCTCGTAGCGGCCATCTTCCCGCTCGACCTCGGTGATGTCGCGGTAGCCCTGCGCCTCGACCTTGTCGAGGACGGCGCGGACCGACAGGATGTCGGCCGCCGCCGTCTGCGACGTTTGTTGCGCGTGGGCGGCGGCGGTGGCGAGGCCGGCGGCGAGAAGGGCGGCGGCGAGGAATCCGAAACGCATTGTCTGCTCCGTGGACATGGTGAATGGTGGAGGCACGATGCACTCCCGCCGCTGAACCGGGCCTGAAGCGGCCATTCAGCCGGCGTTCAGCTTCTCCGGAGCAGCATGCCGACCATGCGCATCCTCGCCCTCCTCGTCCTTGCCGGCGCCGTGCTCACGGCTCCCGTGCCGGTGCTCGCCGACCGCGATCACGATCACGCCCGCCGCGCGGTCGAGGAGGGCAAGGTGCTCCCCCTGCGCCGCATCCTCGACACGGTGGAAGCGCAGTTCGGCGGAAGCGTCCTGGAGGTCGAGCTGGACCGCGACGACGGGCAGTGGCTCTACGAGGTGAAGCTGCTGGCGCCGGACGGGCGCATCATCGAGGTGGAGCTGAACGCCGCCACGGCCGAGGTGCTGAAGGCGAAAGGGGCCGGCCTGGGCCGGCGGGGCAGGCACTGACATGCGCGTTCTGGTGGTCGAGGACGACACCGCGCTGGCGGAGCAGCTGGCGCACAGCCTGGAGGCGGCCGGCTACGCCGTGGACCGCGCCGACAACGGCGAGGATGCATTGCACCTCGGCGGCACTGAACCGTACGACGCGGTGGTGCTCGACCTCGGCCTGCCGGTGCTGGACGGGCTGACGGTGCTGAAGCGCTGGCGGGCCGACGGGGTGACCGTGCCGGTCCTGGTGCTCACCGCCCGCAACAGCTGGACCGAGCGCGTAGAGGGCATCGACGCCGGCGCCGACGACTACCTGGGCAAGCCCTTCCACATGGAGGAGGTGGTCGCCCGCATCCGCGGCCTGATCCGCCGGGCCAGCGGCCAGCCGTCGCCGGAGTTGACGCACGGCCCGGTGCGGCTCGACACGCGCACCGGCCGGGTGACGCTGAACGGCGTGCCGGTCAAGCTGACGGCGCACGAGTTCCGGGTGTTGTCCTACCTCATGCACCACCCCGGGAGAATCGTTTCGAAAGCGGAACTTACTGAGCACATCTACGCCCAGGATTTCGACCGCGACAGCAACACCATCGAGGTGTTCGTCGGCCGCCTGCGCCGCAAGCTGGGCGACGGCGTCGTCGAGACCGTGCGCGGCGCCGGCTACCGCCTGGACGGGACCTGATGCGGCCTCCGCTGTTGCATCTGGCCATGCCGCGCTCGCTGCGCGCCCGTCTGCTGATCGGGGCGGGGCTGTGGCTGGCGGTCGCCATGGCGGGCTCCTGGCTGGCGCTGACCGCGCTGTTCCGCGACCACCTGCAGCAGCAGGTCGAGGCGACGCTGGCCACCCACCTCGACCAGCTGCTCGCCAACCTGGACTTCCCGGCCGATGGCCCGCCGACCGTCCGCCCGCTGAGCGACCCGCGCTTCGCCAAGCCGTTCTCCGGCCTGTACTGGCAGATCGACCGGCCGGACGAGCCGCTGCGCTCGCGCTCGCTGTGGGACGTGGCGCTGCCGCTGCCGCAGGACCACCCGGGCAGCGGTGAACTGCACCGGCACGAGATCCTCGGCCCGCGCGACCGGCCGCTGCTGGTGGTCGAGCGCATCGTCCAGCCGCCGTCCGGCGATCCCCTGCGCGTCGCGGTCGCCGCCGACCGCGCCGAACTCGACCGGCCGGCCGAACAGTTCGGCCACGCGCTCGCCGCCTCGCTGGCGATGGTCGCGGCGGGCATCCTGGCGGCGGCGCTGGCCCAGGTGACGCTGGGCCTGCGCCCGCTCGGCCGGCTCGGCGCCGCGCTGGCGCGGATGCGCCGGGGGGCCGCTCAGCGCATCGAGGGAACCTGGCCGACCGAGGTGCAGCCTCTGGTGGGCGACTTCAACGCCGTGCTGGACCACGACGCCGCCGTGGTGGCCCGCGCCCGCACCCAGGCCGGCAACCTCGCCCACGCGCTGAAGACGCCGCTGAGCGTGCTGCGCAACCGCATGCAGGCGGCCGACCCGGCCCTGCGAAGCGCGGTGCTGGAAGACATCGAGACGATGCGCCGTCACGTCGACCACCATCTGGCGCGCGCGCGCGCCGCCGCCCGCACGGTGGGCGGCAGCCGCACCCCGGTACGCGCCCGCCTGTCCTCCCTGGCCCGCGTCGCGACGCTGGCCCATCCGGACCGCGCGGTGTCGGTGACGGTGCAGGCCGACGACGCGCTGCTCGCCCCGGTCGAGGTGCAGGATTTCGACGAGATCGCTGGCAACCTGCTGGACAACGCGGTGAAATGGGCCGGCGGCGCCATCCGCGCGGCAGCGGAGAGTCGCGACGGCGGTTTCGTGCTGACCATCGAGGACGATGGCCCCGGCCTGCCCGTCGCCGCCCGCGACCGCGTCTTTGCCCGCGGCGAGCGGCTGGACGAGCAGACCCCCGGCTCCGGCCTCGGCCTCGCCATCGTGCGCGACGTGGTGGAGTTGTACGGCGGCGGCGTGGCGCTGGATGCCGGCGCGCTGGGCGGGTTGCGGGTGACGGTGCGCCTGCCGGACGCGGCCTAGGTTCAGGTCGCCGGGACCGGCGTCGGTTCAACCGGCAGCGGCACCGGCGCGAAGGGGTCCGGGACGGTGGCCGCCGCCGGAGCCGCCGGCGCGGGTTCCGGAGCCGGCGCGGGCGGCGGAAGCTCCTCCTTCACCACCGGCTTCTCCTCGGCCTTCGGCTTCTCCACCGCCTTGGCGGGCGCCGGCTCGGCCGGCGTGGAGTAGTCGGCGACGATGCGCGCCTGGCTGCCGCCGATCACCAGCACCTTCTGGCCCAGCGGGATCGGCTTCTCCTCGCGCTGGGTGACCGACACCAGCTCGTCGTTCGGCTTGCGGACGATGTACTCCCAGCCCGTGGTGTCGCCGGTGACGTGCTCCACCGCCGTGCCGATCAGGCTGCCGACCGCCGTGCCGCCGACCGCGCCCAGCGCCGCGTTGATGCCGAAGCTGCCGCTCTGCGAGCCCAGCACGCCGCCGGCGGCGCCGCCGGTGACCGCGCCGACCGTGCCGCTGGCGCTGATCGCCACCTGCCGGAAGCCGACGACGACGCCGGCCTCGACCTTGTTGGCCTGCTGCACGGAGCCGGCAGCGTAGGTGTTCGGCGAGTAATTGGGGGTGCAGGCCGCCACGCCGGCAAGTCCGGCGACCAGCAGACCGATGGTGACGGTTCGCATCACGAGCGCTCATCCGCTGTTCGGGTCGGGCGCTCGATAACGGATTCGCCGGCCGGAGTCACCCGACATTTTAGGGAGTCGGGTGAGCCCGGCCGGTATGGCTGCCTATTCCTCGCGCGTGACGAGATGCACGTTCTTGCCGCCTTCGCGCATCAGCACGGCGGTGGCGTCCAGCTCGGCGTTGGGATTGTCGACGCGGACCCAGAGGATGACGCCGCCGGCCTCCAGCGCGCGGGCGAACTCGTCGGTCTCCGGGTGGCTGGTCAGCTCGTCCAGGTAGTCCTTGATGGCGATGCCGCTGAGGCCCGCCGCCACCAGCGCCGCCACACTGGCGGTGATCGGGCCGCCGACGATGGCGATCAGGCCCGCGGTGGTCAGCGGGAAGGCGTACTTCAGCTCGCCCACCAAGCCGGTCAGCGCCTCGTCGCGCGGGGTGGACGGGCGCCTCTCGGCCGCCTCCAGGGACGTGTGGCTGGCCAGCACGCTGAGGTCCTCGCGCGCGAAGCCGGCCGCCAGCAGGGAGGCCACGGCGCGGTCGAAGGCCTCCCGTGTCTCGAACAGGGCCACCACCTCGCGGACTTCGCCCGGGTTTGCGGTATCGGACGCTTGCGCCACGGCCTTCTCCTCACGACGTTACGGTGGCCCACTCTAGCCCTCCGCGGGGGCGGTGCGCCAGAGCGCTCGCCGTGTTATAGGGTCACGCCCCCGCCCCATCCCCTACAACCGGTTTCGACCCGTGTCCGACCTCACCGTTTCCATGCCCGCCTCCGCCGTCCCCGCCGACTCCACGCCGATGATGGCGCAGTACCTGGAGATCAAGCAGGCGCACCCCGACTGCCTGCTGTTCTACCGGATGGGCGACTTCTACGAGATGTTCTTCGACGACGCGGTGAAGGCCGCGCAGGCACTGGACATCGCGCTGACCAAGCGCGGCCAGCACCTGGGCGAGGACATCCCGATGTGCGGCGTGCCGGTGCACAGCCACGAGAACTACCTGCAGCGCCTGATCCGCCAGGGTTTCCGCGTCGCCATCTGCGAGCAGATGGAGGATCCGGCGGAGGCCAAGAAGCGCGGCTCCAAGTCGGTGGTGAAGCGCGGCGTCATCCGCATCGTCACGCCGGGCACGCTGACCGAGGACACGCTGCTCGACGCGCGTTCCTCCAACTGGCTGGCGGCGGTGGCCGAGGTGGCGGGGTCCATCGGGCTGGCGTGGCTGGAGCTGTCGACCGGCGAGGTGGTGGTGCAGCCGGTGGACCGCGCGGCGCTCGGCGCCGCGCTCGGCCGCCTCGACCCGCAGGAGGTGCTGGTCCCCGAGCGCCTGTGCCAGGACCCCGACCTGTTCGAGCTGTGGGGCGAGTGGAGGGACCGCCTGACCGTCCAGCCCAACCCGCGCTTCGATTCCGAGAACGGCAAACAGCGCCTGCTGAATCTCTACGGCGTTGGCACGCTGGACGCCTTCGGCGGCTTCACGCGGTCGGAGGTGGCGGCGGCCGGCGCGCTGGTCGGCTATGTCGAGCTGACGCAGAAGGGCCGCATGCCACGGCTCTCGCCGCCGCGTCGCGTCGGCCCCGGCGCCGTCATGGAGATCGACGCCGCCACCCGCCGCAACCTGGAGCTGACCCGCACCCTGACCGGCGAGCGGCGCGGCAGCCTGCTCGCCACCATCGACCGCACGGTGACCGGGGCGGGGGCGCGCATGCTGGCGATCCACATGTCCGCCCCGCTGACCGACCCGGTGGCGATCGCCAAGCGCCTGGACATGGTCGAGTTCGCGCTGGCCGAGGACCGCCTGCGCGCCGACGCCCGCGAGGTGCTGAAGCGCTGCCCGGACCTGGAGCGCGCGCTGTCGCGCCTGTCGCTGGGCCGCGGCGGCCCGCGCGACCTCGCCTGCGTGCGCGACGGCCTGCGCGCTGCCGCCGAGGTGAAGGCGCTGCTGCACGGCCCCTTCCCGCTGCTGCCCGACGGCCTCGGCGCTATCGTGCGGAACCTCGGCGAGCACTTCGAGCTGGTGGACCGGCTGGCCCAGGCGCTGGCGCCGGATCTGCCGCTGCTGGCACGCGACGGCGGCTTCATCGCGCCGGGCTATTCCTACACGCTGGACGAGCTGGTCACGCTGCGCGACGAGAGCCGCCGGCTGATCGCCGGGTTGCAGGCCAAGTACGCCGATCTGGCCGGCGTGCCGGCGCTGAAGGTCAAGCACAACAACGTGCTCGGCTACCACATCGAGGTGACGGCGACGCACGCCGACAAGCTGCTGTCGGGCAAGAACCGCGAGCTGTTCATGCACCGCCAGACCATGGCGAACGCCGTGCGCTTCGGCACGGTCGAGCTGTCGGACCTGGAGCGCCGCATCTCCGAGGCCGCCGACAAGGCGCTGGCCGTGGAAATGGGCCTGTTCGAGGAGCTGGTCGCCCTGGTCACCGACCAGGCCGACCGCATCGTGCACGCCGCCCGCGCCCTCGCCGCGCTGGACGTCGCACTGTCGCTGGCCGAGCTGGCGGCCGAGCGGCGCTACAGCCGCCCGGTGGTGGACTCGAGCCTCGCCTTCTCCATCAAGGGCGGCCGGCACCCGGTGGTGGAGGCGGTGCTGGACAACCAGAACGCCGGCCCGTTCGTCGCCAACGACTGCGATCTGGCGCCGGAGAACCGGCTGTGGCTGCTGACCGGCCCGAACATGGCCGGTAAATCGACCTTCCTGCGCCAGAACGCGCTGATCGCCGTGCTGGCGCAGATGGGCAGCTTCGTGCCGGCGGAGAGCGCGCACATCGGCGTGGTCGACCGGCTGTTCAGCCGCGTCGGTGCGGCCGACGACCTCGCCCGCGGCCGCTCCACCTTCATGGTCGAGATGGTGGAGACCGCCGCCATCCTGAACCAGGCCGGCGAACGCGCCCTGGTCATCCTCGACGAGATCGGCCGCGGCACCGCGACCTTCGACGGCCTGTCCATCGCCTGGGCCTGCGTGGAGAACCTGCACGACGTGAACCGCTGCCGCGCGCTGTTCGCCACGCACTACCACGAGCTGACCATGCTGGCCTCGAAGCTGCCGGCGCTCAACTGCCACACCATGCGCATCAAGGAGTGGCAAGGCGACGTGGTCTTCCTGCACGAGGTGACCTCCGGCGCGGCCGACCGCAGCTACGGCATCCACGTCGCCAAGCTGGCCGGCCTGCCCGCCGCGGTGGTCGGCCGCGCCGAGGAGGTGCTGCAGATCCTCGAATCCGGCGAGCAGAACGCCGCCATCCACCGCCTCGCCGAGGACCTGCCGCTGTTCAGCGCCGCCATGAAGCGCCCGGCCCCGGCCGCTCCAGCCGCCACAGCGGCACCGCAGCCCTCCGCGGTGGAGGAGGCGCTGAAGGCCGTCAACCCCGACGATCTGACGCCGCGTCAGGCGCTGGAGGAGCTGTACCGGCTGCGTGGGTTGCTGAGGGGGTAACGATGCGTGGCGTCGCCCCGCGAACGCTTAGAATTTCACACGGGCACCCGCGAGCAAACGGTCCAGGCTTTCGATGCCTCCGCGTTCGGTCGTGGTCGGCGGCGTCGCCTTCTTCGGATCAGCCGTCGCCCCGAAGGGCGGCTTGCCGAAGGGGCTCGGGCTGAACGGCAGCGTCGGTCCGGCGGTGCGTGGGGTGTGCGCGTACGGGCCACCGGCCTTGTGTGCGGGCATGGTGGCGGATGTCGTGCTTCGCGTGCCCGGGGAAGCCGCGAAGGCGGATGTGGCGAGCGGCACGGCGAGCAGGCTGACGGCAACGCAATGGGCGAGACGGGACAGGCGCGGCATCGGCGGCTTCCTTTGGCGGGCCGGAACCTGGACTCCGGCGCGTGGGCTGAGAGCAGCCGGAGAAGAGCACGCCGAACGCCACGCCGCTGTGGGCTGGCCGACACTATACGCCGTTTTACGCCGCGCTCGCCGTCAGCGCCCGTGCCGCCAAAGCCAGCGGATCCTCGCCGGGGGCGCAGGGGTGCTCGGCCAGCACCTCCTCCGGCACGCAGGCGGCCACGTAGGCGTCGACACTCTCGAACTGCGGGATGATCATGCCGATGCGGGTCAGCGTCACCACGCGCAGCACCTGCCCCTCGCCGACCAGCATGGCGACCGCCTTGCCGGCCGCGACCGCCTCGCCGTTCACCACCAGCAGCATGCCGATGCCGGCGGAATCGATGAACTCCAGCCCGCCCAGGTCGAGCACGCAGCGGCGGTCGGCGACACGCTTCACGTCGGCGATCAGGTCGCGCACCTCGTCGCCGCCCTGGCCGGTCAGGCGCCCGGTGAGGATGAACCGCGTGAAATGGCGTTCCTGGAACTTGCGGTACCGCACGGCGTCACCGGCGCAGGTGGAAAGGTCCACACCTCTATGATCAGGCAATCCAGCGGTGACAACCGGCACGGAGCGCATGCTCCTGCGTGACGTTGCCGCACGGAGGCTTGACGCGCCCGGTGGGCGGGCCTACAACCGTCGCCACGTGGTGATTTGGGCGACCGGCTTGCGGGCCACGTAAAACAATCCGCTAAAGAGGTCCGAGCCGCGTCCGCGCCTCGACCTGTGAACGGTCGGGGCGTTTTTTGTTTGTGCGGCCGGCACGCCCCCCGGCCGCGGGACAGGAGATGAGGCGGCCATGGCCAGGACCGATACCCGCAAACCCAACGTCGCCGGGCTGCGCCCGCGCTCCAAGCTGGTGCACGGCGGCACCCAGCGCTCCGGCTTCGACGAGACCTCGGAGGCGATCTTCCAGACCTCCGGCTTCGTCTACGCCTCGGCCGAGGAGGCGGAGAGCGCCTTTCTCAACGATGGCCAGCGCCACGTCTACTCGCGCTTCCGCAACCCGACCTGCGCGATGTTCGAGGATCGCCTCGCCGCCTACGAGGGTGCGGAGTGGGCCTACGCCACCACCTCCGGCATGGCCGCGGTGACGGCGGCGCTGCTGAGCTTCCTCAAGGCCGGCGACCGCATCGTGGCACCGTTCGCGCTGTTCGGCTCGTGCCTGCACATCGTCAAGAACATCTGTCCGCGCTACGGCATCGTGCCCGTCCTGATCGACGGCACCGACCCGGCGGCATGGGAGGAGGCGCTGTCCCAGCCCACCGCCGCGGTGTTCCTGGAGACCCCCTCCAACCCGGGGCTGGAGATCGTCGATATCAAGGCGGTGTGCGACCTCGCCCACAAGGCCGGCGCCAAGGTGGTGGTGGACAACGCCTTCGCCACGCCGGTGGCGCAGCGCCCGCTGGAGTTCGGCGCCGACGTCGTCGTCTATTCGGCGACCAAGCACATCGACGGCCAGGGCCGCTGCCTGGGCGGCATCATCCTGACCGACGCCAAGTTCGGCACCGAGGTGATCCACCCCTTCGTCCGCCACACCGGCCCGACCATCAGCCCGTTCAATGCCTGGGTGCTGCTCAAGGGCCTGGAGACGCTGGAGCTGCGCGTCAACGCCCAGACCCAGGCCGCCACCCGGGTGGCGGAGTTCCTGTCCACCCACCCGAAGGTGACGCAGGTGCTCTACCCCACCCTTCCCAGCCACCCGCAGCACGACCTGGCGCGCCGGCAGATGACCAGCGGCGGCACCATGGTCGCCTTCCGCATCAAGGGCGGTAAGGATGAATCGTTCCGCTTCATGAACGACCTGCGGATGGTACTGATCTCCAACAACCTGGGCGATGCCAAGAGCCTGATCACCCACCCCGACACCACCACCCACGCCAAGGTGGCGCCGGAGGACAAGGCGAAGGCCGGCATCCGCCCCGACCTGATCCGTCTGTCGGTCGGCCTGGAGGACCCGCAGGACATCGTCGAGGATCTGGACCGCGCCCTGCGTTCGGCGTAGAACCCGTCGCTGCGGAACCCCTCCCCGTCCTTCGGCGTTGGGGAGGGGCTTTCTGTTGCAGCGCATAAGGACGGTACACATGGCGGCTCGGCGAGCCAAATCTGCGGGCCCCGCCACCCGGTTGGCGGCGGTGGTGAACGAACTGACGAAGACCGCCGGCAAGCACGGCGAGATGGGCGTCGCCGCGGCGCGCACCATCGGCTACCGCACCGCGATGATGGCCGGCACGCTGACCGACCCGCTGTCGGCCACCGATCCCGAGTTTGTTCGCATGGGCGCGGAAAAGGTGGAGGCGGTGGCCGAGGCGACCTCCGCCATGGCGGTCGGCGTCGCCGAACTTCAGCACGCGTGGCTGGCGCTGTTCACCGGCCCGGTGCAGGCGGCGACGCTGGCGCTGGCCAGCCTGGGTACCTGCCGCTCCCCGCTCGATCTGGTGGGCGTGCAGCAGCGCTGGTGGGAAGAGAGCGTAAGCGCCGGCATGAACGCCGGCATGCATTTCGTGGAATCCGCGGCCAGCCTGGCCGGTGCCGGCCTGCCGGCCTTCCACCGCCGCGCCCGCGCCAACGCACGCCGTCTGGCGCGCGTCCAGCGCTGAGCGTGCCTCAGAACAGGTCGACCGACCCGTAGTCCTGGTCTTCGCCGAACACGGCTTCACGGTGGCCCTGGGCGTCGAGCACTTCGACGACCACGTCCTCCGGGCAGTCCAGGTTGATCGCCTGCGCGATTTCGAGGAGAGGTGAACCGACGCGCAGCGCGTTCTTCGGCTGGCCGTGGTGGGCGGGAGCGAGCGTGACGAGCATTTGACGCACTCCGGCGTTTATCGCCATGAATCATATTAGTATATCAAAGGGCTTAGCGAACCGTTTAAGCACGAACGTCGCCGCGCGCGATCTTTGCAGGTCTGCCCGGTGAATTCCGCGTTCCCGCCGTCGCCCGTGCACCCCCCGGCGAATCCGTCTATAGTGCGAACCGTCCGCACCGCCTGGAAAGCCCGCCCTGATGCTGTCGCCCCGCGCCGCCGCCCCCGCCGCTCCGCCCCGGGAGATCCCGAACCGCCGCGCCATCATCTCCAAGGCCAAGCTGATGGAGGAGCTGGACGCGCTGATCGAGGAGCACGGCACCGGCGACAAGGTGCGCCCGCATGTCATCGCATGCCTGCGCGGCGCGCTGACCCGCGGCCGGGCCGAGGTGCGCGACCGGTTCGAGCAGGGCGGCTCCGGCGAGGAGTGCGTGCGGCAGAACTGCTACCTCGCCGACCGGCTGATCCGCACGCTGGCCGCCTTCACGCTGAACCACATCTTCCCGTCCGCCAACCCGACGCTGGGCGAGCAGTTCGACATCGTCGCCACCGGCGGCTACGGCCGCGGCGAGCTGGCGCCGTTCTCCGACATCGACCTCCTGTTCCTGCTGCCCTACAAGCGCACGCCGCGGGTCGAGCAGGTGGTCGAGTACATGCTGTACGTCCTGTGGGACCTCGGCCTGAAGGTCGGCCACGCGGTGCGCAGCGTCGACGACTGCATCCGGCAGTCCAAGGCCGACGTCACCATCCGCACCGCCATCCTGGAGTCGCGCTACCTCTGGGGCCCGCGCAAGCTGTTCCAGGAGCTGAAGAAGCGCTTCGACAAGGACGTCGTCGCCGGATCCGGGCAGGAGTTCGTCGAGGCCAAGCTGGCCGAGCGCGACGGCCGCCACCAGAAGCTGGGCGACAGCCGCTACGTGCTGGAGCCCAACCTGAAGGACGGCAAGGGCGGCCTGCGCGACCTGCAGACGCTGTTCTGGATCGGCAAGTACCTGTACCGCGCCGACGACGCCGACGAGCTGGTCGGCAAGCACGTCCTGCTGCCCGAGGAGGCGCAGCGCTTCGCCAAAGCGCAGAACTTCCTGTGGACGGCGCGCTGCCACCTGCACTACCTCACGGGGCGCATGGAGGACCGCCTGACCTTCGACGTGCAGTCGGAGATCGGCGCCCGCATGGGCTACACCGACCACGCCGGCACCAAGGGCGTGGAACGCTTCATGAAGCACTATTTCCTGGTCGCCAAGGACGTCGGCGACCTGACGCGCATCTTCTGCGCGGCGCTGGAGGCCGAGTCGAAGCGCCCGCCCAAGTTCAACATTCTGCGTCTCGCGGCGCTGACCCGCCGCAAGGACATCGACGGCTTCGTCCTCGACGGCGAGCGCCTGAACGTGCGCGACGACAAGCAGTTCCGAGAGCAGCCGATCGACATGATCCGGCTGTTCCACGTGGCGCAGCTGAACGACCTGGACATCCACCCGAACGCGCTGCGCTCGATCACCCGCTCGCTCTCGGCGCTCGGCCCCAAGGTGCGCAACGACCCGGAGGCCAACCGGCTGTTCCTGGAGATGCTGACCGGCCCCAAGGACCCGGAGCTGGCGCTGCGCCGCATGAACGAGGCCGGCGTGCTGGCCCGCTTCGTGCCCGACTTCGGGCGCGTGGTGGCGCAGATGCAGTACGACATGTACCACGTGTTCACCGTGGACGAGCACACGCTGTTCGCCATCGGCATCCTGCACAAGATCGAGCAGGGCGAGCTGGCGGATGAGCTGCCGCTGTCGTCGGAGGTGATCCACAAGGTGGTGTCGCGGCGCGCGCTGTACGTCGCCGTCCTGCTGCACGACATCGCCAAGGGCCGCGGCGGCGACCACTCCGTGCTGGGTGCCCGCGTGGCGGAGAAGCTGTGCCCGCGCCTCGGCCTCACCGCGGAGGAAACGGAGACGGTGGCGTGGCTGGTGCGCTGGCACCTCGCCATGTCGCAGGTCGCCTTCAAGCGCGACCTGGAGGACGAGAAGACCGCCCGCGACTTCGTCGCGCTGGTGCAGTCGCCCGAGCGCCTGCGGCTGCTGCTGGTCCTCACCGTCGCCGACATCCGGGCCGTCGGCCCGCAGCGCTGGAACAATTGGAAGGCCACGCTGCTGCGCGAGCTGTACAACCGTTCCGAGGAAATCATGTCCGGCGGCCTGTCGGTGGCCGGCCGCGAGCGGCGCATCCAGGCGGCACAGGCGGCGCTGCGCGAGGAACTGGCTGACTTCGAGCCGGCGGAGACCGACACCCACCTGACGCTGGGCTACCCCGCCTACTGGCTGAGCTTCGACACCGACACGCTGGGCCGCCACGCCCGCCTGATCCGAAGCGCCGAGCGCGACCAGCGCCCGCTGACCGTCGAGACGCGGGTCGACCGCGGCCGCGCCATCACCGAGGTGACGATCTACGCCACCGACCACCACGGCCTGTTCTCGCGCCTCGCCGGCGCGCTGGCGGCGAGCGGGGCGGACATCGTGGACGCGAAGATCTTCACCATGACCAACGGCATGGCGCTGGACGTCTTCTCGGTGCAGGACGCCGCGGTGGGCGGGGCCTTCGAGGGCGGCGACAAGCTGGCCAAGCTGTCGGTGACCATCGAGAGGGTGCTGGCCGGCCAGCTCAAGCCCTTGCAGGAGCTGGCGACCCGCCGCTCGCCGATGACCAGCCGGACGCGCGTCTTCCACGTGCCGCCGCGCGTGCTGATCGACAACGCCGCCTCCACCACCCACACGGTGATCGAGGTGAACGGCCGCGACCGCGCCGGCCTGCTGTACGACGTGACGCGCGCGCTGTCGAACCTGTCGCTGCAGATCTCCTCGGCGAAGATCGCCACCTACGGCGAGAAGGCCATCGACGTCTTCTACGTGAAGGACGTGTTCGGCCTGAAGGTGACGCACGACAGCAAGCTGGCGCAGATCCGCGAGCGTCTGCTGCACGCCCTCGCCGATCCGGCCGGCGAGCCGCCGCTGCAGGCCCCGGCGCCGGCGGTGCGCCGCTCCCGCCCGGTCGACGCGGCGGACTGAGGCGATGCTGTACGCCCAGTTCCTCATCGCCCTGTCGATCGCCGCACCCGGCGTGCTGTCCTACCGCACCATGCGCAGCGGTGCCCACGGCCGCGCCCTGGCGGCGGGCGGAGCGGCGCTGTTCTCGGCGCTGTGGGCGGGCGTAGTGGGGCTGATCGTCTCCGTCACCGCCGACACCGCCATCCCCGGCGAGCTGTGGGCGGCACTGGCCACCGCCGTGGTGGTGACCGAGGCGTTCTTCGCGGAGGCGGCGCGGGCGGAGTAGCGGCGTCTGGTCGACGCCGCGTCTATTGGCCAGTGGCAAAAGCCGGCGGCATTCTGTCGGGCACAAATGCTCATATCGGCGAATATCGCCTGGACTTGCACCCGAGCATGACGTTTTGAGGATTGCGGTAGGGGTATCTCATACCACGATCAGGAGACAGGGTAACCAATAACAGCATACATGCGTATGCACAATTTGTTTGTGGAAATAAAAGAATCGGAATTTGCTGGGAACATTACGAAAAGAATCGCGTTTCTGGCTGAACCTCAACTTCGCTCTTATGGGGGATTCACAGATCCAATTGGATCATATAGCATGTCTGTGTCAGCTACTGGAGGACAGAACAGTGCATGACCACATTGCCCTTCTCCGGAAGACCGCTAAGGCCGCCAATCCCAGCGTCCAGTTGACAGACGAAGCCCTGCGGGAGGGTCTTAACCTGATAGACCTTCTTATCGACCGTACGCTCGACAAACACAGCGTTGCGCCAGACACGGGCGGTGGGGATGATCAGCAGACACACAATCGCAATCGCAGCTGAGAAATAATATAACCACGTTACCGCGACACGTGCCGATGGCAAACTGCGATTTTCGCCATGCCACTCCCCCAGAGCGCCCGCCAGATGGCGTTCGCGGCTGATTTCAATACCGTTCAGGGCCTCATTGATTTGCTTTTCGATACCATCAGCCAACTTTTCCAGGAACTCCGGCGGCGGGCTGTCTCCCAGACCGTCCGCCAGTTCTTGGAGTTGAGGAACGAGGTGCGCACGATCGACCTTCCGCATATGCTCTTCGATCTCGGTATCGAGTTGCAGGTCCCGAAAAGCCGATTGGCGGTAATCACTTGCGGACCGATAGCGTTTGATCAGGCTGGGGCAGCAGAGTTCCTGCAAGAGGGTCGCGGCGGCCAGCCCAACGCTGCCGAAAAAGAAAAGGGCCATCGGCCACGATAAATGGACCGGCGTCACGTGCCACGACGCCAGCATGGGAATTTCGTTCAGCCACTCAGCGATCACTGCAATGACTGGCACCGCAACGACGCTGAGATAGCTGAACTTAAGCACTGATACGCCGCCGACCGCCGCCAGGCGATTCCAGGGCAAGGCATACCAACGGCCATCCTGAATATCGGGCTCGCCGGGCTTCTCGCTGAAGCCGACATCCTTTGCGGCCATTGCATTCACCCTACCTCTTTCGGTTGAGCATATTGGCAAGCGTCGCAACGGCCGCTTTGCGAAGACGACGGCGCGTCTTCTTCTCCTCACCCTTTCCCTTGTCCTTCAGCAGGTTGTGTACGACGCTGTCCACCACAGCGGTCATCTCTTGATCGACGCGGACCGATTCCGTCGAAAACGAGAGCTTCTGGGCTTTGTGGGTGATGGAACCGGTAACAAGCGTCTCGATCAGTGCAGGATTCACTTTCGCCGTGACTTCAGCGCAGATCTTAACCGCAAGGATCTCGGTGGCTTTTTGGTCGAATTTCAGACCCTGCCGGATCGCCAACCGCCGGACCACGCGCTCCGCGATGATCTGATCGAAGTTCTTGTGCTGCTTGATGGCCTCGATTTCCGTCGCCGTAAACATACATATGTACTCTCGTTTAAGTTGAATTTATTCGGATGTTGGTTCCATTTTTTGTGGTCAGAGTCAAGAGGCCTGGAACGCGGCAGGAAGCCGGCAGGCGAAAGGAACGCGGGGAAATCGTGGTCACCGCCGCTCAACGGGGCAGCGGCACGGCATCCGTGGAGCACTTGGCTCCATATTCGCCAATGACCGCCCCCGTCCGCCGCCGCGTCAGCTCGCAGCGGATGAGGATCGAGCCGGACAGGATCCGCCGGCAGCGCAGGCTGTCAGTCTCGTTCATCAGTTCAAGGTGGTTGCGCGTGAGGGCGGCGCGCAGAGCGCTCTCGGGCCAGCCCTGCAGCGTCTGGCGCTTGCGCGCGATGTCGTCGGCGCTCTGGAAATCGACGAGGAAGGCGGCGACGGACTGCATCGGTACACGGACATCTGACGGTCGGAGTCGCCGGAAGAGCCGGCGTCGATTCCAGCAAAAACAGATCGGCGCAATCAATGTTCCCCGTCCGCGCCGCTTTCCGGCCCCGGCGTTCGCCGCTATACCCCAGGGCATGAGCTTCGCCCGCGCCATCGCCACCGTCGGCGGCCTGACCATGCTGAGCCGGCTGGCCGGCTTCGCCCGCGACATCCTGACCGCCGCCGTGCTGGGCGCCGGCCCGGTGGCCGACGCCTTCTTCGTCGCGCTCAAGCTGCCCAACCTGTTCCGCCGCCTGTTCGCCGAAGGCGCCTTCTCCGTCGCCTTCGTGCCGCTGTTCAGCGCCGAGCTGCAGCGCCATGGCCGCGCCGCCGCGGTGTCCTTCGCCGAGGAGGCGCTGGGCGTGCTGCTGAGCGTGCTGCTGCCCTTCGCCATCCTGGCGGTGCTCGGCATGCCGGGGCTGATGCACCTGCTGGCGCCCGGCTTCGTCGACGAACCGGAGAAGTTCGATCTCGCCGTCCACATGGCGCGGCTGACCTTCCCCTATCTGGTGCTGATGTCGGTGGTGACGCTGCTCGGCGGCGTGCTGAACGCGCTCGACCGCTTTGGGCCGGCCGCGGCGGCGCCCATCGCCTTCAATCTGACGCTGATCGCGGCGATGCTGCTGGCGCCGCCGCTGGGGGTGGAGCCCGGCACCGCGATGGCGGCGGCGGTGACGCTGTCGGGCGCCGTGCAGCTCGCCTGGATGGCCTGGGCCTGCCGGCGCGAGGGCATCGCGCTGCGCCTGCGGTGGCCGCGGCTGAGCGAGCGCGTCCGCCGCCTGTTCCAGCTGGTCGGGCCGGGGGCGCTGGGCGCCGGGGCGGTGCAGGTGAACCTGTTCGTCAACATGATCCTGGCTTCGCTGCTGCCCAGCGGCGCGGTCTCGTACCTGTACTACGCCGACCGGCTGAACCAGATGCCGCTGGGCATCATCGGCATCGCCATCGGCACGGCGCTGCTGCCGGTGCTGTCGCGCCACGTCGCGGCCGGCGACGACGGCGCGGTGCGCGCCCACATCAGCCGGGCGCTGGAGTACGCGTTGCTGCTCGGCCTGCCGGCGGCGACGGCGCTGGCGGTGGCCGGGCACCCGATCATCGCCGTGCTGTTCCAGCGCGGCGCCTTCGGCCCGGCCGAGACCGCGGCGACCGCCCAGGCGCTGGCCGCCTACGCCGCCGGCATCCCCGCCGCGGTGCTGGTGAAGGTGCTGAGCGCCGCCTACTTCGCCCGCCACGACACCGCCACCCCGGTGCGCGCCGCCATCGCCATGACGGTGACCAACCTCGCGCTGGCGCTGGCGCTGATCCCCGTCCTGGCGCATGTCGGCATCGCGCTGGCGACCGGGGTGGCGGCGTGGCTGAACGCCGGCTGGCTCGCCTGGGGCCTGCACCGCCGCGGCCAGCTCGACGTGGACGCCCGCCTCAGGCGCCGCGCCCCGCGCATCGCGCTGGCAGCGCTCGGCATGGGCGCCGGGCTGCTGGCCGGCCTGATGGGATTGGCGCCGGTGCTGGGGGCGGGGGCGACCGCGGTGCGCTTCGGCGCGCTGGCGCTGCTGGTGGCGGGCGGCGGCGGGCTGTTCTTCGCGCTGGCACACCTCACCGGCGGAACGGACCTGGGCGACCTGAAGGCGCTGGCGGGGCGGCGTGCCGCGGCATCCACCGCCCACACACCTTGACCCGCGCGCGCGCCCGTCCCATAAAACCGCCTCCCACACGTCTCGAGCGCAGCGAGAGGGCCCCCTCTGTGAACCGCATCTTCTCCGGCATGCAGCCGACCCGCCAACTGCACCTCGGCAACTACCTCGGCGCGCTGCGCAACTGGGTGGCCCTGCAGAACGAGTACGAGTGCATCTTCTGCGTCGTCGATCTGCACGCGCTGACCATCGCCCAGGAGCCGGAGGTCCTGCGCAACAACATCCGCGAGGTCGCCGCCGCCTACATCGCGGCCGGCATCGACCCGGACAAGAACATCCTGTTCAACCAGTCCTTCGTCTCCGGCCACGCCGAGCTGGGCTGGATCCTGTCCTGCCACACGCCGCTGGGCTGGCTGAACCGCATGACGCAGTTCAAGGAGAAGGCCGGCAAGCACCGCGACATGGCCAACCTCGGCCTGTACTCCTACCCGGTGCTGATGGCGGCCGACATCCTGCTGTACAAGGCGACGCACGTGCCGGTCGGCGAGGACCAGAAGCAGCACCTGGAGCTGGCCCGCGACATCGCCGGCGCCTTCAACCGCCACTACGACACCGAGTTCTTCCCGCTGCCCGAGCCGCAGATCCTCGGCGAGGCGACGCGCGTCATGAGCTTGCGCGACGGCACCAAGAAGATGAGCAAGTCGGACGAGTCCGAGTACAGCCGCATCAACATGACGGACGACGCCGACACCATCGCGCAGAAGATCCGCAAGGCGAAGACCGATCCCGAGCCGCTGCCGGACACCCTGGAGGACCTGGAGAAGCGCCCGGAGGCCGACAACCTCGTGACCATCTACGCCGCCCTGTCCGGCGAGACGCGCGAGCAGGCGATCCAGCGCTTCGCCGGCGCGCAGTTCTCGCAGTTCAAGACGGCGCTGCTCGACGCCGCGGTGGCGCACTTGGCACCCATCACCCAGCGGATGAACGAACTGCTGGCCGATAAGGCGGAGATCGACCGCCTGCTGCGCAAGGGCGGCGAGCGCGCCGAGGCCATCGCCTCCAGGCACCTCGCCGAGGTGAAGGACATCATCGGTCTGCTGCGCCCGTAATGACCATGGCGAAGATCCTCCTCACCGGCTTCCAGCCCTTCGGCAGCAACGCGGTCAACCCGACGATGCTGCTGATGGAGCGGCTGGCCGGGGCGGAGGGGGTGGTCACCGCCACCCTGCCGGTGGAGTACGGCACCTCCGGCGACGCCTTCGAGGACCTTCTGGACAAGCACGAGCCGGCCGCCGTGCTGTGCTTCGGCCTCGCCGCCAAGACCGACGTGGTGCTGGTCGAGCGCGTCGCCTGGAACCGCGACGAGACCGAGCAGGCCGACAACACCGGCCTCGTGCGCCAGGGCGTGGCGATCCTGGAGGATGCCCCGCCCTCCTACCCCTGCGGCTTCCCGGCGCCCGTGCTGGTGGGCGCCCTGGAGGCGGCCGGGGTGCCGGTGGGCGTCAGCGACGACGCCGGCGGCTACGTCTGCAACCACCTGTACTTCCGCGCGCTGCACGCGGTGGCGATGCGCGGCCTGGACACGCCCGTCGCCTTCATCCACGTCCCGCCGCTGCCCGAGCACTGCACCGACCGCACCGGCGGATTGGCGTTCGAGCGGTTGGAGGCTGGGGTGCGGGCGTTGATCGAGGCGGTGCGGGCCACCATCGCCTGAGTCAGAGCACCATCCGCACCAGCACGGCCGCCGCCGCGCACCCCGCCAGCGTCCACACGATGCCGACGTGGAACCGCAGCACCGCCAGCATCGCCCCCGCCGACAGCGCCAGCGCCCACCAGTCCACCGTCCCCCACACCGGCCAGGGGATGCCGGCCAGTTCGCCGACCTCGCGGAACACCACGTGCAGGCCGAACCAGACCGTGAGGTTGAGGATCACGCCAACCACCGCCGCGGTGATCGCCGTCAGCGCCCCGGCCAGCGCCCGGCTGTGCCGCAGCGCCTCGATGTAGGGCGCGCCGAGGAAGATCCACAGGAAGCACGGCACGAAGGTGACCCAGGTGGTCAGCCCCGCCCCCAGGAACCCGCCCAGCAGCGGCGCCACCCCGCCGGGATCGCGGAACGCCGCCAGATAGCCGACGAAGGTCAGCACCAGGATCAGCGGCCCCGGCGTCGTCTCGGCGAGCGCCAGCCCGTCCACCATCTCTCCCGGCCTGAGCCAGCCCAGCGTCTCCACCGCCGCCTGCGCGATGTAGGCGAGCACCGCGTAGGCGCCACCGAAGGTCACCATCGCCGCCTGGCTGAACACGATGCCGATGTGCGGATAGATGCTGTCGCCCCCGAACGCCGCGGTCAGCGCCAGCACCGGCGCCGCCCACAGCGCGCACCACACCGCCACCACGCGCAGCGACCGCCCCAACCCGCGCGAATCGCCCGGTGCCATCGTGCCCACGGCCAGCCGGTCGTCGGCCTCCGCGCCGTTGCCGGAGGACGGCGCGAACACCTCCGGCCACACCCGCACGCCGCCCAGCCCGGTCAGCCCGGCCAGCAGCACGATCAGCGGGAACGGCAGGCCGAGCGCGAAGATCGCCACGAAGGCCAGCGCCGCCAGCGCCACGTGCACGCGGCCCTTCAGCGCCCGCTTGCCGATGCGCAGCAGCGCCTCGACCACCACGGCGAACACCGCGGCCTTCAGCCCGTAGAACAGCGTCTGCACCAGCGCCAGATCGCTGCCCAGCGCGTACAGCGTACTCAGCGCCAGGATGACGAGGAAGCCCGGCAGCACGAACAGCACGCCGGCCGCCACGCCGCCGCGCGTGCCGTGCAGCAGCCAGCCGACGTAGGTGGCGAGCTGCGTCGCCTCCGGCCCCGGCAGCAGCATGCAGAAGTTCAGCGCGTGCAGGAACCGCGCCTCGCCGATCCAACGCTTCTCCTCCACCAGGATGCGGTGCATGGTGGCGATCTGCCCGGCCGGCCCGCCGAAGCTGAGCAGCCCGATGCGCGTCCACACCCGCAGCGCCTCGCGGAAGGTGACCGGTGCGCTCGCGTCGTCCCTCATGCCGTCCCCTCGGTCCCGCACCAGCGATAGAGAGCGTCGTACAGCACCAAGCCGTGCCGCAACAGCGTTTGATCGTCGCCGAACACCATCCCCAGCCCGCGCGACAGCGCGAACAGCCCCGCCGACTGCGGCGTCAGGCCCAGCGCGCCGGTGTCGGCGCCGCGCACGATGGCGGCCATGGCGTGCACCGCCGGGTCCTCGATCCCGCAGTCGGCGACGAAGGCGTCGAAGCTGCACCGCTCGCCATGATGACCGAAGTGCACGCCGGGCACGTCGAAGGGCGTGGCGCCGGTGCGTTCCGCCGTCTCCAGCACCGCCTCGGCCGGCACGTACAGGAATCGCGCGTCCGGATCGACGAAGCGGCGGATCAGCCAGGGGCAGGCGAGCCGGTCGATCTTCGGCCGCTCCCGCGTCACCCACCGCGTCGGCGCGGCGGGCTTGGCGGCGAGCGCCCGGCCGACCTCCCGCCAGCCCTCGACGCCGCCCTCCAGATACCGCGCGTCCAGCCCGCGCTCCACCAGCGTGGCCGCCACGGTCTGGCTCACCTCGTGCCCGTGCACGCAGGCGACGACGATGGTCCGCCCGATCTCCAGGTCGCCCACCCAGGCGGCGACATCCTCCGGCGTGCGGCGCAAGGCGCCCGGCAGCGTGCCGCCGGCCTGCGCGTAGGCCGGCTCGCGGCGCACGTCGAGCAGCAGCGGGTTGCGCCCGTCCTCGATCAGGGCGGCCAAGGTGATGGCGTCGATGGGGGTGGCCATGGTTTCCTCCCTGTCAATCCGGCTCCACACTGGTCCCTTGCAGGGCCAGAGAACAAATCAATCCTCTTCGCCGAGCTGTGAGCGGAATTGACCGATGCCGCACCTTCCGCCGATGCCGGCGCTGCGCGCCTTCGAGGCCGCGGCGCGGCACCTCAACGTCACCCGCGCCGCCGAGGAGATCGGCCTGACGCACGGCGCGGTCAGCCACCAGATCCGCGAACTGGAAGCGCGTCTCGGCGTCCGCCTGTTCGAGCGCGAGCCGCGCGGCCTGACGCTGACGCCGGCCGGCGACACCTACCGCCGCTTCGTCGAGGCGGCGCTGGCCCAGCTGCGCGACGGCGCCGCCGCGGTGGCGCGGCAGGGCAAGGGGCGGGTGCTGACGGTGTCGGTGTCGCCGAACTTCGCGCACAAGTGGCTGGTGCCGCGGCTCGGCCGCTTCCTGGAGGCGCACCCGGACATCGACCTGCGGCTCAGCGCCTCGGTGCGGCACGTGGACTTCCGCGGCGGCGACATCGACATGGCGGTGCGGCACGGCGACGGGAACTGGCCGGCGCTGGACGTCACCAAGCTGTGCGAGGAGCGGGTCTTCCCGGTGTGCAGCCCGGCGCTGGCCGGGCGCATCGGCGACCTCGCCGGCCTGACCGGGCAGACGCTGCTGCACGACCGCGACCCGGCGGCGTGGCGCGACTGGCTGGGACGCTTCGGCGTCGCGGCGCCGGAGCTGCCGCACGGCCCGGTGTTCGACCAGACGAGCCTCGCCATCGACGCGGCGGTGGCGGGGCAGGGGGTGGCGCTGGCGCGTTCGGCGCTGGTGGCGCTCGACCTCGCGGCGGGGCGGCTGATGCGGCCGGTGGACGAAGCGACCGACGCGCCCTTCGCCTACTGGATCGTCGCGCCGCCGCAGACGGCGCGCGCGCCGGCCATCGCGCGCTTCCGCGCGTGGCTGCTGGAGCAGGCGGCAGCCTAGGCGGTCTTCCGGCGCAGGTCGGGCCGGGGATCGACGCTGCCGACGATGCCGCGCAGCGCGTCCAGGAAGGCACGGCCCTTGTCGGTCAGCGCCACCACCTTGCGGCGGCGCTCGCGCGGGTCTTCCTGCGCGCTCACCAAATCCAGGCCGGCCTTGCCGAACGAATGCCAACGGCTGAGCGCCGCCACGTTGCGCGAGGCGGAGGACTGGGCGATGCCCAGGCGCTCCGCCAACTCGCCGATGGAGATGCCCTCGTTCTGCGCGATCGTCATGAACGACAGCGCGTACTGGATCGGCAGGTCGGGGTCGAGCGTACGGAACGCCTCGAGCACGCGCGTGACGGTCGCAATCTCGTCAGGACGGATGCGGGTCGACATCAGCGGACCCTCCCCGTCTGCGCCGCAGATGCGGCGGCGGCGACCATCTGGCCGGCGTGTAGATGAGGTGAAGGCGTCCAAGCCATACCACGAGTTCCCCGTTTTCCCGCCGGATGTCGAAGGCACCCGGAGAGGCCCAGAGGGCGTGTTCAGCGAAGACCCGATGACCGCGCAAAGCCAGAAAGACACTCATGACACCCTCTCGTTATCCGGAATTCGCTGGACGCGCTCGATTGAAGCCAATGGGAATCGCGATGCATGGTGGTACGAGCTCGGTTGAGCGGGGTGACAGGGGTTACGAGTTTCATCGTCGTCTCCATGAGTGAAGGACCGCGTGCGGACACGCGGACTTGAGGATCGCCAATCAGCGGTAAGCTGACAAGTTGCAAAAAATCCGGGCCTCAGAAAGGTTCCGGTACTGGATGGGTTCGGCCGGAACCTCCACCCCGTCGACATCGGCCAGCCCGATGTCGCGCCGCATGCGCGGACACAGGTGCTCGATTCCGGCCCCGGGACTGGGGTCCAGCCACCGGCTCAACAACTGACTCCATAGACTGGGCATGGCGCCCTCCTTCGGTTTGCGAACGCGCAAAACATCCGCTGTCGGAAGTGTTCCGTCAACAAAATATGCCGGAAAGACCCATCCTGTGGCCGCGCGGACACGCCCGGGCGCCCGCCGCACGCGGCGCGGCGGACGGCGCTGGACGGCCGGCGGGCGGACGCGCGACTGTGGGTTGCCCCGCCCGCGTTCGTTCGATCCCTCCCCCGTGCCCGCCGTGTCCGTCCTCATTCTCCGCATGCTCCGGCTGCCGGCCCTCGGCTTGGCAGGCGCCCTGCTCGCTGCGCCGCCGGCCGCGGCGCAGGGGCGATTCACGGCTGCTCCCTGCTGGTTCACCCCGCCGCCCGGCGAGTCGGCGCGCTGTGGCACCGTCGCCGTGCCGGAGCGCCGCGACCGCGCCGCGCACCGCACGCTGCACCTCACCGTTGCGGTGCTGCGCAGCACCGCCCAGCGCGCGGCGCCCGACCCGGTGCTGTACATCGACGGCGGCCCCGGCGCCTCGCCCTTCGGTCTCGACGACATGGTGGAGGAGCGCATGGAGGGCTGGTGGGAGCTGACGGCCGTCCTCCGCCGCACGCGCGACGTGGTGCTGTTCGACCCGCGCGGCGTGGGCCGCAGCGAGCCCGACACCGACTGCGCCGAGTTGGACGTCCTGGCCGGCACCCCGCGCACCACGGCCGAGGAGCGCGCCGCGCTGGAGGCGTGCTCCACCCGCCTGCGCGCCGCCGGCGTCGATCTGGGGTCCTTCACCACGCCCGCCGCCGCCGACGACGTGATGGACATCGCCGCGGCGCTGGGGGCGGCGCGCGTCAACCTGATCGCCGTGTCCTACGGCACCCGCGTGGCGCTGGAGATCCTGCGCCGCCACGGGCCGCGCGTGCGCGCCGCGGTGCTCGACGGCGTCTACCCGCCCGACATCAACGCCGAGGAGGAGGAGGCGTGGCTGACCCACCGGGCGCTGAAGCGGCTGTTCGACGACTGCACCGCCAGCCGCGCCTGCCGCGCCGCCTTCCCCGACCTGGAGCGCCGCTTCCTCCAGCTCGCGTCCGATCTGAACGCCCTGCCCGCCACGGTGGGCGCCGGCGATGCGCCGGATCCGCTCGGCATCCGCCTCGACGGATCCGTGCTGATCGCCGCGGTGCTGGAGGCGATGGCCGGCGACGAGGCGATCCCGCGCCTGCCCGCGCTGATCGACCGCGCCGTCCGCGGCCGGCCGGCGCCGCTGGCGCAGTACGCCCCGGCACCGCGCCTAGACGATCCCGACACCGCCGAGGGCATGGCCTTCTCCATCGAGTGCCGGGAAACGGTGAACGCCGCCGACCTGGTCCGCACGGCCAACAACCGCCGCCGCTGGTCGGTGCTGCCCGGCCTGGAGGGCGACGACACCGGCCGGCGCGTCTGCGCCGTCTGGCCGGTCGGCGGGCAGGAGCCCGGCGAGCGCCTGCCGGTGGCGAGCACGGCGCCGGTGCTGCTGCTCTCCGGTGCCTACGACCCGGTGACGCCGCCCGAGTGGGGCCAGCGCGCCGCCATCACCCTGCCGCAGAGCCGCCACGTGGTGTTCCGCGCCGCCGGCCACGGCGTGCTGCTGGGCGAGCCCTGCGCCCTGGACCTCGCCGCGGCCTTCCTCGACCGCCCCGACGTGGCCAAGCCACCCGTCTGCGCCCCGGCCGACAGGCCGCCGGCGTTCGAGGTGCGGTGACTGGAACGGGCTTGCGCCGCCGGCGATCCGCGGTTAGGCTGCGTCCCCATGAACGTGCGAACCGCCTCCCTCGCCCTCACGGGCCGATTTTGGTACCGCTGGTACACACCGGCGGCCTAGGTATCGCACACCCACGATGCACCCGAAGCCGCCCGACGCGAGGCGGCTTTTGTGTTTCCAGCACCCGGTGCACGCAGATCCCCGCCAGACGCCAACGCGGCCTCCCCGTCAGACCGGAGGTCACCATGTTGGATTTCGATTTCGACGTCGTCACCGGCCCCTCCAAGGCCACCTGCCCGGCCCCCTCACAGGAGCAGCCGCCTGCCGACGAGCCGTCCGCCACCCCTACCGCCGCCCCTATCTCCCAGGCGCGATCCGCCGGTAGCTGAGCGCCTCGGCGACGTGCATCCGCCGCACCCCGGCCGTCCCCTCCAGGTCGGCCAGCGTGCGGGCGACGCGCATCACCCGGTGGTAGCCGCGCGCCGACAACTTCAGCCGCTCCGCCGCCTCGGTCAGCAGCGCGCGGCCGGGCTGATCGGGGGCGGCGACGCGCTCCAGAAGCTCGCCGTCGGCGTCGGCGTTGGTGCGCACCGGCCGGCCGCCGTGGAGCGGGAACGCGGTGTAGCGCTCCGCCTGGACGGCGCGGGCGACGGCGACGCGGGCCGCCACCTCGGCACTGCCCTCGGCCGGCGGCGGCAGGCTGAGGTCGGCCGGGCTGACCGCGGGCACGTCGATGTGCAGGTCGATGCGGTCGAACAGCGGGCCGGAGATCTTCGACTGGTACTCGGCCGCGCACTTCGGCGCCCGCCCGCAGGCCAGCGCCGCGTCGTCCAGGTGCCCGCAGCGGCACGGGTTCATGGCGGCCACCAGTTGCACCCGCGCCGGGTAGGTGACGTGGGCGTTGACGCGCGAGACCACCGCCCTGCCGGTCTCCAGCGGCTGGCGCAGGGCCTCCAGCACCTGCCTGGGAAACTCGGGCAGTTCGTCCAGGAAGAGGACTCCCATGTGGGCCAGGCTGATCTCCCCCGGCTTGCCGCGCGTGCCGCCGCCCACCAGCGCCGGCAGCGAGGCCGACTGGTGCGGAGACCGGAAAGGCCGATGGCGGATCAGCCGCCCCTCCTCCAGCAGCCCGGCGACGCTGTGGATCATCGAGACCTCCAGCGCTTCCGCCGGATCGAGCGGCGGCAGCAGCCCCGGCAGCCGCGCCGCCAGCATCGACTTGCCCGACCCCGGCGGGCCGATCATGAGCAGATTGTGGTTGCCGGCCGCGGCGACCTCGATCGCGCGCTTGGCCGTCTCATTGCCTTTGACGTCGCGCAGGCACGGTTGCCGGGCCGGTTCCTCCTGCATCCGCGGCTTCGGTGGGGTCAGCACCTGACTGCCCTTGAAATGGTTGATCAGCGCCAGCAGCGTCGGCGGCGCCAGCACGTCCAGGTCCTCGCCGGCCCAGGCCGCCTCGCCGCCGCACGCGGCCGGGCAGATCAGTCCGCGCTCGTTGGCCAGCGCATTGATCGCCGCCGGCAGCACACCGGCCACCGGCGTCAGCGCGCCGTCCAGCGCCAGCTCACCCAGCGCCACGTAGCGCGCCATCTCCTCGTCCGGCAGCACGCCCATGACGGTCAGCAGCCCCAGCGCGATGGGCAGGTCGAAGTGCGAGCCCTCCTTCAGCACGTCGGCCGGCGCCATGTTGACGGTGATGCGCTTGGCCGGCAGCGACAGGCCCAGCGCGTGCAATGCGGCGCGCACCCGCTCGCGGCTCTCGCCCACCGCCTTGTCGGGCAGCCCGACGATGGTGAAGGCCACCACGCCGCTGGACATCTGCACCTGCACGTCGATGTCCATCACCTCGATGCCCTGGAAGGCGACCGTCCTGACCCGCGCAACCACGCCGCTGTACCCTCTTGGAAAAATGCACGCGAGTGTATGCGCAGGCGCCCGCTTTTGCCAGCCGGCGAACGCGGCTATCCTCGACACGGAAGGGAGACACCGCATGGCGCGCGCATGGACGCTGATCGCGACGCTGGTTCTGGCCCTTAGCCCCGTGCAGGCCGCGGCGGCCTGCCTGAGCTACGGCCCGCCGGTGCAGCTCACCGGGTGGCTCCACCGCAAGACCGTTCCCGGCGCCGACAAGGCGGCGACCTACTGGATCCTGCGCCTCGACCGGCCGGCGTGCGTCGACGCGCGCCCGGGGGGCGGCGGCATCGACGTCGCCTACTCCTCGGTGCGCGAGGTCCAGCTCGTGCTCGGCGGCGACATGCACCAGCGCTACGCTCCACTGCTCGACGCCCGCGTGACCGGCAACGGCACCCTGTTCGGCCGGCACACCGCGCACCACGCCACGCCGGTCCTGCTGACCGTGCGGGAGCTGCGCAGGGCGGATGCGCGCTGAGGCGGGCTTGGGCCTCGCCATCCGCCGCTCTATGATCACTGCCGAACAACACCCATCGAGGGGACAGAGACCCGTGCAACTCCACCTGTGCACCTGGGCCGAGGTCGAGGCCTATCTGAAGACGTCCAAGGGCATCGTCATGCCCATCGGCTCCACCGAGCAGCACGGGCCGAACGGCCTCGTGGGCACCGACGCCATCTGCGCCGAGGTCGTCGCCAAGGCGGTCGGCGAGGCGACCGGGGCGCTGGTCGGCCCGACCATCGCGGTCGGTATGGCGGTACACCACATGGAGTTCCCGGGCTCGATGACGCTGCGCCCGTCAACCCTGATCGCGGTGATCCAGGATTACGTGCTGTCGCTGGCCGAGCACGGGTTCGAGCGGTTCTTCTTCGTCAACGGGCACGGCGGCAACATCGCCAGCATCCGCGCCGCCTTCTACGAGGTCTACGCCGCGAACCGTGCGCAGAAGGGTTCCAACGCGCCGGAATTGCGCTGCGCCCTGGTCAACTGGTGGGAGAACGAAGCGGTCGGCCGCCTGTCGCGCGAGCTGTACGCCGGGGCCGAGGGCTCGCACGCCACGCCGTCGGAGGTCGCACTGACCCAGCACGCCTACCCCGAGGCCATCAAGACCGCCAGCATGTCGCCGCAGGTGGCGCCGAGCGGCGGCTTCCACGACGCCCGCGACTTCCGCCGCCGCTACCCGGACGGGCGCATCGGTTCCGACCCCTCGCTGGCCCGGCCGGAACACGGCAAGCGCCTGCTGGACGCCGCCGCCGCGGCCATCGCCGACCAGTACCAGAAGTTCGTTGTGGAAGCGTAACGGGCGTTATTCGACAGGAGGCTGCCAGGGCATGGCGGGCGCCGGTCGGACGGCGCGCTCCAGCGCGAACATCATTGGCGGCACCGCCAGCCCGAGGGCGATGGCGCCGGTCGCCACCGACGCCATGTTCAGCAGCTGCCCGTCCGGCGCCGTGTCCAGGAAATAGGCCGACACGAAGGCGCCCAGCGCCGCCGCGATGTGCTGCACCGCCGAGACCAGCGCCATGAAGCCGGCGCGCTCGTGCGGCTGCGGCACCTTGGAGAAGGCGGCGCCGTTGGCGACGATGCGCATCCCGTTGGTCACCATGAACACCGGGAACAGCACCAGCAGCGGCATCCACGGCTGGTAATCGACGAACGCTGCCCACACCACGACGGAGATCAGCGCCGTGTTGGCCAGCGTGACCGTTGCCGATCCGAAACGATCGCTCAACCGCCCCGCCACGCGCATGCCGAAGAAGGTCAGCGTGCCACCGATCAGGTACAGCAGGCCGAGTTTGCCGCGCGGAAAGCCCAGATTTCCCTGCACATAGGCGGAGATGTTGGGGATGATCATGAAGGCCTGCATCTGCAACAGCCCGGCGGTGCCGTAGGCCAGCCACGCCGCGCGCCGGCTGAGCAGGCTGCGCAGGCGCGCGAACGGGTCGGGGCCGGGCCCGTGCTCCAGGTGGTCGCGCTGCGGCGGCAGCAGCGCCATCGCCGCGCTCGCCACCACGACGCCCAGCGCCGCCACCACGAAGAACGGCAGCCGCCAGCTGCCGAGTCGCGCCAGTTCCAGCCCCACCGGCACGCCCAGCACCGCGGCCACCGAGAAGGAGCCCATGGCGATCCCCATGGCGCGCCCGCGCCGTTCCGGCGCCACGCGGTCGGCGATGATCGCGGTGCCCAGCGCCACCGCCGGCCCGCCGAACACCCCGGCAAGCACGCGCGCCGCCAGCAGCGTCTCCAGGTTCACCGCCAGCCCGCCCAGCGCGGTGGCCATCACCAGCCCGCCCACCGCCACCGCCAGCGCCGAGCGCCGGTCGAAACGGTCGAGGAACAGCGATCCCAGCAGCCCCGCCACCGACGCCGCCGCGGTGTAGCTGCCGCCGACGTAACCGACGTGCGAAGCCGGGACATCCAGCGCCGCCGCGAAGTCCGGCCCCAGCGGCATCACCATGATGAAGTCGAGGATGTTGACGAACTGCACCGCCGCGATGAGCAGCACGGCACGGCGTTCCGGCTCGGTGAGCGACACGGGAAAAACTCCGGAGGGAACACAACGCGCGGAGTGTATGCGCAGTCGCGCGGGGCCGCAAATCAGGAGTGTGCGGGGTGGTAGGACCAACCCCTCCCCCACCGAAGGCGGGGGAGGGGTTGGCCGACCTAGACCTCCACGCCCTGCGTCGCGAACGGCAGGCTGCGCACGCGCTTCCCGGTCAGCGAGAACAGCGCGTTGGACACCGCCGGCGCGATCGGCGGCACGCCGGGTTCGCCGACGCCGGTCGGCGGATTGGCCGAGGGCACGATGTGCACCTCCACGTCCGGCATGCGGTCGATGCGCAGCGGCGTGTAGTCGTGGAAGTTCGACTGCTCCACCCGGCCCTGCGCCAGGGTGATCGCCTCGCCCAGCGCAGCCCCCAGGCCGAAGCCGATGCCGCCCTCCATCTGGGCGCGCACCACGTCTGGGTTGACGGCGAGGCCGCAGTCCACCGCGCAGACCACGCGCTCCACCCTCAGCCGGCCACCCTGCATCGACACTTCGGCGACCTGCGCGACCACCGAGTTGAACGACTCGTGCACCGCGATGCCGCGCGCCCGGCCGGCCGGCAGGGGCTTGCCCCAGCCCGCCTTCTCCGCCGCGAGGTCGAGCACCGCCAGATGCCGCGGGTGCTTGGCCAGCAGCTCGCGCCGGAACGCGTAAGGATCCTTCCCGGCGGCGTGCGCCAGCTCGTCGATGAAGACCTCGGTGGCGAAGCCGTTGTGCGTGCTCCCCACCGAGCGCCACCACAGCACCGGCACGCCGACTTGCGCGTTGTGCACGTCCACCAGCACGTTGGGCACGGCGTAGGGCAGGTTGGCCGCGCCCTCCACCGAGGTGGCGTCGATGCCGCCCTTCACCATCATGCCCTCGAACGGCGTGCCGATGAGGATCGACTGGCCGACGATGCGGTGCTTCCAGGCCACCAGCTTGCCCTGCGCGTCCAGCCCGGCCGCCATGACGTGGTGGTACATGGGCCGGTAGCGGCCGCCCGTCACGTCGTCCTCGCGCGTCCAGATCAGCTTGACCGGCGCCTTGCCGCCGATCGCCTTGGCGATGGAGACCGCCTCGACGATGTAGTCCGACTCGGGGTTGGCGCGCCGGCCGAAGCTGCCGCCGGCGTACAGCGTGTGGATGCGCACCTGGTCCGGCTTGATGCCCAGCAGCTTCGCCGCGTTGCCCTGGTCGCCGGTCTGGAACTGGTCGCCGGCCCAGATATCGACGCTGCCGTCCGGCGCCAGCTTGGCGACACAGTTCAGCGGCTCCATCGGCGTGTGGGCGAGGTAGGGGAAGTCGTACTCCGCCCGCACCACCTTGGCGGCGCCGGCCAGCGCGCCGTCGGCGTCGCCGTCCTTCCATGCCGGCAGGCCCGGCGTCTTGCCCAGCGCGCGGTAGATCTCCAGGAGCGTCCCCGAGTCGCGCACCTCCGCGCCGCTCTGGTCCCAGGTCACGTCCAGCGCCTCGCGCCCGCGCTTGGCGGCCCAGAAGCCGGTGGCGAGCACCGCGACGCCGCGCGGGATCTGCACCACATCGACGACGCCCGGCACCTTCTTCGCCTCGGTCGCGTCGAAGGCCTTCACCTTGGCGCCGAACACCGGCGGCCGCTCGACCACCGCCACCAGGGCGCCCGGCAGCGTGAAGTCCATGGCGAACACCGCCTTGCCGGTGGTCTTCTCCACCGAGTCGAGTCGCGGCAGCCGCTGGCCGACCAGCGTGAAGCTCTTCGGGTCCTTCAGCGGCGGGTCCTTGGGCGGGGTGACGGTGGCGGCGGCCTCGGCCAGCTCGCCGAACGTCGCCTTGCGGTCGCCGGCCGAGACGATGCCCTTGGACACGCCGACCTGCGCCGCCGGCACGCCCCATTTCTCCGCCGCCGCCTGCACCAGCATGGCGCGCGCCGCGGCGCCGGCCTTGCGCAGCTGCTCGAAGGAGTTGGCGACGCTGCTCGACCCGCCGGTGCCCTGAGCCGGGCCCCACATCAGGTTGTTGTAGAGCAGCGGGTCGGCCGGCGCGTGCTCGGCGCGCATCTGCGCCCAGTCGGCGTCCAGCTCCTCGGCCACCAGGGTGCTCAGGCCGGTGTAGGTGCCCTGCCCCATCTCCAGGTGCTTGATCAGCACGGTGACGCTGTTGTCCGGCGCGATGCGGACGAAGGCGTTCGGCCTGAACACGCCGTCGGCCGGCGCAGCAACGGCGAGCTTGGCCCCGCGGCCGGGCAGCTGGAAGCCGACGATCAGGCCGGTCGCGGCGGCGGCCCTCAGCACGTCGCGGCGGGAGGCTTGCGGAAGCGCGAAACGGAATCCGGGCTGCATGTCAGGCCTCCAGCGTCTTGGCCGCGGTGTGGATGGCGGCGCGGATGCGGTGGTAGGTGGCGCAGCGACAGAGGTTGCCCTGCATCGCTCCGTCGATGTCCTCGTCGCTGGGCTTCGGCGTGCTGGTCAGCAGGGCCACCGCCGACATGATCTGCCCGGACTGGCAGTAGCCGCACTGGACCACGTCCAGTTTCTGCCAGGCGGCCTGCACCGCCTGGGCAACCTTGCCCTGGACGCCTTCGATGGTGGTGACGGCGCGGTTTGCCGCCTCCGACACCGGAACGGAGCAGGAGCGCACCGGCGCCCCCTCGATGTGCACGGTGCAGGCGCCGCACTGCGCCTGCCCGCACCCGAATTTCGTGCCGGTGAGGCCGGCGGCCTCCCGGATCGCCCACAGCAGCGGCATCTCCGGATCGACGTCCAGAGTGACGGTGCGGCCGTTGAGCACAAGGCTGATGGCCATGGAACCCTCCTGCGGAATGCGTGTCGCGCCCTCTTCGACGGGGCTTGTTCTGGGCGCAAGTGAACGCCTCGGTTCAGTGATATGCAACTCCGACGGAAGGAGAGGATGGACTTTCGAGTGTGTGCCGTTTCTGTCCTTCCGACACAAAAAAATGATCGAATCGTGCTTTCGCGGTGCACACCGCGCTGGCAGGTTGCGTTTATCGCCGCTAACATCGCCGGTTCCGAACAGCCGGCAGCACCAAAGAACCGGCGAAGCGTCAGACTCCGAGGACTGCACTCCCATGGCCGAAACCGACACCAAGCGCGTCACCGACGAAGAAGCCCTGCTGCTGCACGCCAGCGGCCGCCCGGGCAAGCTGGAAATCACCGCCACCAAGCCGCTGACCACGCAGCGCGACCTGTCGCTGGCCTACTCGCCCGGCGTCGCGGCGCCCTGCTTGCGCATCGCCGAGGATCCCTCGCTGGCCTACGACTACACGGCCAAGGGCAACGTGGTGGCGATCATCTCCAACGGCACGGCGGTGCTGGGCCTCGGCGACCTGGGCGCGCAGGCCAGCAAGCCGGTGATGGAGGGCAAGGCCGTCCTGTTCAAGCGCTTCGCCGACATCGACGGCATCGACCTGGAGGTCGATACCAGGAACGTCGAGGAGTTCATCAACTGCGCCCGCTTCCTGGGGCCGTCGTTCGGCGGCATCAACCTGGAGGACATCAAGGCGCCGGACTGCTTCGTGATCGAGGAGCGGCTGCGCGAGATCATGGACATCCCGGTGTTCCATGACGACCAGCACGGCACCGCCATCATCGCCGCCGCCGGCCTGATCAACGCCTGCGACATCACCGGGCGCAGCCTGTCGGACGTAAAGATGGTGGTGAACGGCGCCGGTGCGGCGGGCATCGCCTGCGCCCAGCTGTTCAACGACCTGGGCGTGCGGCGCGAGAACATCACGCTGTGCGACACCAAGGGCGTCGTCTACCGCGGCCGAACCGACGGCATGAACCAGTGGAAGTCGTCCTTCGCCATCGACACCGACAAGCGCACGCTGGAGGAGGCGGTGGCCGGCTCCGACGTGTTCGTCGGCCTGTCGGCCAAGGGCGCGATGACCCAGGCCATGGTCAAGACCATGGCCGCCAAGCCGATCATCTTCGCGCTGGCCAACCCGGATCCGGAGATCACGCCGGAGGAGGCCAAGGCGGTGCGCCCCGACGCCATCGTCGCCACCGGGCGCTCCGACTACCCGAACCAGGTCAACAACGTCCTGGGCTTCCCGTACCTGTTCCGCGGCGCCCTGGACGTGCGCGCCAGCACCATCAACGAGGCGATGAAGCTCGCCGCCGCCCAGGCGCTGGCCGCCCTGGCGCGCGAGGACGTGCCGGACGAGGTGGCCGCCGCCTATTCCGGCCGCCGCCTCAACTACGGCCCCGACTACATCATCCCCACGCCCTTCGACCCGCGCCTGATCGTCACCGTGCCGTGCGCCGTGGCGCAGGCGGCGATGGAGAGCGGCGTGGCGCGCAAGCCGATCGTCGACATCGCCGGCTACCGCGCCACGCTGCGCACCCGCCTCGACCCGACCGCCGACTCGCTGGAGATGATCCTCGAGAAGGTGCGCACCCAGCCGAGGCGCGTCGTCTTCGCCGAGGGCGAGGAGGAACGGGCGATCCGCGCCGCCCTCGCCTTCAAGGCCGCCGGCTACGGCACGCCGGTGCTGGTCGGCCGCGAGGAGGTGATCAGGGAGCAGCTCGCCGCCATGGGCCAGGCGGCGATGGCCAGCCACCTGGAGATCCACAACGCCCGGCTCTCCGACTCGAACCGCCGCTACACCGACTTCCTGTACCGCCGGCTGCAGCGCAAGGGCCTGCTGTACCGCGACTGCCAGCGCATGGTGAACCAGGACCGCAACGTTTTCGCCGCGCTGATGGTGGCGCAGGGCGACGCGCACGCCGTGGTCACCGGCCTGACCCGCAGCTTCCCGGTCAGCTTCGACGAGGTCACCCGCGTGTTCGACGCCAAGCCGGGCGAGCGGGTGTTCGGCCTGACCGCGATGATCAACCGCTCGGGCACGGTGTTCATCGCCGACACCACGGTGAACGAGGTGCCGGACCCGGAGACGCTGGCCGACATCGCCGTGCAGGCCGCCGCCAAGGCGCGTCAGATGGGGCACGAGCCGCGCGTGGCGCTGCTGTCCTACTCCAACTTCGGCCAGAACCGGTACGGCGAGAACGTCAAGCGCGTGCGCGACGCGGTGGCCCTGCTGGACGCGCGCAAGGTGGACTTCGAGTACGACGGCGAGATGTCGGCCGACGTGGCGCTGGACCACGAGCTGATGCGCCGCGTCTACCCGTTCTGCCGCCTGTCGGGACCGGCCAACGTGCTGGTGATGCCGGCGCTGCACGCCGCCAACATCGCGGCCAAGCTGCTGCAGAAGATGACCCGCGGCACGGCGGTGGGCCCGCTGCTGATCGGCCTGGACCATCCGGTGCAGATCGTCACCATGGGCGCCACGGTCAACGACATCGTCACCATGGCGGCGCTGGCCGCGCACGACTCGATCGCCGGGTAAGCGTCAGGGAGGGGGCGAAAGCCCCCTCATACCGGCGCTGTCCGCGTCACGCGAAGTCCTTCGCCAGTTGCTCGCGCACCCGCTCCGGCATCACGGCCATGTGGCCGTAGTTGGGATGGGTGAAGGCGACCACGACCTGGGTGCCCGGCGTGCGGAAGGCCGCCGCCTGCGCGTCGGTGAAGTCGAAGTGCATGAAGTGCACCGCCGATGCCTTCCCGTCCTCGTTGGTGCGCTCGACGTCGCCCTCCGGCCGGGCCTGGACGGTGTGGCCGGCGAACTGCAGCTGCATGGTCTCCTCGACGCCGCCGATGCGGGACAGGAAGCTCTGGCGCTGGATGGGATTGTCGATCTCGAACATCACCGTGGCGACCAGCTCGCGTCCCTTGGGGATCAGCGGGTTGTAGGCGCGCAGCTCATCCTCGATCTGCTCTTCGCCGCCCTTCTCGATGTAGAGCATCTCGTGGATCTGCTGCCACATCGTGTCGTAGTTCTCGAAGTAGAAGGTGACATAGGGGCCGACCGAGACGCGGCGGTGCTTCTTCACCTCGACCAGAGCCTTGCGGCGGGCGGCGCGCTCCTTGGCGTACTCGGCCGGCGGGATGATGTCGGCGCGGGTGATCTCGGTCTTAAGGGCGGTCATGAACGACGCCTCCAACTGCGGTTGAACGCGCTTAAACGGTGATGCCGTAGGCGCGGGCGAAGATCTCGATGGGGTGCAGGTTCTCCGGCGGCGCGGCCTCGCCGTCCAGCCGCTCGATCCCCTGCATGATGTGCAGGCCGGCGAGCGGGCACTCCGAGGAGACGTACTGCTTGCCCGCCTTCACCGCCTGGTTGGCCACCGGGCGGCCGACCTTGATGGCGGTCGGGAAGTTCTCCTTCAGCACGCCCCAGGACCCGCCGTGGCCCGAGCAGCGCTCGATCACCTTGACGTCGGCCTGCGGGATCAGCCGCAGCATCTCCGCCGACTTCGCCCCCATGTTCTGCGCCCGCGCGTGGCAGGCGAGGTGCATGGCGACACCGCCCGGCACCGGCTCCATACCCTCCGGCAGGCCGTGCCGTTTGGCGATGTCGACCACGAACTCCGACAGGTCGAAGGTGGCTTGGCTGAGCTTCTCGACCTGAGCGCGGTGCGGCGCGTCCTTCGGCACCAGCAGCGGCCATTCCAGCTTGAGCATCAAGGCGCAGCTGGGAATCAGCGCCACCACGTCGTAGCCCCGGTCGATCCACGACTCGAGCCCGCCGGCGACGTTCGCGGCGTTGCGGCTGACGCGGTCCAGCTCGCCCTGCTCCAGCTGCGGCATGCCGCAGCAGCCAGGGTAGGCGACCTCCACCTCGACGCCGAGCTTGGCGAGCACGGCGCGCGCCGCCATGCCGATGGACGGGTTGTTGTAGTTGGCGAAGCAGGTGGCGTAGAGCACCGCCTTGCGCTTGGCGTAGGCCGGCGCTTCGCGGTTGATCTCCACCGGCGTGTCGCTCGCCCGGCGCACCAGGGTGTGGCCGTGGAACGCCGGCAGGTGGGCTTCCTGGTGGATGCCGGCGACCTTTTCCATCATCGGGCGGGTCAGCGTGTTGCCGGTGTCCGACGCCCAGTTGGCGAGTGGCGCCACCAGGCTGGCCAGCTTGCCGTTGCGGTCGGTCTCCACCAGCTGGCGCACCGCGAAGGGCACGCCGCGCGTCTTCGCGTCGACGGCGCGGTAGCGCAGGATGAGGTGCGGGAAGTCGAGCGCCCACTCGTGCGGCGGCACGTAGGGGCACTTGGTCATGAAGCACATGTCGCACAGCGTGCAGGCATCGACCACCTGCCGGAAGTCCTCGGACTTCACGTCGTGCATCTCGCCGGGGCCGGCGTTGTCGACGAGGTCGAACAGCCGCGGGAAGCTGTCGCACAGATTGAAGCAGCGCCGGCAGCCGTGGCAGATGTCGAAGACGCGGCGCATCTCCGCGTCCAGCTTGGCCTCGTCGTAGAAGTCGGGATTCTGCCAGTCGAGCGGGTGGCGGACGGGCGCCTCGAGGCTGCCTTCGCGCATAATTCCTCCTGCGGCCGGGTTCGCTCCCGGTCTGCTGACTTCTGCCGGTAAGCCCCTCCCCCCTCGCGGGGGAGGGGTTTGGGGAGAGGGGGCACGGGCGAAGCCCGCAGGTTACGCTTGCCACCCTCTCCCCATCCCCTCTCCCGTCAAGGGAGAGGGGCTTTCGTCCGGTCAGGCCATCTGCTCCAAAGCCTTCTGGAAGCGGCCAGCGTGCGACTTCTCGGCCTTGGCGAGCGTCTCGAACCAGTCGGCGATCTCGTCGAAGCCTTCCTCGCGGGCGCTGCGCGCCATGCCCGGGTACATGTCGGTGTACTCGTGCGTCTCGCCGGCGATGGCGGCCTTCAGGTTGTTGGCGGTCTCGCCGATCGGCAGGCCGGTCGCCGGATCGCCGACCTCCTCCAGGAACTCCAGGTGGCCGTGCGCGTGGCCGGTCTCACCCTCGGCGGTCGAGCGGAACACCGCGGCCACGTCGTTGTAGCCCTCGACGTCCGCCTTCTGTGCGAAATACAGGTAGCGGCGGTTGGCTTGGCTCTCGCCGGCGAAAGCGGCCTTAAGGTTGTCCTCGGTCTTGGTGCCCTTGAGCGACGGCATCGTTTGTTCCCTCCTGAAGGATTGGCCTGAAGGATTTGGCGGCCGGCACCGCGACATGCGTCGAGGCGCGCCGGATCGGGCCGGGCACGCACTAGGCTGCCACCGACCGAAACGGGCGTCAACGGTTTAGAATTTTTCCAAAAATGGCCGCAAAGGCGCGCCCGCGGAACCGATCGGTTCCCCGGTCAGGCCTGCGCCGACGGCGCGAGGCGCACGATCACGTCCACGCGCGCCACCTTGGTGCCGTCGGGCGGGGCCGGCAGGTTGGCGACCAGGACGTGGTCGCCGGGAATGTCTTCCAGCCGGCCGGTGCCTTCCAGGAAGAAGTGGTGGTGCTCGGACGTGTTGGTGTCGAAATAGGACTTCCCGGCCTCCACCACAACCTCGCGCAGGAGGCCGGCGGCGGTGAACTGGTTCAGCGTGTTGTAGACCGTGGCCAGCGAGACGCGGATGTTGGCGCCCATCGCCTCCAGATGCAGCTGCTCGGCGGTGACGTGGCGGTCGCCGGTGTCGAACAGCAGCCGGGCCAGCCCGAGGCGCTGCCGCGTGGGGCGAAGCCCGACGGCGTGCAGACGGTCGAGAGCGCGCTTGTAGGGTCGGGTTCCGTTCATGCGTCGAGTCGGCGTGAGGGATCCACGGCGTCGCCCGCCGGGCCGCGACACACCGCCGCAGCCAAAAGTAAGATTAGAACGGTTTTAGCGGGGCGGCAAGCAATCGCTGAAAGAAAGGCCGGGCGCACCGCGCGCCGGGCCTTTCCCATCATGCCTCAGTACCCCGTGGCGATCCGCTCGACGAGCTGCTGCACCGTCGGGATGAAGCCGTCCTTGTAGTAGGGGTCGCTGGCGAAGCGGTAGGCGTTGTGCCCCGCGAACATCAGCTGGTTCTCGCAGTCGTCCGAATGGCTGACCGCCTGCAACGTCTTCTGGATGCAGTAGGAGCGCGGGTCGGCCTTCTTGCCGGTCGAGCCGTCGCCGTGCTGCGACCAGTTCGAGAACTGGCAGGCCGACAGGCAGCCCATGCAGTCGATCTGGTCCGTCAGGATCTGCTCCGCCTTGTCCGGCGTGACGAAGATGATGGTGCTGTCCGGCGTCTTCAGCCCGGCCGTGAAGCCCTGGTCGACCCAGGACTGGGCGCGCTGCCGGTCGGTCTCGGTCAGGTAGACCGGGCGACCGCGCGGGCCGATCGGGAACTCGGCCGCGTGCTCGCCCACCGGCTTCGGCATGTAGGCGACCTGCCGGTCGGAGCGGGCCATCAGCTCCTGCATGAACGGGTTCTTGACGCCCGAGGAGTAGAAGCCCGTCGGCGAGAAGCGGTTCAGCAGCACGTCGCCGTCCTTCAGCCCCAGCAGCTTCTTCTTCCACGCCATGGAGATCGGGCTCTCCTGCGTCAGCAGCGGGCGGGTGCCGAACTGGAAGGCGACGGGGCCGAGGTCCGGGTTGTCCAGCCAGTCCTCCCACTCGCTCAGCCACCAGACGCCGCCGGCCATGATGACCGGCACGTGCTCCAGGCCGAAGCTGTTCATCATCTGGCGCAGCGCCAGGACGCGGGGAAACGGATCCTCGGGAACCCGCGGGTCCTCGGAGTTGGACAGGCCGTTGTGGCCGCCGGCCAGCCACGGGTCCTCGTAGACCACGCCGCCCAGGTTGTCGCGGAACTTCTGGTAGGCGCGCAGCCACAGCGCGCGGAAGGCGCGCGCCGAGGACACGATCGGGTAGTAGTAGCAGCCGTAGCGTGCCGTGATCTCGGCGATGCGGTAGGGCATGCCGGCGCCGCAGGTGACGCCGTGGATCAGGCCCTTCGCCCCTTCCAGGGTGCCGTGCAGGATCTCCTCGGCCCCGCCCATCTCCCACAGCACGTTCATGTGGATGCGGCCCTGGCCGTTCGAGCGCTCGTGCGCGATCCTGGCCTGGGCGATGGCGCCCTGGATGCCGTAGGCGATCAGCTCGTCGTGCCGCTCGCGCCGGGTCTTGCCGTGGTAGATCTGCGGGATGAGGGTCCCGTGCTCGTCGTAGCTGTCGGCGTTCACGCCGGAGAACGTGCCGATGCCGCCCGCCGCCGCCCAGGCGCCGGAGCTTTCGCCGTTGGAAACCGCCACACCCTTGCCGCCTTCGACGAGGGGGAGCACTTCCCGGCCGGACATGACCAGTGGCTTCAGCGCCTTCAACGAAACCTCCAAACCGATCGAGCCGTATACGGAACCGGAAACAGGGTGAACGGAGCACCCCGCCGGAGAGTTGCCTTCTCCGCCGGTGCGCCCCGCCTGTTCCCGCGGCATTTATAGGAGGAAAAACGGCGGAGGACGAGCGGATTTGCATAGGCCTCCGCAGGAAAGCGTCATAGTCGGCCGAGCTGCTCCGCCAGACGGCCGGGCGCGTCGGTGAAGACGGCGGCGACGCCCCAGTCGAACAGCGCCTTCGCGCGGACCGCGTCGTTGACCGTGTAGGCCAGCACCGGCCGCCCGCTGGCGCGGTAGGCGGCGACCGTCACAGCGGTCTGCCGTTTCTGGTTCACGTTGAGGGTGGCCGCCCCGATCCGGTCGGCGATGGCGGCCCAGTCGGCCGGCGGCCGGTCCATCAGGTAGCCGCGCGGAATCTCCGGCGCCAGCGTGCGCGCCAGTTCCAGGCAGTCCACCTGGAAGCTGGAGACCAGCAGGGGACGATCGGCGGGCCAGCGGCGTTTAAGCGTGTTGATCGCCGTTTCGGCGGTCTCCAGGCTGCGGCCCGGCGTCGGCTTGATCTCGGCGTTGAGGCCGAGGTCGAGGTCCAGCACAAGGTCGAGCAACGCCTCGAAATGCGGCACCGGCTCGCCGGCGAACGGCGCGCCGAACCAGGAACCGGCGTCGAGCGCCCGCAGCTCGGCCCAGTCGATGGCCGCCAGGGCGCCGCGGCCGGAGGTGGTGCGCTCCAGGGTGTCGTCGTGAATCACCACCGGCACGCCGTCGCGGGTCAGCGCCACGTCGATCTCGACCCAGACGGCGCCCTGGCGCGCCGCCTCGCGGATCGAGGCCAGGGTGTTCTCCGGCGCCGATTCCTTGGCGCCGCGGTGGCCGATCAGGCGGGGAAGGGTCGACAGCATGGGGCCTGCGGGAGTATGAGCGGGGCCCTCACTATGGCGCACACCAGCGCGCGCGGGAACGGGACATGAAGGGTGCGAACAGCGTCGCCGATCTGGTGGCCGCCGGGCTGATGACGCCGGAGGCCGGGCGGGCCGTCACGGCCGTGGCCGAGCGCTACGCCGTGGCGCTGACCCCGTACGTGCTGGAGCGGCTGGCCGGCGCAAAACCAGATGACCCCCTGTACGCGCAGTACATCCCCTCTCCCGAGGAGGCGTACACCGCGCCGTCGGAGCTGGCCGACCCCATCGGCGACGACTCCCATTCGCCGGTCAAGGGCATCGTCCACCGCTATCCCGACCGCGTGCTGCTGAAGCCGCTGCACGCCTGCGCGGTGTACTGCCGCTTCTGCTTCCGCCGCGAGATGGTCGGCCCCGGCGGCGACGCGCTCTCCCCCGCCGAGCTGGACGCCGCCCTGGCGTACGTGCGCGAACACGGGCAAGTGTGGGAAGTGGTGGTCACCGGCGGCGACCCCTTCCTGCTCAGCCCGCGCCGCCTGTCCGCCATCGTGCAGGTGCTGGCCGACATCCCGCACGTCGCGGTCGTCCGCTTCCACACCCGCGTGCCGGTCGCCGACCCGGCGCGGGTGACGCCGGAACTGGTCTCCGCCCTGCGCGCCGAGGGCGTGACGACCTGGGTCGCCGTGCACGCCAACCACGCCGGCGAGCTGACCGCCGAGCCCGCGGCGGCACTGGCGCGACTGGCCGATGCCGGCATCCCGCTGCTCGGCCAGACGGTGCTGCTGAAGGGGATCAACGACGACGCGGCAAGCCTGGAGGCGCTGTTCCGCGCCCTGGTCCGCCACCGGGTCAAGCCCTACTACCTGCACCATCCCGACCTCGCCCCCGGCACCAGCCACTTCCGCCCGTCCATCGCCGAGGGGCAGGCGTTGGTGAAGGCGTTGCGCGGCCGGGTGTCCGGCGTCTGCCAGCCGACCTACGTGCTGGACATCCCCGGCGGCCACGGCAAGGCACCGGCCGCGCCGGCCTGGGTGGCCGAGGACGGCACCGTCGAGGACTTCACCGGCACCAGGCACCGCTACGAACCCTAAACACGGCTAAACATCCCGGAGAGCGGTTCAAGCCCCTTGAACCGCAGGCAGCGCGGACGCACCCTCTAGCGGTGAGATGGAGGCCGCGATGTCCGACCCCGCACGCAAGCTCGAACCGATAACGCTCGAAGAGTTCGACTCGATGGATTTCGGCGACCGCCGCGCCGAACTGATCGACGGTGAGGTTGTCGTCGCCCAGGCGTTCCCCAGCGCACGGCACGGACAGGTCGCCGCCTCCCTGGTGGTGGCCTTGTTCCAGGCCATCCGCGCCGCCGAGGCGGACTGCCGGGTCGAAACCGGAACCGGGATCGACATCCGCCTGGAAGCCGATTTCCGGCTTGGCCCGGACGTGATGGTCCGTTGTGGCGACGGCGATGGAGACCCGGTGCTGGTGGTGGAGGTGCTGTCGCCCTCCAACAGCGCGTCGGAGATGCTGCGGAAGCTGCGCGCCTATCAGGCCGTCGAGTCCATCACCGACATCCTGTTCCTTGAACAGGACGAGCATTACGCCCAGCACTGGAGCCGCCGGCCCGGCGAGCCCTGGGGCGCACCGGTGTACCTGATCGGCCCCGACGCGATGGTGCGCATCGCGCGCTTCGGCGCGGAAATCGGTCTGGCCGACATCTACCGGCAGGCGCTGCGCGACCGCTGAACGGTGGAACGCCGCCCCGTTGCCGCTGGTTTTCCCTTCATCGGAACGGGAGGACGGCATGCGCTGGCAGGACGGGCGGGAGAGCGAGAACATCGAGGACCGGCGTGACGAGGGCTATTCCGGCGGTGGTTTCGGCGGCGGGCGCATGGGCATCCCGATCCCCATCGGCCGCGGCGGCCTGGGCATCGGCGGGCTGGTGGCGGTGTTTCTGATCTCCTGGGTGCTGGGCATCGACCCGATGGCGCTGCTGGGCGGCGGCGACCCGACGGTCGCCACGGCGCCGCGCACCACCACGGTGCAGCGCGCCCCACGCTCCGGCGCCGAGGACGAGCTGAAGAGCTTCGTCGGCCACGTGCTGGCCGACACCGAGGACACTTGGAACGCCGCCTTCCAGCAGATGGGGCGCACCTACCAGGAGCCCCGGCTGGTGCTGTTCTCCGGCGCGGTGGACTCGGCGTGCGGCACGGCGCAGTCGGCGATGGGGCCGTTCTACTGCCCGCTCGACCGCAAGGTCTACATCGACCTCGGCTTCTACCGCGACCTGCGCGACCGCTTCCACGCGCCGGGCGACTTCGCCCAGGCCTACGTCGTCGCGCACGAGGTCGGCCACCACGTGCAGACGTTGCTGGGCATCTCGCAGAAGGTCGGCGAGGCGCAGCAGCGCGCCTCCAAGACGGAGGCCAACGCGCTGTCGGTGCGCCTGGAGTTGCAGGCCGACTGCTTCGCCGGCCTGTGGGGCAACGCCGCGCAGCGCCGCGGCGTCCTGGAGCCCGGCGACGTGGACGAAGCGCTGAACGCCGCGACCGCCATCGGCGACGACCGCCTCCAGCAGCAGGCGCGCGGCCGGGTGACGCCCGACAGCTTCACCCACGGCAGCTCCGCCCAGCGCGTGCGCTGGTTCAAGCGCGGCATGGACAGCGGCCGGCTGGACGCCTGCGATACGTTCTCGGCGGAGCGGCTCTGAGCCCCCCCGCCTCCGGTGGGGGAGGATGGGTGGGGGCAGCGGTCATCCCGCGAAGCCGTAGCTCCCACCCTCCCCGCTGCGCGGGTCCCCTCCACCGGTCGCCCGCAAGTCGGGCGACCGCGCTCCGCCTACGATCGCCTTCGGCGCTCGTTAACTTCGTTACC